>JADJCA010000001.1:0-721267 GCA_016703425.1 Myxococcales bacterium
GAAGGCGTCACCGCGATCTAGCGTGACGCGCTCCGAGACAGGCGCAGCGCAAACCCCAAGGGCGGCACCACGACAGGGCCGCCCTCGATGGTACGAGCATCGGCGCCAGCGTCAGCGCCGACGAGCGACCCGTCGGGGCCGCCACCATCGCTCGCGGTCGGGGCACCGACCAGCGAGTCGACGTCGAGGCAGCCACCTAGGAGGAGCAGCGCGAGGAGACGCCACCCTTGCCGCATGGCTTCAGTGTCGCACAGCCAAATGGGAGAGGCGATGGTTTGGCTGAAGCGGTGGCGCACACGTTCCAGCCCGCTGTCGGTCGTCGGCCTCAGTCGAAGATCTTTCCAGGATTCATGACGTTGTTCGGGTCGAGCGCGGCCTTGACGGCGCGCATGACCGACAGCTCTTCGGGCGAGCGAGTGAACGACAGGTACGGCTTCTTCAAGAGGCCGATGCCGTGTTCGGCCGAGATGGACCCTCGGTGCCGTTGCACCAAACGGAACATGTCACCGTCGACGTCCTTCGTCTTCGCCAAGAAGTCGTCCTTCGCCATCGCGTCGGGCTTCATGATGTTCACGTGCAAGTTGCCGTCTCCGATGTGACCGAAGAGGCAGATTTCCCAGCCCGGATAGCGCGAAGCCATGAGCTCTTCGAGCGCCGTCGTGAACGGCAAGAGCTCGGCGATGGGGAGCGAGATGTCGTTCTTGTGCGGGAACCCCGTCGCCGAGAGGCTCTCACTGATCCCTTCGCGCAGCGTCCAAAGTTGGGCCGCTTCGCCGCCGTGTTGCGCCATGACGCCGTCGTTCGCGAGGCCTCGCTCGAAGACGTCGGCGACCCATGCCTCGAGCGCCGCGCGCTCGGCCGTCTCGACCTCGAGGAGGACGAAGTGGGAGTGCGGCTCGCCAAAGGGCGATGCGACGTTGCGGTGCCGCATGAGCCGCGACAGGCACGCGTCCGTGAAACACTCGTAAGCCGAGATCGTGAACGGGCCCTTGCGGGCCGCGGAAAAGAGCGTCAGCACCGCCGTGAGATCGGCGACAGCGAAGAGCATCACGTCGAGGGCTTCGGGAATGCGCGTCAGCTTGAGCGTCGCCGCGGTGACGATGCCGAGCGTGCCCTCGGAGCCGATGAAGAGCTGACGCAAATCGAGCCCGCTGTTGTTCTTCTCCAGGGAGCCGCCGGGCGCGATGAGCTCGCCGTTCGGGAGCACGACCTCGAGGCCAAGCACCCACTGGCGCGTAAGCCCGTAGCGAATGACCTTCACGCCGCCAGCGTTGGTGGCGATGTTGCCGCCGACGGTGCTGGAGCCCTTCGAGGCAAAGTCGACAGGCCACGTGAGCCCGTGCGGCTTCGTGTGCTCGTGGACCGCCTCGGTGATCGCGCCAGCCTCGACTCGCAACGTCGCGCCAACCGTGTCGACCTCACCCATGGCGCGCATCCGCGAGAGGGACACGACGAGCTCGCCTCGCGCCGCAACCGCGCCGGCGGCGAGGCCCGTGCGGCCGCCCGAAGGGACGAGCGCGACCTTGTTTTCGTTAGCCCAACGAACGACGGTCGCGACGTCGCTCGCTGACGATGGCAGCGCTACGGCGCAGGGGGCCGGCTCGTGGACCTTGGTCCAGTCGCGGCCGTAGGTGACAAGATCCCCGGCCTCGCGCGAGAGCGTACCCGGCGGCAAGTGTCGTTCGAGGGCATCCAGCAGCAGCGCAACCGACATGGGCCGAGCAGCTTAGGCGTCTTCAGCTCGAAGCGGAACGGCTGGGTTCGGCTCCCGGTGGTAGTCTCTGGCGTCCTTCGAAGGAGACCCTCCTATGCAGCGTGCGCTCAATTTCAACGCCGGTCCCGCCACGCTTCCTCTCGCCGCCCTCGAGCGCGCCAGAGACGAGCTGCTCGACTTCGCGGGCACTGGCATGAGCGTCATGGAGCACAGCCACCGCGGGAAGGAGTACGAAGCGGTCCACGACGAGGCGCTGGCGCTGCTGCGCGAGATCTTCGCCGTGCCGGCCTCCCACGAGATCGTGTTCCTCCAGGGCGGCGCGACGCAGGCCTTCGCGACGATCCCCATGAACTTCCTCCGCCCCGGCGAGTCGGCCGACGTGCTCGTCAACGGCGCTTGGGGTGAGAAGGCCATGAGCGAAGGCACGCCGGCTGCGAAGCTCGTCGGCGCGAATCTCCGCGTCGCCGCCACGACCGTGGAGTCCGACAAGTCTTACCGGCGCGTGCCGCGCGAGGACGAACTCAAGCTCGACGGTGCGGCCGTCTATCGGCACGTAACCAGCAACGAGACCATCCACGGCATTCAGTTCCATGAGATGCCGGCGCTCGGCGACACGGTCATCTGTGACATGTCGAGCGATTTTGGCTGGCGCCCCGTCGACGTGAGCCGCTACGCGATGATCTACGCGGGGGCGCAGAAGAACTTGGGGCCGAGCGGCGTCGCCATCGCGATGATTCGCAGAGATCTCCTAGACCGGGCCGGCGCTGCGCTGCCGAAGATCTTCTCATTCAAGACCATCGCTGAGAACAAGTCGCTCTACAACACGGCGCCCACCTTCGCGATCTACCTCGTTCGCAATGTCCTCTCGTGGGTGAAGAGCGAAGGCGGCCTCCCGGCCATGGAGAAGCGGAACCGCGAGAAGGCCGCGCTCGTCTACGGCGCCATCGACGCGCGATCTGACTTTTATCGCTGCCCCGTGGACGCGGCGTCGCGCTCCGTGATGAACGTCGTCTTCCGCTTGCCGACCCCGGAGCTCGAAGACCGCTTCGTCGCGGAGGCCAAGAAGGCGCGCATGGTAGGCCTCAAGGGCCACCGCAGCGTCGGCGGTGTCCGCGTGTCCCTCTACAACGCCGTCAGCGTCGAGTGGGCAAAGGCGCTCGCCGACTTCATGAAAACGTTCGGAGGCTGAGCGGACCGCCGAGCGCTCGGCATTGGGCCGCGCCCAGCGCTAGCCTTTCTGCGCGGCTCGCTCAGTCCGCTTCGTTGGTCATGCTCGGGCGGGCCACTGTGTAGTTGCCCTCTTCGAGATCCCTCGCGAACTGCGCGAACCAGTCGTGGAAGCTCCGCGCGACCACGCTGCGATGCCCGTCGCGGGTCCACAGGATGATCTGCGCGACGGAACCGCCGGGGCCTGGGTCGAGGTCGATGCAGTAATGCTCGCCGGCGCCCATGGTGGTGATGGGAATCCATCGCGGGTTCCAGAAGTCGTCCTTCACGCCCTCCGCCGGCTCGGGCATTACGTCGAAGGTGCCTTCGTCGTACTGCTGCTTGTAGCCGCGCCACGCCGCTGTGATGTGCGAGAGGCGCAGGAGCTCATGGCCCGCGACGAGGCCGTAGCCCGCGGTGGCTTGGTCGAGGGCCTGACCGTTGTGGATGGCGTAGGCTTCGCGCATCTCGTCGGGCAGCGTCACGCCGAGGATCTCCTCGGCGCGCTGAATCTCCGGCAAGGTGGCCCCGGGCAAGAGCGTCTCGAGGACCCCCGCCACGTTGGCACCGAGCCAGAGCTCGATCTTTTGCCACTGCTCCTTCATCTCGCGACCGACGATCGGCTCCGGCTCGCCCTACTACTTCTTCTTGGGGCCGGCGGCGCTGAGGGCGCGTTCGATGGCTTCCGCGACTTCGCTCGTCACCTGGCCGCCGTGGGCCCAGCGATCGGCTTTGAGGAGCGTGGTCTGCGCGACCTTGGCGAGCTTCGAGCGCCTGGCGCGGCTGAGCGTCTGGAAGCGCTTCTGCGCGTCCGTGATCTGGGCTTTGATGGAGGGGGACAAATGGCCGCGCATCGAGGTCTCCGTGAGGCCGGCTTGGCAAGAGGCCGCCGGACCGGTGCAGGGTAAGGGCAAAGGGCCTAGCTAGTCCAGGTCGTCCCGATGCGACGCCGCAGAGCGATGGCTTCGCCGCTCATGGCGTAGCGGCAAACGTCGCCGCCAAAGGCGTGCTCCAGGAAGCTCCCGAGGCAGCGGGGCCCCGGCACCTCGGTTGCGCGGGCGAGGCCCGGATCGAGGGTTCGTAGGTCCTCCAGGGTCGCCAGAACGTCACCCGTCAGCAGCATGGCAGACCGGACCTCGGCGCGCGCCAGTGCATGAATGAAGGGCTCCATGGGGACGAGCCGCCCGTCGGGCGACGTCAGGTGAACGGCGAGCTCTTCGAGGAGCTTCTTCTGCTTGCGTCCAATGGAGCGAGCCACGAGCGGTTCGTAGTGCGCGACGAGCTTGGTCGCGAGGACGTCGAGGTCGTCGCCGCCGTACCCTGGGACCACCTGCCTCGCGCAAGCCACGACATACGCCTCGACGTGGGGAGCGGGCAGCTCTTCGAGCCATGGCGCCCCGAGCGAGATGCGCGTGAGAGCGCGCCCAAGGGCCGCGAGCTGCACCGGCTCGGGCGCCTCGGCGAGGCTCAGCGGCGCGACGATCCAGAGCGTGTCCTGCGCCAAGACGCGCGTCCGAGCGACGGCGTGGGTCACGACGAGCTCGATGTCCGCGAGGCCGAGCGTGTCGAGCAGGCGGTCGAGCAACGCGCGCGTCGGGTGCCGCTCCGCGACGAGATGCGATCGCGCGAGGAGAGCCCGAGCTCGGCGACGTCGGCGCGCAGGACCTTTGTCTCGAGCCCCGCGACGGCGGCCGCAACCTCAAGAAGAACGTGGCGTCCCTCGGCCGGCAGCACGTGGCTGACGAGCGTCGGGCGGTCGAGCTCGCCGGCGTTGCTCTCGCGCGGCCGGAGGCGCCGCTTCTTCAGCCAGTCGAGGCGGCCTTCGTCGAGGTCGCCGCCAAGGGCGCGCAGCTCGCTGACGACGAGGGCTTCCTCACCGCGACGTTCCGCGGCGAAGGAGGCCTCGAGATCGGCGAGCGGCGCTCGCGGGTCGGCGACCGAGAGGAGCAACGCCGGCGATGGCGCTACCATCGCCATGATCGTGCGGATCGCCTCGTCGTGGGCGCCCGACTTCGCGAAGGCGCGGGCCAGCCGATGGCGGATCTCGCCGCGCTCCGGGTCGAGCTGAACGGCGCGTTGAAGGTGCGCGATGCCGTCGCGGAGGCGACCCAAGGCTTCCGTCTCGAGGGCGCCAAGCGTCGCGTACCAGGGGCCGTGGCTCACGCCCAGCTCGCGGCCACGGGCGACGATTTGTCCAAGGGGCTCGAGCGTAGGCGATCTGCGCCCGCGGCTCGGCGCGCAAGGGATCATTGCCGATGCGATGAATCGACTGGAGCCTTTGGAAGGCCTTGTCGCTGCCGGGGTGCGCGCCACCGCTTCGATGAGCGCCAGCTCCGCGCCGGCGGCGTTGCCGAGGCGCAGGCGAATATCTGCAAGCTGCAGCAAAATGTCGCAGCGCGCCTCAGGCTCTTCCTCGACTTCGCCGAGTTTCGCCAAGAGGTGCGTCACCTCCGTGAGATCTTCCTGCGATAGCGCCTCGAGGTTGGGCGCGTGATGCGTGCTGATGTGCCGAATGAGAGCGCGCAGGGCCCGCGCGCTGGTGGCGTCGAGGTCCAAGGCGGCGCGGAGCGCGCGCTCCGCCTCGTCGGACTTCTCGAGGACGTGCTCGTAAATGCTCGCGAGGGCGAAGAGGGCAGTGAGGCGAGGCGAGACCTCTTTGGCGAGCTGCACGACGGCTTCGAGGGCGTCGACGGCTTCCGGCCAGGAGCGCTGCGCAATGAAGAGCTCACTCAGCGTAAGGAGTGACGCCGCGTGGTCGGGCGCGACGGCGCGGACGCGCCGCAAGGCGTCGATGCCCAGCGGCAGGTCGCCGAGATCGTCGCGTGCGATGCGAGCGATCTCGCCTCCATAGAACACGATGGCATCGACGCTGGTGGCGCGCCGCAGCGCAGAGCGCAAGGGGTCGATGAGCCGCTCGCCGGCGTTGTCTTCGCCGCGAACCGCCGCGAGCAGCGTCGCTGCCGGGAGAGAGTCGGCGTCGCCCTCGAGGCTCCGCTCCAAGAGGCCGCAGGCCTTCTGGCGTCGCTCGAAATAGGAACCGAGGCGGTCGTCGGCCTCGGTGCTGAGCAGGAGCTCGGCGCCCTCCACGAGGTAGCGCCCCCGTGCGACCGGTTCGGTGGCCAGCTCGGCGAGGGCGCAGGCCGCGGCCACGGCGCCTTCGGTGTCGCGCAGGCGCGTCGCCGTGCGCGCGAGGCCGGTGGCGGCCGTCACCGACAGGTCGTCGAGCTTGAGCGCGGCGCGGTAGTGCGAGAGCGCCTCGCGCGAGGCCGGGCCATCCCCTCCCGTGGCGCCCTCGAGGAGGAGCGCAAGGCGCAGCTCCATGGCGAGCTTCGAGCCATCGTCGGAGGCGCTGGCGATGAGCGAGCGAAGGGCGACAATGACGTGCTTTTGTGCGTCCGCGTCGCCGCGTCGCGCCGACGGCAGCTCGCGCCGCAGCCGGGCCTCGAGGGCACCCGGATCCGACGGGTCGATGGCGAGGATGCGCCCGTACGTGACGTCGCTCTGCGCCGAGCCGAGCTTCCACTCTTCGAGGGCCGCGAGCTCCCAGAGGAGACCGACCTTGGCGCTCGCGTCGGGGAGGATCTCAGCCTGCCTGAGGAGGGCCTTGCCGTGTGCCGTCCAGTCGCCGGTGCGCGCCGTCGTGTGCTCAACAATGCGGTGCGCGCCCACGTGAGCGGGGATGGCCTCGAGCACGAGCTCCGCGAGCCTCAACACTTGCGTCGTGTCGCGGCCGGCTTCGAGCAGGTGCTCCGCCAGGTCGAAGGCGAGGTGCGGACGCCTGGGCTCGGGCGCCCGCTCGACGCGCCGTTGCATGAGCGCCGCCAGCTCGCCCACGATCGTCACCGCGTCGGCGTGATTGCCCCTCATGCGCGCTTGCGTGGCGCGGCGCGCCAGCACCGCGGCGAGTCGCTCGCCGACGAGCTCGCCGACGTCGCTGAGCTCATAGGCTTGGGCGTAGGTCTTGGCGGCGCGCGCGTCGTCGCGCAAGCGCAGTTCGTCGATCTCGCCGGCGCGGATCAAGAAGCGCAGCCGCTCCTCGACCGTTGGCGCCGACGACGCGAGGTTCTCGAATGCGTCGCGCAACCCGGCCCAATCCTCCGCGGTTTCGAGGAGGCGAGCGATCTCTTCTGGAGGTACCGGGTGAAGCGGGTCGAGGTGCCGCGCCTCGCGGAGCGCTTCGAGGGCGCCTTTGACGTCGCGGAGATGAATCTCGAGCACGCGCGCCAAGTCGAGCCACAGCGACAGCGCGTCCTTGCTTTGGCCTAACGTGTCGATGCGCCTTAGGAGCGACTGGGCGGCGCGGGGCCACTGGCCGGCTTCCTCGAGGAGGCGCGTCTCGAGGGCACCGGCGGCGTTGTGCGCGGGATCCTGCTCGATGACCTGCCGCACCAGCGCGAGCGCCCGGTCGGCGTCGACACGGGCCAGCGCCGAGGCCGCACGTACGCGCAACGTGAGGGCGTCGACGCCGTCGCCGGCGAGGCGCGCCTCGTCGAGCAGCGCTCGCGAGAGCGCCCGATCGTCTCCCGCTCGCGCAGCGGCGCGGCCGAGGCCCAAGATGGCCGTCCTGCGATTCGGATCGAGCTTGAGAATCTCGTCGTAGGTGGCGGCGGCGCGCCGCGCATCGCCGACGACCTCCTCCCAGAGGAAGGCGACCTTCTCGAGGTAGGCGAGCTTGCGCCCGACGTCGGCGGTGCTCTCGGCCGCTTGCACGAAGAGGTCGATGCGGGCACGCGTGTCGTGATCAACGGTCTCCGTGGGTGGCGCCGCGAGGAGCCGCGACAGCGCGTCGAGCACCTCCCAATCGCCCGGTGCCGCGACCCAAGCTCCGCGGAGGAGTCGAATGGCGTCGTGCGTGCGGTTCAAGACGCTGTCGGTGATCTGTGCTGCGCGGCGGAGCGCGCGACCGCGTTTCGCCGGCTCGTCGTGGCGCGCCGCCTCGTTGTTCCAGAAGCTCACCCGCTGCTCGTGGAGCCCCGCGGCGGCGAACAAGCGATCAAGCGCCTCCGCGAGCGTCGCGTCGTTGGGGTCGATGGCCAGCGCCGACGTGGTCTCGAGGATTGCGCCCTCGCGGTCGTCGATGCGCTCCGAGACGCGCGCCAACGTGCGGTGCTCGTGGGCCCTGAGCGCCGGATCGCGCATGTGCGAGAGACGCGCGCGGCGCGCCTCGCGGGCGGCTTCGAAATTTCCTTCGCGCTCTCGGAGGCGCACGATGGCGTCGAGCACCATTCGATGAACGACCGGGTCCGCGTGGGGGCGCTTGGTCGCGCGCTCGAGCAGCGCGACGGCGCGGGCGCGGTCGTCGAGGCGCTCGCTCAGAATGGCCGCGGCGTAGAGATCGAGGCGAGCGGCGCGCTCCTGCGACGGCTCAAGCTCGGCCTCCTCCGACAAGAGCCCCGCCATCGACGCGGCGTCGTCGTGGCTTGCGACGTGCCGGAAGCAGGCGTCGCGCACCGCGCCGATGGATGAGTCCAGCGCGAGGGCGCGCTCAAGGGCGCCGCGCGCCGCGTCGAGGCGACCGAGTCGGCCTTCGAGGAGCTTCGCGCGCTCGACGTGCAACCACGCCGCGAGCCCCGGCGCATCGGCGTAGGCGTCCGCCATCCGCGCAAGGTGTCCGGCGAGACTCTCAAAGGCGTCGCCGCGTCGGTCGGCGTCGGGTCGGCTCGTTTCGCTGTAGAGCTCGACCTCGAGCCCCTTGAGCGCGGCCGGGTGATGCGGCGCGCGCGCGAGGGCGTGCTCCCAGGCGGAGCGGACTTGCTCCGGCTGTTCACCCATGGCGTCCTTCAGCCGCGCGCGCTCGACGAGCAGCGCAATGGCGCCGGTCTCGTCGCGGGCGGCGCTGATCTCGCGCTCCAAGTGGCCCAACATCGCGCCGAGGTTCGCGCGTCCGTGCTTCTTGCGCCGAAGCACCGCGTGCGCCGCAGCGAGGTGACCATCGGCTCGCACCGCCGCTTCCGCGTGCGCCATGACGCGCGTGTCGTCGCCGAGGAGCATGTCGGCGGCGATGGCCATCTCGAGGTTCGCGCGGGCGACGCCGACGCGATCGCCGCTGGCCTCGAGGACGGAGATGCGTGCCGTCAGGAGATCCACGAGCTCGCTCTGGCTCGGTGTGCCGACGGCGCTGGCGCGGACCGCGGGCGGCGGCGAGGTCTGATCGGCGCGCGCCGGTGGTGAGGACACGCCCGGCGGAAGTGGCGGCGGTCCCTTGCTAGGGCGGCCCGGCAAGGGTGGGGGAGCCTTGGACGGTGTGCGCGGCAAGAGGGTCGGCGCCAACTCGTAGGGCGTCGGGATTTGTACCGCCGGCAGCTTCGACTGCGAGGACGGTTGAAGCTTGGCCTTCGGAGCCGCCACGCGCTTCAGCGTCAAGGCCTGCGCGTCGGGATCCCAGTCCGAGTCGGCCATGGCCAAGAGTCGATCGATCGATTGATCGATGGAGTGGAGGTCCGACGCCGAGTCGAGCGCGATGGGGATGTCGACGGGGATCTCCACGTCGATGGGGAGCTCCGATTCGGAGGGCGGCGCCGCTACAGGAAGCGGAGGAGGCACGCTGCGAGGGCGCACGCTCGGCGGCAGCGGCGGCGGCTTGCTTCGCCCGTCGACCTTGCTGCCCGGTGGATCACGCCGGTTGTCCACGGCGTCGATGCTCGCACGATAGGGGGCGGGAGCGTAAGGCGAATCGTGGACTCGCGGCGGACCGGGCTCGGTAGATAAATAAGCGGCGCGAGCGCTATCGGCCGAAGGGGCGGCCTTTGCCGACGCGCTCGGCGAACCCGAGCAGGTCGTGCCCGCAGCGCTCCAAGGCGAGATCCTGCGTTTCCTCCGGATCGGCGATGAAGTCGAAGCAGCGCCACGTGTGATCGGCCTGGTTGGCGATGAGCTTCTTGGTGCCGCGCATGGCGCCCCAATTCTTGAAGGCGCATTGCCAAAGCTCGGTGCAGTTGGTCAGAAAGACGGCCCGATCGGGCGTCGAGCCGCCGCGTAGCAGGCTCTCCCCGAACATCGCTCGCTTGCGCTCGACGATCGGTTGAGCGTCCCACACACCCATGAGGTCAAGCAGCGTGGGCAACACGTCGGCGTGCGTGAGCGGCGTCTTCGTCAACGCTTCGAGCGACCGGCGTTCATCGGCGGCGAGTGTCGCCGGCGGAGCGTCGACCCAGAACGGCACGCGAATCTCCTCCTCATAGAGGGTCCCAGTGTGGCCCACGGCACCCTTCTCACGCATCTGCTCGCCGTGATCGGACGTGAACACGACGACCGTGTCGCTTCCGTGGGCGCCTTGTCGGAGTCCGGTCATCAGGCGCGCGAGCGCGCGGTCTTGGAGGTAGAGCGCGTCGTGGTAACGGTTCTTGATCTCCACCTCGTAGCCGGGGCCGGTCGCCTCTTCTTGCGGCTGAAAGGGCGCGAAGGAAGGGTCGATCTTGTAGGGGAAGTGCGTGTTCGAAAGGTGCACCACGGCGAAAAACGGCGCGCGAAGCTGAGCGACCTCCCGGAGGGCGACGTCCACCACGGCGCTGTCGTCGGCGCCAATCTCGAGGGTAGATCCCGGCTCGAGCTGCGTCGCACTGATGAACTTCGAGAACGGAATGCCCTCCAGCCAGACGCCGCTGTTGCCGAACATGAGGTTTTGCGACGTCCAATAGGCTGTGTCGAAGCCCGCAGCCCGAGCGTATTCCCACACGAGCGGCGCCGAGTGGAGCTCGCCGCGTGGCGCCTCGGGGCGAAGGCCGGTCCACATGACGGCCAGTGAGACAGCCGTCGTCGAGTCGAGCGCGCGCATCTGCTCGAGGCCGATGCGCGCCGGCACGGCGCGATTGGAGAACGGCGTCACGAGGCACTCCTCGCGCGGAGCGCTGCACACGCTCTGCGCTCGGACCGATTCGGTCACCACGAAGAGGACGTTGCGCTTCGCCTTGGGCGCGGCCTCGAGTCGGGGCACGGCGATGGGCGTTCGCGGCCCCGGGTGAACGCGCTCGACGGTCTCGTTCTTCTCCCACTTCGCTCGCGAGAGCTGCCCCATCGCGGAGAGGTAGAGCACGTCCGGCGGCTGCCCTTGTTCGGCGCCCCGACCCGGGTCGATCTGGGTCGCGCACAAGAACGCCACGACGGACAGATCGAGGGCGCGTCGCGCGCCCGTCGGCCTCGTGGGCGCAACGGCGCGCAACAGCATGGGGAGCGCGAGCGCAAGGGCGAGCGGGGGCAAGAGGGTCGCGGCGAAGGTCGCGCGATCGCTCCAGAGTTGTTGGCCAATGCTCGGGAGCATCGACGTGCCGACGAGGACCGCCTGATGGTCCATGTAAACGGCGTAGCGCGCGAAGGTGTAGCCCTGGCAGCCGATCGCAAACGCGGCGCCGAAGGCCGCCGCCACCAAGGCCGCCCAGCGGCCACGACCGCGACGGCGTGACGCCGCGACGAGGAGCCCGCCCCACAGGACCGCTCCAAAGAGCAAGGACGCGGCGTAAAAGAAGAGTCCGTTGGCGTCGAAGTGGCGGATGCGATCGCCGCGTCGCGCGAGGTCATGGGCAAGGACCGCGAGGGCGGGGACGACGAGGAGGCCGTAACCGAGCAAGCGGCGGGCCCTGGCGCGGGCCCGCGCGCGCGACGGCGACGGCGACGAGGCCGATGCCACACGTCGCTCGACGTCTGGCTCGAGGGCCGGGGAGGGGCCCGCTTGTGCGCCCGGGTGCTGCCGTACTTCGTTCACAGGGCGGGGCTCGAGGGTCTCGCGGCGGAGCGTGACGGTCCGCGCGAAGGGACTAGACCACGGGGCCGATTTTCCGGCAAGGCGCTGCGATTTCGCATTGAGAGGGGGGCACGGTGCCCGTAGCCTACCCGCGCCGCGAGCGGCCCCCTTGGGGGCGCCGTCGTGGCCTCGGAGGAGAGATGCGCGCATATCGATTCGTTGTGGTCCTCGGTGCGATGGGAGCTCAGCTCGCCGCGGGAGTGGCCGGCTGCGGCGACTCCGACACGAACGGCGGCGGCTCGTCCCCGGCACCCGCGGAAGACGGCGCTGTTTCCCCGGGCGCCGACACGGGCTCCCCCACCTCGACTGATGGTTCGACGGTTGTGGATGGCACCGTCGCGGACGTCGCGTCGCCGCCCGTCATTACCGTCGTGGCCTCCGATCTCAACGTCTACCTGGGTCAGCAGGCCCTCGTTGACGGGAGCGGCAGCTCTGTCGTGCCCGCCGCGCCCTCGACCTACAAGTGGACCGTGGAGTCCGCTCCCGCTGGCAGCGCGGTGGTAAGCGCGGCGCTCTTCAACGCCGGCAGCGCGAAGCCGTCCTTTGCGCCGGACAAGGTCGGCGACTACGTCCTCAAGCTCGTGATCACGGCGGGCGGAGTCTCGGGCGAAAAGATCGTAACCGTGAAGGCCTTCGAAGCGCAGGCGTTCTTCCTCTATTCGGAGGACGCTGGCGCCGGAGGCGCGCTCTATCGCGGCGGCGTGCGCGCTGCCGCCACGATTACCGACGCGGGCGTCAAGAACCTGAGCTGCAACCTCTACGACGGTGGCAGCCTCGACACGACGGCCCTCACCAGCTCGTATCTCAGCTCCGACTATTGGGAGGCGCCGCCGGGCGGCGAGTCGAAGGTCGTCTACGCGGGGATCGCTCGGGGCGGCGACGCGGGGGGCGACGTCTCGCGCTTGTTCTTCGTTGGCGCAAACGCCACGTGTAGCCAGGCTCCCTTCAAACTTGATGAAGCGACCAGCGGCGACACGTTCCTCCACCCGCAGTTTTCGCCCAACGGGCAGCGCATCGCTTACGTGTTGCGCCAGGCGAGCGGTGACCGTGTGATCACCATCGCCCCCGATGCGACCCAACGAAAGGTGTTGGCGCCCTATGTCGCGCGCGCGGACGGTGGCGCCGTTGGTGACGCGTCCGTGAGCCTGTTTTCGTACACCGACACGTCGATCGACTGGGTCAACGACACGCAAGTTGGATGGGTGCAACTCCTCGGTGGCAACGCCTGGCGCATCGTCGTCGCGAGCGATCAAGATGGCGCGACACCGGCCGTTCACATGACCTGCAAGAGCGTCGGTCTGCAGGGCGATGGTGGCGCGGTGCCGGATACGCGTCCCATCCAGTTCGCGTTCCTCCCGGGCGGCGACGTTCTAGTCGCGGTGCGCACGGCGATGAACGACGCGGGCAAACCGGGCGCTCGCGATCTTGTGGTCATGCGCCCCGATCCCACAACGAAGGCGTGTTCCGTCGTTCGCAACCTCACGAACTTGCCGCCCGCCGATGGCGGACCCCTGGCCGCCTTGGTGGGGGACTTCGCGCTCTCCCCCGATGGGACGCAAGTGGCCTTCACCCGCGGCGAGCCTGGCTTCGACGCCGGCGCGGGCGTGAGCAACATGGCCATCTGGCAGTTGTCCGTCGACGGCCTCACTCCGCCGTCGCCTTATCCGGGCGCGCCGGACCGCGGCGTTCCGCAATACGGCTCGTCCCACATGACCGTGGGACCACGTTGGGTGGCCGGGGGCGCGATGCTCGTTTGGCCGCAGCAAGCTGTGACGGTAGACGCCGGCGACAGCGGTGCGACAGCCATGGTCATCTCCTCGCCCCTCGGCGGCGCTCCGCGAGTTCTCCTCAAGCCAGTGAACGGCAAGTCGCAGTTCGGCATCGGGAATGGCGCTTCGTCCGGGACCTTCTGCACAATAGGGACGGCGGGCGCCTCCGGCGTCGCCGCCTTTGGCTCCTTCGCCGCGCTCGTGGGACTCGTCCTTCGCAGGCGTCGTAACAATCGGTAACGAATCGACAAATAGCCTCGCCTCGGCGGCCGGCGGTCCTCGCCCAAGGCCGGCAATTAGCATGCAAAGTGTCGGTCTTGCCCCTGCGGGCGCTGCCGATGCTTGCATCTATTCGTATGCGTGTATAAATGCGCCGTGTGCAGGACGTCACCGCGACCCGCTGGGATCTGTACCGCGTCCTCGCGGAGCCCGTGCGCCTGCGGCTCCTCGCCCTGACCGCCGCGGAGGAGCTCACCATCGGCGAGCTCGCGGAGATCCTCGGCGAGAGCCAGCCGAACGTGTCACGGCACGTGGCGCCGCTCCGCGCCGCCGGCCTCGTCGCGCTCCGGACGCAGGGGACACGTTCGCTGGTGAAGCTCCGTGACGAAGTGCGGCGCGATCCCGTGGTCGCGGACGCGCTCGGCAGCGGCCACGGCCTCTGCTCCGCCGATGGGAGCTTGGCCCGCGTGCTCGACGTGGTGCGCGCTCGCGACGCCGCGTCGCGCGAGTACTTCGAGAGCCCACGCGGCTCCAAGACGGACGCGGGGCCCGCGAGCGAGCTCGGCGCCTACCTCGCCGCGCTCTCGATGCTCCTGCCGCGCCGCCGCTTCGCCATCGACGCCGGGACCGGCGACGGTGGCCTCCTCGACGTGCTCGCGCCTTCCTTCGACGAGGTCGTCGCCCTCGATCGTTCGGAGGCGCAACTCGCGCGCGCGCGCGAGCGAATCACGCGCCGCGGCTTCGGCAACGTCGCCCTGGCGCTCGGCGAGGTGGGTGCCCCTGACGTGGAGCGCATGGCTGCGGAGCGCGGTGGCGCCGACGTCGTCTTCGCCGTCCGATTGCTCCACCATGCGCCGCGACCGCCGGAGCTGCTCGCGTCGCTCTTGCGACTGCTGGCGCCGGGCGGTGCCGCTGTTGTGGTCGACTACGCGCCCCACGAGGACGAGGCCATGCGCGCCCATGCGGACGTGTGGCTCGGCTTCGAACCGACGGACCTTCGCGCCATGGCCGAGGGCGCCGGCTTCGCCGAAGCTCGCGTCGCGCCCATTTTCGGCGCGCTCGTTGGCGCGGCTGGGCCCGACGCGCATCTGCCATGGCAGGTCCTTGTCGCGAAGAAGAGATCCGCGGGTTCGCCCGCCGAGACATGACACGAACAACGGTGCTCGGACCCTCACGTCGCGAGCTTTGAGAAACAGGAGAAGGACGATGAACTACAAGGTCAAAGACATCTCGCTCGCCGATTGGGGCCGCAAAGAGATCACCATCGCCGAGACCGAGATGCCGGGCCTCATGGCGCTCCGCGCGGAGTTCGGCAAGCAGAAGCCGCTCAAGGGCTCGCGCATCGCCGGCTGCTTGCACATGACCGTGCAGACGGCTGTCCTCATCGAGACGCTGATCGAGCTCGGCGCGGAAGTCACCTGGACGACGTGCAACATCTTCTCGACGCAGGATCACGCGGCCGCGGCCATCGCCGCCGCCGGCATCCCCGTCTTCGCCTGGAAGGGCGAGACCGAGGAGGAATACAACGAGTGCATCGAGATGCAGCTCAAGGCGTTCAAGGGCGGCAAGGGCCCGAACATGATCCTCGACGACGGCGGTGACCTCACGATCATCTGCCACGAGAAGCACCCCGAGCTCTTCACCGGCAACGATCCGATCCGCGGCCTGTCCGAGGAGACGACCACGGGCGTGCACCGCCTCTACGAGATGCACAAGAAGGGCACCCTCAAGGTCCCCGCCATCAACGTCAACGACTCGGTCACCAAGTCGAAGTTCGACAACCTCTACGGCTGTCGCGAGTCGCTTGCCGACGGTATCAAGCGCGCCACCGGCGTCATGTTCGCCGGCAAGGTCGCTTGCGTCGCCGGCTACGGCGACGTCGGCAAGGGCTGCGCGCACTCGCTCCGCAGCTACGGCGCCCGCGTCATCGTCACGGAGATCGACCCCATCAACGCCCTCCAGGCGGCGATGGAAGGTTTCCAGGTGGCGACGATGGAGAAGGCGGCCCCGCAAGCCGACATCTTCGTGACGGCGACGGGCTGCATGAACGTCGTTCGCCCCGAGCACCTCAAGGCCATGAAGGATCAGGCCATCATGTGCAACATCGGCCACTTCGACTGCGAGATCGACGTCGCGTGGCTCGAGAAGAACCCCGAGATCAAGGAAGTGAACATCAAGCCGCAGGTCGACCAGTTCGTCTTCCCCGACGGCAAGAAGATCACGCTCCTCGCCCGCGGTCGCCTCGTGAACCTCGGCTGCGCCAACGGCCACCCGTCGTTCGTCATGTCGACGTCGTTCTCGAACCAGGTCCTCGCGCAAATCGCGCTCTGGACCGAGACGAAGAACTACCCCCTCGGCGTGCACGTGCTCCCGAAGAAGCTCGACGAGAAGGTCGCCGCGCTCCACCTCGGCAAGCTCGGCGTGGAGCTGACGCAGCTCTCGAAGGACCAGGCCGAATACCTCAACGTCCCGCAAGACGGCCCCTTCAAGCCCGAGCACTACCGCTACTGATCGCCGACCGCCTCGCGCGGATCGATTCGAGGGCCGCGGCGTTCAGTGCGCCGCGGCCCTTGTCTTTGTCGCGGTCAGCCGTCGGGCGTGAGGATCGGGCGTGGGGTGTGCCGCGACACGGTCGTTCCGTCGCCGAGTTGCCCGACGTCGTTAGCGCCCCAGCAGTGCACAGCGCCATCGGCCAGCCGCGCGCAGGCGAAGTTCTGGCCTGCCGTCACGCCGACCGCGCTTTCGACGCCGGCGACGAGATTCGCGGCGCTCGGCGCCGTCCCCGGCGGGAGGCCGCGTTGACCAGCATCGTTCACCCCGAAACACGCGACCTTCCCTGACGTGAGTGTCGCGCACGTGAAGTCGCGGCCCGCGGCGACGTTGCGAACCGGGTCGGGCAGCGTGACTTCTTGTGGCGGTGCCGGCGAGGCGCCACCTCCGGCCTGACCCGCCGTGTTCCTTCCCCAGCAGCGGAGCGTGTTCGCATCGTCGACCACACAGCCATGGTGCTCTCCGGCACTTACGCCGACGAGGGGGCGGGCGAAGGACTTCTCGCTAGGATCGCCCGCCTTTGCGATGGGGCCCGCCAGCTGGCCTTCGTTGTTCGAGCCGACACATCGCAGCGCGCCCGGAGCGGTCAGGATGCAGGTGAAGTCTGCGCCGGTCGTCAGCGCCTTGCCGGCGCCGAGGTTCGTTGCCGTTGCAAAGGCGTAGCTGTCGAGCAGGGGAAGTCCCATCTCGTAGTAGTTGTTGAGGCCCCAGCAAAGCGTCGCGACCCCCGCGAGGGCGCAGAGGTGGTGCGCGCCGCCGGCGACCGCCGTCGCTCCTTCGAGCGCCGTCGAGGCTTGCGTGAGGGCAGGGCCCGGGCGCTGCGACGCAAAGTTGAAACCGGGCCCCCGTGCCAACTGGCCGTACGAGGCGAGGCCCCAGCACACGACCTTGCCCGAGGCGGTCGCCGCGCAAGCGGCGCCCCAGCTGACGCCGACGCTGCGGGCCGCTTCGCCGACGTTGATGCGCTTTGGGGTGGCCGCGTAGGGCTTCCCGGCGTCGTCTCGCGGCAGAAATTCGGGGTCCGGAAGGATGGCCCCGTCGCCCCAGCAGAACACGTCTCCCGAGCGCGTGACGGCGCACGCACCGTAGTTGGCGGCGACCGCTAGCGTTTCGGCGGGGCCGCCGCCCTCCGGATTCCCGTCAACGATGCTCGCTTCAAGAGCCGCGCCGGCCTCGACGAGCGCGACCGGCGCGCTTGCGCCATCCTTGAGATAGTCGAGGCCGTTCAGCAGCGTACAGGCCGAAGGTCCCGCCGCGAGCAGGAGCGTGAGGAGGAGCGGCGCTCGCCAACGCATGCGTGGCGAGATCCTACCAGAGGGGCGAGCGGTGGTCGGTGGCTCAGGGCCGAAGCCCCTGGACCCTGGTAGGCTCCGAGGCGGTGACCGATCCGACGAACCAGAAGACGCAGTCCTTTGCCTGGTCGGCGGGCCCCGTTGGCGCACGCCTCACGATCCTCTGGGAGGGGGGCACGGCGGTCCGCGAGATCGCCGAAGGGACATCGTTCGTCATCGGCCGAGCCATTGAGTGCGATCTGCACGTGCTCCACCCGTCGCTCTCACGCAAGCATGTTGCCGTGCATGTCGGGGCTGCGTTGACCGTTGAAGACCTTGGCAGCAGCAACGGTACACGGGTCGCGGGGCGCCCGATCCCGCCGCACGTTCGCGTGGGCGTGGAGCACGGCGCGGTGATCGAGGCGGGCGCCGTCGTCATCGTGATGCAGCGCCACGGCGGCGCCTCGTCACCCGAGACGTCCGGTGCTTCCAAGACACCAGGCCTCGACACCGAGCGGCTCACGCAACTCGTCGCGAACAGCGAACTGTCTACGTTGCTCGTTGGCGAAACGGGGGTGGGCAAGGAGTTGATGGCGGAGCGCATCCACCGGGGCTCGCGCCGCGCCTCCGGGCCCTTCATGCGGCTCAACTGCGCCGCGCTCACCGAGACACTTCTCGAGAGCGAGCTGTTCGGTCATGAGCGGGGCTCGTTCACCGGCGCCGTGGCGAGCAAGATGGGCCTCTTCGAGGCCGCCGCCGGCGGCACCGTGTTCCTCGACGAGGTCGGCGAGATGCCGCTCTCCACGCAGGCGAAACTGCTCCGCGTCCTTGAGAACCGCGAAGTGCTCCGCGTGGGCGGCCTCGAGCCCCGCCCCATCGACGTGCGATTTGTTGCGGCGACGAACCGCGAGCTCCCGCGACTCGTCGAGGAAGGGGCGTTCCGTCGCGACCTGTACTTCCGTTTGAACGGCATCACCCTGACGATTCCGCCGCTTCGCGAACGCCCCGACGCGATCATGCCTCTGGCGCGCGAGTTTGTCGCGCGCGCCACGCCTAAGGGCATGAGCGCGCCCCGCTTCACGCCCGCCGCGGAGGCCGCGCTCCAGGCCCACACCTGGCCTGGCAACATCCGCGAGCTCAAGAACACCGTCGAGCGCGCCGTCGTGCTCTCGCAAGGGGAGACCATCGGCCGCGAGCACCTGCTGGTGGAGGCGCCCTACCGACCCATGGCGCCACCGGGCCCGGCGTCCCCATCCGTTCCGGCGGCGCCCGACCGCGGCGACGCGTTGCGCACAGAAGTCGCTGACTTCGAGCGGGCAAAGATCGTCGCGGCGTTGGAGCAAGCGGGAGGCCACCAAGGGCGGGCCGCTGACATCCTTGGCATCTCGCGTCGAACGTTGGTCTCGCGTCTCTCGGCGTACGGTCTCACGAAGCGCCGCGGTCCTTGAGCTGGCGCCTCAGCGCGCTGCTTCCGCCGTTGCCTGTGAGGAACAAGACGGCCGCCGTCGCCGTTGCAACGACTCCCACCGCGAGGCCAATGTCCGCGATGAGGTAGCTCTGTTCGACCGGTCGAAGCTGCTGATCGCTGCAGCGGGGCCCGCAAGACGCTGCTCTCGCGTTTTCTTGCGACTTGCCGACGAGGGCGAACGTCGTGAAGACCCCGAGCCCGAGGACCGCGAAGCCCGAGGCGACGAGCGGCGGCACCAAGCTAGCTCGACGCGCCGTTGGCGGCTCGGAAGAGCGATCCATCGCCGCTGACTGCGCGGCCCTTGCTGGAGAAGGAATGACCACGTCGAGCCGCGCATTTCGTTCGCCGTCGCGGGAGGACGATGCGCTTCTCGAGCGCCGGCGCGAAGCTGGCGGTGATCCGGATGACATGCTCTCCGGGGTCGACCGGCACCGAGGTGATGGCGATCGTGGCGGCGGCCGCGTCGCCGTCGATGGTCACCGTCGCGTCGCGTAGCGTCTGACCGTTTTCATCCTTGGCGACCACGAGCAAGGTCGGCGTGCGGGCTTCAAGGTCGAGGAGCCAGGGAGAGCACTCGCGTCGCAAAACCGCAGGACAACTGTCCGCGACACAGGTCAAGAACTGCTGTCGCGCCTTGAGCCACTTGCCTTCATGGCGCAGGAGCTGCCCTGACGCGTGCGCTTCGACGCATGCTTCCTTGGTCGGCGGGTCGGTGTCGGCAGCAGCGACCTGCGTGAGGGCGAGGCATGCGAGTGTCGCGGGCACGGCCAGGGCGCGGCGAGTCACAGGCATTCCGGTTTGTATCGGCGAACGCCCGTCTGCGGGTCAATGCTGAACGGCACGCTGCAGCCCGGCTTGACGCGTTTTTGCCGGGGCGCAATCCCCGAGGGGGCACGTGCGGCGCTCGTCGCGGCCATCACCGCGGCCGCGTCCCCCAACACGGCGGCGTCGAGCCGAACTGGGCTTGCCGCGTCGACGGACGACGACGCGACGGTGAGCGCAAGCGCGGACGGTGGCTGCGCCTCGAGCGTCGCGGCTTCGGCCGGCACGGTCTCAGGGCGCGCGAGCATGCGCGTGGCAGCGAACGCCCCGGCGCCTGACGTGGCCACCAGGGCAGCGATGACCCATCGTCGCGGCCTTGGCGATGGAGTTGACCCGCTCGGGGCGGAGACGAGCTCGGCCCGCGCCGCGCTTGCGCCGGGAGCGGCGGCGGGCGTCACCGCGGTGGCGGCGTCGGACAGGCGAAGGATCTCGCTCGTGCGAAGTGCTGCGCCGCCGATGACCTCGGCGTCTGCGGCCCCGTCGTCCTTGAGCGGGATGCCTTCGAGCTCGGCGATGCGCGCCGCCTGCGCGTTCAAACGCTCCCCGGCCAGGGTCTTGACCCAATTGGCGACGGCGAGCGGTGACGCGGGTGGAATCGCGGCTTCGAGGGCGTCGGCCATGGCGAGCGCCGAGGCGAAGCGTTCGCCGGGAGACCTGGCCATGGCCCGAGCGACCAGCGCGTCGAGCGTCGGCGGCAACGTCCGGAGCGTCGAGGGGGCCGCCACCTCGCCCGTGAGCACGTGTTGGATCACTCCGAGCGCGTCGTCGGAGACGAAGAGTCGTCGGCCCGTGAGGACCTCCCAAAGGACGACCCCGACAGCGTAGACGTCGGCGCGACGATCGACCTCGCCTCGGTTGATCTGCTCGGGAGCCATGTACGAGAGCTTCCCCTTGATCTCGCCGCCGCGCGTGGAGTGGACGCGTGAGACCGCCTTGGCGACGCCGAAGTCGATGACCCGCGTAATGCCGTCGGCCCCGACGATGACGTTCTGCGGAGACACGTCGCGGTGAACGATACCAAGCGCGAGGCCCGTCTCGCTCGTGGCCTCATGAGCCGCGTGGAGCCCTGCGAGGACGCCATTGATCACCGCCGAGACCACGGGAAGCGGCACCTCGAGTCCTCGTTCGCGGCTGGCCTTCTGCAGGTGCGAAAGCGACTCGCCGTGCACGAACTCCATGATGATGAAGAGCTCGTCGCCGCGAGACACGACGTCGAGGGTGCTCGCCACGTTGGGATGCCGGATGCGCGCCGCGAGGTGAGCCTCGTCGAGGAACATCGACTTGAAGTCAGGGTCGCGGGCCAGGTGCGGATGGAGCCCTTTGACCGCCACGGTCTTGGAGAAGCCCGCCGCCCCGGCGAGACGCCCGAGGTACACGGACGCCATGCCACCCGAGGCGAGCAGGTCGAACAACGCGTACCGACCGAGGCGCTCCATCTCGAGCCGCGAGTCTACCAGGCCCGCCCGGCTGCGGTCCCACTGGCACATCGGCGAAGCGCCTCGCGCTGCGCAACAAGCTGCCCATTCGCGCACCTTCGGTGTCACGATGGCGCTGCGCCCCGCGTGAACCGACCGCACGGGCGCGAGGGTCTGCTTCTTGCGTGCCCGCGCCCATGAGCCTTCACCAAAAGCACCTCCTCTCCGTGGCTCCGTTCCTGGTGGCCGCCTGCGCCGTCGAGTCGCTCGACCCCGGAGCGCCGGGCGCGCCCGGCGCTGAAGCGGCGGCTGCGGGACGCGCCGACGCGGCAGCGGATGGCGCGGCCCCCGTCGGCGCGGCGGACGCTGGTGGCGTCGTGATCACCGACGGGGCCAACGCGCCGGGGTCCGATGCGGGACCGGCCACGCCGTCTTCCGCGACCGCTGCCGGTTCCGGTGTCGCGCCCGGTGTTCCGACCGTCTGCGGAAAGACCTACTACGGCGATCCGCAGACCTATCGGGCTGAACTCGCGCGGCTAGCGCCTGGCGACGCTCTCGTGCTCGCGCCGGGGACCTATGATCCAGGCGCGAACCCGCCGGGACTGCCCATCTTCGGCCTCCACGGCGCCCCCGGTTGTCCAACCGTGATCATGGGGGATCCGAACAAGCCAAGGCCTGTCTTCTTGGGCAACGGCAGCTACAACACGATTCGTCTGAACGACGCGAGCCATGTCGTCATTCGGCACCTCGAGATCGACGGACGTGACCTCGGGGGCGACGGCGTGAACGCGCAGGGCGTGGCGCACCACATCACGCTCGAAGATCTCTACGTCCACGGCGTAGGTAGCGACCAACAGATCGTCGGGATCTCGACCAAAGCGCCGACCTGGAACTTCACCATCCGTGGCTGCGAAGTGAGTGGCGCCGGGACCGGCATGTACCTGGGTAACTCCGACGGCACGGACCCGTTCGTGGCGGGACTCCTCGAACACAACTACGTGCACGACACCATCGGCTACAACGTGCAGATCAAGCATCAGGTGGCACGCGCCACCGTCGCGGGCATGCCGACCAACCCGAACACCACGGTCCTTCGCCACAACGTCCTCATGAAGGGTGCCAACAGTTCGACCGGGGGCCTCGCGCGCCCGAACCTCTTGCTGGGTGATGTGCCGCCGTCTGGCGCCGGCAGCAGCGACGACTACCTCGTGTACGGGAACTTCTTCTATCGGAACCCGACGGAGAACCTCTTTCAGGCGGAAGGCAACGTCAGCGCCTACCACAACGTATTCTTTAACGACCAGGGCGGTGCGATTCTGATTCAGCCACACAATGGCAAGGTGCGCGACGTGTTCGTCTTCGAGAACACAGTCGTCGTCTCGTCGGGCGGCGTGTCCGTCGCCGGCGGCGCCGCCGGCACCACCCAGCGGGTCTCGGGCAACGTGGTCTACGGCGGAAGCCTCGCGGGGCCGAACGCGAGCGACAACGTCGTAGGCTCGGTCGCTGCGGCGGCGGCTGCGCTGAACGCGCCGACGGGGGCGCTCGGCACGCTCGACCTTTCGCCGAAGGCGGGCGCGCTGGGCGGCGCGCCGCTCGCGGCTTCGGCGCGAAAGGGCCTCGACGCCGACTTGGACTTCAACGGCATCGGCCACGGACACACCGTGCGCGGCGCCTACGGGGCGCAAGGCAAGAACCCCGGCTGGGTCCTTGGCGCGTCGCGCAAGCCCTGAGTCTGCGTTGATGGATGCAGATGGACAAAGGAAAGGGGCGGCGGGCCGTCGGCGCCGGCCGCCCCTTAAGGCTAAGCGATGGACCTTGGCGGTGCGGGTCTACTGAGTCGCGAGAAAGTACAGCGGGCTCGAACCCAGCGGTTGGTACGCGTAGCCGCCGAGCTTGGGGATGTACTGAAACAGCGTGTGCACACCGGCGTCTTCTGAGCCGAGGCTGTGCGGGCTCGGTGGCGCACTGCCGCTCGTGACCAGGGGCGTCGCGACAAACGTCGCGGCGTCGACGAAGACGACCTCGGCGCCCTGTTTGGACTTGAAGACCAGCGCGTCGGCGCAGTGATCGTAGAAGACCATGCCTTGATTCGCGCGCCGTTTGGCCGACGCCACGGCGGCGCCGGCTCCCGTGAGCGTCACCCGCGACCAAGCCTTCGTTGCGATGTTGTAGGCGCGAATCTGTGGCCCCGGCGCGTCGTTGTCAGACATGAAGTAGAGAATGTTGCGCTTCGAATCGACGACGGCCGGCGCGTAGTCGGTGTCGTAGAAGGTCCCGCTCCCGATGGAGCTTGCGCCGAGGTCGCTGACTGTATCGGTCGCCTGGTTCCATCGGTAGAGATGCGCGTCGGTCTGCATCTGGTAGACGTCGCCGGTGAGCGCGTGTTTCGCCGTCGGCATTTCGACGCCGCCGTTCGTTCCCATCGTGGGGCGCGTGCCCTTGAGTCCCCAGTCCTTCTTCGCCGGGTCCCATAGGTCCACGTACGTCGTGCCGCCGGCGCCGTTGCCCCAGGTCGCTCCCGTGGGAAAGCGAAAGAGTTGTCCCCGCGGCTCGACGAACCACAGGCTGTAATAGGTGTGGGCCGGCGAGGGGCGGCCGTCGGAGAAGTACTCCTCGTTGTACGTGTACGTCGACGCAGGCGACGGTTGCGACAAGAGAGACCACACGGGCGCCGCGGCGTTGAGATCCAGGGTGTAGACTTCGTTGCCCGCGTAGTCCGCGTGGCCGCCGACGCCGCCTAGCCAGAGGTGGCTCTTCTCTGTGTCGGCGGCGATACCGTTCCACGCATCGATGCGGTGCACCGGGTTGCCGGTAGGGGCGGGGCTCGGCGTGACCTTCGAGAGGTCCGCGCTCGAGAGCACCTTCCACGCGCCGACGACCATTGGCGCACGCCAGGCGGGAAGCCCAGCTTTCGCGATGCAAGTTGGGGGCGCGAGCGGCGGCCCGCCGGCGCTGCCACCGTCGGTCTTTGGTTTGCCCCCATCTTGACCACCGACACCGGGGGCAGCGCCGCCGTCGCTGGGACCAACCGTGCCGCCCGATGCGTCGCTCGACGGGCCGCCTGCGCCACCGGGGCCGCCGGCGTCGTGCCTCGCAGTCGCGTCGCTCTCGTTGGGACTCTCCGGCGCGAGTGCGCCGGCGCGAGCGTCTCAGCGGTGCACGCGCCGCTGGCTCCGGTGACGATGATGGCTGTGGCGAGACCGTTCAAGTGAGTTCGCATGATCGCTCCTCGGTGCGGGGCAGTGGTTCGCGCGCTCTCTACCTCGTCACTTCGGCAAGCCGATGTAGCTCGTGCCGCACGCGACCTGCGCGAAGAACATGACGGTGTCCTCGTCGGCCGCCTTGACGCCGCCGTTGTAGAGATTGAGGAGCAAGCCCATGTCGCCCATTTGGCGGAAGGGAACGAGCTTGCCTTGCGCGATGGGCGTCTCCCCGACGTAGTCGAGCTTGCCGTCGCGGTACTTCCAGTTGGTGTGCCGCGCCGCGAGTCGACCGTCGATGTACACCTCCATGACGCCATCGGCGGGGCTCGAGCCGACGGGGCCCGAAAGCGTTGTACGTGTTGAGCTTCTTTCGAACCTCGACCCAGTACCAACGGTTCGGATAGAAGGCGGCGCCGAGGCCGTCGCCAGCCCCGAAGGGCATGTCGTATTTGATCATGTCCCACGAGTGGACGTAGGGCTGAACGCCCATGAGCCCGACGTCGCTCGGGTGCACACGAAATCCAAGGCGATTGGTGTGGCCGAGGTTGTCGCCGCCCACGTTGTTGTTGCCGCCAAAGAAGGTCCAGTGGTGCGTGCCGAGTCCCCACTTGCCCTCGCGAATGGCGTAGGTCGCTGTCGCGCCGCCCTCCGTCCGAAACGCCTTGGTGTTCGCGAGCGCCTTCGGCGTCACGGCGAAGCGCACGCGGAAGCGCACGTAGGTCTCGTCGAGCAGACCCGCCACGGCTTTCGGGAACAGCGCCCACAGGTCGGAGCCCGTGGAGCCGCCATAACCTACCGATGCGCCGTCGGCGCCGTTGTCGCGGGGGATGACGATGCGCATCGCGCCGAGTCCCGGCGAGGAGGGGGCGAAGCCGTCGCCGCTGTGTGTCGACGGGACGACGGAGATGGTGTTGCCGGTGTTCTGCTTGAGGAACCACTTGTGCGTTCCTGCGATGGGCGTGCCGTTGAAGGCCGTCGGCAGCTTCGCTGGGTTCGCGGCGCCCGTCCCGAAGAGCTCGGGGTCCCAGTTGCTGAGGTCCCAGACGTTGAGGTAGGGCGCGTTGAGGATGTAGTCCGCAAGTGTCGTCCCATCCTCGTAGCGCTGCGCGAAGAGGATCGAGGGGTCGCCCTTGAGGCCGAGGTCGTTCGGATAGTTTGCCGCCACGCCGAGCGTCACGGGCGAGTTGTTGGCCGGCGGGTTCGCGAGGTAACCCTTGATGGTCGAAGCGCTCGCCGTGTGGCGTGTGACCGTGACCGTGAGCGTCGCGGCCTTGACGGGCTTGGTTGGCATTTCGAACTCGAGCGCGACGGACTCGTCGATGGGTGCTTCCTTGCTGCCGATGCGCGTATACGCGGTGCCGGGCACGAGCTGAACGCAGGCGCGCGCCGGAAGAACCGCGGTCGTGCCGTCGCCGTAGGTCACGTTGATGCGAGGCGCCGTCGCCGCTGAGTGACGGTGCGTGGCCAGCGCCCGCCCGCCACCGGTCACCTTGACGATGTAAGCGTTCCACTTGCCGCGAGCGAACGCGGCCTGAGCGCCCTCGGTGAGCGGCACCGTATACGCGGCCTGGCCGCTGGCGACGGCGTTCGCGGCGATCTCGAAGTGCGCGGCCGGACCCTGCGCCACGCCGCTCTTGTCGAGCCAGTCCCCGCCGGGATGCGCCCAGCGCCAATCCGCGGACTGCTCTACGTTCGTGTAGGAAGGCCCCACCGTCGCCACTTCGTAGCTCGCCGCGGGCGCCGGCGTGCTGGCCTTGGGTGGAACCTCGGTCAGGTTGCCCGCCACCTGAGTCGGCGTGGTCGAGTTCAGGTCAACGAACAGCGATGGATGCGTGCTGCGGTAGGCCTCGGCTGCGGTCGGTGGCGCGGGGATGGTGCCGGTGCCAGGCGAGCCGGGAGTTCCCGGTCCAGGGGGCGGCGTCGTCCCCGGGGCCCCGGGCGTTCCGGACGCGCCGTCTGAACCTGCAACCGAGGCGTCAGTCTGAAGGGGCGGGCCGCCGTGCTCTGTGGCGCCGGGTCCGGCGGTGCTCGGCGCGAGCTCGCCCAACGACTCCTCCCCGCAAGCGCATGCCATGGCGCTGAGCACGACGATGAAGGAGAGCGAGTCGGCGCGTCGGTGTCGCGACGTTCGTCCGTTCGGTGCGACCGTGGCACGCTGGGACGCGGCGCGGGTGGGCGAGCTGGTGGGGGCCATGGGGGCCTGCCGTGCACGAGGGGTGCCCAGCACGGCCAGAGAGAAATGCGCAGGAAACGAGGGTGGTCGCGGCGATCTGCGCGAGGCCCTGCGCAGGTTCTCGCGCAACCCTTCGCGCCTTTGCGCAAGCGCGCGTGCATGCACCGAGCATGGTTGCGCATCGGCCGCACCGGTGTGGACACGGCGCCAACGGCCGCTTGAGCAGGCGCGACAATTCCGTGCGCGTTTCGCCCGATCGCGCTTGGCGTGGAACCTGCTGCACCTCCGGCGTGAACGCGACACCGTGGCTGCGTGCGCCTGCCACACCGGAACCGTCGGGGAGTTGCTCCACCTGTTCGGGGCCGCCTTCGAGCGGGGTGGGTCGTCCCGACGAGCGTCAGTTCGTGGGCCCTCGGATCGCCGAGATCCACGACAAGAGCTGTCCTCACTGCGGTGGCATGCGCTCGGTCCGCGTGGCGAATACGGTCCCGGTCGTCTTCGCCGCAGCGGACGCTGCCGAGCGCGCGCGGCGCGCCCGCGAGGCGACGCTCCAGCGCTTCAGGGAAGCCAACACGCCGATCCGTTCCGGCGAACTCCCCGCGCTGTCGCCAACGATGCCCGAGGACGGCTCCATGCGCACGCGGACATGGCGAATGGCCCTTTAACCCAGACAACCCGACGGACCTCACGTTGCTGCGCTCGGCCATCGAGATCGGTCGTCGCGAAGGGTTTGAAGTCGTCGCCGAGGTCCCTGAAGGAGGCATGAGCACGCTCGCCGAGGTCCTTGCGCCTGATGAGCGAGCGTCTCTCTCGGTTGTGCAGCGGACGGCGACCTCGCCGTGGACCGAGGACGACCGCGAGTACGGCGTGGACGGTGACGTTCGCATCCCGGCCCGGTGGGGCGCACCGAGCCGCCAGGAAACGCTGAACGAGGTGCGTACCCTCCAGCAGCGCGCTCGCACGGAGCGCGGCGTCTACGGCAACTTTGGGGTCCAGAGCATGGTCGCCTACCTGGGCGCGCGCGACGCGGTGGAGGGCTCGATCGCGACGGAGCAGCCGCTCCGCGAGAACCTCAGCTACGCGGAAGGCGGCAACGTGCTCCGTGGTGCGAACGCCGCCGGCGATCCCTACGCCATCGTGGGGCAGGACACCGTCGAGCTGACGCGCGCTGTGCTCGCGCGAGACCTTGGGAGGCCCGTCTCCGCGACCGAAGCGGAGGAAGCCATCGCGCACGATCTCGGTGTGGCGCCAACGCTTCTGTATCCCGTCGAGCAGCCGGGCGACTTCCACCTCGACATGGCCATGTTGCCACTTGGCGGCGGTCAGATTGTCGTGAACGACGCCCGCGAAGCCGCAGCGCTGCAAGCCCACTGGCTGCGTGAGGACGCTGGCATGCTCCACGGCGGGTACGCGACCGGCCTTGAGGCGAGGATCGCGCGGTTGAAACGCACCGCGAACGAGCGTGCGATCTACGAGGATCAGGTGGCCGACGCGCTGCGCGCGCAGGGCTTCGAGGTGCACCGAATGGCCGGGGTCTTCCCGTCCACCGCGCCGGGACGCTCGCTGCCCATGAACTTCTTCAACACGGAAGCTGGTGTCGGCGCCGATGACCAGTCGTTTTTGGTGATGATGGGCGGGGACGCCAGGGCCCAAGCCTACGTGCAAGGCCGCCTCAAGGAGATCCCGTCGTCGGGCATCGACCGCGTCTACTTCTTGCCCGCTGACGTCAACGCAAACCTCCTCAACGAGGGCGGCCTGAACTGCCGGGTGAAGGCCATCGGTGAGCCCCTTTCTGCCGCAGAAGTTCGCGCGCGCCGTTCGCGGCGCGGTCGGCCCGCCGTGAGCAACCTGAACTGCCCATCGTGCTTCGCCCCGCTCATCGCCGCCCCTTTCTGCCGCATCGCCGCCGGAAGTCGTGCCGGTGCCGCCTGAGCCCTAAGCGTCGCCCGGTGGTGCGCTCAGTTGGCGCGGGGCGCCGCGGAGCGCCTCGTGCTCGGCACCGCGTCGCGCTTGGCGGCCTCGATGAGCTCCTGCGCGTACTCGCGAAGCGCGGCCTCGTTGGGACCTTCGAGCATCACGCGCAGCTTCGGTTCGGTGCCGCTCCAGCGAATCAGAACGCGACCGTTCGAGCCGAGCTTCTTCTTCACCTTGGCTTCAAGGGCCTGGAGCGTGCGCATCTCCTCGAGCGGCATCCGCAGGGGTAGCGTGACGTTCTCGAGGACCTGCGGCACGCGCTCAAGCGCGTTCTTCGCCAGCGTCGAGAGCGGCTGACCGGTTCGCAACATGAGCGCGAGCACTTGAAGGCCTGCGATGGTGCCGTCGCCGGTGGACGCGTGGTCGAGAAAGATGAGGTGACCCGACTGCTCGCCGCCGAGGTTGTAGCCGCCGGAGCGCATCGCCTCGACAACGTAGCGGTCGCCGACGGCGGTCCTGACGAGCTTGCCGCCCATGTTCTCCATGGCGCGCTCGAGGCCAAGGTTGCTCATGACCGTCGCCACGAGCGTCTTCTTGCGGAGCTCGGAGTCTTTCATCATTCGCGCGGCGCACATCGCCATGACGGCGTCGCCGTCGACGACTTGGCCCTTTTCGTCGACGACGATGAGCCGGTCGGCGTCGCCGTCCAAGGCAATGCCGATGTCGGCCTTCTTCTTGACGACCTCGGCGCGAAGGTTGTCGGGGTGGAGCGCGCCGCAGTTGTGGTTGATGTTGACGCCGTTGGGTTTGACGCCGAGCGCGGTGATGGTTCCGCCGAGCTCGCCGTAGACGAGCGGCGCCGTTCGGTAGGCGGCGCCGTGGCCCGCGTCGACGACGATGCGAATGCCGTCGAGGGTGAGGTCGCTCGGGAAGGTCTGCTTCGCGAACACCACGTAGCGCCCTCGCGAGTCCTCGAGCTTTTCGGCCTTGCCGATGCCGGGGCCCGTGGGCCTTTGACCCAAGAGCGAGTCGTCCTGCATCATCGCCTCAAGCTCCGCCTCGGCTTCGTCGGGGAGCTTGAAGCCGTCTTTGCCGAAGATCTTGATGCCGTTGTCGGCGTAGGGGTTGTGGCTTGCGCTAATGACGATGCCGGCGTCGGCGCGCATGCTGACCGTCAGGTGAGCGATGGCCGGCGTAGGAACGGGGCCGCACAGGATCACGCGGCCGCCCATCGAGCAGATGCCCGACGCGAGCGCCGTCTCGATCATGTAGCCCGAGAGACGCGTGTCCTTGCCGATCAAGATGCGCGGCGAGTGCGTGCGGCCTCGGGCGGCGACGAAGGTGATGGCGCGGCCGAGCTGTAGCGCGAGCTCCGGGGTCATGGGCGAGGCGTTGGCCATGCCGCGAATGCCGTCGGTGCCGAACCATCGGCGCGCGGGCGGCGCCTCTCTACCGTTCTTTTTTGCCATGGGATGTCGGGCTCCGGCCTTTCGCGCATGCCCCCCGGCACACGCAAGAGATTCAGTCGCGAAAGTTGATGTACTGAAGGTCTAGGGGAATGGCCGCGGCGCGGATGAGCGCGATGGCCGTCTGCAGGTCATCGCGGTTCTTTCCCGTGACGCGCACCTGCTGCTCTTGGATCGACGCTTGGACCTTGAGCTTGGCGTCCTTGATGCGCTTGACGATGTCGCGCGCCGCGTCCGGCTCGATGCCTTCCTTCACCAAAAGGAGCATCTTCGCGCCACCCTTGCTGGTCTGTTCCATGTCCTTCTCCTCGGTGCAGAGGAGGCTGACCTTGCGCTTGACGAGCTTGTCTTGGAGCACCGACAGGGCGGCGCGGACGCGATCTTCGCTCGAGGACCGAATGACGATGCCCTCGGGCGTCTTCTCCAGCTCGGTGCCGGTGTCCTTGAAGTCGTAGCGCTGGACGATCTCTTTTTGCGCCTGCTGAAGGGCGTTGTCGACTTCGTGCCACTTCACCTTGGAGACGATGTCGAAGCTCGGCATGGGGGGCTCCTGGTTCCGGCGTCGGTCCGGCGGAGGGTGCAGGCTAACGCAAGCGTCGCTGGCGTTGCTCGCAAGAAAGACCGGCGCCTCGCCAAAGACTCCCTCGCGACGAGCGGCGAAGGTCGTGGTACTCAGCTGCCACCCGGATGCGCCCCTTTTACGTCACGACGCCCATCTACTACGTCAACGACGTGCCCCACCTGGGCACCGCCTACACGACCGTGGCCGCCGACGCCTTGAGGCGCGTTCACGCCGTCTTCGGCGAAGACTCGCGGATGCTGACGGGCACCGATGAGCACGGTCTCAAGATTGAGCGCGTCGCCGCCGAGCGCGGGCAAGCGCCTCAGGCCTTCGTCGACGAGATGAGCCAGCGCTTCTCGGACGCGTGGCCCAAGCTCGACGTCGTCGCGAGCGACTTCATCCGGACCACAGAGCCGCGTCACGAGGAGTTCGTCAAGGCGCTGTGGAAGAAGGCCGAGGAAAACGGCGACCTTTACCTCGGCGAATACGAGGACTGGTATTGCGTCGGCTGCGAGTCCTTCAAGACCGAGAAGGAGCTCATCCAGCCGGGGAATTTGTGCCCCGATCACTTGAAGGCCGTCGAACGCGTCAAAGAAGAGACCTACTTCTTTCGCCTTTCCAAGTACGAAAAGCCCCTCCTCGAGCTCTACGCGAAGAATCCCGACTTCATCCAGCCGGAGTCGCGAAAAAACGAGGTCATCAGCTTCGTCGAGGGAGGCCTCAAGGACCTCAGCGTCTCGCGCACGAGCTTCTCCTGGGGAGTCCCGGTCCCGGGCAACGCGCGCCACGTCATGTACGTCTGGTTCGACGCGCTCGTGAACTATCGGTCGGCGCTTGGCCACGGCGAGCTCACGCGCTTCTGGCCGCCGCGCGGCGAGGCGGTGCACCTCATGGGCAAGGACATCGTTCGGTTCCACGCGGTCTACTGGCCCGCGTTCCTGCTCGGCGCCGGCTACAAGCTCGACGAGCTGCCGTCGAAGATCTTTGCCCACGGATTTCTCACCGTCGAAGGGCGCAAGATGGGCAAGGCGCTGCGCAACGCCGTCGACCCGCTGCGCATCGCCGAGGAGCTCGGCGTGGACGCCCTACGCTACTACCTCCTTCGCGCCATCTCGTTCGGACTCGATGGCGACTTCAGCCACGGCGGGCTCATCGGTCGCTACAACGCCGACCTCGCCAAGAACATTGGCAACCTCTTCAGCCGCACGCTCGGCCTCTCGAAGAAGCTTGCCGGTAACGTAACGACGGCCGTGGGCGAGCGCACCGAGCACGAGGAGCGGCTCTTCCAGGCTTGCGAGGAGCAGGCTGCGGCGGCTCGCGCGGCGTGGCTCGCCATGGCGCCGCATCGCGCCCTCGAGGCGACGTGCGCTCTCGGCGACGCGGCCAACCTCTATGTCGACCGAACGGCGCCGTGGGCCGCGGCGAAGGCGAACGACACCGCTCGCGTCGGGACCATCTTGGCGAGCCTCACGGAGGCGCTTCGCTTCCTGAGCGTCATGCTCTGGCCCGCGATGCCCAAGAAGTCCGACGAAATGCGCGCGCTCTTGGGCCTCGCGCCCGTCGTGCCGGCGCTCGGCGTCGATCAGTGGCCAGTGAAGGTGAGTCCGCGGCCCGCTGGCGAAGCGCTCGGCGCGTCTTCGACGCTGTTTCCCACCATCGACGACGAGCGAGAAGCGGCGCTGCTCTTGAAGCTCGTGCCGGCGGAAGCGAAAGACGCTCCTCCGGTGGAGCCCGCGAAGTCCGCGGAGGCGAGCGCGCCGGTCACGGCGGCGGCCCCCACCGAGGCCGCTCCCGTCATCGGCTACGACCAATTCACAGCCGTCGACCTCAGGGTCGGGCTCGTGACCACCTGCGAGCGCGTGCCCAAGAAGGACAAGCTCCTCAAGCTCGCCGTCGACCTCGGCGAGCCTGCGCCGCGCACCATCGTGGCGGGCCTCGCGCTGACCTTCAAACCGGAGGATCTCGTCGGCCGGCGCGTCGTCGTCGTGGCGAATCTGGCGCCCCGCGAGTTCGGCAAGGGCCTGGTCTCCCACGGCATGATCCTGGCGACGGGCCCCAGCGAAGCGCTCGTGTTGCCGTCGGTCGATGCAGCAGCGGCACCTGGCGCGCGGCTGAAGTAATTCGCGGCGCCTCCCTAGAGGGCGACCGGCTCGTCCATCGGCTCGCCGAGCAGGCTGGCGCGAACCTCGCCCACCAGCGAAATCGAGCCGGCCACGACGACGAGGCCTCCCTGGTCAACGGCGCTTCGTGCGTGGCCGAGCGCCTCCATCACCGTCGCGCACGTCGCGCCGTTGTGGCGCGCGGCGAGCAGCGCAGTCGGCGTCGCGAGGCGGCCTCGCGCCGGCGCGTAGGCCCGCACGCGGGCCAAGGGGGCGAGGATGTCGAGCATCGAGGCCGCGTCTTTGTCAGCCAGGGCGCCGAACACGAGCGCAGTATTCTCGGGGCGCGCGTCGGCGAGTGCCGCGGCGAGGGCGCGCGCCCCGTCGGGATTGTGGGCCGCATCGAGCAGCACCGGGCCGCGCTCTGTCTCGAGGCGCTCGAGGCGGCCTGGCCACCTCGCGCCTTCGATGGCGCCGGCCGCCGTCGCGTCGTCGATGCCCAGCGTCTGGGCGAGGGCGAAGGCGAGCGCCGCGTTGTCTCGTTGGTGTTCGCCTGCGAGCGAGAGCCGAGCCCCCCTCGCGAAGGCGACCGCGGAGGGCTCATCGACGATGGATCGCGCCGTCGCGCCACGCGATCGTGACGTCATCTCGATGGCCTGAAAGACGTCCTGGTCGACCCGCCCGACCAACATCGGAGCGCCCGCCTTGGCGATGGCGCCCTTCTCGCGAGCGATCTCCACGAGGGTGCTCCCGAGCTTGTCCATGTGATCGAACGCGATGCGCGTGACGGCCGTGGCGAGGGGCTTGGGCAGGACGTTCGTTGCGTCGAGGCGACCGCCGAGTCCGACCTCCACGATGGCGAGGTCCACCTTCGCCTCGCGGAAGGCGACGAACGCCGTGAGCGTCGCGGCTTCGAAGAAGCTGAGCTCGGGCTCGCGGCGCAGGACCTCGCCGAGCGTGCGGCCCAAGCGGTCGTCGTCGAGCGGCTCGCCGTTCACGCGAATGCGTTCGGCGAAGCGCGACAGGTGAGGGGAGGAGTAGAGCCCGGTGCGCCGGCCCGCGGCCCGCGCCGCCGCTTCGAGCATGGCGCAAACGGAGCCCTTCCCGTTGGTCCCCGCGACGTGAACTGCGGCGAAGGCCCGCTCGGGGTTGTCGAAACGGTCACAAGCGGCCTGCATCGCCTCGACACCGAGCCTCATGCCGCGGGGGGCGCGCGCGTAGAGTTCCGCCAGGAGGGCTTGGTGGCTCATCGCGGATTCGCGTGCGACACGCCGGTCACGCTTCGTCGTCGGGATCGCCAATGACGCGACTCGAGAGCGGTGGCGGCGCCTTGCGTGGGGACAAATGCGAGAGCAAGAGCGAGAGGTCTTGCCGCATCTCGAGGCGGCTCGTGATGCGGTCGACCATGCCGTGCGCAAGCAAGAACTCGCTCCGCTGGAAGCCCTCCGGCAACGTCTGGCGAATCGTCTGCTCGATGACGCGTGGGCCGGCGAACCCGATGAGCGCCCCGGGCTCGGCGATGTTTACGTCGCCGAGAAGGGCGAAGCTCGCAGCCACACCGCCCGTGGTCGGGTCGAGCAAGACGCTGAGGAACGGCAACCGGCTGGCCTTGAAGCGCTCGAGCGCCGACACCGTCTTCGCCATTTGCATGAGGCTCAAGATGCCCTCTTGCATGCGCGCTCCACCGGACGCTTGAAGGAGCACCACGGGCAGGCGATCGCGCTCGCCGCGCTCGAAGAGGCGCGCGATCTTCTCCCCCACGACCGAGCCCATGGACCCGCCCATGAACGCGAAGACGAAGGCCCCGTAGGCGACGGGGTGACCCTCGATGGCGGCCGCGCCGATCTCCATGGCCTCGGACGCGCCGGACCGCGACGTGGCGTCCCGCACACGGTCGCCGTAGGACTTGCCGTCGGTGAACCCGAGCGGATCGGCGGGCCGAAGCTGATCGTCCCAGGGCTCGAGGACGCCACCGTCGAGAAGCAGCGCCCGCCACCGGGCCGCGGCGAGGCGATGGTGTTTGCCGCAATCCGGACAGACCTCGAACCGCTCGTGCATGACCTCCGCCGTGTGGGTCGCGCCGCAGCCGTCGCATTTGCGAAAGACGCCCTTGCCAACGCTGCGCTTCTCGCTCGCGTCGAGGTCTGCGGGCCGGTTCGTAGGCCAATCGGTCATGGGGAAACCATTACACCACAAAAGGCGCACGCGTCACCGCGGCCACTCGATCTTGCTTGCCCGCGGCGCGCCTGGCCGCCGCGGCTCGAAGCCGGTCGCCGAGCGCCCTCGCACCGAGAAGTTGCCGGCAGCGGCGCGCCGCGGAAAGCTTAGGTGGCGTCCCGGACGCGAGGAGCAACCATGCGCGTGGCGAACGACAAGTGGCCGACGAAGCCCTGGCTCCTCCTCTTGTTCGCGGGGGCCCTTGCGTGCTCGCGCGAGTCCGGTGAGGCGTCGCGGAAGAAGGCCGCCGAGTCGAGCCCCGAAGCGGTACCGCGCGAAGTTCCCCAGGTCGAGGCCGTCGACGCTGGCGCCGCCAATCGGGTGAGCTCGAGCGCGGTTGCCGACGCGGGACCCAAGCAAGAAGCGTCGCCGAAGGCGTCGCCGGCGCTCTCCTTCGCCGCGTGGCTCAAGGGAAAGCTCCCGGCCGGCGGCAAGGTCGACGAGAACCCGGTGCGCGTCGTTCACAAGGTCGCCTCCGGCGATACGCACGCCAGCATCGCTCAGGCGTACCTCGATCTGACCGACGTGTACCTCGCCGAAGACCTCGCGGCGCTGCTTCAGAAGCGCGGACCTCTCTCCGAGGGGGCTGAGGTGGAGATCCCAAGCCTGCTCCGCGAGCCTTACAAGGAGCCGGCTGAAGACCGGCTCGGATGGCCGGCCGACAGCGTCTTGCGCGGTGTCTTCCTCACCGGCCTCATGGCGGGCCGACAGTACGTCCCGACGCTCGACAAGTTGGCCGAGCGCGGCTTGAACGCCGTGGTCCTCGACGGCAAGGACTACATGGGCCCCGTCAACTACGCCTCGAAGGCGAAGATCGCCCTCGAGACGGGCGCGACGAAGAACATCCTCATCCCCAACCTGCCACGGACGATCCGCTTCGCCCACGCGCGCGGCGTTCGCGTCATCATGCGGATTCCGTGCTTCCACGACCCGTGGGCGCAGAAGCGCGCGCCGCGGCTCAGCGTCATGGGCAATTGGGGAAAGCCGTTTCCCCTTAGCTGGCTCGACCCGGTGAACGAAGAAGCGCAGGACTACGCCATCGAGCTCGCGCGCGAGATGGCCGACGCCGGCGCCGACGAGATCCAGCTCGACTACGTGCGCTTTCCCGTCCAAGGACCGGTGAAGAGCGCGGTCTTGCCGCCGGCCAAGGATGGCATCCGCTCGCGGGTCATTCGTGACTTCGTCAAGAAGGTGGCCGACGTCGTCAAGCCGAAGGGCGTCAAGCTCTCGCTCGACATCTTCGGCGTCGCCTCGACGGGTCAACAGGAAGACATCGAAGCGCTCGGTCAGGAGATCGGCATCATGAGCGTCGACGCGGACGCCATCAGCCCCATGGTGTACCCGTCGCACTACGACGCCGGGTTCTACGGCTTCAAGGACCCGGCCAACCACCCCGAGATCATCGGCATCGGCACGAAGGCGGCGGTGGAGAAGCTCCGGAAGGCCGGCAACAAGACCACGGTGGTGCGCTCTTGGCTTCAGGCGTTCTCGTGGCGCACCTCGGCCTATGGTCCGAAATACGTCGCCGACGAGATCAAACACGCCGAGGCCACAGGAACCGGCTGGCTCCTGTGGGATCCGGGCTGCACCTACGGCGCCGCGTGGGCTGGCATCCCAAAGCTCAGCGCGACGGCGCTTGCTGCGAACGCCGTGAAGAGCCCCGACATGAAGAGCCCCGACATGAAGAGCTCCGACATGAAGAGCTCCGACATCACGAAGAAATGAGCGGCGGCGCCGGCCGCCCCGGCGACGAGCCTTCGTCGTCTTTGGCGATGGCGATCTGGTTGCGGCCCATCTGTTTGGCGCGGTACATGGCCGCGTCGGCGCGCCGCTGGAGCAGATCGCCGGACTCGTTCTTGTTCCACGTTGCGACGCCGATGCTCACCGTCTGGGCGATGTCGAGGCCCTCGCCGACGCTGAGCGGATGATCGGCGAGCGCCGCGCGAATGCGCTCCGCCGCCTCGGCCGCGTGCTCGAGGGTCGTGGCGGGCATCAGGAGCAAGAACTCCTCGCCGCCGCGCCGAATGAGGATGTCGACGCGCCGCACGAGGAGTCGAACACGGTCCGCGAAGAGCCGAAGGACCACGTCGCCGATCTCATGGCCGTGTCGGTCGTTGACGTTCTTGAAGTGGTCGAGGTCCATCAGAAGGACGCTGAGCGGCGTCTCGTTGCGACGAGACCGCTCGATCTCTTCGGTGATGCGAGGGTGCAGGTACCGCTGGTTGTAGGCCAGCGTCAGATCGTCGGTCATGGCCAAGCGCCGGAGTCGCGCTCGCTCGATGGGCGGCGCCGAACAGTTGGCGAGGAGCCGCGCCAGCAAGAGATCCTGTTGGCTGAAGACGCCAGCGTCCTCGCCAGAGAGCGACAGGACTCCAATGACCCGGCCCGCTGACCAGAGCGGTTCGGCGAGCAGCGAGCGGACGCGGAACCCTTGCCCTCGCCGCCGCTCGTCGGGCTTGAAGCGCGAATCGGCCAGCGCGTCGTCGACGAGCACGCCGCGGCGGTGGTCGACGACCCAGCCGACGAGGCCTTCGCCGCGGCGAAAGGTCATCGGCGGGATGTCGCGGCCCGAGCCCGAGCGGGCGCCGCACAAGAGTTCGGTCTCGTTGGCGTCGAGCAGCCGAATCGAAGAGTGGTTGCCTCTCACAAGTTCGAGCGCCGCGTCGGTTACGGCTTGGAGCGCCTCTTCGAGGGGGCGTTCGTCGGTCAGCTTGCGCGTGAGCTCGAGCAAGACGAGCAACGGGCTCTCGCCGTTGAGGTGGCTCCGTTTGCGGGGCGCCGCCGCTCGCCTGCCTTTGGCCTTGGACGGCACCGCGCGGCGTGGCCGCGCGACCTTCTTGCCCTTGCCCTTGGGCGCAGCCTTCGCTTTCGCTGTCTTGCGCACCGACGCCATGCGACGGCGGAGTATATGCACGATTCACTTGAATCGATGCATTTGAAACCTACGGCCACGCGTCGGACGTTGGCCGAGCCACTCGCGGGGACGAAGACGTGAGCGTCAGACCTTCATCGTCGACAAGTCACTCGAGACCAGCAGCGTGGGCTCGGTCCGCTCCTGCACGTCCCTCGCGCTGACGCCCGGCGCGACCTCGCGGAGCACGAGGCCCTGCGCGGTGACGTCGAGCGTTGCGAGCTCGGTGATGATGCGGTGCACGACGCCGCGACCCGTTAGCGGGAGGTTGCACTCCTTCAAGATCTTCGGCGCGCCGTCCTTCGCGGCGTGCTCCATGATCACGACGACGCGCTTCGCGCTGGCGACGAGGTCCATGGCACCGCCCATCCCCTTGACCATCTTCCCGGGGATCATCCAGTTCGCGAGGTCGCCGCGCTCCGACACCTGCATAGCGCCGAGGATGCATAGGTCGACGTGCCCCCCGCGGATCATCGCGAAGCTCTCGGCGCTCGAGAAGATCGCGGAGCCCTGCTGCATCGTCACCGTCTCTTTGCCGGCGTTGATGAGGTCGGCGTCTTCCTTTCCTTCGAGCGGGTAGGGCCCAATGCCGAGCAGGCCGTTCTCGCTCTGAAGGACAACCTCGACCCCTTTGGGGATGAAGTTGGCGACGAGCGTGGGCATCCCGATGCCCAGGTTGACGTAGTAGCCATCTTTGAGTTCGAGCGCGGCGCGCTGGGCAATTTGATCACGAGAGAGCGGCATGGTGGATCCTAATGCGCAGCTGGCTCAGCTGGCCTTTCGCGTGGTTCGGCGTTCGATGCGCTTCTCGTACGAAGCACCCTTGAAGATGCGCTGCACGTAGATGCCTGGCGTGTGGATGTGGTCCGGATCAAGCTGGCCGACTTCCACGAGCTCCTCGACCTCGGCGATGGTGACCTTCGCCGCCGTCGCCATCATCGGATTGAAGTTCATGGCCGTGTGCCGGTAGACGAGGTTGCCGAAGCGATCGCCCTTCCAGGCCTTCACGATGGCGAAGTCGCCAACGATGGCCGGCTCAAGGACGTAGGTCCGCCCGTCAAACTCGCGCAGCTCCTTCTTGGCCGAGGCCTTGGCCACGCTACCGTCAGCGGCGTAGCGCAGCGGGAGGCCGCCGTCGCTGACCGCCGTGCCGGCGCCCGTGGGCGTGTAGAAGGCCGGGATGCCCGCGCCGCCGGCGCGCACGCGCTCCGCCAGTGTGCCTTGCGGGCATAGCTCCACCTCGAGCTCGCCGCTCAGGTATTGGCGCTCGAACTCTTTGTTCTCGCCGACGTAGCTCGAGATCATCTTCTTGATCTGCTTGGCGCGGAGCAAGACGCCGAGACCGAAGTCATCGACGCCGCAGTTGTTCGACACGAACGTCAGCTCTCTCACACCAAGGTCGCGGATGGCGCGGATGGCGTTCTCCGGGATGCCGCAGAGGCCAAACCCTCCCGCCAGGACCGTCGCGCCGTTTTGAATGTCTGCACACGCCTCTTGGGCGCTCAATTTGACCTTGTTCATAGGGAGCCTCGTTGCGGCGCCGAAGGGTATCGAGGTCGCGGGGCCACGTCGAGGGCGCCTCACGCCAGACAGTTCTTCTCTTCGGGGCCCGAACGTCGCCCGATGTCGGCGGATGGACCACCAAGGGGGAACGTCGACGCGGCGGATCGCGCGCGCTAGTGTGACTCGAGCGATGGCCCCTCACGGAGAGTCGATCTTCGCCGCGCTGGCGGCCGCCTGCGCCGGGGCCGCCCTCGCGTTCGCCGCCGTGGCCTTTGCTCTCGGGCGCAGCCAGCGCTGGAAGCACCTGAGCCTTCTCGGCTGGGCCGGCCTCGGCGCGACCGCGTTTTCACTCCTTGAGGGGTCGACGTGGACCCACACCCCCTCGCCCGCGGTGATGGTCCTCGAAGCCAGCTCAAGCCTGTTGGTAGCGGCTCTCACGCTCGTAGCGTTGCTTCGCTACGCGTACGAGCAGTATGGGGAGACGCCGTCGGCGGCGGCCCGTTGGCTGGAACGCAGCCTCCTCGTCGTGGCCGCCTCCACCCTGGTGCCTGGCTTGTGTTTTTCGGGCGCCACCACTCGGGTCGTGATGGGCCTCAAGCAGTCGTGGCCCATCGCGACGCCCGTCGGCGAGGTGATGGCGGGGGTCATCGTCGTTGCCTCGTTCGCCGTCTTCGTGCGGCACTCGCTGGTCGCGAAACGCGGCGTCGCGGGCGCTTGGATCCACGCCGTCGGCGCTGGGATCCTGGCGCTCTTGGTCGTGCGCGAGGTCGCGCTCCTCGTGGGCGCGCCGGGGCCCACGCTCGTGCACCTAGGCTTCAGTCTCGGGCTCTTGCCTGCGATGCTGGCCACTGGCCTCAAGCTGGCGCGTGATGCCGACCATCGACGAGAGTCGCGATGCGGCGCAACGCATCGAGCGCATCGTCGCCGACATGCGCGTGTTCGGTCGCGCCAACGAAGGGGCCATGCGACCGGTCGCCGTCGGGCCGGTTCTCGCCAGCGCTCTGCGCTTGGCCGAGCACTCCGTTCGCCATCGAGCCACGCTCATCCTCCGCGATGAATCCGAGTCAGCGCTGCCCGCCGTTGCGTGCGATGCGACCAAGCTCGCCCAGGTGGTGGTCAATCTAGTCGTCAACGCGGCCTACGCGACCGCTGAAGCCGGTAGACCGAGCAGCACGCCGGTCCGCGTGACGACGCGTCGAGCACCCGACGGGTGGGTTGAGATCGCGGTGGCTGATGAAGGGGCGGGGATGAGCCCGGCCACGCAGCAAAGGTTGTTTGAGCCGTTCTTTACGACCAAGGGGCACGGGCAAGGCACCGGGTTGGGCCTGTATGTGTCGTTGGGAATCGTTCGCAGCTTTGGCGGCGAGCTCTCGGTGGAGAGCGCCGAAGGTGTTGGCACCACGATGCGCATGCGGCTCCCGCCGAGCGACGCCGCTCCCCTGGCGCGGGCGCGCGAGGAGTCGGCTGCCCCCGCTGCGAGCGCGCGGACGAGCGTGCAGGATGACTCGGTGAGCGGGCTCAGCGTGCTCGTCGTCGAAGACGATCCGGAGGTCGCGGCGTCGCTCCGCCGCATGCTCGCGGGCGCCACCGTGACCGTCGCCGAGTCGGGGGATTCCGCCGTCGAGGATCTCGAGACCGGGCGCTACGACGTCGTCCTATGCGATCTGATGCTCCCTGTCCTCACGGGGATGGAGGTCTTCGCCGCCGCCGAGCGCCTCGACGCCCGGTTGGCGAGGCGCTTCCTCTTCATGACCGGCGGCCCTGTCACCGAGGATGCGCGGCGGTTTGTTGAGCTCCACGACCGGCGAGTCTTGGCGAAGCCCTTCGACTCGAGCCTTTTGCGGGAACGAATTCGCGACGTCGCCACCCAGTGAGCCAGGCAATTTCCGCGGTCGCCAGAACCGCGCGTTGGTCTGAGCTTTGCTTCGCTTGGTGGACGATGGCGAACCATGTCGGCAATTTGCTCGCAGAGCTCTTCCCGGAAACCGAAAGTGGCGGATCTTCCGTTGCCGAAGGGAGACATGCGAGGTCATCGCACATCGAAGCGCTTCTGCAGGTGGCAGCAAGCCCAACCGTGGTGCGAAATCGTACTGCACCGTATGCTGAACGCATGTCCGAACGCGTCCCGAGGCCGCCGCGTATTCCCGTGGAACACGAATACGGCGCTGGCGAAGAGCACATGGGGCAGTTCGTCACCAACGTGAGTCGCAACGGGGCGTTCATCCGAACGAAGAAGCCGCTCGCCATCGGGGCCACGATCGACCTCAACTTCACGATCGTCGACGACGACCTCTACACCATCGAGGGCGTGGGCGAGGTGGTGCGCATGAGCGCCGATCCGGTGGGCGTGGGCGTGCAGTTCGTCTCGCTCACGAGCGACTCAAAGAAGGTCCTCGAGCGGCTGCTGTCGAAGCGCACCTCATGGCGGCCCCGTCGCTGACTCGCCCGCGGCGTCTCGCCGTTTGTGAAACGCGTTCTAGGTGGTCTGGATGGACAGGCTGAGGCGCCGCGTGGCGCCCGGTGCGAGCTCGAGGAGGTCCGTCCCCGTGTTGAGCGCGTTGCCGGGACTCGTCCAGGGCTCGACGCAGACGAAGGGCCGCTCGGGGAGTGTCCAGAGCACCCACGTCCGAAACTCGTCCGAGCCCCGGAGCGTCACGGCGCCGGCCCCCGTGTCGAAGCGCAGCGCCTGGGCGCCGTGGTCGACAAGGTGGAGGTCGACCTCCTCGTGGGCGAAGTCGATGGGCGAAGGCACCGCGACGTGACGCTTCGTGCGGTTGTCGAAGGCGCGCGTCGCCGGAGTCGTCACGCGCATCGCGTTCTTGTCGCGCACGGAGAAGTACGGGTGCAGGCCGAAGGCGAATGGCATCGGCTCCTCGTCGCGGCTCTCGACGTCGATGGCGTAGGTGAGGCACGTCGCGCTGAGCTCGACGCGGAGCCGAAGGAGGAAGTCCCACGGAAAGCGCCCGAGCGTTGCGTCCGTTCCCTCAAGCTCCAACACGACCGACGCCGCGGTCTTCTCCGCGACGCGGAAGGGGAGGTCTCGGGCGAAGCCGTGGTGGGGGAGCTTGCCGTACCGGCCGTGGGCTTCGAAGAGGTCGTTTTTGAGACGGCCCGGCGCAGGGAATAAGACTGGAACACCGCCGCGGCGCTTGTCCGTTCGAAGGCTCGCGTCGTCGCAATAGAGAATCTCGCGCTCGCCGACGGCGAACCGCGTGACGAGCGCGCCCAAGGAGGGGAGCACCTCGGCGCGCGCATCGGAGGTCTCAAGCACCAAGCGTTCCAGTTCCATGGCGCCAGGCTATTCGCAGCGATCGCCTCCGTCGACCGCCGAGCGGGCTCGCCCGGGCGTGTTTTGCCCCCGCCGCGGACCGCCCGTTTCTTGGCCGCACGGGCGAAACCATGGCTAGTGGAGCTGTGCACGCTTCCCTTCGAGCGTTGACGGTCCTTGCTCTGCTCACGGCGTCGCCGGGGGCATGGTCCCTTGGTGGCCGCCGTTCCAGTGAGACGAGCGCGGCCCTCACGCCGGTGTTCGCCATGGGACGCAGCGTCGGCTCGCCAACGGCAGGCCACCTGCTCGGCGGGGCGCGGCTCGCTGACGCGCCCTACCTGCGCATCGCGCCGGCCTACGCCCACGGCGACGTTCGCTGGGGGCTTGGGTCGCTCGTCGCGATGGTCGACCGGGCCGCGCAGCGCGTCCGGAAGGCCTATCCCAACGCGGTGCTCAACGTCGGGCACCTGTCGCGTCCCGGTGGCGGCGAGGTTGACCGCCACGTCTCGCACGAGAGCGGCCGCGACGTGGACATCGGTTTTTACGTGCGGTCCGCGCAAGACAAGCCGCTCGCGTCGGACCACTTCGTGCCCTTTCAGGGCGACGGTACGGCGAAGTCTTGGCCCGGCGCGTTCTTCGACGACGCGCGCAATTGGGCTCTCGTACGCGCGCTGCTCACCGATGGGCAGGCCCACGTGACGCACATCTTTGTGGCCGCACCGCTTCGCGCCCGCCTCCTAGCCTACGCCGCCAAGAGCGGCGCCTCGCGCGAGCTGCGCGACCGCGCCGCCCTCGCCATGCTCCAGCCGAAGGGCGCACTGCCGCACGACGACCACTTCCACGTGCGCATTTCCTGTCCACCATGGCAACGCGAGTGCGTCGAGGTGCCGGTGCGAAAGAAGCCAGCGCTGGTGGCCAAGGTGCCTATCGCGCACGGTCGAGCTCGCGCTCATGCGGCGGCGACGGCCGATCGCGACGAGCCGCGCGGACCCGCACGGGGCCTCGCGACGCCGCCGCCGTCGGCTCGGCTCCATGCGGCGCAAAAGCCGGAGCCCACGTCGGGCAGCACCTTCGGCGCCCTCTTCTTCGGTGGAGAGCCCGCGGCTGCGGCAAAGGCCGTCGAGGCCCCGGCTGAGCCGTCACACGGGGACGCTGACGAAAAGAGCACGGGAGCCTCGCCGATCGATGACGTCGACGGCCCCATGTGACCGTATACTTTTGCGATCGTGATGGCTGCTAGCCAATCTGGAATCGAGGGGCGGGCCGTTTTGGTCGGCCGCGCCGCCGAGCTCGGAGTCCTCGAAGAGGCGCTGCGAGCCGTTCGCCACAAGCGTCGCACGCGCATCGTCACGGTCCTCGGCGTCGCCGGCGTTGGCAAGACGCGCCTTGTTCAAGAGTTCCTCGCCAAGGTCGGCGCCGGGGCGCGCGTCGTCATGGGGGAGGCTCGCCCTGAGGGCTCATCTTACGAAGTCTTCTCTCGGATCCTGCGGGCTCGTTTTGGTCTCGTCGAGGGCATGAACCCCGAGGCGGCGGCGTTGCACATTCGCGGCCAGGTCGCCGAGGTCCTCGAAGACCGCAAGGTCGGCGACGTCATCTATTTTCTCGGCCAGCTGCTCGACCTAGAGCTGCCGTCGTCGCCGTTGATCGCCGCCGTCGAGGGCGACCGTGAGGAGCTCCGCTCGCTGCGGCGCGCGGTCCTCAAGCGCTTCTTCGAGGCCGACGCGCGCGGGCTCGGCTCGCCGTCGTTCGCGCCGCCCCCGCTCACGTCGCGCAACGGCTCGATGCCGCCGGGGACCGTGCCGCACCGCACGCCGGTGGTTCTCGTCTTCGACAACCTCCACGCGGCGCACGATGATTCGCTCGAGCTGCTCGGCTACCTTCGCGCGACGTTGGACGCGCCGATCCTGATCCTGGCGCTCGCGCGGCCGGAGCTCGTAGCGCGCAAGGACGGCTGGGGCAAAGGGGAAGAGGCGCGGCACCGTGTCATCGAGCTGAGCCCTCTCGGTGACAACGATGCGGCCGCCGTGATGCACGACCTCTTGGCGCCCTGCGGCGACGACGAGAACGTCGAGGAGCTCGTCGAGGCAGCCTGCTCGATGGCAGGGGGCAACCCGTCGCTGCTCGAGCAGATGGTCCGCATCCACCGCGACATGGGGGTCGTCGAGCCGGCAACGGACCAAGACCTCGGAGCGATGCGCGGCGAGCGCTGGGTCGTCCACGTCAATCGTCTCGAGGAAGTGCGCCTGCCGCTCACCGTCGAAGACGCCGTTCAGGCGCGCATCGGCGCGCTGGCGCAAGACGAGCGCGACCTCTTGGAGCGCGCCGCGACCATGGGCGGCGTCTTCTGGCTCGGCGGGCTCGTGACCTTGCTCCGGCAAGGCAAGGCGCCGCCGGAGATGTGGATCTCGGGCGAGACCACCGACGTCGCGCGCGTGCGCGCGATCCTTCGAGACCTCATGGAGCGCGACTACGTGCTCCGGCTGCCCGACAGCGCCTTCGCCGGTGACGAAGAATACGTCTTCAAGCACAACCGCGAACGCGAGAACCTCGCGCGTCGAACGCCGGCCAACGTGCAGCGCCGGTACCACACGACCATCGGCGACTGGCTCTCGTTCCAGGGCAGCGTTCGCTCCCACGAGGAATACCTCGCGATGCTCGCGCAGCACCGCGAGCAAGCGGGGGCGCTGGCGCTGGCGGCCGTGGCGTTCCTCGACGCCGCCGACGTGGCGCGCTCCCACTACGCCAACGGCAAGGCGTCCGAGTACTACGAGCGAGGCCTCGCGCTCGTGCGGGAGCACGAGCTGGCCATCGAGCCGGAGGTGCTCCTTCGCGCGCTGCACCACAACGGCGACGTGCTGCAGTCACTCGGAAAAAACGACGAGGCGCTGGCCGCGTTTCGGCAAATGCTTACGGAAGCATACCGCCTCGACCTGCGCACGAAGGGCGGCGCCGCGCAGAGCCGCATCGGTCGCCTGCACCGGGAAACGGGGCGCCTCGCCGACGCGGCAAAGCACCTGTCGGCGGCACTCTCGCTCTTCGAGGAGGCCGACGATCAGCGCGGCGTCGCGAGCACCCTCGACGACATCGGCAAGCTCCATTGGCTGCGCGGCGACTACCCGCAGGCGCTAGAGCATACGCAGCGGGCCCTCACCATGCGCCGCAAGCTCGGCGACCGCCGTTCGATTGCGCTCAGCTTGAACAATCTCGGCCTCGTGTACCAAGACTCGGGGCAATTCAAACCGGCGCTCGAGTGTTTCGAGCAGGCGCTCCGCACGCGCCGCGAGATCGGTGACCTCGTCGGCGTCTCCATCTCGCTCAACAACCTCGGCACCGTCGCGCAAGATGAGCGTGACGACGCCCGCGCCCTCAAGCTCTTCCTTGAGGCCTACGACGTGGCCAAAGAGACTGGCGATCGGAACCGCATCGCCGTCATCCTCACCAACGTCGGAGAGACCTACAGCCGGCTCGGTGACTCGGAAAAGGCGGTCGTTCACCTCAAGCAAGCCGAGGCCATCGCGGAAGAGCTGGGCGATGCGCTTGGCCTCGCCGAGGTCGCCCGCGGTCTCGGCAAGGCGTACCTGGCTCAGCGCGAGCTGACGAAGGCACGCGAGAGCGCGCGGCGCGCCGTCGACATCCTCACGGAGATCCAGAGCAGCGTGCAGCTCGGCATCGCGCTTCGTTCCCTCGGTGAGGTCACCGCCGCGGCGAGCGCCGGTGGCCCGAGCATGGTGGAGGCGGAAGAGCACCTCTCGCGCTCCGTCGCCATCTTCGAAGACATCGGCAACGAGGTCGAGCTGGCGCGGAGCCTGCGGGCCTTCGTGGACCTGGTGCGCGGCTCCGATCGCAACGCCGATCCGGCATCGAAATCCGCCGCCGACGAGGCCGCGCGCCGCGCCGAAGCGATCTACGCGCGCCTCCGGAGCGTCGGCGCCGGCACGTCACCGCCAAAGGCGTAGAGGCACCGCGCAACGCCGATGGGCTCTCGCCTAACCCTCGACGAGGGCCTTGGATCGCGGATCGCGCGGGGCGCGGAAGAGCTCCTCGGTGGCGCGATCCTCCACGATGCAGCCATCGGCGAGCACGAGCGTTCGATCGCTGACGGCACGCGCGAAGGCCATCTCGTGCGTGACCGTTAGCAGCGTCACGCCACCGGCCACGAGCGACCGGAAGAGCGTCGCCGCTTCACGTCGCCGCGAAGGATCAAGCGCGCTCGTTGGTTCGTCGAGGAGAAGAACGTCGGGCTCCATCGCGAGGGCGCGCGCGATGGCGACCCGTTGTTGCTCGCCGCCCGAGAGATCGCTCGGGTGCGCGTCTTCGCGCCGTCCGAGGCCGACGCGTTCGAGGAGCATGCGCGCCTGGGCCTCAGCCCGCGCCAAGGGCCAGTGCTTGACCACGCGGGGACCGACCATCACGTTCTCCTTCGCCGTCATGTGCGGGAAGAGATGGAGACCCTGAAAGACGAGCCCGAGCCGCGCTCGAAGCTCCTCCGCTCCGTCGCGCCGCGCGAGCGCAGCGGCGGCCACCTCGACAGTGCCGACGGCGATGGCCCCCTCGTCGATGGGTTCGAGGCCCGTCAAGCAGCGCAGCAGCGTTGACTTGCCCGAGCCGGACCCGCCGAGAAGAGCCGTCGAGGTGCCCGGCTCGATGCGAAAGGTGACGTCGCGAAAGACGATGCGGTCGCCGAACGTCTTCTTGACCCCTTTGGCGACGAGCGTCACGCGCGACCTCGGGCCAGCCGCGCCTCGAGCGCGCTCGAGAGCCGCGACAAGGGATAGCTCATGGCGAAATACATCGCCGCGCAGAGGAGCCCCGGAGCGAGCCATCCGCGAACGTCCACCGCCGTGATGGTCATCTGTTTGGTGAGCTCGACGACCGTGATGACGCTCACCAGCGAGCTGTCCTTGAGGAGCGCGATAAAGTCGTTGGTGGTGCCCGGCAACGCGACGCGGAGCGCCTGCGGGAAGATCACGCTCCGAAACGCCTGCGCCGGCGCCATACCCAAGACGGCCGCCGCGTCGTATTGGCCCTTGGGGACCGATAGGATCGCCGCGCGCGCCACTTCGGCTTCGTAGGCGCCGTAGTTGAGGCCGAGGCCGAGCACCGCAGCCGTGAGCGGCGAGAGCTTGATGACGGGCGCGAGGCCAAAGTAGAGGACGTAGAGCTGCAAGAGCACCGGCGTCCCACGAAAGATCTCCACGTAGCCTCGCGAGAGAGCGCCCGCGGCACGGGGACCGAAGAGGCGAAGCAGCGCGAGCACGAGGCCGAGCGGAATGGCGATGGCCATGGCCAGGACGGTCACCAAGAGCGTGGCGGCGGCCCCACGCAGGAACAAGCGGGCGTGGCCCACCGTCAAGCGCGGCGCACTCGTCTCCGTCGCCGCGCCCGTTGCGGCTTGCGCCGTTGCAGCTTGCGGGCGCGCCCTCTGTCTCTCGTTCCAGATGCCGTGCCGCCTCAAGATGGCTTCAAGCTCGCCTCGTGCCATCACACGAGCGAGCGCATCATCAAGGGCTCCCTTAAGGGCCGCGTCGGTTCGCCTTAGACCGATGGCGTAGCTGCCCTCCGCGAGATCGCCGACGACGCGAAGGCCTGGCCCTTCGCCGTAGCGCTTGGCGATGATGTCATCGAGCAAGACGGCGTCGGTGCGCTTCTGGGTGAGGTCGAAGTAGGGCTCTTGCACGCCCTCGTAGAGCACAACCTCCGCGCCGACAGCCCGCAGGTGCTCGTCCGACAGACTCGCCGTCAGCGTGCCGACGCGTAAGCCGCCGAGCTTCGCGTCCTTCGAAGTGAAGCGGTCGTCGCCGCTGCGGGCCACGAGCCTCAGCGCGAAGGCGTAGTAGGGGCGCGTGAACAAGAGGCGCGCGCGCCTGGCCGCGGTGACCTCGAGACCGTTCATGGCGATGTCGAAGGTGCCGCGCTCCAGCGAAGCGACGAGCGCTGACCAATCGGCCTGAACGAACTCGGCGCGCACGCCGAGCTCGAGGGCGAGGGCCGCCGCGAGGTCGACCTCGAAGCCAACGAGCTTTCCCGACGGCTCCTGGCTCACGTAGGGCTCGCCGCCCTGCATGTCGCCGCCCCACCGCAAGACGCCCCGGCTCTTCACCTCGCTGAGCGTGTCGGCGCTCGCAGGCGCCAGCGCGAAGAGCGATGCGAGTGCGATGAAGAGCGATGCGAGGGCTCGCGCCCGGCGGCGCACGCTCATGGCAAGGCGCGGAGGATCGCTTCGACGAGCGGTGCGCCGGCGAGGTTCGAGAGGTCGAGGATCAGCGCCGAGAGCGAGGCCTTGCCCTCGTGGTACGCCGCCGTGTCGGTGCCGGGGGTCTCGTCGTGAAAGACGCCGGGCCCTCCGATCCATGAGTAGTCACGCCCGCGCGGGTCGGTGCGCACGTCGACGACCTCGTCGTAGTAGCGCGCGCCAAGCCGCGTCCCGACGAGCTCGCCGGTGTGGCCCTTCGGGACATTCAGGTTCAGGAGCGGAGCCCACGCCCGGTCCTTGGGCGCCGCTTTGGCGCTGCTCGCGGGGCCATTCTTCAGGAGCAGCAGGGAGAGCTGGGCCGCGAGGCGCGCCGCCGCCGCGAAGTCGGCCTTCGGGTGCGCGCTGACGGCGAGCGCGGGAATGCCGCGCAGGGCTCCCTCGCGCGCTGCCGCCACGGTGCCCGAATAGAAGACGTCTTGTCCGAGGTTCGGCCCGTGGTTCACGCCCGACACGACGAGATCCGGCATCCGTGGAAGTACCGTTCCGCTGTGTAGTGCAATGTACACGCAGTCAGCCGGCGTTCCGTCGACGGCAAATACACCTTCCTCGACAGCGCGCGTCCGGAGCGGTCGATGGAGGGTGAGCGCATGGCTGGCGGCGCTCTGCTCGGTTTCGGGCGCGGCGACGACCACGTCGGCGTGGGGCTGAAACGCGAGCCGAAGCTCGCGGAGGCCTAGGCTGGCGAAGCCGTCGTCATTGGAGAGCAGTACGAGGGGGCGGCTCATTCGTGGCTGCGGAGGCGTTACTTACGGAAAGGCGAACGCGATGCGGGACCGACCATATCGCGTTTGGGCGCGGAGCGGGTGAGCGCGGAGCCACTTCGGTCGCCTGATTTCGGCGTCGTGTCGTCGTGAAATCCGCTCTAGCCTCGCGGGCCATGGTTCACCGCCGCTCGCTCCTAGTACCTCGACCCGTCGATTCTGATGGGTCGAGTACGGCAAATGAGAACGAAACTCCCAGACACAAACCCGTGGAAGCGAGGCAGGTTCGCCTGGGCCCCGCGCTCGCCGGGGGGGCCAGGCGAACCCGCCGATTTCAAAGTGTCGGGGTACTAGCCCTCCTCTTCACCGTTGCCGCCTGCGGGGCACCGGACGTCGAACCGCAAGCGCCGCCGGCCGCGGGGCCGACGACCGCGCCCTCCGTCGCCCCAGCACCGGCGAAGCTCGCGGGGAAGGGCGTTCAGGAGACGCTTCACGGCGTCGTGGTGGAGGACCCCTATCGCGGCCTTGAAGACGAAAAATCGGCTGAGACGGCGCAGTTTGTGGCCCGGCAGATGACGAAGACGACGGCCTACTTCGAAGGCATCAAGGGCAAGAAGGAGCTCGAGGCCGAGATCGCGTCGCTCGTTCAAGTGGGCAACGTGGCGGCGCCGGCGGTGCGTGGCACGGGGAAGGAGCGACGCTACTTCCACACCAAGCGGACCGGCGCGCAACGGCAACCCACGCTGTACGTGCGCGAAGGCGTTCGCGGCACCGACCGGCCGCTCCTGGATGTGGCGACGCTCTCAGCGGACGCGACCGTCTCGCTCGACTGGTGGTACCCGTCGCAGGACGGCACGCTGCTCGCGTGGGGACGGAGCGAAGGCGGTAGCGAGGAGAGCACGCTCGTCGTTCGGGACGTCAAGACGGGGCGCGACCTGCCGGACCGCATCCCCCGCACGCGGTACTCCTCCGTCGCGTGGCTGCCCAGCGGCAAGGCGTTCTACTACACGCGCTACCCGACGCCGGGAACGGTGGCCCCGGGAGACGAGCGGTACCATGTGCGGGTCTACCGCCACGAGCTCGGCGCTGATCCGGAGAGCGATCCGCTGGTCTTCGGCGAGGATCGCGACAAGACCGATATGCCGCAGGTCTCGATCTCGCCCAACGGTCGCTGGCTCGTGGTGCGCGTCCACCAGGGGTGGGCGAAGAGCGAGGTGTACCTCAAGGACCTCTCGACGCTCCCGAAGGCCGCGCCCAAGGCTGGCAAAGAGGGCGACGCCAAAAAGGCCGCCGCCAACAAGGAACCTGGCGCCTTCGTGCCAGTGGCCGTGAAAGCGGACTCCATCTTCAACCCCATCGTGCGCGACGACCGTCTCTACATCCACACGAACGACGGCGCGCCGCGATACCGGCTCTTTGCCGTCGACTACGCGAAGCCGGAGCGCGCCCACTGGAAGGAGCTCGTCGCCGAGGGCGCTGACGTCCTGACCGACGTGGCCGTCACGGAGGGCGCGCTCGTGCTCGGGACGCTCCACGACGCGGCCTCGCGCGTGGCCGTCGCGACGCCCGACGGCAAACCGCTCATGGACGTGGCCCTGCCGGGACTCGGGACCGCCCACGTCACGGCGCCCGTGCGAGGCGGAGAAGCCTTCGTGGAGTTTGTGTCGTTCGTGACGCCGCCGCGCGTGTTGCGTGTGGACCTGGCTTCCGCTGGCAAGAAGGCCCCGCCCGCCCCGCCGCCCGCCGGGGTCGTGACCCGAAGCGTGCAGAGTCCCGCCATCTGGGACTCGGTGGGCGGCGACCTCGCGGTCGAGGGCATCACCGTGACGCAGCTCTCGGCGACCTCCAAAGACGGCACGCGCGTGCCGATGTTCGTGGTGGCCGCCGGCGACTTGTCGAAGGGAAGCGCCGGCCCACGGCCGACGCTCCTTTGGGGCTACGGAGGCTTCAACGTCAACCAGACGCCGGCCTTCAGCTCGAGAGCGCTCGTGATGGCCAAGCGCGGCGGTGTCTTCGTCAGCGCGGTCCTACGCGGCGGCGGCGAGATGGGCGAGGCATGGCATCGCGCGGGCATGCTCGAGAAGAAGCAGAACGTCTTCGATGACTTCATCGCATACGAAGAGGAGCTCGTGAAGCGCGGCATCACGTCGTCCGCAAAGCTCGCCATCGGCGGCGGTTCCAACGGCGGCCTTTTGACGGCGACGGCGGTCGTTCAGCGACCGGAGCTCTTTCGGGCGGCGCTCAGCTTGGTCCCGCTCACGGACATGGTTCGCTACACGCGCTTCCAACTGGCGCGCCTCTGGATTCCCGAATACGGCGACCCCGACAAGGCGGAGCACTTTCGGTTCCTCCAGGCGTATTCGCCCTACCACCACGTGGCGCCGGGCACGCGCTACCCATCGGTGCTCGTCGCAACCGCCGAGAGCGACACGCGCGTCGATCCGATGCACGCGAGAAAGTTCGCGGCGCGGCTCGAGGAGGCGCAGGCCGCGAAAGCGAACCCGGTGCTGCTGCGCGTGGAGGCGAAGGCGGGCCACGGCGCCGGCAAGCCCACCACGAAGGTCATTGCCCAGCTCGCCGACGAGCTCTCGTTCGTCCTCCACGAACTCGGCGCGATGTAGACCGGCGCCGATCAGGCTGTTTTTCCTGACCGCGAGCCCCCGCTTGGGCTTTTCGCTTGCAGGATGCACGTGATCTGACATACAGAGCTGCTGTTCACCCTACACGCGCGACCAGCGCCTTGCGCAGTGCCCATCGTCTAGTTGAATCAAACACTTACGCTAAATCGACGCACGTAACTGGACGCATGTTCAGGGTGCGCGATAGGGTCTTCCCATGATCAACGAACTCGCGATTCTCCGGGCCATGTTGCGACTCTCTCGCCGCCAGGAGCCGGCGACGCCTGACGCCCTGCTCGTGCGCGTAGGCGGAACCGAAGGTGCGCTCGACGCGAGCCTGGCCGCCCTCGCGGCGGCCGGCTTCGTGGAGCTCCGCAGCGGCGCCGCGCCTCGGCTCACGCTCGCGGGCCTCGCCGTCGCGGTGGCTCAAGTTGCGCGCGTGGGGAGGGCCGCGGCACAAAGCCGCGCGCGTGCCCCGAAGCGAGCCGCCGCCAAGCGTCGCGCGGCGTGACGGCGGAGCCCCTCGCGGCCCCCGCCTCGCAAGAGGCGCCTGGCAAGGCGGAGCAGGCCTACGAGGCGGGCCGCAGCGCTCGCGATGCCGACTACGCCGCGCTTGAAGGTCGCTCGCGGCTCGTCGGAACGCTCCGCCTCGCGCTCGTCGCTGCGGCGCTGGGGCTCCTTGTTGGAATTGTGTGGGGGCGCCTCCCGCCGGCCACCTGGGGCGTCCTCATCGGGGTCGTCTTCGCGTTCGTGGGGCTCGTCGTGCTGCACGGGCGTGTCGAGGCCAACAAGGCCGTCGCCGCCGCGGGCAAGCGCTTCCACGAACGCGGCCTGGCGCGCATTCGCGGCACCTGGCAGGGCGAAGACGTGTCGACCTTCGAGTACGGCAGCGACTTCGCCGTCGCCAATCATCCCTACGCCGAAGATCTCGACCTCTTCGGCAAGGGCTCGCTCTTTCATCGCATCTCCCAAGCGCAGACGCGCTTCGGCGCCGCGCAGCTAGCCTTCTGGCTCAAGACGGTCACCGACGCGGGCGCCGTACGAGCGCGCCAGGAAGCCGTTCGCGACTTGGCCGGGCGCGTCGCCTTCCGCGAGCGCCTCTTCGCGCTCGGCGCCCAGCTCGGCGACGAAAAGCCAGACCCGGGCCCGATGCTCGATTGGGCCGAGGGCAAGCTTCGCTTCGAGGTGACCACGGCGGCGCGCGTCGTAGCTCGCGTCATGCCCGTGCTCACGCTCCTCGCCATCGCGTTCGCCGGTGTCCTGCCTCGCGGGACGTGGGTGGGCATGATCGCAGTTCAGCTCGCGCTCACGCTGCCGTTCCGCGCCGAGGTCGCGCGCGTCGTCGCCGCCGTCACCGCGCGCGAGAGCGGCCTCGCTCGGTACGGCGACATGTTGATGCACCTCGAAGGAGAACCCTTCGACGCGCCGTACACCAAAGAGAAGCGCGCCCTGCTCGCGACGGGGGCGGCGTCAGGCGCGCAGGCGACGCAAGCCACCGTCGAAATGCGGCGCTTGGCGCGCATCGTCTCGTTCGCCGAAGCTCGGCACAACGAGGTGTTCAAGATCTTTATCGCGCCGCTCTTGCTCTGGGATCTTCAGTGCGCCATCGCCCTCGAAGGTTGGCGTGCCCGCGCCGGCGCACGCGTGCGCGGCTGGCTCGACGTCTTGGGTGAGGTGGAGGCGCTCGCCAGTCTCTCCACGTTGGCCTTCGAAGACGAGGGCGCGACGTTCCCGGAGATCGTCCTTGCGCCGGTCTTTGACGCCGAGGCGCTTTCGCATCCGCTCATCGCGAAGTCGCGGCGCGTCGGCAACGACGTCTCGCTGCCGCGGCCCGGCTACGGCCTCATCGTGACCGGTTCAAACATGTCGGGCAAGTCGACCTTGCTTCGCGCGCTGGGGATCACCACCGCCCTCGCGCTGGCGGGCGGACCGGTCATCGCCAAGCGTGTTCGCGTGGGGCCGGTGCGCCTCGTCACGAGCATGCGTATCGCGGACTCGCTCGAACGCGGCGTCTCGCACTTCTTCGCCGAGTTGCAGCGCCTCAAGCTCGCGCTCGACATGGCGGCGTCGAGCGGCGAATCGTCGTCGTCGCGGCCCCCGGTGTTCTTTCTCTTGGACGAGATTCTCCACGGCACCAACGCCCGGGAGCGCCTCGTGGGGGCGCGGGCGGTGATTCGAAACCTCCTCCGGGTTGGGGCCATGGGCGCCGTCTCGACGCACGATTTGGCCATCGGCGAGCTCGAGGCCGAGATGCCCGAGAGTGTGAAGAACGTGCACTTCGAGGAGCAGGTCCACGGCGGCACGATGACCTTCGACTTCGTGCTTCGCCCCGGCGTCGTACAGAGCTCCAACGCGCTGCGCCTCATGCGCGCCGTTGGCATCGACGTGCCCGAGGCGTGAGAGGCGCGGTGGCGGTTGCCACCACGCTTACGAAAGGTCCGAGAAGAGCACCACGTCGACGCGCTCTCCCGCGCTGAGGGCACCGGCGTCTTGCGGCACCACCACGAGCGCGTCGGCCTGCCCCACGGAGGCCACCGAGCCGCTCGATTGGTGGGCGAGGGGCGTCGCGACGAGCTCGCCCGCTTCGCGCCTGAGCGTCGCCCGGACGAACTCGAGGCGACCAGGCTTGTGGGCGATGGGGCGCGTCAGCGTGGCGCGCCAAGCTGCCGGCACCACCTCGGCGGCGCCCTGGAGGCGGCGCAAGAGGGGGACGCCGAAGAGTCCGAAGGTGACGAAGGCCGCCGCGGGGTTGCCCGGCAGACCAAGCATCAGCGCGCCGTTCGCGCTCGCGATGCCAAGCGGCTTGCCGGGCTTGATGGCGACCTTCCAGAGGTCTAGCTCGACGCCAAGGGTACGCAGCGCGGGCCGCACGAGATCGTGATCGCCGACGCTCATGCCGCCGATGGTGATCACGACGTCGCTGCTCGCGAGCGCCTCGCCGAGCGTTCGCGCGATGGCGGCTAGGTCGTCGGGGGCACTGGGGAGGGCGACGACGTTTGCGCCGCAGCGCCGCGCCATGGCGCGGACCATGAAGGTGCCCGACTCGGCGATGCTCCCCATTGGGCCCGACGCTCCAGGCAAGCGCAGCTCGTCGCCGGTCGCGAAGACGGTGACGCGGGGCCTTCGCGCGACGTTCACCCACGCTCGATCGAGGGAGGCGAGTAGGCCGATCTGGGCCGCCGCGAGGCGCGTTCCGCGCGAGAGCGCCAGGGTGCCGGACGCGAGATCTTCACCGCGTCGCCGAACGTGTGCGAACGCGGCCACGGCGCTAGGGAAGGAGACGTCGCCGGCTTCTGCCACGACGTTCTCTTGCGGCACCACCGCGTCGGCGCCCCGCGGAAGCGCCGCGCCGGTGAAGATGCGGGTGGCCGTTCCTCGCTCGTGCGTCACCGGCGGTCCGCCCGGTCGCGCCTCCGCCGCGAGCTTGAGCGCGATGGCACCGACGACGTCGGCGGCGGTGACGGCGTAACCGTCCATGGCGCTCGTGTCGGCGGCGGGAAAGTCGGCCGCCGCGACGACGTCGTCGGCGAGGACACGGTCCATCGCGTCGTCGAGGCCGACGCGCTCTTGGCCAAGCGGTCGAGCGAGCGAGAGGAGCCTTTCGCGAGCCTCTTCGAAGCGCAGCATCGACGGACCTTACCGCACCGGCGCCTGTGCGTGCACCCGCCGCGGCGAGCTGCGCCCTCGTTCGAGGACCGGCCTCAGCCCTCGTCGGCGGTAAAGGCCATGACGTCGCCGATGTCGGTGGTGCCGCAGGCCAAGGCCACGAGCCGATCGACGCCGAGCGCGTTGCCGCCGCTCGGCGGCAAGCCGCGCTCGAGCGCCGCGAGGAACCGTTCGTCGATGGGGTAGACAGGCAAGCGCCGCGCGGCGCGCTCGCGCTGGTCCCGCAAGAGGCGCGCTCGTTGCTCCTTCGGGTCGGTCAGCTCGCCGAATCCGTTGCAGAGCTCGACGCCCGCTACGTACACCTCGAAACGTTCGGCGACAGCCTCGTCGTCGGGGCGTCGGCGCGCCAGGGACGCTTGGGAGGCCGGGTAGTCGCAGAGCACGAGCGCGTGGGGCAAGGCCTCGATGGCCGGCTCGACGACGTCGACGAGGAGCTTGAAGAAGCGGTCTTCGTCGTTCTCCGCGATGCGAAGCGTCTCGTCGCGACGAAGGCCGGCGAAGCGCTCGTAGGCTTCGCAGACGGTCATGCGCTTGAAGGGCGGGGTGGTGTCGATAACCCGGCCCGCCAGCGTAACGGCGCCGCCGGTCACCTCGGCGATGAGCGCCTCCGTGTCAGCGATGATTGCCTCGACGCCAGCGTTGGCGCGGTACCACTCGAGCATCGCAAACTCGGGGTTGTGACGTGAGCCGCGCTCGCCGCGTCGGAAGGCGCGCGTGAGCTGGAAGATGCGCGGGTGACCGTCGGCCAAGAGCCGCTTCATGTGGTACTCGGGCGACGTTGACAGGTAGAGCGTCGCGCCCGCGCCCGCGTCCACGGCAAACGCGTCGAGGTGCAGATCGAGGCCCGGGGAGACCACGAGCAGCGGCGTCTCGACCTCAAGGAAGTCTCTCGCCGCAAAGAACGCGCGGAGCGTGGTGAGAATGCGGGCCCGTTCGGCGAGGCGCTTCACCGCGCCTCGTTCGGCGTCGGCGACAAGCCGCGAAGGAGCAGGTCGGCGAGCTGCGCGGCCGCTCGCGTGAGCGCCTCCGGCTCGCCGCGTCCCACGGTCCACGTGAGCGCGATGCCGTCCAAGGCCCCAAAGGTGGCGCGCGCCACGAGGTGTGGCGCGACATCGGGCCGGAAATCGCCGCGCGCCTGCCCCTCGGCGACCACCCGAGCGATGGCGTCGAGGTACATCATGAACTTGGGGGCCGCGAACTCGTTGATGAGCTTCGTCGACTCGCGCAAGATGATGGTCACGACCTCGGCGAGGTCGCGCTCGTCCTGGAGGAGGCCGAGCTGGAGTTCGATGATTCGGCGGAACTTCTCCGGCACTGAATCGATCTTCGCGAGCTCGTCTTTCATGTACCGGAGGAGGCGTTCCACGCGGTCCTCGAAGAGCGACACGAGGAGCTCCTCCTTCGAGCGAAAGTAGAGGTAGATCGTCCCGTCGGCGACCCCTGCGGCCTTCGCGATCGCGGAGACCTTGGTGCCGTGAAAGCCCGTTTTGGCGAAGACCTTCACGGCGGCGTCGAGGATGCGGTCACGCTTGTCGCCGCTTTTGGCGGAGGTCTTGCTCGCCTTTTTCGCCGACGGCGAAGGGCGCGCCTTCGCGCTCGCGCGGGACGAGCCCATCAGCGCCCCGCGAGGGAAAATACGCGCTCCGCGAACTGACCAAGCTCGCGCGCCATCCACGGGCCCAAGAGCGCGAGCGCCCCCGCGACGGCCAGGAGGCGGGGCAAGTGCCCGAGCGTCGCGTCCTGGATCTGCGTTGCGGCTTGGAACGACGCGACGACGGCTCCGACCAGGGCTGCCACGAGGATCACTGGCACCGAAAGGGCGAGGGCCATCAGCAGGGCTTCGCGGGCTTCGAGGAGGAGCGTCGTCGCGGGCATCGCGGTAGGTCCGACCGAAGGCTAGGGCGCACGCGGGGGGCGTTGGAGCTTGCTATCCGGCGTCGCTGGCGTCGGCGGGACCGGCGTCAGAGGAGGCCGCATCGTTCACGGCGCCATCGACGGAGCCGCCGTCCGGTGCGGCGTCAGGGCCGGCGTCGGCGCCGGGCACACTCGAGTCGGTGCTGGCATCGGCGGTCGAGCCGCCTTCCGCCGGTATCGCGGCGTCGCCGCCCGGCGTAGGCGGGGGCTGGCGGCAGACGTCGACGGTAGCCCTGCTGCGGTCCGACGGGCAGCAACGCCCCTCGCGATCGCTCACCTGGCCGCGAAACTCGGGCGCGAGCGGGAGGTCTTTCGAGGCGATGCAGACGAGGCCATCGGCGCAGTCTTCGTTGGTCTTGTCGGCGCGGTCGCTGTCGAGCTGGCAGCGATCACCCTCCGCTTGGCTTGAGCAAGCGACCGCCAAAGCCAAGAGGCCCAGCGACAAGGACACGAGGGCGGCTACGAGGGGGCGGGTCCGAAGCACGGCGAACGCACCCTACTTGGAAGGGCAACCCTTTGAAAGAAGGAAGTTTGCCCCGCTGCCCTTGGCTGTGGCGAACTGTGCCGGCGATGGCGTGGCTCGAATCGTCGGCGTTGGCGCTGTCGGCCCCTTTTGGGCAGGGCGCGGCGGGCCTTGCCGCGTCCTTGGCGAAGGTTTTCACTGACCTGGGGCGGGCTGCGACCTGGCTCTCGCTGAAGACTGGCCTGCCGCTCCTCATGCTCTCCGCGTTGGCCCTCGTCCTCGCGCTGCGGGTTGCGCGCAAAGTCGGGCGGATCGCCATCGAGTTCGCCCTGGCGCTGGTGCTCCTCTTGGCACTCCGTCGTCTCGGCCTGATGACCTGGTAGGGCGCCCTCCTCACGGGCCCAAAAGCGAGCTATAACGCCCGCGTTCGCGCCCCGGGCGGTCACGACGACCGCGCTCGTGCGAGGAGGATCGCCATGAAGCTCAGTGACTTGAAGATTGTCGTTTCCGGTGGAGCTCAGGGCATGGGGCGGCACTTTGCGATGCGGCTGGCGGAGGCCGGCGCCCAGGTGGCTGTCGGCGACGTCAACGAGGCGGGACTCGCGGAGACGGCGGGCATGGCCAAGGGCCCCGGAAAGGTGCACACGCGCAAGCTGGATGTCTCGAGCGAAGCCGACGTGGGGGCTTTCGTTGAGTGGGCTCACGAGGCCATGGGCGGCCTAAACGGCGTCATCAACAACGCTGGCATCCTTCGCGACGGACTCCTCGTCAAGAAGGACCGCGAGACCGGCCAGGTCAAGACGATGAGCAAGGAGCAATGGGACGCGGTCCTCGGCGTGAACCTGACGGGAGCGACTTTCCTCGTTCGTGACTCCGTGAAGAAGATGGTCGAAACGAACACTCGACCAGGCGTCATCGTCAACATGTCGAGCATCGCGCGTCACGGCAATCGCGGCCAGTCGAACTATGTCGCCGCCAAGAGCGCCCTTGCCGCGAACACCGTCACGTGGGCTCGGGAATTTGCCAGCTTCGGGGTCCGCGTTGGCTGCATCGCGCCCGGCATGATCGAGACGCCCATGACGCAAGGCATGAACCAGAAGGCGCGCGACGCGCTGGTCGCGGCGATCCCGGTGGCCCGTATCGGGTTGCCGGAGGACATCTGGGTGGCCGTGAAGTTCGTGCTCGAGTGTGACTACTTCAACGGCCGCACCATCGACGTCGATGGCGGCCTAAGCATGTAGTCGGCCTTACGAAGGAGCGCTCAGAACGGGAACGGCGCGGGCAGAGCACCATGAACGACGACATCAAACAGAAGATCCAAACCCTCATCGATTCGAACAAAGTCGTGCTGTTCATGAAAGGCACGAAGTCCTTCCCGCAGTGCGGTTTCTCGAGCCGGGTCGTGGAGATCCTGAAGAAGGAGGGCGTGGCGTTCGAGGGGGTCAACGTCCTCGCGGATCCAGAGCTCAGAGAAGGCATCAAGGAGTTCTCAAACTGGCCGACAATCCCTCAGCTTTATGTGAAGGGTAAGTTCGTCGGTGGCTGCGATATCGTGACCGAGATGCACCAGAACGGCGAGCTCAGCGGCGAGCTCGGCTGAGGCACGCAGCGCTGCGCGTCACCGGGCGTCACCGCCGGCGCGGGCTTGGGGGGCTTAGGCCCCGGCCTCGAGACTGACAGTTAGCATGCAAACTGTCGTCGCGGCCCGGCCCCCAACCCGCCGGCGCGCGCTACGGCCCTCGTCCACCACCGCTTTCGGCGAACGCCCAGCCGCCGCGGTTTGGCCGCGGCCTAGCCGTGCGTCACAGGATGTCGACCGTGCAGATGGTGTGCTCGGGGTTCAAGTCCAGGTGGACGTGGTCGCCCTCGCGGTACACGTAGTTGAAGTCTGCCTTGCAGCCCGCGTCGGAGTGCTTCTTTCGGGGCGCGACTCCGTGGTCGACGGCGTCGCCCCAGCTATGCCTCGAGCGCGCCGCACAGATGCCAGGGCAGACGTCCTTTGAGCAAATGCTCTGGCAAACGGCCCTCTGGTGCGCCGGCGAACGGTAGCCGCTCGTCACGCGGACGGCTTCGCCGAGCGCTTCTCGGTAGCGGTTGAGCTTCTCCACGAGCAGCGGCGAGAGCAGGACCTTCGTCGTGTAGGGCAACGAGGTGCCGACTAACTCCCGAAGGGTGAAGTACTTCCCGAGCTTGACGTCGAGGTCGTAGCGAGTGCCCGTAACCGCGTCGGTGAGTTCGTCGGTGTCGATGAAGCAGCGCGGCAGCGGATAGTTCGGCTCCTCCGCGAGGGGCGCGTACGCGGCTGTGAGGGTGGCGTCGGCGACGGTCCGCAGGGCCACATCGCCGGGGAAGGTGAGGACCGGGCAGGGGCTCGCCGCGTCAGGGGCGGCTCCCGTGTCTGGCGGAGCCGGTAGCGCAGTGTCGGCAGAGCCGGCGTCGACGTCCTCGGAAGGCGTCGGGCCCTCCTCCGCTTCCTCCGGGGTGCGCTCGCCACACGCGGGGACTGAGGCGAGCGCCACAGCGACGACGATCAGGAAGCGCGCTCGCATTCTAGAGCGTCCTTTGCAAAGTGCGTGCAGAGTCGGGCGCCGCCGCGACAGGCTCAAGGGTGCCAAGTTTGCCTCCTCATCCAACGCGATCCCGCGTGCGTGCGAGTGCCCGAGAGGGTAGCCCGATCCATGAGGCCGCGGGCCGCTGGTGGCCCCGGCGGCGCTCCCGCGAAGCTCGCTTCGCAGCCGAGGCCTATTTTTCGGCCTCCAGACCCGCATTTTTGTTTGCAACTTCCCCACAAAGCGCGCATCCCAAGTGGATACGGTTCGCCCGAGCAGCCCCGGGGCGGCCCAAACCAGGGGATGGCAGCAGCACAGATCACACGAGCGCTTTCTTTCCTTGATGCGAAGTCGGCAAAGGCCGAAGTCCGCGTCGGGATCCACGACGCCAGCCGGCTGGAGTGGAGCGCATCGGTACCTCTGCCGGAGAGCCGCTCCGTTCGCTACGAGCTCGAGGCGGTCCTCCAGATCCCGTCGAACGCCTTCGCGAAGCACGCGCCCTGGGACCAGCTCCAATCGTTTACCCGGCTTGACGGTCCGGCCGAGCCGGTGCGCTCCGGCGATCCGGTCACCATCGACGCGCTTCGTCGCCGCGCCGTGGCCATCGCCGCTTGCCTGTCGCGAGCGAGCGATGGCTTTTCCCGTGATTGCCGCCTCGCGGCTTCCCTGATCCATCGCGCGCCGCCGGCCGACCTCGAAGAACGTCTCCGCGGCTGGACCGAGACCGTCGGCACCGTCGTCGAGGAGGCGCGTGTTCACTTTGGAGCCCGCCAGGAGAACGATCCCGCCGAGCTCGCGCGCGAGCGCCGCTTGGCGGACGAATACGTCAGTGTTCGCCTCCTTGAGTTTCTCGCGGGGGTCGAGCGCGCGCTCCGCTCGATGCTCGAGTCACGCGCACCCCACGCCGACACCTTCCGTTCCCTCGTCGACGTGCTCGAAGCTGGCGTCGCGGACGCGCTCGAGCTGGAGCTCGGGCACCGTCAAGCGTGCGGCTACGTCCGCGCCGATGCAGGCTCTGCGGTTCAGCTGGAGCGGTACCTGGATCGAGCGAGCCAACTGAAGAAGCACTTCCAAGAGGTGCTCTTCCTCGAAGCCGAGCGCATCGTCGTCTCGGAGCGAATTCACCATTGGGCCGCGGGCGTCGCGGCGCTGATCGCGTCGTCGTGGGCTTTCGCGGCGCAGGTGTTCTTGTTGTCGCAACCCGCGTCCACCACGACGACCATCAGCTCGGGCTTGCTGCTCATCGGCGTCTTGGGCGGTGTCGTGTACGTCGTCAAAGACCGCTTGAAGGAGATGGGACGCTCCTGGATCTTCGGCCAAATGGGGCGCTTCTACGCGCAACGCGTGGCCCGCTATCGCGCGCCCGTTCGTCGCCTGACCTCACGCGATGTGGTCGTCTCGGCGCGCGAATCCTTCGAACAGGCCACGCAGAGTCACCCCGACCCGCTCAACCCCGAGAGCGGCGCGCGCGTCAACGCCACGGTCATCCGCTACGTCCACAAGGGCGTCGTCTCGCCGCAGCCGACCTTGACCAAAGAGGGCGTGCGAGGCATCAAGCACGTCTTCCGCTACGATCTCTCGCCGCTCTTCGCTCGCCTCGACGACTCGATCAAACAGGTGCCGGTGCTTGAGCCCACGTCGCGTCGCGTTCGCTTCGTCGACGCCCCGCGCTGCTACCGCCTTCCCGTGAAGCTGGTCCTCAGCTGCGACGGCGTCCGGACCGAAGAGTCGGTGACCTTGGTGGTGCACAAGCGCGGTCTCGATCGCCTCGAACGAGACGCCGACGCGATTCCCGACATCTGGCGCCTCGAACCTGAGCCGGAGACGGAGCTCGGCCCCGACAGCGACAGCGATCTCGCCGCGCGCGTCGCGATGCCTAGCCAGGTCTAACGCGCCCGTTCCCGAATGCGCTGGATACCAGGACAAGGCCGGACACCAGTCGACCGTGATGCGCGGCCTGCGATGAGCTATTGACGCTCCGTGGACCGCGCTCGCGTTTTCTTCGACATCGACCCCACGTGGCTGGTCCACCACGACCGCTCGCTCCTCGTGGTCGACAAGCCGGAGGGAGTTCCGACGCAGGCGGCCGACCCAGCGGTCCCCGATGATCTCGTCACCCGCCTGAAGCGTCACTTCGAGGCCACCCACGAGGACGACTACCTCGGGACGCATCAGCGCCTCGATCGGGACACCTCCGGGCTCCTCCTTTTCACCCGGCGCCGCGAGGCCAACGCGTCCATCGCGGCGCAGTTCGAGGGGCGCACCGTTGGCAAGCGCTACGTGGCTGCCGTCTCGCGCTGGTCGGAGCGCCGGAAGGAGGTCACCCTCGACGACCACCTCGTTCGCGGCGACGAAGGCCTGATGGTCGTTGTGCCCAGCGGCCGGCGCGGCGCGCAGCGTGCCCGCACTGTGGTCCGGGTCCTCGAGCGGCGCGGGGAGCGCGCGCTGCTTGAGTTGACGCTCGTCACTGGCCGGACGCACCAAGCGCGCGTGCAGCTTGCACACGCCGGCTTCGCCATCGCGGGGGACGTCCTCTACGGGGGCGCCCCAGCGCCGCGCCTCATGCTCCACGCGCGGTCCCTCACGGTCGTGCACCCGGACACGAAGCGGCCGGTGGCGTTCGAGAGCCGCGTCCCCGCGGACTTTGCGTTGTGGCTCGAACGAGGTGACCTCGGCGAAGGCATTTACGACGACGACGCGGCGCTTCGCCGTGCCCTCGCGCGCGCCCTGATTCGCCGCTACGGACTCGCGCGCTCTGCCGGGCCTCGCGCCACCACGGCGTTTCGTCTCGTCAACGAGGCCGGTGATGGCCTTCCTCGACTTGCCATCGATGCCTACGCCGAGCACCTGGTGGTTCAGCTCTACCGTGACAACGACGATGGGCGCGACGATGGACCCTGGGCCGACAAGGCGCGTCGCGAGCGAGTCCTCGACCGCGTCCACGAACTCGGCTTCGATGGCATTTACCTGAAGGTGCGGCCGCGTCAGGCGAACACGTTGGTGGATACGCGTCGCGATGACCTCGCGCCGCGTGAACCGGTTCGCGGCACACCAGCGCCAGTCGAGCTCGTGGTTCTTGAGGAGGGCATGCCCGTCGAGGTGCGCCTTGGCGACGGCCTCTCGACAGGAGTATTTCTTGATCAGCGCGCGAATCGCCGTCGCATCAGGGAAATGGCGGCGTCGAAGTCGCTGCTCAATCTCTTCTCCTACACCTGCGGGTTCACGCTCGCAGCGGTGATGGGGGGAGCGACGCGTACCGTTAGCGTCGACGCGTCGACGGCGGCGCTCGAGCGCGGCCGCCAAGGCCTGATGCGCCTCGGCGCGGACCTCAAGGCGCACACCTTTGTTGCGGAGGATGCCTTCGCCTACTTAGAGCGCGCGGCCCGCAAGAAGGAAACGTTCGACCTCGTGGTCCTCGACCCGCCGAGCTATTCGAAGTCGAAGAAGCATCGCTTCGTTGCCGACAGCGACTACGCGAAGCTCGCCGCGTTAGCTCTCCGCGTCGTGTCGCCCGGTGGAGCGCTCTTCGCGTCGACCAACCACCGCGGGATCCGTCGGGCAAAGTTCCGGCGCATGCTCCTCGACGCCGGCCGGTTGGCCGAGATCGACGTGGCCCAGGCGAAGGACCTGCCCGACCCGTCGGACTATCCGACGCCGCCCAACGTGGAGCCGCACCTCAAGTGCGCGCTGGTGACCCGACGCTGACCCGGGGGCGGCGCCGCCGGCCACCGCTCTTGACCCTGCAATCGCGCGGAATGGCAGCGGTTTGGGGCGCCTCCAGAAAACTAGCGCGGCGCCTGTAAGGCGTCGCTGCGGGCCGCGTTTCTTAGGCATTGGAGGGTTGGACAATGCGCTTTTTCGCTCTGGTCTTGGGTCTTGGTGTTGCTTCGATGGGCTGCGGCGGTGCGATGTCGCCAGCCGCCAAGACCGCCATGGCGCCGGCCGACGCGCCGGCCCCCAACCAGGCCGGCTACCCATCCAGTTACGCTAGCGCCGACATGGCTCCCGGCGGCGGGGCCCAACCCGCTCCGGCGAGTGCGAGCCTGGATCGCCGGGCAGCTGAGAGCGCCCCGAGCACCCGCGCCGAGGCCGAAGCCCCCGCGCGCAAGGAGCGTCCTGGTCTGGGTACCGAATGGGGCGAGTCGCGGGCCTCGCGCATCCGTGAGGTGGGCTTCGTTCGCGGCGGCGATGAGCCGAGCAGCGTCGTCTCGCTCCACTACAACGATCGCGATGGCGCTCGCGCGCTCGCCAGCTTCCAAGGTGCCCGCCCCATCCCCGCCGGCAGCCTCACGGCGCTCGGTGGCGCGGTCCGCGTGACCTTGGAAGGGGAGGGCGGCTCGTCGCTTGAGACCTTCCGCGTCGGTGATCGCAGCGTCGTCCTCGGCTCCGCTGGCCAGCGCTACACGATCGTGCTCACGAACCGGACCGGCCGTCGCTTCGAGACGGTCGCGAGCGTCGATGGCCTCGACGTCATCTCGGGGCGTTCCGCCTCGTTCGAGCAGCGCGGCTACGTGCTGCTGCCCTTCGCGACGCTCCGCATCGAGGGCTTCCGCCAGAGCGACCGCGCCGTCGCTGCCTTCCGCTTCTCGAAGGTCTCCGAGTCCTATGCGGCCCAGTCCGGCGGCTCGACGCGCAACGTCGGGGTCATCGGCCTCGCGTTCTTCCGTGAACGAGGCGAAGCCGAGTGGACCGACAGCGAACTCGAGATGCGCGACAGCGCCAGCCCTTTCCCCGGCGAGTCAAACCGGTTCGCGCGCCCCCCTCGCTGAGGTCAGCGAACGAGCGAGAGGCGCGGTCCGACGGCGAACGACGCGACGTGTCCGCTCTCTTCGGCGACGTAGACGTCGCAGCGTTCATCGACGCGAAGCAAGTCGGGGATCGCGTCGCAGGGCCCAATGGTCGCCAACTGGGCGCCGTCTGCGGGGCGGAAGACGTGCACGTCGGTGTGGGGCACGAAGAGGGCGCCGGAACGCAAGACCGGCTCCAAGCGTCGGGGAATGTCGCTCTCCATGACGCGCCCGAGGAGGTGTCGGTAGTGAATCTTTCCCGTCTCGCCGTGGACCGCGATGAGCTCACCGGTCGGTGAGTTGCCGATGACGAGGTCGTCGACGGTAAGCCACGAGGTGCCAACGGGCGCGAGCGTCGAGTCCTGTCGCCAAGCCGTGGCGCCCGACTCGCGATCGAAGGCGACGAGGCGCACGCCATAACGATCGCGCACGGTGCAGACGGCCAAAGGCCCCGCCGCGAGGGGAGTTGCTTCCACGTTGGCGGGCCCCTCCGCGATGGCGCTGCGGAAGCGAACCTCACCGGAATAGGGGTCAATGCCCCAGAGCTCTGCCAGTGAGCTCATGCCGCCGGCGACGGCGAAGAGCACCTCGTTGCCCAGGACCGGCGCGCTGCGGAAGCGCAAGCGGCTCCGGACGCGCCACACGACCTCGCCCGTTTGAACGTCGATGGCCGTGAGCGCGCTGTCGCCGCTCGCGACGTAGAGCAGACGGCCGTGGCGCCGGAGGCGAGGCGCTCCTCCGCGCCCCCAGGCGTAGCGCCACCGCGGCTCGCCGCTCGCGAGGTCGATGGCGACGAGGTGGCGTTCGCCCTCGGTCACGACCAAGAGCTTGGGGAGGCCCGGTGCGTTGACGACGGTCCCCGCTGGCGGGCCCCCGAGCCGTGGCCTAATGCGGGCGCGCAGGGTGACCTCTCCGGTGCCGAAGTCGTGGACGTCGATGTGCCCGTCGGCGACGACGCGCGCGATGCCGCCCGGGGTGACCACCGCCGTGCCGCGAACCGTGGGAACGCGCCACAAGATCCGGCCCGAGGCTCGATCGAGGCAGAAGGTCTCGAGGGTGGCACCGACGACGATGCGATCGCCGCACAGGAACGTCGCGCGGAGATCGATCCCGGGCACGAGCGCTCGCCAACGCGGCGCGTAGCGAAGCCGTGTCCCGGCGAGGTCGGCGGTGGAGACGGCGGGCCGCGAGCGCTCCGCGAAGGCGCGGTAGGGCTCGGGCTCCTTGTTGAGCAACATGTCGTCTCGGTAGACCTCACGGAGCGCTGCTTCCGCGTCGCGAAGCGCCCTTCGGAACGCCCCAAGACGGAGGTTCATGCACTGGCTCCGGTCGCGGCGAAGAACGCCCCGCACGAGCGAGCGACCAAAAGAAATGGCGCACTCGACGATGTCGACGACGGTCAGGGCTGGAAAGGTGTAAGATGCACTCTTGCCGCTGTCGCCGCGGATTGCGACGGCGGAGAGCGTAAGGAGCGCCGTGCCGCCTTCCGCGACGCGAATGCCGACGAGGACGCCGCCGCCTTCCTGCCGTACGAAGTGTTCGCGTCCCCGCTCCCAGGCGTGGAGCGACGCTACGGCCAACTCCAGGAAACGTTCGGCGAACACGAAGGGGTGCCCTTCGCCGAGCTCCACGGCGCGACCCCGGGCCTCGGCGCGGAGGCGCCCGCGGAACAGGAGCGCGTGCAGATCCGTCCGCTCGACTCGCGCAGCTTCCGGCGCCGCCGGCACCGTGGAGGGTCGAACGGAGAAATCGCAGCCGAGGGCCACCGGCGCGTCGCGATCAATGTCGACGGTCACGACCGACGCCGGCTGCATCGAAGTGCCGCGCGGCGAACGGTCAACGGAGGCCAGCGCGAGGGCCGCCTGCTCGAGGTCGAAGTGCAGCGCGTCGGCGTGGCCTTCCTTCGCGAGAGCGCCTGAAACGGCGGCCGTCAGCGCGTCGATGACATCGAGGAATGGCACGCTGGCGTCGTGGACCGTGACGCGCGGGCACGGGCCCGCGCGATAGACGCTCAAGCTCGCGGCGTCTCCGAACCGCTCGAGGCACAGCTCCCAGGGCTCGTCGTAGAAGCGCACGAGCGTCTTGCCCGTGTCGCGCTTGCCGAGCGCCGCCGCGGCCACGGCCAGGTCGCGCAGCGCGGCCGTCGCGTGCCGCGAGCCGACGCGGGCGCGCACTCCGTCGGCGTCCTCGCCGCTCACGAACACGTCCAGTACCTCGCGGGCGTCGCGGCCGTCACCTCTCCTCTTGGGACGAGAGCCCGAGGCGGGAGCTGCGTGGGTGTCGTTGGGAGAGACTTCCGTCTCTCGGTCTTCGGCGACGAAGATCTCGAAGCTGCGCATTCGGTTTTGGTGGGGTCCGCGGGTAGGGGAACTGCGAGGGAGAGAGCGGGCGCGCCGCTGCCGGCGAAGACCCGAGCCGAATCCTAAGAACGCCACCCCAATCGAGGTAGTTTTCTGCGACGTATGTCGCGGATTGGACGGCGGAAAAGCGAAGGTGGTAGGGCGCCGCTTCGCCTACCATCGCGGCATGGATAACGACGCGGTGGCGAGGGCGCTCTTGGAGCTTGCCGACGTTCTGGAGCTCGGGGGAGAGGCGCCCTTTCGGGTGCGCGCCTTTCGCAATGGCGCGCGCGCCGTGGAAGGCCTCGGTGAATCGCTCGTGGAGGCGCTCAAGAGCGGCGGGGGCGCCCTCGAGGGCGTGCCCGGCATCGGCGACGGCGTCCTTCGCCGCGTCAAAGAGCTGGTGTCGACGGGCGCGCTCCGCGAGCTCGAGGAGGCGCGCGCCAAGCTTCCGCCAGGGCTGACGGAGCTCATCAACGTGCCCGGCATGGGCATCAAGACGGCGCAGCAGATGTGGCACGAGCGGGGCATCACGACTCTCGACGCCTTGGAGGCGGCCGCGAGAGCCGGCGAACTGGCGAGCCTGCCGCGCTTTGGGAAGAAGAAGGAGGAGAAGCTCCTCGGCGCCATCACGGCGTACCGGGCGCGCGCCAGCGCGCCGAAGCGTTGGCCCATGGCGGAAGCCTTGGCTCTCGCTGAGCTCCTCTGCGAACGCGTCCGGGCGCTGCCGGGGGTCTTGGCATGCGAATACGCCGGGAGCCTTCGCCGCAGGCGCGAGACCGTGGGCGATCTCGACGTCTTGGTGGCGGCAAGCGAAGACGCGACCGCGAGCATCATGGACGCCTGGGCCACGATGCCCGAGGTCGCCGAGATCCTCGGCAAGGGCGACACCAAGACGACGGTCGTCCTCAAGAGCGGTCTCCAGGCCGATCTGCGCGTGGTGCCGAAGGAATCCTTCGGCGCGGCGCTTCAGTACTTCACCGGCTCGAAGGACCACAACGTGGCCATGCGCACGCTGGCGGTACGCCGCGGTCTCAAGGTCAACGAGTACGGAGTCTACGACACGGCGGGCAGCGCCGTCGCCGGCGACACCGAAGAGGGCGTCTACGAGTCGCTAGGTCTCCGCTGGATGACGCCCGAGCTGCGCGAGAATCGCGGCGAAATTGAGGCCGCGAAGGATGGCTCGTTGCCGCGCCTCGTGGAGCTCGCCGACCTTCGCGGCGACCTCCACATGCACACCAAAGAGACCGACGGCGCCGCGACCATCGTCGAGATGGCGCTCGCGGCCAAGGCCAAGGGCCGCAGCTACATCGCCGTCACCGACCATTCGCAGGCGCTCGGCATCGCCAATGGGATGACCCCGGAGCGTCTCCGCGAGCACGTGAAACGCATTCGCCAAGCGGAAGAGGAGGCGGGATTCCGAATCCTCGCCGGCGTCGAGGCGGACATCCTCGCCGACGGCAGCCTCGACCTCGTGCAGGAGCTCGGCGGGCTCGATTGGGTGGTGGGCAGCGTCCATTCGAAGCTCGACATGCCCAAAGACGAGATGACCAAGCGCATCGTTCGCGCCATCGAGTCGGGGCTCATCGATTGCGTTGGCCACATCACGGGCCGCCTCTTGGGCGGGCGCGACGGCAGCCCCATGGACTTGGACGCGATCCTCGAGGCGCTGGCCCGCGTTGGCGTCGCCATCGAGCTCAACGCGTCGCCGCTCCGGCTCGACATCTCCGAAAACGGTGCCCGCATGGCACGAGAACGAGGCGTCCCCGTCGCCATCAACTCCGACGCCCACTCGACGCGCGAGCTGGACCACCTGCGCTATGGCGTCGGCATCGCGAGGCGCGCGTGGCTGGGGCCCGAGCATGTGCTCACCACCAAAACGGCCGACGAGCTGATGGCGTGGCGAAAAAGTCGCCGCGCGAATTGATTGAAAAAAAGAAACGGCGGCGACTCGCGTCACCGCCGCTTCGTGTCTCCGCCCGGGTGAAGCCCGGGCGGCTCTTGCTTCAGCGCGGTCCGCGACCGCCGCCGCCACCGCCGCGACGGTCGTCGCGACCGCCACGACCGCCGCCGGGGCCGCTGCGGCGCGGCGGGCCGCCGCCGGATTCGCGGGCCGCGAGCATGCGCGCCTTGGCCATCTCGCCGGCCTCGCCCTCGGGGAGCGGCAAGAGTTCGCGGCGGCTGAGGCGGATGCGGCCGAGCTGCACGTCGACGGAGATGACCTTCACCTCGACGACGTCGCCCTCCTTCATGATGTCGCTGGGGCGCTCAACGCGCTCGTGCGACATCTCGGACACGTGGAGGAGTCCCTCCTTGCCAGGCATGATTTCGACGAAGGCGCCGAAGTCTTCGAGCCGCGTGACCGGGCCCTTGTACGTCTGACCGACCTCGGCCTCGGCCGTGAGGCCGCGGATGATGTCGAGCGCCTTCTTGACCGCGTCGGAATCGGACGACGCGATGTTGACGGTGCCGTCGTCGTTCACGTCGATGGCGACGCCGGTCTGGTCGATGATGCCCTTGATGGTCTTGCCACCGGGGCCGATGATGATGCGGATCTGGTCCGGCTTGACCTTGACCGTCGTGATGCGCGGCGCGTGCTTCGACAGGTCGTTTCGGTGCGTCGCCAAGGTCTCGAGCATCTTGCCGAGGATGAAGAGGCGCGCCTCGCGGGCCTGGCTGAGGGCCGTCGTCATGATCTCGCGCGAGAGACCGGCGATCTTGATGTCCATCTGGATCGCGGTGATGCCCTTGGCTGTGCCGCAGACCTTGAAGTCCATGTCGCCGAGGTGGTCCTCGTCGCCGAGGATGTCGCTAAGGATCGCCGTGCGCGAACCGTCAGAGATCAGGCCCATCGCGATGCCCGCGACGGGCGCCTTGATGGGAACGCCGGCGTCCATGAGGGAGAGAGAACCGCCGCAGACGCTGGCCATCGACGACGAGCCGTTGGACTCGAGCGTCTCGGACACGACGCGGACCGTGTAGGGGAACTTCTCTTGCTCGGGGAGCATGCGCACGAGGGCGCGCTCGGCGAGGGCGCCGTGCCCGATCTCGCGACGACCGGGGCCGCGCATCGGCTTGGTCTCACCGGTCGAGAAGGGGGGGAAGTTGTAGTGAAGCAAGAAGCGCTTCCATCGCTCGCCCGTGAGCGCGTCGATCTTCTGCTCGTCGCTCGACGTTCCGAGCGTCGTGGTCACGATGGCTTGCGTCTCGCCGCGCTGGAAGAGCGCCGAGCCGTGGGTGCGCGGCAGGAGGCCCGCCTCGCAGACGATGGCGCGGATGTCTTTGGGTCCGCGGCCGTCGATGCGCTTCATGTTGCTGAGCACGTAGTCGCGGACCACGTGGTACTTGCGCTCGTCGAACTCGGCCTTGATGAGCTTCTCGTGCTCGGCGAATTTCTCGGCGCCCAGCTCCGCGGTGAGCGCCTGGACCATCTTGTCCTTGACGCTCTTGTAGGTGCCGTATCGGCTCGCCTTCTCCTTGATGAGCGAAGCCTCGAGGATGCCCGCGTCGCACAGCTTCGCCACGCGGCTCGCGACCTCGGCCGGCAGAGCCTTGGGGACGAAGGCTCGCTTGGGCTTGCCAACGGCCGCCTTGATCTTCTCGATGAGCTCGATGATCGGCTGCGCCGCGCGGTGGGCGAACCACAATGCGTCGATGATGTCGGTCTCGGAGGCCTCGCCGGCCCCGCCTTCGACCATCACGATGGCGTCTTTGGAGCACGCGACGACGAGGTCGATGTCGGCCTGCGACTGCTGCTCGAAGGTCGGGAAGGGGATCAGCTCGCCGCCGACGCGGGCGACGCGGACGCCCGCCAGGGGGCCCGCCCACGGGATGTCGCTGATGCTGAGGGCCGCGCTGGCGCCGCACACGGCGAGGACGTCGGTGGGGTTCTCTTTGTCGGACGAGAGGACCGTCGCGATGACCTGCGTGTCGTTCTTGTAGCCCTCGGGGAAGAGCGGGCGGCAGGGGCGGTCGATGAGGCGGCAGGTCAGGATCTCTTCGTCGCGCTGACGAGCCTCGCGCTTGAAGAAGCCGCCGGGGATCTTGCCCGCTGCGTACGTCTTTTCGACGTATTCGCAGGTGAGAGGGAAGAAGTCGAGGCCCGGGCGCTCGTCGCCGGAGACGGCCGTGACGAGGACCATGCTCTCGCCGTAGGAGACGAGGATTGAGCCGTGAGCTTGTTTGGCGAGGCGGCCCGTTTCAAAGGTGAGCGGCTTGCCGTTGATGAGGACGGATTCTCGAACGAATGCCATGAGAGGCTCCTTGGTGCGTCGACGTTGCCTTAGAGGCATGGCGCCGGCGCGGTTGTCTCGCTTCCCGCGAGACCAAGACGCACGGGGGCGTCGGTTGTTGACGAGTGCCTTCGTCGGGCTCGCCTTTGGTCCTCGGTTGCTGGGCTCGAGAGGCTCGAGCGCAGGAATCGAAGAGCAAGGCCGGGGGCGACAAAAGCTGGGATCGAGCGCGGTCGTCGCGCCGCGGGGCGCCGCCTTGGCAGAGCCCCACGACGGGTGCGGCGACTACTTGCGGAGGCCGAGCGTCGAGACGACCTTGCGGTAGCGCTCGAGGCTGGTCTTGCGAAGGTAGTCGAGGAGACGGCGGCGCTTGGAGACGAGCTTCAAGAGGCCACGGCGCGAGTGGTGATCTTTCGCGTGGGTCTTGAAGTGCTCTGTGAGGTAGCTGATGCGCTCGGTGAGCAGCGCGACCTGAACCTCGGGCGAGCCGGTGTCATTTTCGTGGGTCTTGAACTTGCCGATGAGCTCGGACTTCTTTTCGGTGTGAAGCGGCATGAGAACTCCTGGGGCACTCGCCCCGTCACCAGGCAGAAGCCTTCCTGCGTGATGCAGAAGAGCCACCGCAAGGTCTCGCGCGGCCGAAGCCGCCCGGCCATTTCCCCGTAGCCTGACGCATCATGCGTTCAGTACCGAGAAAGGCTCGCGGAGTATTGTGCGCCCCGGGGCCGTCGTCAATGAGGGAGTGCGGCGGCGCGGGCGACGAAACCCAAATCAGCCGGGCGCGGCCCGTCACGCTCGGCGGGTCAGAAGCGGGCCTGGAGCGAAAGGCCGGCGCCGATGCGCAACGGGTCTTGGAACTTCCGGAGCGACGCCGTTCCTTCGACCGGATCGCGAACGACGAGGGTCCCGTTGTTGTCGTTGATGACCTGGGTCCAGAGGACCGCGCCGAGCATGTCGGACATCGTCCAGCGGAGGCTGAGGCGCCCCTGGACCGCGACACTTCGCTCCGCACCGTAGGGAAGGATGGAGTTGTCGCCCTGCGTCCGCACGATGATCGTTCGCGAGGCCGGCACGCTGCCGCCGTCGGCGAACTCGCTACGGAAGGTCGCCGGCAGCTGGATGCCGCCGCTGATGCCTGGCGTGAGCTTGAGGCTCGCGATGTGGTAGTCGGCGGCGAGGGCACCGAAGAGCTCGGGATCGCTCTTGGCGTTGGCCGGCAAGGTCTCGAAGGGAATGAAGCCCGGCACGTTGCGCACGATGAAGTTGAGCTGCTTGTAGAGGCCCGTGACGGAGAGCCGCGCGTAGCCAACCTTGAACACGCTCTGCAGGGCGCCGGCGACGGCGCTCTGATCCTTCGTCGTGCCGGAGCGATCGAAGTCCTTGAGGTGTTGATTCAAGACCGAGGTCTCGCCGCTGACGGCCACGGCGAACTCATCGGCGTTGTACTTCTCGGGTGCGAACAGGATCTGGGGCGCGTTGGGGTCGTTTCGATAGAGCTGGAAGTCGACCGACGAAGGCACGGGCATGTTGTGATGCACCACGACGCGCGCCGAGCCGCCGTAGGTGTAGACGGACTTGCCGCGGACGTCCTCGAGGTCGAACTTGCCCTGCTGGAACGCACCGGCGCCGAGGTCGACGCGCACGACGGGACCGAGATCGACGCCGCCGCCCAAGAGGCCGCCGTAGTTGGTCTCACCCACGCGCACCGTCTCGACCTCGCTCTCGCCGCCCGGCGAGAGCACCTGCTGCGGCTGGACGATGGTGGCGGTCTTGAAGCCTGCGAAGACGTAATAGCCCTCGCCGTCGTACTGGACCTTGGCGCCGGGCGATGAGCCCTGAATGCGCGGGAAGATCGACTGGTTGATGTTGGCGGCGGTGCCACCCCAGCTGATGTCGTAGAGGTAGCCGAGGCGGAAGCGGTCGGTGTCGAGCGGAAAGAGGACCGTCGAGAGACCGAGCTTCTTGTTGGTGGCGCTCGTCCCGTAAAACAGGCGAATGTATGAACCAGAGTCGTAAAGCGCTGAGTTGAGCGAGCCCGTGTTCGCCGACAACGACGCGAGGTCGAAGCGCAGGACGAGCGCCGCCTCCGTCGTGAGGCCCTCCACGAAGGCGGGCATCTTCTTGTACATGACGAGGTGCGTGAGGTTTTCGCGGCCCGCGAAGCGCGAGTTCAAGCCGTCGGCGGGCAGGCGGTATTGGGGCCTGTCGCCGATGTTGAGGTTCTGCGAGATGGGCGTGATCTCCCCCGTGCGATGGAGGAAGTCGTCTTCACCGAGCGTCCACGTGAGACGGGTGTCCATGAAGTTGCCGTAGTTGGTCCCCGGCGGCGCAGTGCCGGCGGCGCGGGCGCCGGCGGAGCCGAGGGCGAGGTCCTCGGGCTTCTTGTCCGCGTCGACCTTTGCGTCGCCCTTGGCGTCGGTGCCCGCGGAGGCTGCCACGCCGATGCCGCCGCTCGCCGCGGCGCCGTCACCCTTCGTGTCGGTCGGCTTGTCACCGGCCTTGTCGCCGGCCTTGTCGGACGTCTTGTCGTCGGTCGACTTGGTCCCGTCGGTCGGGGCGGCTTGCGCGAAGGCGAGGTTGGGCGCGGCGAGAAGCGCCAGCAGGCTCGCGACAGCCGCGTGACCGGGGCGAAGAAGGATCGAAGAGGGGGGGCGGTTCATGGGGGCTCGAGGTGTGCTCTCCATCGCGGAACGAGCGGCGAAACGGCGAGAAAAGGTCATTGGGTGCCCGCGTTGTTGTCGGTGTCGAGACGGGGGAAGACGCAGGCCTGGTCCGAGGCCTTCGGCGACGCGCCCATGTCGGCGACGACGTCATCCTGGCAGCGCGCTTCGATGGTGAACTGCGAGCCGTCGGAGAAGTAGCGGAGGGTCCCGCTGTACGCGCGCAGCGGCTTGCCGCGCGCCGCGAGGACGTCGAAGTCGGGCGCCGCCGTGGCGTTTGCCTGGACCTTCACGGAGCGTGAGCCCTGAGCGGCGCGCTTCTCCTCGATGACGAGCTCGAAGTCGCTCCGCTGCGCGAAGGCTGACCACTCGACGCACTCGGGATCCTTGTCGCAGGCGTTGGAGCACTCGGCTTCGTCGGGCCGATCGAACTCGACGCGACCATTGCGGTTGAAGTCGCAGTTGGAAGCCTCGTTGGTGAACGAGTACTGGCCGCCGTCTTTCGGCGCGTCGCCCTTGCCAAAGTGTTGGGCGATCCGCACCTCGACATCGCCCTTCGACTCGACGCGCACAAGGGAGGCGGACGCGCGAAGCTTCTCTTTGAGGTTCGCAAGATCCGTGAGCGCCAGCACGCGCGGCTCGGGGACGAAGCAAGGCCGGTTGCACTCGAGGGCGTCGCCGTTCTTCTTGCAAACGCGCTCTTCGACGGACCAGGCGGGGAACGAGAGCTCGGTGAATCCGAAGAAGTCGACGGCCGTGCCGGAGAGCGTCACGAGGCGGTCGCAGACGCCCAAGCGCGCCGGCGGGTTGAAGGTGTAGGCGAAGATCGATGTGTAGCCGCGCGGGTCGTCGATGTCGGTCACGTAGAAGCCGTCGGAGGCGATCCGCGTGACCACGAGCGAGTGGTTGAACTTGTTTTCGCCGCGGTCGTAGCCCGTGTCGATCTGAACCTGCTCCTTTGGGAAGGGCGTGGCGGCGCCGCCCTGACCCACACCGCGGACGTCGGCGATGCGCGGATACTGGAAGAACAACGTCTCGCTCGCGCCGGTGGCGAAGCCGCCCGGATTCTCCGTGTCGTCGTCGGCGAAGGCGCAGCCGGGGTCGGTCGGAAAGTCGACGAGGCCGTCGTTGTCGTTGTCGACGCCGTCGGAGCAGCGCGGCTTGTCGGCGCCGCTCGGCGCGTAGCCGACGTCTTCGGCCCAAATGCGCGAGTCGCCGTAGGTGGCCACGAGATCGACGACGACGCCCTCGGCGACACCGCCGCTGAGCTGCACGTTCCGGCCTCGCACGCCGCCGCCCGCCATTTGGAAGATGGTGCCGGGCTTCGTCGAGAGGCGAACGAAGCCGGAGAACTTACCGTCGGGCTTGCCGTCCGCGCCAAGGGCCTCGATGCGGACCGTGAAGCGCGTCGCGTCGGTGAACGTGATGGGCAGGCGCTTTGTCGCCGTGCCGACGTCACCCTGAACGACTTGCACGCGTATGGAACTCGCGCCCGGCGCCTGACCGAAGCCTGCGGTGCAGCCCGCTGGTGCGATGGCGAACGCCGCGATCAGGCCTGCGAGGGCTCGCTTCGGCATGTTGGCTAGCTGGGGCTTGGGTCGTTGATTCATCGGCCGAGCATCTCGATGCGATTGTCGCTTGCGGCTCCGAGCTTGCTGTCGACACACGAGAGGATCTTGCACTCTTCGCCGGCGAGGGAGCACGCGTTGAGGTCGACCTGGCAGGCCCTCTTGAACGGCGAGTCACGGCACACCTTGTTGTGGAACTCAGCGACGCCGTCGCGGCAGGCTTTGAGCACGCAGCGCCCGACCACCCCTTCGCAAGCGCCGTCGGTGCGACAGACCGTTCCCGTGGGGCTCTCCTCGGCGACGACGCGTCCCTGGCATGCGCATACGAAATCCGAGCCGCAGTCTTCGTCGGTGCGGCACACCTTAAGGCCGTCGGCGGCGATGCCGTCGGCAGAGGCGCCGTTCGCGTTGGGATCGCGCCAGCCGCACGGCTTGCCCTGGCGGATGTAGTCGATGAGCGCGTCGCGTTGCTGGATCTTCGTGTCGAACTGCGTGGTGTTGCGTTGGAGCACGCGATAGCCCGAGCCGCCGCCAGCGAGGTAGTTGCTCGTCGCGAGCTCGTAGAGGTTGGTCTCCTCGACCGGTGACATGCAGCGCTTCGCGCCGTCCTTGTCGCAGACGCCGGGTCGCACGTTGCCGCCGATGGCGCAGTCGGCATCGGCCGCGCACTTCGTCTGGGTATGGCCGATGTAGATTTGTTCGGCGCAGGCCACGAGGCGGCACCGACCGCGGGACGTGTCGCACCCGTTGGTCGAGTTGGGCGGGCAGTCGTCGTTGCTCTTGCACTCGGCGCCGGCGTCGGGACGCGTGCAGCCGGCGCAGTTGATGCGAACGCGAGCACCGCCGATTTGAGCCTGGGCGTTGCAACCGCGGAGGGAAGACCGGCGCGCCACGAAGTCGAAGAGATCTTGGACCTCCTTGCCGGAGAGCTGCATCTTCGAGATGGAATTGTCGAAGGGGAACATGTTGTACATGCTCTCGACGGAGACCGGTCCCGGGTTCAGGTCGGTGCGGATGCCCGTGGTGTTCGTCAGCGAGAAGTCCGTCTGCACGCCGAGGCGAAGCCAGATGGAACTCGCGACGAGGTTGCCAAGCGGCGAGTCACCGCCGATGGGAGAGCTTCGCTTCAGCACCGTGGGGGCGAAGCCCGCGAGGATGTCGAGGTCCGCGACGACGTCGAGCGTCCGGCGATAGGGCTCGAGCATGTTCGCGACGACGGGGTCTTCCGGCAGCGTGTCGTCGATGGGAATCGCCTGGTAGCGATTCGAGACGACCTCGAAGCGATCGGTCGGGTTGTAGTCGCTGGCGGCACCTGTCGGCGAGACCTCTGCGGCGATGTTCGAGACCACCAAGTCCAGCCGGCCGACGTACTTGCTGAAGGCGCCCGAATGGACGATGAGGACCTTGCGCGGCTTGCACGCGCGCTTGCGCATGTACGGGTGAAACTTCGGATCCGGGTGGTCGGCGTCGTTGGGCGGCTCGCCGCCCAAGTTGACCTCGAGCGCGGGATCGGTGACCCAGACGTAGCCTGGCGCCAGCGGGTCGGCGGCGCAGTCGGTGATCTCCTGCGGTGGGTTGAGGACGATGTGGTTGTGGCCTCCCACCACCACGTCGATGCCCGTCGTGCCGCGCACCATTCGCTGATCGACCTCGAGGCCCAGGTGCGTCACCATCACGATGAGGTCCACGTGGGGCCTCAGCAAATCGATGTACGCCTGCGCGGTCTCTACGGTGTTGAGCGGTTCGATGCCGAGGCGGTTGGGTTGGTCGAAGACCGATGTCAGGCTCGAGAGGTTGGCCATGCCGATGGCCGCGACCTTGAGCCCCCCGAGGTCGAAGACCTGAAAGGGTTGTGAGATGGTCCCGAGCTTGGGGCTCTGCGGCGTTGTGGGATCGTCGAAGCGATAGTTCGCCGCGAGGGCGCGAAAGCCGGCCCACCTCTGGAACTGCGTCGTCACGTTGAGGGCGCCACGATCGAACTCGTGGTTGCCAATGACGGCGGCGTTCGTGCCGATGGCCGTGAGCGCCCGCACTTCGGGCTCGCCGGCGTAGAAGTTGAAGATCGGCGCGCCCTGAAAGCAGTCGCCCGAGTCGAGGTGCACCACGCGACTCGCGCGCGCCCGCTCGCGACCGAGCACGTGGCCCATGCGAGCCACGCCGCCGATGTTGCGCACCGTGTCGATGGCTCCGAGACCGAGGTCGGCGTCGACCTTCGTGATGATCTGGTCGTAGCTGTAGAGGCGCGAGTGGATGTCCGACGTGTGAAGGATCGTCAGCCGCGTCTGGCACGTGCCTCCACCGGGGCAGGGGCTCTCGAGGCCACCGCCCGGCGTCACTGTGTCGCCGCAGCCCGGCGTGCCAAGCGTGACGAGGAGTCCCAAGGCCAAAAGGACCAGCGCGCCGGCGATTCGACGAAGGTGCTGTGCGACGACGGACGGGGACCGGTCAGCGACCTGCATACGCCCCGTGCCAATGCCCTTTCGGTGCCCCGAAGGCAATGGGATTCCGCGGAGTCGGGCTGCGGCTTAGCTGCCGCGCAGGGCGCTCTATTTTTTCGCGTCAGGGCTTCAGAGCCGCCTGTCGGTCTTGCGCCAGAAGCTCGCCTGGCTGAACCGTGACTGCGAACGCGCGGCCATCCCAGTGGACCGTGACGACGCGGAAGCGGACGGGCCGATCGACCGGCTCGCTCTTCCACCGAACGGCCCACGCCTGTTTGCCCCACGCGTCGGGGCGCATGAGCGCGGCGTAGAGGCCCGTGCTGCCGGCGTCCGTGATCTCGCCGGGCAAGGTCTCCTTGTTGTCGTCGGCGGCGACGAGGACGAGTTCTGCGTCCAGATCTTCCCAAAGGAGCATCGCCATGGTGCCCGGGCCGCTGAACAGGCCCTGCTCCTTGAGCTTGCGACCGATGCCTTCGCGAGCGCCGTCGCCGCCCGCTGCCTTTGGGTCAGCGAAGAGAGCGCCGAGGCGCGCGGCGGACCAGAGACGGGCCCAGTAGCGAGGATCGTTGGGCCCGGGGCTGCCTTCGCCGGTGGCGACGTCGCGCTCGATGCGGAGCGCTTCGTCGATGCGCCCTGCACCAGCGGCCGCGGCCGCGAGCCGGAGCCATCCGACGGAGCTCTTCCGATCGAGGTCCGTGAGGGTCTTGTATTGACGATAGGCCGCGTCATACCAGCCGTGCCGGAGGTACACGTCGCCGAGCACTCGGCGCGAGAGCGGACTCTTGTCGTCGAACTCCACGATCTCCGAATAGGTGCGGACCGCTTCGTCGACTTCGCCAGCGCTCGAGAGGACGTCGCCCAATTGCTTGGCGAGGCTCGGTGTCATGAAGCCGCGATCGCGGAGTCGTCGCCCGTGGGCCAGCGCCTCCTGCCGATCACCGGCCTTGGCCAAGAGACGTACGAGCCGCAGGTCGCCCTGAGGATCGCCCTCTGCGCGGAGCATCGCCGCCCGGACGCGCAGGACGCGCTCTTCCGGGGTCTTCAGCTCGAGCAGACTGCGATCGACACCGCTCCAATCGACGATGCCGCCGAAGAGCACCCGCGACACGGCGGCCGCCAGGCGAATGTCCACCGTGCGGCGAAGGATGGCTCGCGCCACGAAGCGTTGCGCCTCTCGATCACCTGAGAGGTGCGAGAGCACGACTTCGGCGGCGCCTTCGGTGTCGACGCGCTGCTGAACGAGGTCAAGGAACGCCGCTTGGTCGCGCCAATCGGGCAGCTCGCACGCGGCGCGGGCCATTTCGAGTTGTCCCACGACGGCGCGCGCGTCGGCGGCCTGCTTCATGCGGCGCTGCCAGAGCACGATGCGTTCCGCGAGGGGTCGGCTCGCGCTGTCGCTGCAGCGCGCGAGCGTGCGGCGCCAGGCGGTGACGGGCTCTGGGGCCTTGGCCGGTTCCAGCGTTGCGGGCCGCGCGGTGGCGGTGCTCTTGTCGGGGCGCTGGAACATGGGCTCGAGCTTTCCTTTCGCAGCCTGCGGCGGCGCGGGGGTGAGGGGGGCGACGGGGCGCGGCCGAGCTAGCGACTCCTGCCGTGGTGGCCCCCCGACACCGCCGGCGGCGCCGACCTTTAGCTCGGTCGGCGCGTCTCTCTCGAGATCCGCCAGACCACCCGGCGCGCCGCCCTTGTCACCCAGGCCTGCAACCGCCGTTGCCGTTGCAGCCGGGGCCGGATCGGCGGGCGCGATGGGCGACGGCGCCGGGCTCGCGACGGGCGTCGTCGCGCGATGGTCGGCGGCCTTCGCGCCGGCAGTCGCTACCGTTTGCTCGCGCTGCTCCGTCGTCGCGGGAGCTTCGCTCTTGGAGCAGCCCATCGCAGCTGCCGGTGCCGAAAGGGGCGGCGCGACGAACGGCGCCTCGAGGGCGCGCTCCATTTCGCTGCTGGTGATGCTCGTGAGCCGCACGCCCCGGAGCCGAGAGCGCTTTCGCTGCACCCCTTGGCGCGCGTAGGCGGCCTCGCTGTCGAGCGCGAGGATGCTCGTGTAGGGCGTCATCAATCCATATTCGACGCCTAGGTCGAGCACCTTGCTGCGGTTCTCCTCCGCCGCAGGACCGCCGCCGAGCAGTCGCCTGATGTATTCGGCGGCCCACAGGCGCGGCACCAGCGAGGTCGTCACGCCTGCGTCAAGCGAGAGCGCATACTCCGCCCCGACGTCTCGCCCTCCGGCGCGCCACTTCATCTTCACCTTTGGTGGAAGCGGGTGGTGCGTTCGCGCGAGGAGCACCAGCTCTTCGCCGTGCGACAGCTTGCCCGTCGACGAGTAAAACGGCTGGTCGAGGCCAGCGCCGAGGTCGACCTCTACGTCGGTGAGCGTCGGCGTCTTGATGGCGCTCGTGAGGCGCAGCGCCGCTCCCGTGACTTGCTCGGCCTCGTCGATGCGGAAGTGTTGTCCGCCGCCGGTGCGGGTCAGTTGACCTAAGAGGTCGTGCCGCGCATCGGCGCCGACGCCGATGGAGAAGAGCCGCGCGCGCGCGCCGGTGAGCGATCGACGGAGTCGATCCATCAGCGCCTCGGGCCCCGTCTCGCCGCTCGTCGGCGCGCCGTCGCCTACGTACACGATGGCCGGCTGCTCGGCGCCGTGGAGGCGCTCAAGAGCCGGTTCGAACATCGAGCCGAGGTCTGTTGCGCCGGCGACGGCGTGGTCCGACAGGCGTTCGAGGGCCTTTGAGATGTCGCTCTCGGTGGCGGGCGCGAGGCCTTGCTTCGGGTAGACGACGCGCGGCGCTACGTCGAGCGCGATGAGCGCGAAGCGGTCTTGGTCGGAGAGGGCGCGCAGCGTGGCCTCGGCGGCGGCGGTTCGCAGTTGACGCGCACTCTCGTCGCCACCGGCGGACGTGTCGACGACGACCACCAGCTCGCCTTTGACGGGAGGGAGCTTCGCGAAGTCGACCTCGGGCAAGACCCGCAACATGACGTAGTCGGCCTTGTCCTGCCCCGACTCAAAGCGCCACGCGCGAACGGGCTTCGGAGCGCTCTTCTGCGTCATCTCCAGCTGAAAGTCCGCGCGTGGAACGTAGCCGCTGCGGCGCATCGTCACGCGTCGACCACCCTCTTCGACGCGAGCGTCGAGGGCCGTGGCGACCTGGACGCCTTCGGTCGGACCGAGGTCGACGGAGAGGGAAAACTCGTCGAAGCGAACGGGGTCCTCGGAGCGAAGCGGGTAGACGTAGCGCGTCTTGCCATCGACGTTTCCGAGCAGCTCGGTGTAGCGGAGGACTACGCGCCTGGTGCCGCTGGCGGGGACAGGGAAGATGCGCGCGCGGTACGAGCGTCCGTCGATCCACTCGAGCAGCGCCGGATCGTTGCGCTGCTTCACCGCGACCGCGTATTGAGCGGCGGCCTCTCGCTTCTCGATGACCTCCCCCTCGACGAGTTGGCCGTCGGTCTCGAGGGCGAAGCTCGTCACCGTCGCGGCGGAGGGGATCGTGAACCAGTACCAACCCTCGATGGGCGTGCTGCCGGGGTTGGAGAACGTCTGGTCGACCTCCGTTTCGGCGATGCCGTCGCGGACGACGGCCCGCACCGATTGCTGGGCGATGCCGAGGGTTCGTGCCGGGGCGCCGAAGGATGCGTTCGGATCGAGGCCATAGATGCGCCCGCTGCCTGAGCCGATACTCGCGCGCCCGCCGCGCGCATCGCCCATGCCGCCGGTCCAGTCTTGCCAAAACGCCACGGCGGCGACCGTCGGCGCAGCGTCGCCGACGACCTTGCCTTGCTGCCCCGCGTTGATCTCAAGGCGACCGCCGGGCGTCGTCAGGATTGAGAGGCCACGCGCGACGTACACGCTCGCGGCGTTGGCCGTTCGTTCGATGGAGAGACCCGCACCGCTGGCCGAGACGACGCTCTTCCCGAGGAGGCACTCGATGGCCTCGCCGCCCTCGTGCGGCGCCTCAAGCCAGACCTCGCCGCGCTCGACGGCCATGCCCTTGTCGCGGAGCACGATCTCGCTCTCGCCCCGCATGAAGACCGCTGCGCCTTCCCCCGTGCGGACCAGCGCGCGGGCGCCTTTGCCCGTCTGTATGCGGGCACCCTTCGGGAGCGGCGTGCCGCTCAGGGCCGCGGCCCTGACAGCGTCGTCAACGATGCTTACATCCCCCGCCGCGAGCTCGAGCCTCGCGCCGAGGCTCCTCGACTTGGTGGGGGTCTTTGCGCGCGATGCGCCGAAGGCCACGAGGAGCGCGAGCGCCGCGAGGGCCAGGCCTCCCAGGAGCAAGAGCTTCACGGGGCGGCGAGCGGACGGGGAGGGGGTGGCGACGTTCATTTGGCGATGGGCTCCGCCATTGAACGTACGGGGTGTGGAAAGGATTTGCTTCAGCCATCGATTCGACGGACGGAACGTCGAGACGAGGCGACACCTTCATCTGCCCCAGCCAAGCCACGCGCTCGAGACCATTCGGTGCACGCGGACGATGATTCGCGCGGGCAGTCGACTCGACGCAGCGGGGCCTGGGGTCGGTCGAAAGGCGGGGACCACCCGCGCCAGAGTTGGAACGTGGTAGGAACGGCGTCAGAGGCGCCGCATGCGTATCGTGTGTCTGGGTGGTGGGCCCGCCGGGCTCTATTTTTCGATCCTGATGAAGAAGGCGGACCCGACCGCCGACATCACCGTCATCGAACGCAATCGTCCCGGTGACACGTTTGGTTGGGGCGTCGTCTTTTCCGACAAGACGATGGACGCCTTTCGCGAGGCCGACGCCCAGGTCGTGAGCGAGATCGAGGCCGCGTTCCGTCACTGGGACGACATCGACGTCTTCTTCAAGGGTCGGAAGATCACCTCTGGCGGACACGGCTTCTGCGGCATCGCGCGCGTGAAGCTCCTCGACATCTTCCAGCGGCGCGCCCGGGAACTAGGCGTTCACCTCAGGTTCGAAACGGAGTTCACGGACGTCGCCAGCTACGCCAAGGACTACGATCTGGTGGTCGGCGCCGACGGCGTCAACTCGGTGACGCGGGCCGCCCATGAGGGCCACTTCAATCCGCGCATCGACGTTCGCAAGTGTCGGTTCATCTGGCTCGGAACAAAGAAGAAGCTCGACGCCTTCACCTTCGCGTTTCGAGAGACCGAGTGGGGCTGGTTCAACCTCCACGCGTACCGCTTCGACGAGGACTGGTCGACGTTCATCGTCGAGACGCACGAGGACACCTGGAAGAGGGCCGGCCTCGACCAGATGGAGCCGAGCGATTCGATCGCCCTCTGCGAGAAGCTCTTCTCCGATCTCCTGGACGGGCATGCGCTCATCAGCAACGCGAGACACCTCCGGGGCTCGGCCATGTGGCTCAAGTTCAACCGGGTGCTCTGCGAGCGTTGGTACAAGGACAACATCGTCCTTATCGGCGACGCGGCGCACACCGCGCATTTTTCCATCGGCTCGGGCACCAAGCTCGCCATGGAGGACGCCATCGCGCTGGTGAAGGTGCTCACGAGCCGAGAGGGCGACGTCCCCGCGAGGCTGGAGCGCTACCAGCGCGAGCGAGAGGTCGAGGCGCTCAAGCTGCAGAGCGCGGCGCGCAACCGCATGACGTGGTTCGAGGACATCGACCGTTACGTAGGCCTCGAGCCGGAGCAGTTTGTCTTCTCCCTTCTGACGGGGAGCCAACGGGTCGGCTACGCGAACCAAAAGCTCCGCGACCCGGCTTACATCGAGAGCGTCGATCGCTTTATGGCGAAGGCCAGCGGCCTCGGCGACGTGGCGGCTCCTCCGATGTTTACGCCGCTCTCGCTTCGCGGGCTCACGATCGGAAACCGCGTCGCCGTCTCGCCGATGTGCATGTACAGCGCATCAGACGGGCTCCCCGACGACTTTCATCTCGTTCACTACGGCAGCCGCGCCATGGGAGGCGCGGGGCTGCTCTTTACCGAGATGACTTGCGTTGCCCCCGATGCGCGCATCACTCCCGGGTGCACGGGCTTGTGGAACGACGACCAAGCGGCTGCGTGGCAGCGCATCGTTTCGTTCGTTCACAGGATGAGCGGCGCCAAGATCGCCTTGCAGCTCGGCCACGCGGGCCGGAAGGGTTCGACGAAGCTCTCGTGGGAGGGGGTTGACCAGCCGCTCGCGGCGGGCAACTGGCCGCTCATTGCCCCGTCGCCGCTGCCCTACGTGCCGGGCCAGTCGCAGATTCCGCGCGAGATGAGCCGCGCCGACATGGATGCCGTGCTTTTGGACTTCGTCGCCGCGACGCGGCGGGCCGCCACGTGCGGCTTCGACATGCTCGAGCTGCACGCGGCGCACGGCTACCTGCTCTCGTCGTTCATCTCGCCCTTGACCAACGTGCGAACCGACGACTACGGGGGCAGCGTTGACCGGCGCTGCCGGTACCCGCTCGAGGTCTTTCGCGCGATGCGCGCCGTGTGGCCCGCGGATAAGCCCATGTCCGTCCGCATCTCCGCGCACGACTGGGTTCCCGGTGGACTTGGGCCCGACGAGGCGGTTCAGGTGGCCGCGCTCTTTCGCGACGCCGGGGCCGACATCATCCACGTGTCGTCGGGCCAGGTCAGCAAAGACGAGAAGCCGGTCTATGGCCGCATGTTTCAGGTCCCGCTCTCGGATCAGATCCGGAACGCCCTCGGCGTACCGACCATTGCCGTCGGTAACATCTTCGAGTTCGACCACGTGAACACGATCATCGCGGCGGGCCGAGCGGACTTGTGCGCGCTCGCGCGGCCGCACCTTGCGGACCCGAGTTGGACGCTGCACGCCGCAGCGGCGCAGGGCTACGGCGGCGTCGTGTGGCCTGAGCCTTACCAAGCGGGCCGTCTCCAGCTCGAGCGCAACTTGCAGCGCGCCGCGCAGATGGCGCTCAACGCCTGAGGCATCGCGAGAGAAATTCGGCGGCGTGTCGGACGAGGCCTTTCTCCGCGAGCCGCTGGGACTGGGAAGATCCAGTTAGACGAAACGTAAGAGCGGGTGCGCAGCGCAAAACCAACGCGCGCAGGAGCCCTCTTATGCGAAGCCGCTTTTCCGTCGCCCTGTTGCTCACGCTCTCCGCGGCCGCCGCCGCTTGTTCGGCCGACACCGACTCCGAAGAGTCGCTCGGTCAAGACGAAGCCGAGAAGCGCATCAAGCCGAAGGACTCGGAGAACCTGGGGCGCCTGCAGGTGAACTGGCCGCAGGGGTGGCAGGCGGCGATCAACGCCGCCGACGACGCGACGGTCACCTACCGCAACGGCGGAGTCGTCATTGGCGTGCAGAGCCGCCTCAAGGAAGGCGACGGCTGCATCGCGCTCGGCACGAAGTTCGGCGCGACGCTCCAGGACTGCACCGTCGCGCTCACCAAGAACAAGACGACGACGTTCGACCTCTCGGCGCTCAAGGTGACCTACGACGCGACCGCGACGGGCAAGCTCGCGGTGGACTTCGGCCCCAAGCCGACGCTCAGCATTCGCCGCAAGAACCCCGCGTCGCCGGGGTCGGAGCCTGTGATTTGGAACCAAGGCAACTCGGGCTACTTCAACGGCTCGAACACGCGCGGTGTCATCACGCTGCCGGGCGACTACGTCTTCTCGTGGGGCCTCCCGATCCTTGATGAGAAGAACGAGAGCCTCGCCAAGGGTAAGTTCGAGACGGTGAACCTGGACCCGGCGGAGAAGCGCGCCACCATCAAGGTCAAGGCCCCGACGCGTGAGCTTCCCAACGCGGCCTTCGGCTGCGGGAGCGCCTACCGCAACTTCCTCGTGCAGCGCAGCATCGACAACGCGGCAGGTAACTACGGCGAGCCCGACGGTTCGGTCCAGCAGCAGGGCGCGGGAGCTGCGTCCGGCGAAGGCATCGTCGCCTGGCAGGCCCTGCCGCTCACGAAGGACACGGATTTTCGAGTCTTTCCCTTCGCCTCCACGGAAGGCGCGATGCACTACGAGTACGTGGTCAACAGCGTCGCGGTGCCGCTCGACGTCAAACCCGGCAAGACCATCACGGTGCCCGTTGAGCGCCTCGACGTCGACGATGTGGAGGTCGAGAAAGAAGACGGCTCGACCTACAACGTGAAGGGCCAATACGTGGTCTACAAGCAGGGCCCCAACAACTCGTGGCTGCCCATCACGCAGTACCAGACGTCGTATTACGGCGGCTGCAACGGCGGGCGTGGGGCATGGTCGGCGCCGACGGGGACGGGCCTTGACCTTCCGCCGGGTACCTACCGGTTGGTCATCACCTACAACACGGCGGAAGGCTCGAAGACCAAGGACGAGGTCGTGACGCTCCCCTGAGCGAACGCTTCGCGCGCGGCGGGCTCGCGGTCGAATCGATCGCGGGCCCGCGGTGTCTTTGTCGCCAGGTCATTGTCGCGCTCGGGGGCACAGCTGACCTACGGCCACCGGAAGAGCTCGTACGCGAGAAACCCGAGGCCGAGGCTTGCGCCATTGGCCACCAAGCTGACGACGATGGCGTGCGTCCGCGCCGGCTTCGGGCGGAGGACGACGACGAAGTAGGCGGCCTCGAAGAGCCACGCGAAGAGCTCAGCGGAGATCGCTCGCGATGGATAGGAGAAGCCCGCTTGGCGTCCCCAAAACATGAACACCCCCCAAACAATGGGATGGGTGATGGCGCTGGCTCCGAAGGCTTCGAGAAACGTCGCCCCAAGGAAGCGCCGGTAGATCGGCACCTCCACGAGCTGCGTGAAGACGAACGCGAAGAGCCAGCGCTTCATGCGGAGACCGCGCCGCCGCCTACGGCTTGGTGCCCTTGCGTCCGCGGCGACCGAAGCGCATGAGTAGCATCGGCGCGAGCGCGAGGAGCCATGGTCCCGCCGCGCGTGCCGCCGGCGTCGCCATGATCGAACAGCCCCCGCCGTCGTCGTTGGTCTCGGTCGCCTTGGTCCCGCCGTCGACGGCCGCTGTCGAGCTGCCACCATCGGAGCCGGCGGCTGGCTTGCCGCTGTCGCCACCGGCGTCGGTCGCCACGCCGGTGTTCACGCACACGACGCAGTCGACCTCTTTGGTGCCTGGCGGCGAGCCATCGCTGTAGTCGAGCCGGGTGCACTTCTTGGCGGTGCAGTTGCCTGGGACACCGGCGTTGTCGCAGGCAGCGCCGGCCGCCTTGCCTTGGCAGGCGCCCTCCTCCGGTACGATGGCGTCGGCGTTGGCGGTGCCCGCCAGCGTGAAGGCAAACAGCGCGAACGCTGCCGGAAGCATGCGACTCGATTTCATGGGAAGTCCTCCTGCGACGCGGAAAGCAAGCTCCGGGCCGCCCTCATACGATGGCCTTTTGGCCATCGTCAGTGCGCTTTTGGCCTCGGGTGTCGACCTCACGCAGGCTCTCGCGGTTCGAGCGTGCGCTTCGCTGGCACAGCGTGGCACTCGCGCATGCCCGTCCCGGCGCTCCGTCAGCGCTCGTTCCGCGAGAGCGCTTCTTCGGGACCGCCGGCCAAGAGGTCGAAGAATCGAAGGGCGAAGCGGCTCGCGAGGCACGCTTCCACGGCCTCGGCGGCTTCTTGCAAGAGGCACTCGCGCGCCGCCTCCTCGGCCTCCTGGAGCGAGATCCGTCGGAGCGCCTCTTTGATCTCGGGGATCGCCGCCGCCTCCATCGAGAGCTCACGAAGGCCCAGGCCCACGAGGAGCGCCGCGGCGAGTGGATCCGATGCCATGGCCCCGCAAAGCGCGACCGGTATGGGACGCTCGAGTCCGACGCGCGCGACGTTGTGAACGAGGCGCAAGATCGATGGGTCGAAAGGCGAGGCGAGGCTCGCGAGCGAGCGACTCGTCCGGTCGATGGCCAGTGAATACTGAAGGAGGTCGTTGGTGCCGATGCTGAAGAAGTCGACGTGGCGCGCAAAGACGTCGGCGAGAACGGCTGCCGACGGGACCTCCACCATCATGCCCAAGGGGACGTCTTGCCCGTGAGGAACGTCGCGCTCCACGAGCTCACGCGCCGCGCGCGCGAGGAGCGCGCGCACCTCGCGGAGCTCGCGCGTCGTCGTGATCATCGGCACCATGATGCGGACGTCACCGTGAACGGCAGCGCGGAGCATCGCTCGGAGCTGCACGAGGAATACGTCGGGGCGGCTTAGGGCGAGACGCACGGCCCTGAGCCCTAGTGCGGGATTCATCTCTTCCGGGACCGGAAACGAGCTGACGAACTTGTCGCCGCCGATATCGAAGGTGCGCAACGTGACCGGGTGGTCGCCGACCGCCTCCACGACGGCACGGTAGACCTCGTATTGCTCGTCCTCGCTCGGTGGGGTCAGTCGATCGATGTAGAGAAACTCGGTTCGGTAGAGGCCGATGCCCTGCGCCCCGTGGTCGACGGCCAAGACCGCCTCCGCCGGCATCTCCACGTTTGCCTTGAGCACGACGGCCTCGCCGGAAGCGAGGACGCACGGCTCGTTGCGCGCCGAGAGGAGCGTGCGTGCAAACTCCAAGTGCCGAGCAGAGCGGGCGCGCGCCTCGGCGACGGCCGCCTCGTTGGGCGCGATCGTCACCTCTCCACGGAGCCCGTCGACGATGATCGTGTCGCCGGTTCGGATGCTGTTGAGTGCGCCGGCTACGCCTACGACGGCAGGGATCTCCAGCGCGCGCGCCATGATGGACGTGTGGCTTGTGCGGGACCCGACCTCCGTGACGAACGCGAGCACCGGCTCGCGCACCATGCCCGCCGTGTCGGCCGGCGACAGATCGCGCGCCACGATGATCGTCGGCGCGTCGAGCTTCGGGATGATGCCGCCGATCTCGCCGCGGAGCGCGCGCATGAGCTGATCGCAAACGAACTCGACGTCATGACGCCGCTCGGCGATGTACGCGTCCTTCGGCGCGCGCTCGAACATGGCGAGGATCTCTTCGGCCGCGCTCGCCACGGCCCACTCGGCGCCCTTCTTCTCGCCGCGGATCTTCTTCGCGACTCGCTCGTGGAGCATCGGATCGTCGAGCATCGCGAGGTACGCGTCGAGGATCGATACTTGGCTCTTGGCCGTCTCTACCGGGAGGCGCGCGGCGACCAGTCGCAGCGTCTCCTTGGCGCGATCGGCCGCCTCGCGGACGCGCAAGAGCTCGCCTTCGATCTGCGCCGTGTGAACGTTGCGACGCGTGTACGCGGCGCGCATTTCACCAATCACGAGCGCCGTTCCGACGGCCACGCCCGGCGCGCCGGCGATGCCCTTCACGGTCTCGGTGACCGTGACGTCAGGCGCCGACGGCGGCGGAAAGGTGCCGAGGTTGTCGCTCATGCTCAGCGTTGCTCGCCGAAGCGGTCCTTGATGAGCTCGCCGATGGCCAAAACGCACTCCTCGGCGCGCTCGCCGGTCGCCTTGAGGTCGATGGTTGTCCCTTTGGCGCCACAAAGGAGCAACACGCCCATGACGCTCTTGGCGTTGGCCGACTGATCGTCGCGGGAGATTTCCACTTCGCAGGGGAACTTCGCGGCGAGCTGCACGAGCTTCGTCGCGGCGCGCGCGTGCAGCCCGAGGTCATTGATGATGGTGAAGCGACCGGTGGCCACGCTCATGGCGTCCCCTTTGGTTTCTTTGCCAGTGGAACGGGGAGGGAATTGGCGGCGCCCTTGAGCTCCGTGTGGATGCTCTCGGCCGGCGGGCGCGTGACGTCACCGCGGCTGACGTCGCGGTGGACGACGGCCAGCCCTGCGTGGCGCTTCCCGAGTTCCGCGCCGAGGGCCTCGGACAGCGCCACGGAGCGGTGGCGGCCACCGGTGCAGCCGATGGCGAGCGTCAGGTAGCTCTTTCCCTCCCGTTGATAGCGCGGCAAGACGAAGTCGATGAGCTGAGTTGTCTTCTGCAGGAACTCTTGCGCCTCGGGCAAGCCGAGAACGAAGCGACTCACGCGCTCGTCGGTGCCCGGCAGCGGCTTGAGCTCGGGGATGAAATACGGGTTCTCGAGGAAGCGCACGTCGAGGAGCATGTCGGCGTCCGTTGGGACGCCGTACTTGAAGCCGAAGGACAGGACCCGCGTCAGCATTTGCGGTCCCGCCTCGTTCGACGGGCCGAACTGCGCGATGATCGCTCGCCGCAGCTCGTGGACCGACAGGTGCGTCGTGTCGTAGACCCGCGTGGCGCGCGCCCGGAGCGAAGCGAGCCGTGCCCGTTCCAGGCGGATGCCGTCAAGGACGGCGACGGCGGCGCTCGTGTCACCGGCGATCTGCGGCGAGCCCATGGGATGAGGTCGCCGGCTCTCGCTGAAGCGACGGAGGAGCGCTTCGTCCGACGCGTCGAAGAAGAGAACGTGCACATCGCGGGTGCCACCGTCTTGGAGGTCCGCGAGCACGGAGCTGACGGACGCCAAGAACGTCCCAACCCGGACATCCATACCGAGCGCGACGCGGGTCATGCCGCCGCTCTCGCAGGCGAGCACCGCTTGCGGCGCGAGCACCGTCGGGAGGTTGTCGACGCAGAAGAATCCTAAGTCCTCGAGGGTGTGAAGCGCCGTCGTCTTGCCGGCGCCTGACATGCCCGTCACCACGACGACCGTTTGGTGCCCGTGCTTGTCGGTCATGGCTTGCCCTCGGGCTTCGGCCTCACGACGGGAATCCACGCCGAACTCTCGTTTTGTCCGCCCCGGTCCAAGGGAGAGGACTCGTCCCGCCGGGAGGGTGGAGCGACCGGCGGTGGCGGGCGCGAGCCCGGGATCTGAACCTCAACGGCCGCGCGCGTGATGAGTTGCTTCTCGAGGCGCGCCATCAGGTCACCGGCCGGGTGCGACCCGTCGTTGCGGAGCAACTGACTGCGCGCCGCAAGCTCAACGATGGTGCCCATGTCGCGGCCCGGTCGCACGGGGACCGACAGCTCGCGAATCGACGTGCCCAGGATCGCGAAGCGCCGCTCATCGAGGCCGAGCCGATCATATTCGGCGCCGTCGGCCCACTCGACGAGCTGCACCACGAGGTCGATGCGCTTCTTCGCGACCACGCTCGTCACACCGAGGAGCGCCTTCAGGTTGAGGATGCCGAGGCCCCGCACTTCGACGTGGTTTTCGAGCAGCTCCGCGGCTCGCCCGTAGATCTCGCCAGGGGGATGCCAGTCGCAGAAAACGATGTCGTCGGCGACGAGCCGGTGGCCGCGCAAGACGAGCTCGATGGCGCACTCGCTCTTCCCGATGCCACTCTTGCCGAGCAGCAGGATGCCCACGCCGAAGACGTCGACGAGGACACCGTGGAGCGAGACCTGCGGCGCGAGGCGCTCGTCGAGCAGCGCGTGAATGGCGTTGATGGTGCGGCTTGAGCGCGCCCGGGAAACGAAGAGCGGCGTGTGCGTGGCCTCGGCGGCGAGCACCAACTCGCGCGGTGGGGCGATATCGCAGGTGACGACAACGCAGGAGAGTCCGAGCGAGAAGAAGCCGCGCGCCGCGCGACTGCGACCGTCGTGGTCGAGCGTGTCGAGGTAGGAGAGCTCCGTCTCGCCGAGGACCTGGACCCGGGTGGGCACGACGCCGTAGTAGTGCCCCGCGAGCGCCAGGCCGGACTTCTGAACGCGCGGGTGACGGAGCGGTCGCCCAAGCCCAGCCTCGCCGGCCACGCGCCGAAGCTCGACGGCGAGATCGGCATCGGTCTCGAGCGAGCCGGCGGTCACTTCGCGAAGGGCTGGCTCGGCTGGGGCGCCACCGGTCACGGGCGAGACTCCTCCGCCACGAGCAGCTCGTAGGCAGAAGCGCCCGACGGAGCGGCGAGCAATCGCTCGCGGAGCGGGCGATTGCGGAGGAGCTTCGAGATTCGCGCGAGCACCTTGAGGTGCTCGACGAGCGCCTTGCGCGGTCCGACCACGCCGAAGATCAGGTTAACGTTCTCGCCATCGATGGCGTCGAAGGCGAGCCCTTCGGGCACGATGACGAAGGCCGCGCACTGGGCTTGCACCGTCTCGAGCTTCTCGTGTGGAATCGCGACGCCTTCGCCGATGCCCGTCGACTGGAGCGACTCACGCTCGAGGAGCGCGTCCAAAATAACCTGTGTTCCCACGCCGGTCCCCTTGTCGAGAAGCTCGGCCACGAGCGACAGCGCCGCACGCTTGTTGAGCTTCGGATCGTGGGGAGACCGGACCTGGATGCGGTCCGCGCTGAGTAGTTCGGTAACGAGCATGGCACGCGACCTGAGCCTCTCCCCCCCGGGAGACTCGCTGGGCTTTGTCCCGTTTGCGCTTCAGTCTTCGTCGCCTTCGACGCCTGTGATGAGGCGCTCCGACGCTCGCTCCTGACCCTTCTTGTTGCGGGCCTCGTGAGCGACGCGAATCTGCCGCTCCAGCTTGTCGGTGACCTTATCGATGGTCGCGTACATGTCTTCCGTCGTCTCGTGCGCGTGAAGGTGTTCAGCGCCCGAGTGAATGTCGACCTCCGCGCTGTGCGCGCGGTGCTGCGTGCTGAGCGTGACTTGCACCTTCATGGGGCTGCGAAGGAGCCTCTGGAGCTTTCCAACCTTCTCAGAAGCGTATGCCTTGACGGCGTCGCTCCCCTCCATCTGACGGAACGTGATCGAGATGTTCATTCGGCCTCCGCAGCAGGCTCGTCACGCCACGAGCCAGGACTGCCCTTGAGAATAAACAGGCTTTCGGTGTCCGTCACCACTCGGTCGAGCGGCCCGCGCGAAATCTCGCCGCGGTGGCGTTCTCAGGCCCGGGCGCCACGGTGTACGCCTCAAGGCGACGTCGCACCGGTCCCGCCCCCGAGCGCGCTCGGCGTGTCGTTGGACGCCGCGCCTAGAAGAGCTTCTTGCGCTTGCTGGATGCGAGAATGCCTAGCATTTCTCTGTATTTGGCGACTGTTCGCCGGGCGATTTGGATTCCGTCGTCCTTGGCGAGAAGCTCGACGATGGCCTGGTCCGACAGCGGGTTCTGCTTGTCCTCGCCATCGATGATCTTCTTGATGGCCTGCTTGACGCTCTCGGAGGCGATGTCCTCCTCGGCGACGCGACGAATCGAAGAGTTGAAGAAATACTTGAGCTCGAAGAGCCCTTGCGGCGTGTGAACGTACTTGTTGGTCGTGACGCGGCTGATGGTCGACTCGTGCATGCCCACGGCGTCAGCGACGTCGCGCAGAATCATCGGCCGAAGGAACGCGACGCCCTTCTCGAAGAAGTCACGCTGCTTTTCGACGATGCACTCGGTGACGCGAATGATGGTCTTGCGCCGCTGATCGATGGCGCGAATCAGCCACTGGGCGTTCCTGAGCTTCTCGCTCACGAACTCCTTGGCGCCGGGATCCTTGAGCAGCTGCTTGGTGAGGTTTTCGTTGATGTAGAGCCGCTGCACGCCGCGGTCGTTGTCGCTGACGACGAACTTCTCCGCGTCCTTGACGATGTAGACGTCAGGCGTGATGGCGATGCTCTTGTCGTCGGTCTCGGTGAAGTTACGGGCCGGGCGACTCTCGAGTTTTTGGATCTCTTTGACGCACTCGTAGATCTCCTCGACGGGGATCTTCAGGTCTCGCGCGATGGCCTGGTAGTTGTGCTTCTCGAGGTTGTGCAGGTGCTTGTCGATGATCTCGACTTCCATGTCGTCGAAGCCGAAGAACTCGGCCTGCACCTTGAGGCACTCGCGAAGGTCGCGTGACGCGACGCCGACGGGATCCCACTCCTGCATCATGCGGAGCACTTCCGGTGCGTCTTCCGGATCGAGCCCCGCCTCCGAGGCGAGCTCCTCAATGGTGAGGTCGGGCGTGCGTGTGCCGTCGCCGCGGTCGATGCCCTTCAGATCGAGGAACCCGTTGTCATCGAGGTTGCAGATGACGAGCTCGGCGAAGCGGCGCTCGGAGTCGGTGAAGTCGCTCATCTGCAGCTGCCACTTCAAGTGGTCCTGCAGGTTTGCTGCCTTGGTGAGGTTCTGCTCAATGGGCGGGAGCTCGTCGAAGCCGCCGCGGCTCGCCGGCAGTGGCTGCTGAAGGACGCGATTTTCGAGGAACTGCTCCCAGTCGATCTCCGCGACGGCCTTGTTGTCGGTGCGCGTCGTGCTCGGGTCGTTGGACTTCTGCCGCTCGTGTTCGTCGAAGCGGTCGATGCGGTCGTTCGAGGCGACGACCTCGGCGCTGGCGTTGCCCGACATCTCGTCGCTCTTCCGGGCCCGCGGGTCGATCTCTTCGTCGGCGAGCACGGGATTTGCGTCGAGCTCTTTTCGGATTTCGTCGATGAGCTCGAGGCGCGAGAGCTGGAGCAGCCGAATGGCTTGCTGCAGCTGCGGGGTCATCACCAGCTGCTGGCTGAGTTTGAGCTGCTGCTTGATTTCCATCGAGTTTCCTCAGGGCCGGCGCGGGAGGGGAGCGCGTGTTTCCTGTTTCGTCGCGCGCAGACGGCGGGCATGAAGACGGTACCATCGACGGACGCCGTCGGGAGCGATTTTCGTGCCATCGGCCCGCGACTTAAGCGCCTACTCTCGCTCACATACGGCGCCTGCCGCGGGAGGACCTTCAGGACGATTGGGGCGCCAGGTCAAGGATGCGCGCCGTCGGTATCGCCTCGGACACAAGATCCGCCAGGTAGTCGTGGCACGTGAAGAACAAGACCTGGAAGCGGTTCGCCACCGTTGCGATCGCTCGGAGCGTCGCGAGGGCGCGCTCGCGGTCGAAGTTCACGAGCACGTCGTCGAGCACGACGGGAAGCGGCTCCGCGCGCTCGGCGTAGAGCGACACGTAGGCCAGTCGAAGCGAGAAAAAGAGCTGCTCGCTCGTGCCCGTCGAGAGCTCGTCGGGCGACGCGCGGCTGCCGTCTTTGCGCTCCACGAACAGCTCGCGCCGTCCCGTGGCGCGGATGCGCACGTATCGGCCGCCGGTCATCTGCGAGAACAGGCGCGACGCTTCGGCCACGAGCGCCGGCTGGTTTTCGCGCTCGAAGGCTTCAATGTTCTTCTCGAGCAAGGCCTTCGCGAGCGCCAACGTCGCGTAGCGCTCCACGTCGGCGCGGAGCGAGGCGCGCTCGCTCTGGATGTCGAGGGCGAGCCCTGCGGCCGCATCGCTGCCATCGAGGCGCTCCCGCTTGTGTCGCAGCGCGGCAAGGTCGCTCCGCGCCCGGTCCTCTTCCTCGGTGCGCGCGCGTCGTTCGACCTCGATGGCCGAAAGCTCACGCGAGACGCGCTCGCTGCGGGCCGGCGTCGCGAGCTCGCGGCACAACTCCTCGAAGGTAAAGGGACCGCGTGAGCGTGCGAGTTCGCGCTCCGCATCGACGATGACCCGCGCGAGCTCGCGACCTCGGTCCGCCCGCGCGATGGCCTCGTCGAGCGCGCCCTCTGGCTCGCCTTTGCCCACTCCAGCGGCGAGCGAGAGGTCGCGCAAGCGCGCGTTTGCGGCCGACGCCGCGGCCCGGTGTCGAGCCGACTCCCGCTCCAACTGCGCGCGTCGCAGCTCGAGGGTTGCCCTTTCTCGCTTGGCGGCCCGGGCGGCGTCGAGGCGTTTGGTGAGCCGCGCGGCGAGCGTGGCGTCGTCGGTGTCGACGACGGAGAGGCGCGCGCGGAGCGCCTCGCATCGCTTGGTCATCGCTCGCACCGCGTCGTCGTCGCCGGCGTCGCGTAGCGCGTCCTCTCGGTCCGCGTCTCGTAGCGCGGCGGCGATGCGGGCGAGCTCATCCACGCGGCTGCCGGCATCGATGCTCCGGCAAGCCTCGAGCCCGAGCGCCCCTAGCGCGTCGCGCAGCGCTTGCTCGCAGGCACTTCGGTCCGCTTCAAGGAGCGCGGCCCGTCGTGTCTCCAGGGCGAGCGCCGCGGCGAGCTCAGCCTCGCGGGCCGCGACTTGGGCCGCATGGCCCTTGCGCTCCCGCTCTTGCGCGACGACGCGCTCCGCCAAAGACAGAAGCGCGAGGAGCCCATCGTCGTCTACCCTTGCACCGGCGTTCGCGAGGACCGCGCGACCGCGCGCAACGGTGGCGGCGACACGTTCGCGAGCCGCCGCGCCGTCGCCTTCGGTGCGCCTCAGGTCCTCGCGGGTCGCGATCCAGCGCTCCCGATCGGTGAGCCAGCCGCGCATCGCTGACGGTCCGCGCGGCGTGATACCGAGGGGCGCGAAGAGGCCGAGCCACGCGGCTCGGGCGCTCGCCTCCTCCGCGCTGAGAGCGTCGAGCGCCGCGGCGATGCGCACGCCTTCCGCCTCACGATGCGCGACGGCGGCGACCTTCTGGGTGCGCCGCTGCACCGCATCTGCGTGAAAGCGCATGCGGTCCACGAGAGTGTCCGCCTCAAGGGACGCTCGCTCGTACGCCAACGTGAGGGGTCGCTCGGGGTTGTATTCGAGCTCCGCGGCGACGTCGACATGGCCCGTCAGTGCATGCACGACGAGCGCCCAGCCCTCATCCCGTTTGGCGCGCGCCGCGACGAGGTCGCCTTCCGTTGGGACCTCGAAGTCGGCCTGGATCTCGGCGAGCTGGCCGCGGAGCGATGCAAGCTCGTCATCGACGCGTGCAAGCTCGTGCTCGAGGCGCCGCCGCTTGTCCTCGAGCTCACCGAAGCGGCGGTCGAAGGCGTCCATTTCGCCATCGCTGGGAAGCGGCAAGAGCGCAGCGTCGGCGGTCTGGGGCGGCGGCGGATCCAAGCGGCGTCGCTCCTTCTCCTCCTGCCGCCGCAATCGCCGATGATCAGCCTCGAGTGCCGCCAGTCGATCGGCCAGCGTGAGCGCGCCTTTCGCGTCCTCGAGCCATGCCTCGACGCGCGCCGTTTCAACGGGGGTCGGCAGCGCCGCGCGCATCGCGGCGAGGGCCTCCTGCTCCGAGCGCCGCGTCCGCACGGCGCGAGCCTCGTCGCCCATCGCCGCCTCCGCGCGCTTCAGCTCCTCGGTCAGACGCACCACGCGATCGCGCGCGTCGCCGCTGAGCGGCATCGCGAGGAGGCGCGCCGCCGTGAGGGAGGGAACAAGCTCGGCGAGGCGCGCTTCGCTTCGCGCCAAGAGTCGGGCTCGCGAGAGGGCGCGCTCACTCTTACGCCCCGTGGCCGCCTCGGCGCGCCCAAGCTCCGTCGCGAGCGCGTCGATCTCAGCGTCGAGCGCGAGGATCTCATCGTCAACGTGGAGGCGAGACAGCTCGTCCAGAAGGGCAGGGCGCGCTTCTTCGAAGCGCGAGAGTTCTTCTTCGGCGAGGGCTCGGGCCGCCCTCGCGGTCTCCGCGTCGACGCGTGCCGTGGGAGGAAGCGCAGGCACGGCTCCGAGGGCCTCGAGCTCGTGCTTCGCGGCGCGCCACGTGGCGAAGGGTTCTTCGGCCTTCGACAGGGTCTGGAGCCGCTCCCGCTGGGTCTCGAGCTCATCGACACGCGTCCGCACGAGCGCCACGGCTTCCTCCGCCTGGCCAAGGCTTCGGTCGAGGCGGTCGAGTTCGTCGGCGGTGGTCGTGACGCGACGCAATTCCGACGTCAGCTCCTCGATGCGAGCGACGCGGGCAGGAATCGCCTGCACCCGCCCAGCCGCCACGAAGAGGGGCGCCATCTCCTTGTCCAAGTCATCGAGGATCGTACTGGGCTGTACGGACCCGCCGAGCCCTGATCCGAAGAGAGTCCCGACAGGTTGCCCTCTTTCTTCTCGAGGATGCGCGCGCCGGCCGCGAGCTCGTCGAGGGAGAAGGCGAAGACGTTGCGAAAGACCGTCGCGTCAGGGTTGCCGAGGGCCGCAAGAAACCAGTCTGCGGGAGCCTCATCGCCGCCGCCGGTGACACGACCAGCGAACGCCGGCTTGCCCTTTCGCCGCTCAATTTCGAGCTCCGTGCCCGAGGAGAGCGTGACGACGCCGGAAACCCTCGCGTCGCCAAAAGGGCCGGTAGCCGCGATGCGGCGGCCGTCGCTTCCGCGGTCGTCGCCGAGCAGGAGGAAGCGAATGGCTCGAAGGAGCGTCGTCTTGCCGGCCTCGTTGGCGCCGCGGAGCAGGGTGAAGCCAGCGGCTCCCTCGGGCGCGGCCTTCGGCGTCCGCTTGCCTCTCGCGGGCTTCGACGCCGTCGGCGTGCGAGCGACGCCTCCGAGCTCCATCGTGACGTCACGGAGCGCTCCAAAACGGTGAACCGTGAGACGGGTGAGCCGCACTTCAGCGACCTTCTCGTTCGACGAGGCGTTCGGCGAGGAGCGTCTCGACCTGTTCGACCAGGCCGGCGAGCGTCGGGACGTCGTGAAGCGGAAGGCCGAGCGCGTCGGCTTCGGCCCGGAGCTTCTTGCGGAGCGGGCCCAGCACTTCACCGGCCAGCGCGGCGAGGTCCGGCTCTCCGTCGCCGGAGCGGAGGTGCTCGAGGTTCCTCATCAGATCGCCGACGAGCCCGGGCGATGCGCGGAGCTCATCGAGCGAGACAAGCGGACGCGTATCAAAGATCACCTTCTCGAGCCAAATGCTCTCGGCGCGGCCGAGCCAATGGGAGCGAAGGTTCTGCGCGACGCGGGTCGGCTCGCGAACGATCACGCGGTGGAGTGCTGTGCTCCCGCGGACCGTGAGGCGCACGGCGATGACGGCGCGGCGTTCGCTCGCGGTTTGGCGCAGGGGGTCAAGGGCAGCGTCGGCACGGCGCAAGAGCTCCTCTTCGTCGTCCCCTTCGCCGAGCACCACGTCGACGTGGGCGAAGCGCATGGTGCCGGTCTCGTGGAACGCCACGTCGACGACGTCGGTGCCGTCGACGGTGACAAGGACGCAGCCCTTCGGTCCCGGTTCGCGGGCGTGGCGCCCTTGCGTGTTGCCGGGATAGACGATCCAGGGCCTCTGGCTCAGCACCTGGTGCGTGTGCACGTGCCCGAGGGCCCAGTAGCCGTAACCGAACGCCGAGAGCTCTTGGACGGTGCACGGCGCGTAGCGGTCGTGAGCCGTCGAGCCGGTGCAATTGGTGTGGAGTACACCAATGTTCAACAGCTCCGGCAGCGGCCTCGGATAGTGCGGCAGCAAGCTGTCGTCGACCTTGCGCGTCGGGTAGCTCACGCCGTGGAAGGCCACCCGGTCGTCGGGAAACACGAAGCTGCGCTTTGAGGGGTCGTCGGGCGGCCCGAAGACATGGACGAACTCGGGCACCCGGTAGACGAGGGTGCGGGTGAGCTCATGATCGTGGTTGCCGCGCAGCAAGAGGACGCGGCAATCGATTTCTCGAAGGCGCGCGAGCTGGTGAACGAAGAAGAGACCCGTGTTGGCGTCGCGCCAGTCGCCGTCGAAGACGTCACCGGCGAGGATGAGGAAGCGAGCCTTCTCTGCGAGGCAGAGGTTCACGACGTTGCGAAACGCGTGACGCGTGGCCTCGCGCGCCTCGGCGAGGGGAGCCCCTTCGTAGCGTTCGAGGCCCGCAAGGGGGCTGTCGATGTGCAGATCCGCCGCGTGGACCAGTTTCAAGGCGCAGGGATGCTCTCACAGACTCGCGAGCGGCGGCCGGGAGACTTCGAGGGCGCGCGGCCGGCGGCCCGACGCTCGGGGGGCGCTAGGCTTGCGCGACGGGCGCCGCGGCGACGGCCTTCGGGGCGTCGAGGGCATCCATGCGGCAGTTGCCCTGAAACTCCACGCCGCGCTCGATGAACACGGAGGGCGAGTGGATGTTGCCGATGAGTCGGCCCGGCGCGTGGACCTCGATGCTCTGCTTCGCGCGCACGTTGCCGTGAACGGTCCCGCCGCGAACGATCACAGTCGCCACGTCGATCTCAGCATGCACGTCGGCGCCTTCACCGATGATCAACGTGTCGTCGCTCCGAATCTCGCCCTTGAAGGCTCCGTCGATGCGTACGCGACCTTCGAAGTGAAGCTTGCCCTCGAACTGGGTGCCAGGGCCAAGGAGCGTCGTGATGTCGTTGGGGTCCATGTCGCGGCCGCTGTAGCGCTCCCGGGCCGGTCCCGCAAGGTGGCCTGCGACGGTCCCGCGGCCTCTCCCGTGAACGTGAACGTGCCCGTGCCCGTGGACGGTCCCGCGAAGCCCGGGTTTCCGTGATCGGGCACGTTCACGGGAAAAGCGCGCCGGTCGTTAGCGGCCGCGCACCGGATGCCGTCAATCGGGTAACGGACCGTCTGTCCAGGTGTCGTAGCGGCCAAGTTTTCGGGGGTTTGGCACACGGCCCAATACCTGCATGCATCGCGGCCGGCGTTCTCGATTCCCTCGGGCCTTTCCGTGGGTTTCGGTTGACGCCGGGGCGGCGAACGGGCACTCGAACCCACGCCGAACCTCTTGGTTTCGGCTTCGGAGCATCCGTGAACCGCCGCATCCTCCCTGAACTCTCGAGCCTCGCGCTGGTCGCGGTGGCCGCTTTCTGCGCAACCCCTGCTTTCGCCCAAGGCGAAGCCCCGCCGGCTACGCCTGCGGGAGCTGACGCGCCCAAGGCCGATGCGCCGAAGCCTGACGCGCCGAAGAGCGATGCGGAAAAGAAGGAAGCGGAGCCCAAAAAGGCCGACGACGACGAGTCGAAGAAGAAGAAAGCCACGGGGGGCGATACCGCGTCGCCTTCACCTGGCGCCGCGGGGTCGTCCACGGTCGGCGAGAGCGGCGTCTCGCTCGACCTCGGCAGCGGAACGCCCCGCAAAGACGAGGCGAAGGTCGACACCAAGAAGAGCGACGACGCCGAGGGGAACCGAAATCCCTTCGCCGGCTCCATCCTTTTCTGGGATCACAGCACGTCGACTCAGACGGCGCGGCTCGAGCCGAGTGCCCAGCAGAGCTACACGCCCTCGTACGAGTGGTGGTTCTCGTTCCAGCCGCGCTACGCCTTCAACAAGCGTCTCTCGTACAACCTCCGCGCCGACCTCTACAAGGAGATGACGAACGCGAACGAGACGGCGCTCTATCGGGAGAATGTCCTCGGCGACGTGTGGAACACGGTCCGCTACGAAATGCCGATCAGCGAGCGGTTGAAGGACACCAAGATCTCGTTCTCCGGCACGATTAAGCTGCCGCTCTCGAAGGAGAGCCAGGCGAAGGGCACGTACTTCAAGCCCGGCGCCGGCGTGGGCCTTAGCCAAAAGATCCCGCTTAAGGGCGAGTCCGCCAAGTGGTTTCCCGGCGCGTCGGCGGGCCTGTCCGTGGGCTACGAGCATCCCATCACGCGCAGCACCACGCCGACCGATCTCGGCGGTTTCGAAACGCTGCGGCAGGACGCCGGCGGTCGCACCGTCTCCACCGACCAACTGAGCGGCAGCATGATGCCCAACCACACGGTCTTGGCGGTGGCACGCGGCAAGGTGTCGATCACCGACAAATGGGACGCTGGTCTCTCGCTCATCTTCATCAACAACTGGCTCTACGCTCCGACCAGTGGCGCGACGGTCCGCACCGCGACGGGGACCGTCGAGGTTCCGCGCAACAGCGATGCGGCGACCTTCACGCAGTCGAGCTGGGTGATTCTCTCGAGCGACTACGACCTCATGGACGAGCTCGGCGTCGGCATCGGGTACTACAACCTCGCCGGCATCATCGCCCCGGACGGTCAACGACGCGGGATCGTGGGCTCCGACAACATCTGGTGGAGCCCCTCGGCTCGCGTCTTCGCCACGGTCACGGCGAACCTCGACAAGATCTACGAGCGCGCCGCCGGCATCAAGAAGCCGGAAGAGAAGAAGACCGCGACGGGCCCCTCCGCTGCTGCACAGTGATCCGGTGACATGCGCGCCCGTGTCGGGCGCGTGACCACCTCGCTGCGCCGTATCGACTTCGCCTGCCAAAGTTGGGCCGAGAGCTTCGGTCGTGGTCTACTTTCCCGATGCGCCTTGGGCTTCGTTCGTGGGCCGTCGCTCTGTCTCTTTTCATCGTGCCGTCGGCCGCGCTCGCGCAGGCCACGACGGCTGCCCCTGCTCCGCCCGCTCCAGCGCCTGCGGGCGCGGCTGCGCTAACAGCGCCGCCGTCGACGACCCCCGCCGCGAGCCCGAGCGCCGGTGCCGCTGCTCCCGGAAGCGCGCCGGCGGGCGCGTTGGGCGAAGCGGTCGCGCCGGCGCCCACGAAGCCAGCGCGCGAGGCGACCGGCTATGCACCGGCGCCGTTTCGTCGTGAGACGACGAAACGCATCGGCGGCACGAAGGCGCCCAAGGCCGCCAAGGTGAAGCGACCGAAGACCGGCGGTTTCGTCATCCAGCCGGGCTTCGAAGGGACGGAGGCCGGTGGCTCGAGGATCTTCGTGGAACTCGGCCAGGCGGTTCCTGTTGAAGAGCGCAAGGCGAAGGGAGGGCTAACCTTCGTCCTCAAGGGGGCGCACAATTCGGTGCGAAACAACTTCAATCCGCTGGTCACCGAGCACTTCAACACGCCCGTGCGGCGCGCTCGGTTGGTGCCCGCGGGGCGCGACCTAATCTTGCAGATGGAGCTGCGTCAAGACGCTCCCGCGACGCATCGATTCGTCACCAGCAAGGAGGGGCACGCGGTCCTGCAGGTGGACTTCGCCGGTGGCGCCTTCGTGAAAGACGCGCCCCAGGCGATCCCCGAGGCCGACGGCGAGGGGACGGGGCCCGCGGCTGCGCCTTCGCAGCAGCCCGCCACGCCGGCCAAGGCTGGGCGAGGCCCGACGCCCTGAGCGGCGCCGATGACAGCGCGCCGCGCGGCGCAGCGCTGACGTAAGCTCGCCCATTGTGATCGCGGCGAGTCTCCTGGCGAGGGCAGCGCTCGCGGCGTTGTTCGCGCCGACAGCGGCTCTTGCGCCGCCGGGCCTCGGCGACCTCGAGACTCACGCGGACGACGTGACCATCGACACGGAGCGTCGAGAGTTGCTGTTGCGAGGCCGTGTGACGGTCGAGGCTTCGCCGTTCCACCTTCGCTCGGAGGAGCTGCGGCTGCGGCGAACGGGCTATGGAATCGAAATCCTCGGCGACGGAAAACTCGCGTTTTGCCCGTGCCTCGGCACGCCGCTGACCCTGAGCTTCAAGGAGGTTCTCGTTGGGCCGCCGAGCGATCTCATCCTCAAGTCGCCACGACTCGAGGTGTACGGCGTCCCCGTGATGGCGCTGCCGTACTTTTGGCTTCGCGGCGCGGAGCGGCCGGGCCTCTTGCCTCCGGTGCTCGCCTACCGTGCGAAAGACGGCCTCTTCGCCGGCGCCGGTGTGCACCTCCCGTGGTGGTCCTTCGACCGAACGCGGCCCGTGGCGCCCGAGGATCGCGAGTTGGGCCTCGACCTTCGCGGCGGCGCCTACTTCGTGGGGGGCGCCGCCATCGACGCCGAGTTGCGCGCGCCGCGCTCGCGAACGCGCATGCGCGTCGATTGGCTCGGCGGCAGCGGCGTCGCGGTGGATGCTCGCGGCAGTCACGGTGCCATGAGTGGCGCCGCGTGGGACGTCGACGCGATGCGCGGCGCGCGCGCGCTCGCGTCAACGTCGTCGTTGGACGACGCGGCCCGGCCGCTCGACCGGCTTCGCGGCGAAACGTTCGCGCGCGAAGGCCCTCTTTCGGCCTCGGCGGCCATCACAGGGACCATGGTGCGGGGAGCGGACACCGAGACCGGCTCCTACGGTCCGTCGTTCGAGCTCGCCCTGGTGGATGCGCTCGCACGCGGCGTCAGCGCCGGCGCTCGCCTCCGCGCCGGCGCCTTGTCGCGCCCTGGTGAGGCACCGATGACCGTTGTCGGCGCTAGCGCTCGCGCCTCCATGGCGCGGCCGTTGGGCGTCCTTGCGGCGCGCGTCGATGCCGGAGCCGAGGGCTCCCACGTCGCGACGTCGTTCGGAGCCGCCGACCTCGCCACCGCGTCGGGCCAGGTGCGCGTGGGCGTCCCGCTTGTGCGCGCCTACGCGAGCGCTGACGTGGCGGACCCGTGGCGTCACCGCGTCGAGCCACAGGTCGGGGTGCTGGCCTACGCAGCGGCGCGTCGCGACGCTGTCGATGGTCTAGCGCGCGCCGGGTTCCTGCGCTCGGCCTTCGACGTTCAGGCCCTCGGCGAGGGCATCTCCGTGGCTCCCCTCGTTGGTGCGTCAAGCGCGCTGGGCCGCTACGGCGCCCGCGACGGCGCGGAGGTCGACGCGGGTCTCGGCTATGCCGTGAGTTCCGAGGAGCCGTTCTCTCGCCTGAAGATCGCCGCCGGCGGGACGTTCGTTCTCGTCGGCCTGGAGGCGGGCGCGACCCTGAGCGCGCGACCGGGCGTCGCCGGGTCTTTGCGGGCACGCCTCGGCGCCGTCGAGCGACTCCACCTGGAGGGACGCCTTGGCGGCCGAGGCGGCGCCGACCCCACGCTGGCGCGCTTGCTGTCGCCTAGCTTTGCCTTGGCCATGCCAGGGGTGCGCTACTTCGCGGGGGACGGTCTCAGCGCCGGCGCCGCCGTGGTCGTTCCTTGGACGAGGCACCTGACGACACGCGCCGGCGCGGACTTCGACGCCGTGTCCAAGGCGCTGCTCGGTGCGCGTGCTTCAATCGATCTGCGTGACGGCTGCGGCTGCGTAACGCTGCGGCTCTTCGGTTCGCAGCGGCTTGGTCGCGACGGGGTCGACGTGTGGCTCGCGCTCGAGCTGGGCGAGACGGTCATTCGCTAGGTGAGCACCACTCTGGCGCGCGAATCGCGACGGAGGTTGCAAAGTATCGGCGGGGGTGTTCCCCTCGCGGCTCGGAGGCAACGCGTGAAAGGCGATAGCAAGGTCATCGATCTCTTGAACGAGGTTCTCACGGGAGAGCTGACGACCATCAACCAGTACTTTTTGCACGCGCGTATGTGCAAGAACTGGGGCTACCAGGCCCTCGGCGAGAAGATTCGTAAAGAGTCGATCGACGAAATGAAGCACGCCGACGAGCTCATCGAGCGCGTCTTGTTCCTGGAGGGCCTGCCGAACGTGCAGCGCCTCGGGAAGGTCATGATCGGCCAAACGGTCGCCGAGATCCTCAAGCACGATCTAGGGGCTGAGCTGGTTGCGGTTCCGCTCTTGAATCGCGGCATCCAGCTCTGCCGCGACGTGGGGGACAACGGCTCGGAGCACCTCCTCACGCGGATTCTGGTCAGCGAGGAAGAGCACGTCGACTGGCTCGAGGCCCAGCTCGAGCTCATCAAGCAGGTTGGCGAAGCCCACTACCTGGCCCAGCAGATCCGCCCCTGAGACCACCACAGCTTTTTGCCGCCTAGTGATTTCATGCTGTTGCAGCAGTGCGACGACTCCACTTGAAAACGAAAATGGTTTTCAATATCCTCACGGAGCCATGTTCGTCTGCGTCTGCAAGGCCGTCACCGACACCCAGATTCACCAGGCCATCGATGGCGGCGCGACGACGCGTGAAGAGGTGACTCGGATGTGCGGCGCCGGCGGCGACTGCGGCGCCTGCTGCGGCATGATTGAGGACCTCGTCGAAGACCGGCTGGTGGCCGCCGACGGCTTGGTTCGACACCGGGCCGCCTAACGTCGTCTCCCGGCGGCGCGTGAGTCGCGAGCGCCGAGGGCGGGTCGGGTCGGTCAGGTGGAGGTCATGCGTTCGACGAGGAAGCTCGCGACATCGCCCGGCTTGGTCCCGGGGCCGAAGCCGGCGTCAAAGCCCAGCTCCAGCGCCAGCTTGTGATCGATGCGCGGGCCGCCGAGGAGCAAGATGATCTGGTCGCGGAAGCCGCGCGCCTTGGCGAGTTCGACGAAGGCCGCGGCGTTCTCCTTGTGGCAGTTGCGCTGCGTGATGACCTGACTCACGAGCACGGCGTCGGCCTTGAGCGCCACGACGCGCTCGGCGAGCTGCTCGTTCTCAACTTGGGCGCCGAGGTTGTAGGCCTCAAAGCCCTTGTAGCTCTCGATGCCCTTGTCCCCTGCGAAGCCCTTGTAGTTGAGGATCGCGTCGATGCCGACGGTATGCGCGTCGGAGCCGGTGCACGCGCCGACGACGACGATCTTGCGGCCCAGTCGGGTGTGGATGCGTGACTCGATCTCCTCGCGCGAGAGCGCCGACGTTCGAATCTCGGGGACGTCGATGCTCGCGATGTCGACGGCGTGCGTCGAGTGCCCGTAGACGACGAAGAACGAATAGCCCTCGGCGCACTCTTCCATCGTGGCGACGAGCGGCTCTCTTAGGCCGTGCATCTCGGCGAAGCGCCGGGCGGCCTCTCGGGCCCGGGCCGACGGGGGGACCGCGAGCGTGAACGATATCTGAACCATGCCATCGCCTTCGCGATCACCGTAGGCACGGAGCGGGTGCGTTGCGGACGTGGGGTGCATGGCGATCTCCTCAGGACGCGGTCGGACGCGGCTTCTCGAGCGCATCCAGGATGGGGTTCATGTAGTCGGCGCCCCGCTCGGCGACGCCGGCGTAGCCCTTGCCACCGGTGCGCGTACGCTTCACGTCGGCGAAGGCGCCGTGTCCGATGGCGTCCCAGATGCTGTCCTTGTGGACGCTCCGGAGCTCGGTGAGCGCCTCGTCGAGGACCGCCTCCGCGCGCTTGGCGACCCGGCCGTCTCGCTTCCACTCGATCTCTTCGCCGAGGTGCTTGCAGGCTGAAAATACGTATTTGGTCGCCTTCAGCGACAGGTACCGATCCATCAACATGGGGTTATGGATGGCCTCGCTGAACATGCCGAGCAGCTCGATGGACTGCTCGGTCGTGACGCCGACGAGGTTGAACATCGCGTCGTGGACGTGAGCGAAGAAGATGTCGCCAACCTTGTGTTTCGTCGGCGGCATCCACTTGATGGGGTGACGGTCGAAGATTTGGCGAATGAGCTGCGCCTGCGCCACCTCCAAGAGGAAGCTGTCTTCGAGCCAGGGGTTAATCTCGTAGGCGTGGCCCAAGCCCATCTGCTCTTCACGAAGGCCCGCGCGGAGCGCGAAGGCTTCGTTGATGAACTGACTCGCGAGGACCGTGTGCGCCTTCTCAACGGCGTCGGCGGTCGTCAGGTAGTTGTCTTCGCCGGTGTTGATGATCATGCCAGCGCGCGCGATAAACCGCCTGGCGACGTACTGGTCGACGAAGTTCCGGCACATGTTGATGTCGCGGAAGAGGATGCCGTACATCGCGTCGTTGAGGAGCATGTCGAGGCGCTCCACGGCGCCCATCCAGGCGATCTCGGCCATGCATAGGCCTGACGAGTAGTTCGTCTGGTGGATGTAGCGCCCGTACTCCTTCGTCGCTTCGTCGGTGGCGCGGCGGATGATCTTGAAGTTCTCCTGCGTCGCGAAGGTGCCTCCAAACCCCTCTGTGGTGGCGCCGTGGGGCACGTAGTCGAGGAGCGATTGGGCCGTCGCGCGAATGACCGCAACGATGTCGGCGCCACCGTGGGCGGCGGCCTTGGCTTGGAGCGCGTCGTCGTAGATGTTGCCCGTCGCGACGATGACGTACTTGAGCGGGTTGGGACCGGGAAGCGAGGCGCGCTTGTTAGCTTCGCGCTCCTCGCGCGCAGAGTCGATGCGCCCGAGCGCCGCGTCGACGTGCGGCTTGAGGATGCCGGCGAGTACGGCACCCTCGGGGCCGCCGACGCCGTCGTCGAGGTCGTGGCCGAACGCCAGCCGCTCGCCGGCTTCCTGAATCGTCTTGGCTCCGCCGTGCAGGGCGCGCGCGAGGAACGTGGAGATGCCGCGGCCTAGGAGTCCCGCCTTGTGGTAGCGCTCCACGGCGAGGTTCACGATGGGAGCGCCTTGGTCGTCGACACCGTCCACACCGAAGGCTCGGAGGATCGTGCGCTCGACGCCGACGCTCGTATGACGGTCGATGTACTTCTGGACGTCGCCACCGATTTCAGAGGCGAGCAGGCGGCACTCGGCAACCTTGCGTTCGTCGACGGGAACACGGGCCATGGCCGATGTTTCGCACATTCGCGGCTTCGGGCAAAGCGGTTGGTTTTTTTGCGAGCGCCCATCGCCGTCTCGCGACGACGCTCGGGGGACCTAGCGCGGGGCCTTCATGAGCGTGGACGCGAAGGCGAGGCTGCCGACGCCGCCTTCGTTTACCCAATAGATGCTCGTCTCGTCGACGAGGACGTCGACGGGGGCCGCTTGGGCGGTGGCGACGTCCCGCACGGTGCCTGCGCAATTCGTCAGATCGCAGCGCCGAACGACGCCGTCGATCGTCGGCCCCGCGTCGCCGCGGCTCCCCTCGAGGGTCCAAACCAACGTGGTGCCGGCGATCGCGAGGCTTGAGAGGGTGCCCTCGGTTTGGTTGGCCACGACGGTGGTGGGAATCCCGCCGACACACCCTGTGAGTGGACAGCTCAAGATTGAGTCGAGGAGGGAGGCGGCCCAGAAGACCGTGGTGCCAGAAATGGCCAGCGCGCCAAGCGCCGTGCTGTTGACGATCGTGTGGGGAGTCGGGCAGGCGGGCGCAGCGCACCGAACGAGGTGCCCGTTCTCCGTCCACACGATGGAATTGTCGGGGGCGAAGGTGATGGCTCTCGAAAAGCCCTTGGAGAGGTTGCCGACGGCGTTGGGCAGGAGCGCTGCCGCGCCTGCGCAAAGACCTAAGGGGCAGAAGGCCACGCGCTGGTCGAAGTCGTCGTTGGCCCACGCGATGCCCGCGTCGCTCACCGCGATGCCGGCCGACGAAGAGAAGCTATCGCCCTTGCTCACACGAACCGTGGGCCCACCGTCGAGGGGGGTGCGGTAGGCGCCGCCGCCCGTCTGATAGCGCTCGGTCCAGTAGACATAGCCGCCGTAGCCGACGACGCTCGACGGAACCGTCCCCGCGGCGTCGACGTCGGCGTTGACGCGAGTGGGACCGAGCGAGAGGCAGCCAGTCTTCTTGCACGAGTGGATTCCCGCTGCGTCACCGCCGCTGGCAACGAAGAGATCTCCGCCGAAGGCGCCGAGGCCAAGGGCGCCGTAGAGCGCGGTGGCACCGCCGCTCAACGTGCAAAGACCCCCCGCGCAGGCGCCGCCGCTGCAGTCGTGAAAACAGGCGCCGCAGTGCTGGAGGGAGGTCGCCAGGTCCGCGTTGCACAAGGCCGCGTCGACGCTCGCGTCGCCCGTCGGAGTGCTCCCGTCCGCGGCGCTTGCCTCCTTTTCGAGCCCGCCGTCGGCCGCTAGCGCGCCGTCGGTCGAAGCGTCGGCGACGACTGGCGTCGGCGGCTCCGCCTGCGTCTCACCGCAGGCCGCCGCGCCGTGCATGGCGCCCGCCGCCAAGGCGGCAAGGGCGAGGAGACGCGCCGGCTTCATCGCGGGACCTTCTTGATGGACGACGCGCCGTCGAGGCGGTTCGTGCGCCCTTCGTTGAGCCAATAGATGCTGTTCGCGTCGATGACCGTTCGGATGGGGGCTGCCTCGTTGGCCGCGATGGTGACGACGGTGCCCGGGCAATCGGAGACGTCGCATTTACGCACGATGCCGTCGGTGGTGAGGCCGCCGTCGCCACTGAGAGTGCCTGACAGCGTCCACGCGAGGGTGGAGCCGCTGATGGCGAGGCCCACGAGTGTGCTCTCGCTCTGCCCGCTGATGACCTCCGTCGCAACGCCGCCGGGGCATCCGGTGATGGGACAGCTCTTGATGGCGTCGTCGGTCGCGGCGGTCCAGTAGACGGTGGTGCCGGAGATCGCCAATCCAAGGTTCGCGTGCCCCGTCCCGTTGATGATGGTCTGAGGCCCGCCGCCGCACGCCGGCGTGGTGCAGCGGACGATCGCGCTGTTCTCGACCCAGACGATGGAGCCGTCGGGCGCAAACTCTACCGCGCTGGAATAGCCCAGCGTCGCGTTGCCCGGTGCGTTGGGCAACAAGGTGGCGGCCCCCGAACAACTCGGCAACGGACAGAATCCGACGCGCTGGTTCGAGTCGTTCTGTCCCCAAGCGATGCCCGCGTCGCTCACCGCGATGGAGGCCGACTTCGAGAAGACGTCGCCTTGGCTCACTCGCACCGTGTTTCCGCCGGCGAGGTCTGTTCGGTATGCGCCGTAACCGGCCTTGTAGTTCTCGGCCCAATAGACGTAGCTGCCGATGGCCGCGACCGACCGGACCGTCGTTGTGGCGGGATCGACGTCCGTCGTGAGGCGCGTGACACCGCTTGCGACGCAGCCGGCCTTGGAACACGAAAAAGCACCCGCGTTCGAGTTGGACCCGCTGCCGATCACAAGCTGATCGCCGACCTGCCCCAAGCCGAGGGCCCCGTAAAACGTGACGACGCCATCGCGCGCAACGGTGCAAACGCCCTTGTCGCACGTGCCACCGCTGCAGTCGTGGCCGCATGCGCCGCAGTTCTGAAGCGACGTCATGAGATCGGCGCTGCACGTGGGGGCTCCCGTGTCGGCGTCCCCATTGGCGGCCGCGGCCGAGTCGCCGGGCGCATCGGTGCCGCTTGCCGAGTCGTCCGCGGAGCCGTCGGCGGAGCTGCCGGTCTCTGCGTTCGCAGGATCGCCGCCATCGGGCAGGAGGCCGTTGTCCAGGATGGGGTCCGGCAAGTCGAGCAGCGCGGCGCACGCCGGAAGCGCCAAAAGGAACGGGAGTACGGCTCGAAGCGGTGCGCGGCGCGTCATTGAAAGCCCCCAGAGAGGAGCGCCCCACGCGGCGAGAAGTTGAGCGTTAGCGCCGACGCCTCGCGGTTGCGAGGAGCTGTCAGGACGAGCACGAGGCCTGTTGCGACGAGGGCGCCGCCGGCGGCGAAGCCGACGGTGGAGATGAGCGCCTTGCCTTTGGCGTCGTCGACGGCGTCCAGGCCCTTCTGGTTGCACCGCGCAAGATCGCTTGAGCAGTCGGGCTCCGCGTCCTTCCGCGCGGACATGGCCTGAAGCCCGAAGATGGCCCCCACGGCGAGGCCCGCCACACCAACACCGCCGGCGACGAAGCCGAGGGTTCGTTGCGTGCTCCCCGAGGGCGCGCCATCCGGCGTCTCGGGGCCCGGAAGCGGTGCCGCGCCGACAGGTCCTCGCGCTGGGGGCGTCGCCGTGGCGACCGCTTGCGTTGCCGGTGGCAAGCGCTCGAGCTGCGGGATCGAGACGGTCGCCGTCTCCTTCGCGCGGACCGCCTGCGCCACAGTGGTCCACGGCTTGTAGCCAGGCGCCGACGCTTCAATGTTGTGGCTACCCGGGTCGACGGGGATCGCGACGCCCCACTCGCCGGCGCCCACCTCGCTACCGTCGCGTTTGATGACGAGGCCCGCGCTCCGCGCCGAGGGTGGCACCACGATGGACAGCTTGACGAGTGTCGGCTCGAGCGCCAGCGCTCGCTGCCTCGCCTTGGCGGCCCATTCGCGACGGTTCGACTTCTCCGCCTCGCTGATCGTCTCCTTGTAGGTCGCCCACGCGCTGGCGGTTTGGCCGTTCTTCTCGTAGCACGCCGCGAGGTTGAGCAAGGTGCCCGCGCCGGGGTCGAGCCTCTGGCTCTCGGCCAGCTTCGGGCACGCGTCGCCGTAGCGGCCAGCGGTCATCAATCGGCGCCCCTCTTCGAAGAGCGCCTGCGCGGCAGCTTGACTCGGCGCCTTCTGAGCGGCGGCAACGCCCGTCGACAGGAGCAGTGACAGCAGCGTAGCGGCGTGAACCGTCTTCACTTTCGATCACCAGGAAGGTCGTCGTTGGCGACGCGTGGCGTGGCGTGTTTGGGTGGCCTCGGCCCCGGCTTCTGAGCCGCGCTCGGGCCCGGTGTCACGGGCGGCGTTGAACTTGATGGCGCGCTCGACGGGACCGACGGTCCCGCGGACGCTGCGGGCGTCGCGGACGTTGCCCCGCCCGCTGCGAGGACCGGCGGCGGCGCCGCTGCGGCAGCGACGCTCGAGGGCGCCGGTGCGAGCGTTAGCGTGCCTTCGCGTTGTGAGGTCGCGCGCAGGACGAAGGTCGCCAACGCCCCTACGACGGCGGCGCCAACGAGCACGCCGAGCGCCATCGCCCGCCGCGGTGGTGTGCCTCGCGCGAGCTCCGTGGCGCCCCACGAGACGGAGGTGGAGCCGCCTTGCCCTGCCGGCACGACCCGCGCCGATGACGACGCCGGGGGGCTCGGAGGTAGGCGCCCCGAGCCACCCACGATGGCGACGCGTGACGCGAGGACGCTCCCGGCCGTGCTGGCAAAGGGGGCGAGCGCCATGGCGAGCTCTCCCACGCTGCCGAAGCGCCGGGCCGGATCCTTCTCGAGGCACTTGTCGACAACGCGAAGGAGCTCGGGGTGCAGATCGGCGCGGAGCTCGCCTAGCGGAGGAGGCGCCTCCGTGAGTACGAGAGAGCAGAGCTGCGTAAGGGTGGTGGCGACAAACGGAACGCGGCCTCCGAGCACCTCGTAGAGGATCGCTCCGATAGACCAGATGTCGCTTCTCGCGTCGACGTCGCGCGAAGCCTTGAGCTGCTCCGGGGACATGTAATTCGGTGAGCCGATCACCTCGGTGGTCCCCGTCAGGGAGAGATCGTCGGCCGCGGTCTTCGAGATGCCGAAGTCGAGCACCTTGATGAGAGGGCTGCCGTCGACGCTCTTGGTCACGAAGAGATTCTTGGGCTTCAAGTCCCGATGAATGATGCCGAGCGAATGCGCTTCGGCGATGGCCTCGCAGGCTTGGATGACGTAGTCCACAGCCTCGCTCTCAGGGAGCGGGCCGCGCTGCTGGAGGAGCGCCGAGAGGTCGCATCCGTCCAGGAGCTCCATGACGATGTAGGGGCCGCCGGTCTCGAGCCGCCCGACGTCGATGACGCGCGCCACGTGCTCGCTGCGAAGTTGGGCCGCGGCACGGGCTTCGCGCTCGAAGCGCGCGACGACCTGGGCGTTTACGAGGCCCTCGGGCAAGAGGAACTTGAGGGCGACGCGTTGGTGGAGCTGCGTGTGTTCCGCCGCCACCACGACGCCCATGCCACCGGCGCCGAGGATATCCAGGGCGCGGTACTTCCCCGCGAGCATGTCGCCCTTGGCGACCGGCGGGGGCGGCAACGGACCCATCGACGCAGTATAGCGGCGGACCGGCTAAACGGGCCGAAATTACCCGCCTTTTGCGACACCCCCTTGATCGCCGAAGGGCATCGGTGCAATCCCTGGAGGATGCACGTGCATCTCGTGGCGCCCTCCAACGAGGACTCGACGTACATCAAGCCCCTCTGGGTCGCGACGCTGGCCGCGCACACGCCGTCGGACGTCGAGCTGACGTTTCACGATGACGGCCTCTCGCCGCTCGATCTCGCGAACGTCTCCGACACGCCGAACCTGGTCGGGATCAGCGTCAACTCGAAGACGGCCTCACGCGCCTACGCCATCGCTGACGCCTATCGTGAGCGCGGCGTGCCGGTGGTGCTGGGCGGCATTCACGCGACGGCCTTGCCCGACGAGGCGCTTCTGCACGCCGACGCGGTGGTCGTCGGCGAAGCCGAGTGGCTTTGGCGTGACGTCGTGCTCGATGCGAAGGCCGGCAAGCTCGGTCGGTCGCGATCGCTCATCCACAGAGCGATCTACAAACACGAGAAGTGGCCCGAGCTCGTGGGCCTCCCGCGGCCGCGCCGCGAGCTCTTGTCGTCGTACAAATACGTGCCCTTCGACGTGGTGCAGACGACGCGCGGTTGTCCATTCCCGTGCGAGTTCTGCAGCGTCTCGACCTACAACGGCTCGTCGTTTCGTTTTCGCCCGGTGCGCGAGGTCGTCGCCGAGCTCGAGGAGGTTGGCCCGCGCGTGCTCTTTGGCGACGACAACGTGATGATCCACACGAAGTACAGCCACGAGCTCTTCGAGGCCATGGTGCCGCTCAAGAAGATGTGGGTGGCGCAAGTTTCACTTGCCGCGTTGCATCGTGTCGAGAACATCGAGGTCATGGCCCGCGCCGGATGCCGCGCGCTCTTCATCGGCTTCGAGTCGGTCGACGACGACGTCGTTCGGGCAGCGGGGAAGCGGCAGAATCGCCCTCGCAAGTACACAGACATCGTGCGCCGTCTCTCCGACCACGGCATCGCCGTTTGGGGGAGCTTCATCTTTGGCCTCGACGAAGACAGCGGTGAGGCCTTCGATCGCACCGTCGACTTCTGCGTCGAGTCACAACTGACGATGGCGCTCTTTGCGCTCCTGACGCCGTACCCGGGGACGCGCCTCTACAAGCGCCTCGAGGCGGAGGGGCGGCTCACGCGCCCCAGGTGGTGGCTCACGCCCGACCACGACACCGACGCGCCGTTCTACAAGCCGCTGCAGATGAGCCGCGAAGAGCTAAGGGCCGGATGGGTCAAGGCGTGGCGCGCCATGTACTCCTACGGCAACATCCGCCGGCGGTACGACTTCGGACTGGACCACTCGTGGATCCAAAACGTGGCCTACTGGCCCATCAACCTCATGATGCACGAACTGGCGGAGCGAAAGATCGCTGGCGGCGACCGCAACTGGCGAAAGCACCGCACGCTCGACGTGCCCTTCGGTTTGTGACGACGCGTTGCCGCTACATGAGCGCGGCGACGAGCGTCAGCGCGGCGCCGATGCAAAACGCCCAGGTCGCGAAGCGCATGCGCCTCGCGATGCCCACGAGGCCGCCGAAGAAGAGGACGCTGCCGGCGGCCAAGACCCCTCGCTGTGAGCGAGGCGGCGGCTCAAGGGCCGGCGGCGCGGCTTTTCCCTCGAGGCGCGAGAGCGCGTCCCGCGCCCGCGCCGCTACCTCGGCGTCGCCTAAGTCGGTGGAGCGGGCGGCGCTTAGGGCGGCGCGGTAGGCGCTCTTCGCTAGGTCGACGTCGCCAGCGGACTCTCGCTCCTGGGCTAGCGCGAAAAGCCGCTCGTAGCCGAGCGACGGGTAGGGGCTCCCCACGAGGCGCGCCTGCGCCGCCCGCTTCGCGAGCACGATGGCGGAGGGGATGTCACCGCGATCGCGCGCCTCGTCGCTCTGTGCGATGGCGGCTCGGCCGCGGAGCGCGAGGCTTGCCGCCATCAGAGCCACCATGACGAGCGCGACGGCGAGAGCCGACAGCCCCTGCGCGATGCGCGAGCGCTGCGGCGACTTGGTCACTGAAAGTCGCGCTTCCGGAAAATGAGCGCGCCGACGGCGAGGAGCAGCGTCGCGAAAAGAGCCGCGTGCAGCGCCGCGCCTAGGACGTAGGACCACAAGGGCGTGTCGAGGGCCTGACCGAGCAGGAGCGGTCGCGGCGGTACGTAGAGGTGCAAGTTCGGAAAGACGCGCGCCAGAATGCCGCCCACCGTCCGGACGCCCTCGCCGAAGACCTTCACGGGCAAGTTGGCGAGCATGTCAGCGGAGCGCCCCACGACGAAGACGCCGAAGGTGAAGATGGCCGTCAAGAAGGGGCTCGAAAACGACGAGAAGAGCGTCGCCACGGCAGCCACGATGGCGACTTCGGCGAAGGTGAGCGTGAGCGATGCGGCCACGAGCCGTCGTTCGGCGCCGGCCGGCTCCGCCACGACGAGCGCGGCCGCTAGAAGCAGCGCGGACCAGGGAATGAGGACGAAGACACGCGAGTGTTTCGCCCGGAGAAGGGCGAAGGCGAGCACGGCGACGAGGCCCGCGCCAACGCTGGCGAGCAGGGCGATCCTTTGACCCGCCATGACTCCGAGAATGACGAGCACCGTCGCGCCGTCGAGCGCGAGGAACACCCCGAGCACGAGCAGCGTGCCGAGGTATTTCCCGACGACGTATTCGTGTCGTCGCAACGAGCGCGTGAGGATCGGAAAGATCGTCTTCAACTCGAGCTCTCGGTGGAGCGACGTGGCGCCGAGGACGATGGCGACCAGCACCGCGTAGAGCGACAGCGACGCCGCTCCGAGGTCGGCCACGACGCGGGTCTCCTGGCGCAGCGAGAGGGTCGCCACGAGAACGGAGTAGAGCGAGGTCGCCAGGGCGGCGGCGAGCAGGCCGTAGAGGACGCGAGCCCGTACCGCTTCGCGGTACGTGTTCATGGCGATGGCGAGGACTCGACCGAACATGGATGAGGTGGCTAGGGTCGCCGTTGAACGGTTTTCGTCGTGGGACCTTGCCCGGGTCCCCTTGGACGGTGGCTCAAGTATTCGCGCAACCGGCCCGGGACCGTCAAGGCCAAGGCGCGGATGCGGTCCTCGTAGAGCGCGTGCGCCACGCCCGAGCCGAGGTCGACCAGGACACCGTAGCTCAGGAGAACGGCTGGGCCCCTGGGCCCCTCGAAGGGTTCGTAGCGGAAGAAGCCCCACGCGTCGTCGATGGCGTGAGGGCGGTTCCGCTCGAGCCAGAAGCGGATGCGATGGGCTTCCGGCTCGTGGCGTACCCGGAGGGTGTATTCGGCGGTCACGAGCGCGTTGCCCTGCGCGAATTGGTAGAGGGTGTCGCGGCCGAGGGGACTTACGCGAGCGACGTGCTTGGTGCGCGGGAGGATTTGCTCGAGAACCCGTTCATCGGAGAGCAGCGCCGTCAGCTCGTCGGGCGAGGTCTCGATGACGGCGTAGGCGAGACCGCCGATGTAGCGGCGCTCGCCGATGGGGACCGTCTGGGGTCGCTGAATCGCGTCCCCAGCGAAGAGTCGCCGCGTCTCGTCGTCGGTGAGCTCTCCGCCGCCGCTTGCCGGCGTCGCGAGGGCAACGGCCGCCAGCGCGAGGATCGAGGAGGGCCGCCACCGCATCGGTCGACAGGCTAGAGCGGATCGCACGACGACACGACGCCGAAATCGGGCTTGCCGAGGTGCGGCCAGCCAACCCGACGCCGGCGGGCGGAGGATCGGCGCGGATTGATTGCGGGCCGTGACGAGTCGGGGGATAGTCACCGTGATGCCTGATCCCTCCGTCGCTTTGGGGCACGCGCGCGCCACCGTCGTCGTCGCCGACGAGTCGAACCAGACGGGGGTGCTCGTCGCGACCGGAGCCGACCGCCGGAGTTGGCTCAACGGCTTGGTGACCAGTGACCTGACGAAGCTCGCGCCGGGGGTGCTGCAATACGGGCTCGCGGTGTCACCCAAGGGCCGCATTCTCGCGGACCTCGTGTTCTTCGAAGACGGCGATCGCATCCTGGCCCTCGTGCCAAAGGCGGAGGCCGGGTCGCTTCAAAAGACGTTCGACCGCTACCTCGTGATGGAGGACGCCCAGATCGAAGCCTCCACCGACGGCTTCGCGATCTTCTCGGTGCACGGGCCCCTCGCGGACCGCGTGCTCGAGACCGTTCAGGGCGAGCCCGACATCGTCGTCGTTCGCGGCGATCGCCTCGGCCTCGGCGGCGGCGTCGTCGCGTGTGCGCGCGCGCGCGGGCCGGCGGTGACCGAGGTGCTGTCTGTTGCGGCCCGCGCCGCCGGCGGATCGTTCGCGACGGAGGCGGTCATGGAGCAGCTCCGCGTTGAGCAAGCGGTGCCGCGTTTTGGCGCCGATTTTGGGCCGTCGACGTATCCGCAGGAGGCGGGCCTCGAGACGCGCGCCGTGTCCTTCGACAAGGGTTGCTACCTCGGGCAAGAGGTCGTGTGCATGTTGCAGCTTCGCGGTCATGTGAAGCGCAAGCTGGTGTCTCTCGTGCTCGAAGGACCGCTGCTCCCGGGAGCCGCGCTCACGGCGCCCGACGGCCGCGAGGCAGGGGAGGTGACCAGCGTGGTGGCTGGCGCGACGCCGGGCAGCCCATCGGCGCTCGCGATGGTCAAACTGGCGTTCGCTGAGCCGGGCACCGAACTTCGCGCCGGTGAATCGGTTGCGAGGGTTCACACCAAGGCGGTCTGAGGGAGCGAGGGACCGTCAGAGCTTGCGTTCGAGCCGGAAGCGCCGCGGCGTGCCCTCGAGGTCGATGGCAACGATGCGGAGCATCTCCGGCGCGATCTCTTTGATGCGTTGATCCTTCTGCACGCGAAGGTGGATCCGATCACCGTCGGTCTTGAGGACGTCGCACATCCCGAAGGCGAAGTGCTCGACGACGTCGCCCGCGTCGGGCACGACGGTGCCGGGCGCATCCGACTCGGTGCGTCGCGCGGGGCGCTGCGGCATCGGGCTCGAAAGGCCCAACGCTTCGCGGGGAGCCTCGCCGACGCGCGGCGTGACAACGGGGGCCGCCGGCGGGGTTTCTCGCACGACCGGCGCTGGAGCGGGCGCCGTCGCAGCGGGAGCTGGGGCCGCCTGCACCGTCGCCGACGGCGCGAGATCCACGACCAAGAGGGTGACATCGACGACGCGCGCTTCGACGAGCGTGCCGGCGAGGGTCTCGAGGCCGCCCTCGGCGTCGCGCGCGATCACCACGCTCGGCGCGGAGACGGTGCTGCCGAGCCGGTACGCTTCAAGCGAGATGAGCTGCGCCGTTCCGCTGAAGTGACGGTCCGACAGACCGCCATCGGGCTTGATGCAACGAAGCACGACGTCGGCGACGGTGCCGCCGCCGCGAAGCCAGGCCTGGCTGCTACCAAAGCGGGAAAGCGCGTCGGGGAGGCGCTCTGGTGAGCGGAGTTGCTCTAGCGAACCCTTCATGGCGATTTTCCCGGTGCGCCGAGCGGCGCCGTAAAGTCGACGGGCGGTCCGTCCTCTTGGCGGGGCAAGGGGCAACCCTTGCGAGGTGGCGTCTTGCCTGGTGCTGCGAGCTCCGCGGGGACCGTGCGAATCCCGGCGACGCCGGGGCACGCGTCGTCCTTGTCGAGGACACCGTCGCCGTCGGAGTCGAAGGCGCGGGGCGCGTAAGTGACGCCGAGAAGAAACCGAAGGCGGGGCCGGGTGACCGCTTCGCCGCCGAGCGGCAGGCCCGTGCCGCCGCCGCCGGTCACGACGAAATCACCACCCATGAGCGGCGCCGTCCTGAGCGCGAGCATCCATTCGGCCGGCGTGATGGTGAGGCCGTTGGGGGTGCTCACGAGGCCCGTTGCGCCTTGCACAGTGTCGGACTGCTCCGTCAGCGTCGGCAAGACGCGCGCTTCGACGGACGCTGCGAGCAGGTCGCGCGGAAGGATCGACGCGCCGAGGCCGAGCGAGAACGCGAGCTGCGTCCCCACGCGGGCGCCCGAGAACTGCGACACGCCGCGAAGGCGCGCGCCAGCTTCGCCGCCGCCGAAGAAGCGACCGAAGGTCGCGCCAAAGGCGAGCGAGGGGGCGAAGACGCCGCCGCGCTCGCCGGCAAACTGGGTGCGATCGCCGGTGGGGGCTGAGACGTCGAGGCGCGCCGTGAGCGCCCCGTTGAGCGCCGGCGCGCGATCCGGTGTGGCGACGGCGGCGTCGCTGCGGGGCTCCGCGAGGAGCGCGAGCGCGAGACCGAAGCGAACGTCGCGCAGCGCCGTATCTCGCAAGTCTTCGCCGCCGGTGATGGCGGCGGTGCCGCTCCCAGCTTGACCAAAGGTCACCGGTAGCGCGATGTGGAGTGCGAGACGGTTCGTCACGCCGTAGCCGAAGAGGAAGTTGCCGTTGACCTGATCGCTCACGGCGTTCTGCTTGCTGCCGGTGGGCCCGGGCGAGGGCACTGCCAAGACGATGGGGCGCTGAAGGTACGTCGCCACGAGGCCCATGGAGAACTGCTGCGGCGCCGTCGTCTGGGTGCCGGCGATGGTGGCGAAACGGGTGGGCCCTGCCGAGGGCCAGAGCGTGTCGCTGTTCACGCAGGCGCTGACGAGGGGGCGGTCGCACGAGCCCGCGTGGGCTGTCTTCGCGCCAAGGGCGCAAAGTAGGGCGAAAACCAAGGAGGGACCGCCCAGCGAGACCACGCACGGAAAACGACGCATCGGCGGGGCGACCTTACCATGAGGCCGCGGATGTTCTACAAGGTCCCGTCGTGGTGTCTTCCCCGCCCGAACGATTGTCGGCCGAGCGGCCGCTGCTCCTCGGCAGCGCCTCGCCGCGCCGCCGGGAAATGTTGACGGCTGTTGGTCTGCCGCTCGCGATCGTGGCGCCAAGCGCCGACGAAACAGTGGGGCCGAACGACGCTCCGGCGCGCTATCTCGAGCGCGTGACTGCGGCGAAGCTGGCGGCGGCGGTGGCGCTGGCGCGCGCTGCGACCGCGTCGTTCGGGGCCGTGCTCGTGGCCGACACCGTGGTCGTCTCCGAGGGCGGGATCATCGTCGACAAGCCGGCCGACGCGGAGGCTGCGCGCCGCGCGCTCCTTTTGCTCTCCGGCGCGACGCACGATGTCGTGACGCGCTTTGTGATCGGTGCCGCCGGCGGCGGCGTGCTCGACGCGGAGAGCGTGGTCACGCGCGTCGTCATGCGTGCCCTCACGAGCCACGAGGTCGACGCGTACGTGGCCTCTCGCGAGGGACTCGACAAGGCTGGCGGCTACGGCATTCAGGGCGGAGCCGCTTCCTTCGTCACGCGCCTCGAGGGCTCGTACACGAACGTCGTCGGCTTGCCGCTAGCCGAGGTGCTCACCGCTCTCCGTTCGCTCGGTCTCTGGGACTGACGCGCGATGACCGAGGCGGCGGCGGCTGGGATGCGCAAACGCGAGCGCGGTCGCATCGTGCTCGTCGTCGCGACGGCGCTCGCGGCGCGCCTCGCCGTGGTCACGTGGGCCTTTGGGCGCTTTCCACCGGCCGCTGACGGCAAGTATTACCACCTGCTCGCCGAGCGCATCGCTTCAGGCGCTGGCTACACGTGGCTGTGGCCCGACGGAGCCGTGACGCCGGTGGCGCACTATCCGGTGGGCTACCCCGGGCTGTTGGCCGCGGGCTACGTGCTCTTCGGGGCATCGTCGCCCTGGGCCATGGTCCTTGGCGCGCTGCTGGGGGCGTCGCTCGCGGGCGCGGCTTACGTCGCGGCGCGGCCATGGGGCGTGCGCGCTGCGTCGCTCGCGGGGCTCTTCGTCGCGCTGTCGCCAGCGCTCGTGCCCTACGCGGCGGCGCTCATGACGGAGGTCGTGGCGGCGGCGCTCATCGGCCTCGCGACGGCCCTGCTCGTCGGTGCGGCGGCGGCGTCGATGGCGCGGGCGCGCGTCGCGGCCGCATCCGTCGGGCTGCTGCTCGGTGCGGCGACGCTCGTTAGGCCGCAACTCCTCCTGCTTGTTCCGGCCTTCGCTTGGCTCGCGGCCGCGGGCCTGCGCCACGCGGGGCGCTTCGTCGCCGCCGCCGCGGTCGTCCTCGGGGCCGTCGTCGTCGTCGCGCCGTGGACGCTTCGGAACTGCCGCGCGATGGATCGGTGCGCGGTCGTGAGCGTGAACGGGGGCTGGAACCTGTTGATCGGCGCTCAAACAACCAGCGGGGCGTGGGAGGAGTTGCGCGTGCCCGCGCCGTGCCGAGAGGTGTGGGACGAGGCGAAGAAGGACGCGTGTTTCGAGCGCGAAGCGTGGCGCGCCATTCGCGCGGACGTGCCGGCGGCGCTGGCGCGTGTGCCGCGGAAGCTCTCCGTGACGTTCGACTACTTCGGCGGCGCGCCTTGGTACTTTCACGAGTCGAACGCCGCCGCCTTTGGCGAGCGCGCCAAGCTTGTCCTCGGTTCGCTCGACCTCGTCGCGAGCCGCGTCATGCTCGCGCTGGCGCTCGTGGCTGCGTTTCGCAGGGCTCGTGCGCCGAGTCGTTCCGCGCACGCCAGCGCGCAGCCCGCGGTCGCAGGGCCGTTGCCGCTTCGACGCGCCGTCGTGTTCGTGGTGTTCCTCGTGTCCATCGTGTCCGCGCTCACGCGCCACGCGGCGCCCGGCTACGCGGGCTTGCTAGTCCTCATCGCGCTCGCGGGCCCGTACAGCGCACGCGAGGCCATTTGGCCTGTGACGGCGGCCGTCGTGGCTTCCGTCGCGCTCATCCACGGAGTCTTCTTTGGGGCTGGGCGCTACGGCCTGGTGGCCGCGCCCTTCGTCGCAGCCCTCGCCGGCCTCGTTGCGAAGGGGCACGTCCGATGCCAGGATGACCGCGTCGACGCCGAACAAGCGATCGCTGGCCACTCGGCGCAAGCCGAGCGGCGGGAGGAAAGTCCGAGCACCGTAGAGCGAGATGCCGGGTAACGCCCGGTGGCGGAAACGCCGAGGACAGTGCCACAGAAAAGAAGACCGCCTCTCTCCGAGCCGCTTGCGGCAAGGCGCGAGGTAAGGGTGAAAAGGCGGGGTAAGAGCCCACCGCGGAGTCGGTAACGGCTCCGGCACGGCAAACCCCATCTGGTGCAAGGCCACATAGGCAGGCGCGCCTCCGCAAGGGGGCGAAGGGTTGCTCGCCCAAGTCTGCGGGTAGGCTGCTCGAGGTGTCCGGCAACGGCCACCCTAGAGGAATGACCGCTCTCGCCAACGGGGCGACCCTAGGTGAGACAGAACTCGGCTTATGGATGACGTCGACCAGGCGCCCGGCGAAAGTCGGGCGTTCTGCTTTTGTGCGAGCGCGAGAGGGTTGCGTGCTAAGTACCCGCACTTCAGCAGGCCACGGTCAGCCAATGAGGACCGAAACGGTCCTGGCAAGCAGCGGGACGATCCCCTATATTCTCCGGGTCGTACCAACCGGTGCCGACCGACCGAGGAAGTCATGATTCAGATCACCGAACGCGCCGCCGAGAAGGTCAAAGAGATCGCATCCGCCGAGAACCTCGAAGGGCAGGGGCTTCGGCTCCGCGTCATCGGCGGCGGCTGCGCCGGCTTCAGCTACGACCTCTACTTCGAAGAGACGGTCGGCGAGATGGATGAGGAATACGAGTCGCGGGGCGTGAAGCTCTACGTCGATCCCCTCAGCCACCAATACCTCGAAGACACCGAGATCGACTACGTCGAGGGCGCGCACGGTTCGGGGTTCAAGTTCAACAACCCCAACGTGAAGGGCAGCTGCGGCTGCGGCAGCAGCTTCTCGGTCTGAGACCTGACGGCTGCGGGCGGGGCGACGCGGGCGTCCCGCGTTGGTCAACCTGCCCAAGGGCCCGGCGTATGGCCTCGGCGTCCGCTTGGTGCTCAGCCTCAAGTAGCGCAGCTACTCGGAGCAGGTCCTGATACGTCGCTGCACGCGTTCGATCATCCATTGATCCGCAGGAGGAGCCGGCCACGTCAGCCTCGCTCCCGTCGCCCGACACGCCGCTCACTCGATGGCCATCAAGAGCCCGTTCTCGCACGCGATGACGAATCCCTTTTTCGTCGCCACGAGGCCGGCGGGGCCGCTCGTCCCGGTTCGCCGCGCACCCTTCGGGCAGACGCTTTCGCCCAGGGTCCGCACGGTCCCGTCGCGCTCGACCACGCCGCCGATGCCTTCCGGGGCCACGAACGCGATGCGGCCTTCGCGATCCACGAGCACCTCGCCGAGCGCACCGCTCGGCGCGCCAGCGTCTGTTCCCGCTCCCGTCGCGACGGCCGTTCGACGTCGCTCGCGCCCTTCCAAGTCCATCTCGAGCGCGTAGACGCGGCCCGCTTGCCAACCGAGCATCGCGAGCCCGCCCTGCGCGAGCGTGGCGGGCCCCATCCACATCGTCGTGGACGCGAAGACGGCCCCGCCGGTCTGCCGCGCCGTATCGAACCGCTCGAGCACTTGTCCCTCGACCACCGCCGCGAGGATGCCTCGCCCGAGTGGCAGCGCGCGGCCGGTGACAGGACCGCCAAAGCGGCCCACGCGCCGCACCTCGCCGCCCGGCCGCCACGTCGCGATGCTTCCGCTCTGGAGCACCGCGTAGACGACGCCGTCACCGGTCACGAGCGGACCTCCCAGGGGGCCCGGGAGCACCGCGCGCGCACGCACCGAGGCGTCTCGGTCCACGAGCACAAGCTCCGTATCGAAGGCGACGACGGCGCCACCGTCGTCGAGCCCGACGGCCGACGCTTGCTCCGGCTCGGCGCGCGCGGAGGCGCTGGCGCTCGCGGCGGCGTTGCGATCGTCGGCCACGCGCGCGCGCGCACGAACGGCGCCGCCGCGCACCACGTAGAGCGTCCGAAAGGACGTGGCGACAAGGACCGCGTCGTCGGAGAGCAGTGCGGCCGCCACCGGCGTCTCGGGCTCTCGACCATCGGTGCGCTGCGTCGCGAGCGTCAGGTTGACGCGGGCCTTCTCGACGCCGAGCTCATCCAGCTCGATGAGCTCGCCCGCCGTGGAGAGCGCCACGAGCCCGCCGTCGTGCCGCGCCAGCGGGGCCATCGGTGTCGCGCGCTCGAGCGTCTTGCGCCACACCACGCGCGGTGAGCTCGGCAAGCTTGCCGCCTGGCCGCGCCGCGCAGCGTCAGCGCGAGGATTCCCGCGCGGTGGCCCCACGACGAAGGTCGTGGGCGAAGCTGGATCGACGCGCTGGGCGAACGCTGCGACGGAGCCGCAAAGGGTGGCGATGGCCAAGGCGACGAGCGTGGCCCGACCCTTCAAAGTCGCCGTCCCACGGGCACCACGATGTCGGCCTCGACCTCCGGCACCGCCGTGCCACCACCGGAAAAGAGCTTCGTGATGCGGCCCGTCGCGAGGATCCGCGTGCCGGTTTTGCCTTCCGCCGGCGCCCCCGACAGGACACGAAAGATGCAGCCTTCGGGGCGGTCGCACGTGGCGCTCCGCACGAGGAGCACCGCCTGGTGGTTGGTGGCGCGGAGGTCGACCAAGTCTCCCTCGACGGCGAAGGGCTTGCCCGCGACGGACGACGCGTCCTTCAAGATGTCGGTGTATTTTGCACTGAGCGCGGCCTTTTGCGCCGCCCGCGCCTCCGCCTCGAGGCGGTCGGAGCGACGCACCTTGAGTGAGACCGTTCGCGGCGCCGATTGGGGCAACGTGGCGCGCACCTCGACGGGCAGCGGCGTCGACGTCGGAGCGCTGAAGCCTTCGGCGAAGACGCCGGCGGCGTCGACGGTGACGGGCCGACCGTTCACCGTCACGGTGGCTCCCTTGATGGTGCGCCCTGACACCGTGAACTTCTCGGATGCGAGCACCGTTCCGGCGAAGGGCGCGTCGATGCGCAGCGCTGGCACGCCGACCTTCGCCGTTACAGCGCCCTTCTCCGTCTGTCCCTTGAGGGTCACCTCGTAGGTGACGGTCTTTTCGACAGCGCGCGTCTCGTCGGCCATGCCGGCGCAGTCGGCCGACAGGTCGAGCGGCCATGTGCCGCGACCATTTTCGAGCGCCAGCGGCTTGCCGTCGAGCGAGACAGTGGCCCCGGGGGCCGCCTCGACGACGACCTTCGCGGCCGGCGGACTCTCGCCGACCTTGTCGAGGTCCATGCGGACGCGAAAGCCCACGGGCACCACAGCCTTCACGTCTTCGTCGCGGCCCGAACCGGGGCGGTCGATGTGGAGCGTGAGCGCGTTTTCGCCCACCACGAGCGGCGTCTGGAGCTCGAGGTCGGAGCTCTTCGCCTTCACCTCGCTGGCGGCGGCGCCGACCGACAGCTTGGTCCCGTCGGGGCAACTGTCGCATGCAATGTGCAACAAATCGGTGCCGCGCGGTGACGGGCGGGCCTGAATGACGAGCGGATTGCCGCCGCGCATCAAGTAAGCGGCCGTGCCCCCGATGCCGAGGACCAGCGCGAAGAGCGCGCCGGCGACGATGCCGAGCGGCGCGCCGCGCTTGGTCACGCGGCTCGGCGGCTCGGGCAACGCCTCGAGCGCGAGCGGCGCCGGTGCCGGCGCGATGAAGATGCCCGTGGCGATGGGCGCGGCCGGCGCCGCTTGTCCGGGCACCGGCACGCCCAGCATCGTGCGGTGCTCATTGGCCACTGACACGCGCGCCGGCCCCGACGCCGGGACGGCGCTGGGCTGCGCCGGCATGGACGCTCCGGGTTGCAAGGGCGCGATGCCGGGCACCGCGACGCCGAGCATCGTCTTGGCGCGGCCGTCGTCGATGCCGGGAGGCATTGGCATCGGCGCGGCTTGGGGGGCTGCCGGTACACCGGGCGGCGCGCCCGCGACCCCGACGGGACCACCCATGGCCGGCATCCCGAGCACCGTGCGGCTCGCTCCGGCGGCCGATGGCGCCGCGGCTGGTGCGGGCGGCGCCACCGGTGCGGGGGGCGGAGCCTGCGCGAGCAGATCGTTGACGGACATCCCGAGGACCGTCTTCGCGGCACCGGAAGGTTGCAGCGGCGCTTGGGCCGGCGCGGTAGCGAGCGCGGTCCCGCATTGGGCGCAGAACCCAGGGCTCGATTGGTTTGGGGTGCCACACTGAGGGCAGGGCATCGCCATCGGAGGGAGACTATCCTCCCGCCGCCGCTTCTGCTCCGTGAAAAAGCGCGCTAGCTAGCGCCAAGACAGGTTCATGGAGCCATGGACCCCCAGCACGAGCTCGGTCCCTTCTTCGAGGCGCATCTGGCGAACGGCCGCGCCGTCTTGGTAGGTGCCCTGCGTCGAGGCCGTGTCGAAGGCGAAGATCCCGCGCGCTGTCTTCAAGATGCAGACGTGGACGCGCGAGATCCCCATGGTGACGAACTGGCGAGCGCCGCTGTCGATGCACCGAAGGTCGCGGCCCACGAGCACCCCGCGTTCGAGCTCGGGGTCTGAGAGCGGCACGTGCGCCCACAGCCCGCTCTTGCCCACTCGGAGCTCGTGCCGCTCGCCTCGCGGTGGCTCTCGCGAGCTTGCGGGGGCGCTCAGGTCAATGGCCGCCTGAAGGTCGGTGAGCACGCTCCGGCCGAGGGCGCGGCGCGGCGGCTCGCGGTAGGGATGCACGCGCCGAAGCTCCGGCGCGTCGGTTGGCGCCGGCGGTGCTTCGCCGCTGGGGACGGCCACGAGCACGTACGCGCCGACCTGGAGCACCACGGGACCTGTCACCGCCACCGAGTGGTGGCGCGTCCCAGCGATGACAAAACCTTCGCGGGTGTCGAGTTCAAGGATCGAGAGCACGAGGCACCCGTCGCTCAAGACCTCGCTCCGGACGAGGAGGTGCCGGAGCGAAATGCCAGGGTCGAGGTCAAAGAGGACGTCGCAGGTCGTATGGCGGCCGACGATGAAGAACGCACCGGGGCCGGCGACGAGCTCGCGCGCGCCAAACGTGCCTTCCGTGGCCCAATAGAGGCGGTGTCCGGGGCCGCTTGGTGCTGGCATCACGCGGTGCATCGTTTTGGCCCACGCACAGGTCTCGGCTGGCGAGGGGGCTCTAGGGACGCGCGGCAAGGGGCCGGCGTGGCCTTCGAGCGCGTCGACGCCGCTTGCTCGCGTCGCCATGTTGCGGTGAGGCCGCGCCGCGACGACCGGCGGAGCGTGGGGAGGGGGCGGGGGCACGCTCGACGTCACGCAAGGACCGTGCGCGGGCCAACCCGTGGCAATTGCAGTCCGCGCCGCTCCGCGGTGCGCCGAATCGGCGCAGGACGACGCGCCCGGTGCTCCCGTTTGGCGCAGCAGCCGCTTGAACGCGCGACGGATTCGAGCAACGCTCTCGGGCCGTGAAGGTCTTCCTCTTGGGCAGCGGCTCGTCCGGCAACGCCGCCCTCGTCGAGCACGAAGGCCACCGCATTTTCATCGATGCAGGCATTGGGCCGAAGCGCTCCGCCCTCACGCTCGCCGCCATGGGGGTCGACCTTTTGCCTCGCGCCGCCGATGCCATCGTGATCACCCACGAGCACGACGATCACGTTGCCAAGTTGGAGTCGCTCGCGCGCGCGCTCAAAGCGCCCGTCTACCTGCATCGTGGCCTCCACGTTCCGCGCGTCCGCGCCCGCTTCCCCTTCGTCGCGACGCAGGTCGACGACCGCTACCAAGTGGGCCCGTTCTCCGTGCGGACCATGCGGGTCCCGCACGACGTGACGCAGATCGCGCTGCGCGTCGAGGCGGGGCGCTCGGCCCTCGGTTGGGTCACCGACATGGGGCATGTGCCCGAGTCGCTCGTGGCCTTCTTCGAGGGGTGCCACACCGTCCTTCTGGAGGCGAACTACGACCGCGCGATGCTCGACGCGGGGCCCTATCCGGCGCGGCTGCGCAGCCGCGTTGGCGGGCCGCTCGGGCACCTCGACAACGAAGACAGCGCCGAGCTGGCGGCGCGGCTCGAGCGCGAGGGCGTCGAGCGCATCGTTCTGGGGCACCTCTCGGCCGTCAACAACACGCCGGAGCGGGCCCTCCGGGCCGTGCGCCGAAGGGCCCAAAAGCTGCTTTTGGACGTGATTCCGCACGCTGGCACGGCGCAATTCGAGGTTGGGAGTGCCCGGCGAGCGGTTCAGCTCGCGCTTTTCGCCTAAGGCTGGCCGGGACGGGCCCTTGCGTGGTGGCTCCGCGGAGCCTCCTTTCTCTTTCGTCTGGGCGAGGGTCCGACTATTGAAAAACCCAAGGGTATTCCCCACAGGCGACCGGCTTGCCCGGCCTCCTCTGGAGCCACGACCCGGCCCACCACGACGAGGTACTTCTGATGTCCGATCGCATCGTTCACTGTCGCAAGCTCGGCAAGGATCTGCCGGGCCTCGCCAAGCCGCCGTACAAGAACGACCTCGGGCGACGCCTCTATGAGGAGGTCTCCAAGGAAGCCTGGGCCGAGTGGGTGAAGCACTCGGTCCGCTTCGTGAACACGTATTGCGGCCCCGGCAGCAAATACGACCTCACGACGCCTGCCGGTCAGGAGTTCATGTTCAAGCAGTGCGCCGTCTACTTCGGCTTCGAAGAGGGCGAAGAGGCGCAGACCGCCTTCGTCCCCGCCGCTGACAAAGGCGCCGGTCACGCCGGCGACAACACTGACCGGTCGAGCGAACTCCATGAACGCGAAGCGCCCCAGCATGCTCCCCGCCGATGGCGGCACCCGAGATCCCAACGAGCTCGTGCTCGGCATTGCCGGGTATCGCTACGAAGACCTCTTCGTTCCGGAGCGGCTCCGTGATCTCTCAGCCTCCTTCGACGAGTATTTCAAGGAGCGCTCGCCCGAGGCCTTCGCGACCTTCGACGCCTACCGCAGGGAGTCCGGCGCGCTCGCTGACAAGGACAAGAGCGAGGCGCTCATCGCGGCGGCGCCGTGGGTGAGCGCCTTCGTGGCGAGGCTCTTCAACGTCGAGGCCGACGTCGCCGCGCTGACGCAAGCGGCGCAAGACCGCGCGCCGCTCTGGCGCTTCAAGCAGGAGTTCGCCAAGAAGCGCGTGCTCAAAGACGGCGCCGGCAAGGCGTTCCGCGAAGCTGGAACGTCGCTCGAGCTCGCGGCGCAGCTCACGGCGGTTGCACAGGCCGCGCTCGTCCCCGCGCCGCTCGACGAAGAGCTCCGCGTGGCGCGGACGGTTCTCCTGCTTCACGAGGTCGATGAGGTCGCCCGCAAGGTTCAAAAGGGCGGGGATGCCACGTGGACCGAGGAGCTCAGCCTTCGCGCCAAGCTCGTCGGCGACGCCATTCGCAAGGCGCAAGGCGCGGAGGCCGCGTCGCTCACCGACGAAGCCGCCGTGGCCTTCGCCCTCGACGCCATCGAGGCGCACCTCGCGGCGCGGCGCGCCGATCGGCACGACATGGTGCACACGTGGCCCTCGCTCAAGGTGCCGCACACGCTCGACTACCAGAACCTCGTCGAGCTGCGGCGTCCCGAGCCCGCGTTGCCGGAAGCCTTCGTCGGCACGACGTCACACGCCCGCGAGCGCGACGGCTTCGCGCTGACGGACCGCCGAGGAAGCGCGCGCGAGGTCGAGCAAGAGATCGACTACTGCCTCTATTGCCATGATCGCGACAAGGACTCGTGCTCGAAGGGCATGCGCGACGCGAAGGCCCAAGCGGCCGCCGCGCCTTCTGGACCGCCGCACAAGCCTGGGCCGTTCAAGGCGAACCCCATCGGCGTCCCGCTCGCCGGCTGCCCGCTCGGCGAGAAGATCAGCGAGATGCACCTGGTGCGCGGCCGCGGCGATTCGCTCGGCGCCCTCGCGCTCATCGCCATCGACAACCCGATGCTTCCCGGCACCGGTCACCGCATCTGCAACGACTGCATGAAGGCCTGCATCTTTCAGAAGCAGGAGCCGGTCAACATCCCGCAGATCGAGACGCGCGTCCTCACCGAGGTCCTCGCCTTGCCCTGGGGCTTTGAGATCTACGGCCTTCTTACTCGCTGGAACCCGCTCAACATCGCGCGGCCCCACGCCAAGCCGTATTCCGGCAAGAACGTGCTGGTTGTGGGGCTCGGCCCCGCTGGCTACACGCTCGTGCATCACCTCGCGTGCGAGGGCTTCGGCGTCGTCGCCGTCGACGGTCTCAAGATCGAGCCGTTGCCCGACGCCCTCGTCTCCGCCAGCGGTCGGCGACCGGTGCGCGACTTCCAAGAACTCACGCTCGAGCTCGACGAGCGTGTGCTTCTCGGCTTCGGCGGCGTGTCCGAGTACGGCATCACCGTTCGCTGGGACAAGAACTTCCTCACGGTCCTCTACGCGACTTTGGCGCGCAACCCGCAAGTTCGCATCCACGGCGGCGTCCGCTTCGGCGGCACGCTCACCCTCGATGACGCATGGGCCCTCGGCTTCGATCACGTCGCCATCGCGGCCGGCGCCGGCAAGCCGACGGTCATCGACATGAAGAACAACCTCTCGCGCGGCATTCGCAAGGCGAGCGACTTCTTGATGGCCCTTCAACTCTCCGGTGCTTACAAGAAGAGCTCGCTGGCGAACCTGCAGGTGAGCCTGCCGGCCATCGTTATCGGTGGCGGTCTCACGGCCATCGACACGGCGACGGAGCTGCTCGCCTACTACGTCGTCGAGGTCGAAAAGGAAGAGCAGCGCTACCAGGTCTTGCGCACCGAGCTCGGCGAGTCGGGCGTTCGGGCGCTCTTCGACGACGAAGAGTGGGCCACGCTTTCGGAGCACCGGGCCCACGCCGCGGCCATTCGCACCGAACGCGAGCGCGCATCCCGTGAAGGGCGCCCGCCGGCGATTCAGCCGCTCCTCGCGTCGTGGGGTGGCGTCTCCATCTGTTACCGAAAGACGATCAAGGACTCGCCAGCGTATCGCCTGAACCACGAAGAGATCGTCAAGTGCCTCGAGGAGGGCGTTCGCTTCGTCGAGAACGTCTCGCCAGAAGAAGCGCTCCTCGACGAACGCGGCCACGTGCGTGGCGTTCGCTTCTCGCGTAAGGGCGGCGAGCCGCTCGAGCTCCCCGCGAAGACCGTCTGCGTCGCCGCCGGGACGAGCCCAAACATCACCTACGAGCGCGAATACGAAGGGACCTTCGTGCTCGACCGGAAGAAGCAGTATTTCCAGGCGCACCGCGCGGTTCGGAATGAGGCGGGGACGCTCACGCTCGAGCCGACCACGAACGCCGCCGAAGGGTTCTTCACGAGCTACTTGAAGGACGGCAAGACCGTGTCGTTCTACGGCGACAACCACCCGTATTACGCAGGCAGCGTCGTGAAGGCCATGGCCAGCGCCAAAGACGGCTACGCCCGCGTGGTGGAGCTCTTTCCTGAGCTCGCGACGCTCGATCCTGCAAAACAGAAGGAGCGCGACGCGGCGCGCGACGCGCTCTTTGGGCGACTCGACGCGGAGCTCTCGGCGGAGGTGGTGGCGGTCAACCGGCTGACGCAGACCATCGTCGAGGTCGTCGTGAAGGCGCCGCTGGCGGCGAAGAAGTTCAAGCCGGGGCAGTTCTATCGACTCCAGAATTTCGAGACAGCGGCGCCCATCGTCTCGGGCAATCGCTTGGCCATGGAGGGCCTGGCCCTCACGGGCGCGTGGATCGACGAAGACAAAGGTCTCCTCGGTACCATCGTCCTCGAGATGGGCGCAAGCTCGCGCCTTTGCGCGGCGCTGAAGCCTGGTGAGCGCATCGTGCTCATGGGCCCCACTGGCGCGCCGACGGAGATCGAGCGCGGCGAGACGGTGCTCTTGTGCGGCGGTGGCCTCGGCAACGCGGTCCTCTTCTCCATCGCGCGCCTTCAAGGCCATGGGCTCGAACGTCCTCTACTTTGCCGGCTACAAGAAGGGTGAAGACCTCTTCAAGCAAGACGACATCGAGCGCTTCACCGATCAGGTGATTTGGGCGACCGACACGGGCAAGAGCATCGAGCCGCGCCGCGCCGGGGACGTGCACTTTCGAGGAAACATCGTCGAGGCGATGGTCGCGTACGCGAGCGGCAAGCTCGGTGAACGAAAATTCGCGCTCTCGAGCGTCAACCGCATCATCGCCATCGGCTCCGACCGCATGATGGAGGCCGTCAAGAACGCCCGCCATGGTGTGCTCGAGCCGCACCTCTCGAAGCGACCGCGCGCCATCGGCAGCATCAACTCGCCGATGCAGTGCATGATGAAAGAGGTCTGCGCGCAGTGCTTGCAGAAGCACGTGGACCCGGTGACCAAGGTCGAGACGGTGGTCTTCTCGTGCTTCAACCAGGACCAAGAGCTCGACCACGTCGACTGGAAGCACCTGCACGACCGGCTGCGAGCCAACTCGATGCAGGAGAAGCTCACCGACGCTTGGCTCCACCATCTGCTCCGGAAGAGCCCGGAGACGCTGCGCGTCTAGCGCTTCGCATGCCCTCGCTCGCCGTTGACGGACACTTCCTGCGGAGCCTCGCCGCCATGGGCGCGCAGCGCCTGCCGCCGTGGTGGGTGCGCTACACTCCGGCGGTCATCGGCGCCATGGCGGCCGCCCTGGTGCCGACGCAGCGGCGCCGCGTGCTCCGAAACCTCAGGCAGATCCAGGGCGAATACGGCCCGCTGCGCGAAGCGCGCGACGTCACCCACACGTTCGCCTCGTACGCCGGTTGCCTCGCGGAGATCTTGGCGACCGGGTCCAAGAACGCGGGAGCCCCCGACGTCGTCCTGGTGGGGCGCAAGCACCTCGACTTCGCGGCGGCGAAGAAGAAGGGGATCCTGGTCGCCACGATTCACAGCGGCGGATGGGAGCTCGTCGGGCCTTTGCTCGCGAGCTACCGGAAGAGCGAGCTCGTGATGGTCATGGAAGGCGAGCGCGATGAGAAGGCGCGCGAGCTTCAAGATGACGCGCGGCGCAAGAGCGGCCTCTCCGTCGCGCACGTCGGCGACGACCCGCTCTCCTCGTTGCCGCTGCTTCGCCACCTGCGCGACGGCAACACGGTCGCCTTGCAAGTCGACCGCGTGCCCGAGGGCATGCGCAGCGTTCCAGTGACGATGTTCGGCAGGCCCTTCCGAATGCCCGTGGGCCCGTTTCGCCTCGCGCAGGTCTCGGGCGCGCCGGTGGTGCCGATCTTCAGCGCCCGCCGCGGCTATCGAAAGTACGTCGTGCAAGCGAGCCAGGCCATCGAGATCGAGCGCCGCGCCGACGACGCCGCCGTGGCGCGCGCCGCGCAGACGGTGGCCGACGCCATCACGGTGTTTCTGCGCGAGCACCCGACGCAATGGTTTCACTTCGCCGACTGATCGGCGCCGCCGCGGTGAGTTGCGCGGTGGCGCTGGCGCAGGGGACGTCGGCGCTCGCGCAAACGATCGAGCCGCCGAAGCTCGTGACGAGCGCCGAGGTCGCGTATCCGGAAGGCGCGCATGGCGACGGCGTGGTGCGACTCCTGCTCCTCGTCATCGAAGACGGGACCGTGCTCTCGGCGGCGACGGAAGAAGGCGAGGAGCCCTTCGCGAGCGCGGCGGCGTCCGCGGCACGAGGCTTTCGCTACGCGCCGGCAACCCGTGGGGGCAAGCCGGTGCGCGCGAGGATCCGCATCGAGGTTCGCTTCACGGAGCCGACGCCACCACCGGAAGACGACCCGACCTTGGCGCCTCAAGCGGCAGCGCCGAAGTGGGCCTCCGAGCCTGACGAAGAGGTGCGCGTTCGCGGCGTCCGCGTCGAACCGGGCCGCACGGCCTCGCTCGGTCGGGCTGAGGTGCGCGAGATCCCCGGTGTCTTCGGCGATCCGTTTCGTGCCGTCGAGGTCTTGCCGGGCGTGACGCCCATCGTCTCGGGCTTGCCGTTCTTCTTCATTCGCGGCGCGCCTCCCGGCAACGTGGGCTACTTCTTGGACGGCGTTCGCGTGCCGGTCCTGTTTCACGTCGGCGCGGGCCCGTCGGTGGTGCACCCGGCGCTTATCGAGCGCGTCGATCTCTACCCCGGCGGCTACCCGGCGCGCTTCGGGCGCTACGCCGGCGGCATCGTGGCCGGCGAGACCGGGCCGCCATCGACGGAGGTCCGCGGCGAGGGAAACCTGCGGCTCTTCGACGCGGGCGCGCTCGTGGAGGCGCCCTTCGATGGCGGCCGCGGGGCTGCGCTCGCCGGCGGCCGCTACTCGTACACGGCGGCGCTCCTCACGCAGCTCTCGCCCGACACGACGCTAAAGTATTGGGACTACCAGGGCCGCGTCGGCTACGACGTCACGCCTCGCGATCGCATCAGTGTCTTCTCCTTTGGATCCTATGACTTTCTCGGCGAGCGCACGGCGACCACGACGCTGACCGGCTTCGAGACAGAGTTTCATCGCATCGACGTGCGCTACGACCGACGCTTCGGCGATGCCGGCTCGCTCCGCACCGCCGTCACGCTGGGCCTCGACCGGACGCGGGTGCAAGACGATCGCTTCGTGCGCTCGAGGCTCTTGGGGACACGCACCGAGTTCGAGCAAAGGGTGCATCCCGACGTCGTTTTTCGCGCCGGCACCGATCTGCTCTTGGAGTCCTTCGAGGTGGAGACCGGCACCGACCCCTTCGGGCCGTCGGTGGCGCGCATCGCCGCGCAGTTTCCGAGTCGCGACGACTTGACGTTCGGCGTTCGTGCGGACGCGGTCGTGCTCGCGTCGCGGCGCTTCGAACTGGTGCCCGGTGTTCGCTCCGACGTGTTTACCTCCTCCGGCGCGAGCGCCGTGGGCGTCGACCCGAGGCTCGCGACGCGCACAACACTGGGCGAGAAGACGAAGCTCCTCTCTCGGCGCTGGGGCTCGCGCACCAAGCGCCGTCCTTCGTCGTTCCGCTGCCGGGCGTTCAGCCGGGCGGACTGCGCGGCGGCTTGCAGCGCGCGATGCAAGAGAGCGTAGGCATCGAACACGAGCTCTTGCCTGGGACCGTCGCCACGGTGACGCTCTTTCACAACGCGTTCTTCGACATGACCGATTCGCTGAGCACTCAGGCGCGCGATCCGAGCGGCTGCCCGCCGGGCTCGCTGCCGACGGGCTCCCTGGCAGGCGATCGTGGCCTGTCTGGCGCCGGTGGTGGCGGCGGGACGGCCTGCGGGACACCGCGGTTTCGCCCCGGCACGCTGGGCCCCGATCGCACCGGCGGCGGCGGTGGTGGCGCCGACAGCGTGGGCACGCGCAACGCGGCGGCGGCCTTCGAGGCGCGGACCCTCGGCAGCGCCTACGGCCTCGAGCTCTTCATCAAGCGGAAGCTCACCCAGCGGCTCGGCGGCTTCCTTTCGTACACGCTCTCGCGCTCGACGCGCAGCTTCGGGACGCGCACCTTTGTGGCGTCGTTCGATCGCACGCACGTTGGCAACGTCGCCGCGGCCTACGATCTGGGGCGCGGCTGGCGAGCCGGCGCGCGCACGGTCTTTTACACGGGCCTCCCGCAGGCGCCGGGGCCGGGCATCGACAGCGATCGATTGCCGGCGTTCTTTCGCGTCGACCTGCGCCTCGAAAAGCGGTGGCAGCTCGGCAAGAAGACTTGGATAGCGGGCGTCGCCGAGTGGATGAACGCGACACTGAGCAAGGAGGCCATCGCGTCTCGTTGCACGCTCAATGGCTGTGAGGCACAGATGATTGGTCCCGTGACGATTCCCAGCCTCGGCGTTGAAGGAGGCTTCTGATGCGTGCGCGTCTTCGCTTCGAACTCACAGCTATGCTCGCGCTCCTTCTCGCGGGGCCGGCGCTGGCGTGCAGCGCCAATACGCCGTCGCCGCCGCCCTGCGACACCGACGCGTGCCGCGACGAGATCACGGTGCGAGCGCTCCGGGAGACGGTGAAGCTGGCGTACAACTTCTCCTTGCAGGGCAAGGACGCCGGTGCCCACGACGTCACGGTGCCGTGCCTGCGGGGGGGGACGGTGCGCGTCGTCGGCGAAGCGACGTCGAACGCGCTTCAGGGCACCACGGACGTGCGCCTCACGTACACCTTCACGAAGTGCGGCGTCGTGCAGCGCGACGCCGAGCCGCGGTCAAACTTCGACGTCGTCTTTGCCGGCTCGCTTCGCCAAGAGGGCGTCCTCGCCGTCAGCGCCGGCGCGACGACGGCGCTTGCCTTTCGCAGCGAAGCCATCAGCGTCGCGGGCTCCATCTACGACCCGCCGACGCCGCTCTCGGACCGTACCTGCGATCTCGAGCTCGCGCAGAATGGTGGCCAGCTCGGCGGCTCGCTCTGCGGTCGCGTCGTCGGCGTCTCCTTCTGAGGTGTCCTCGCGGTGGCTGACGTCGCCCCGTAAGCGGCCGTTTTGTAGGGCATTTGGCCTGGGAATCGCGCGTTGCCCATTTCCCCTTTTCAGCCGCCCCGGGTGCATGCTTGTCTCCGTGCCCCCAACATGACGACCCGCTTCCACGTCGGCGCGAAGAGCCTCAAGGGCGCGCTCTCCTCCTATGCGAAGCGGTTCGACGCGCTCGAGGTGCACCTCGCGAGCACGAAGGGCGAGGGGAAGCTTAAGGGCGCCACGCTGCGCCGCTACCGCGCCGACGTCCCGCCTCACTTCGACTTCGTGGTCGTGGCGCCGCCGGCGCTCGCGGCGCTCAAGGGTGGCGAAGCCTTTGAAGCGGCCCTCGAAGAGACGCTCGCGGCCATCGCCGCCTTGCAGGCGCGCGTCGTGCTGCTCTCGACGCCAACGGAAGTGACGCCGGCCCAGGTGTGGCGCGATCGCATCGCGAAGCTCGTGGCGCGGTTGCCCACCGACGCGACGCAGGTCGTTTGGGAGCCGCACGGCCTCTGGGAGACCGACGAAGCGGCGCGCGCCGCCAAGCGTCTCGGCGTCGTGCTCTGCGTCGACGCGGCGCGCGATCCGGTGCCGGCGGGGCCTGTCGCCTACGTGCGCTTGCCGCAGATCGGCGCCGCCCGCGCCTACAGCGAGTCGTCGCTGGAGCGCGTCGTCGACTCCATCGGCGAGCGCCGCGAGGCTTACGTGTTCATCGAGACGACCTCCGCGCTCAAGGAGTGCAAGGCGCTCCGCAAGCTCACCATGGGACGCAGCAAGAAGGTCGGCGGCGGCGCCCTCGTCCTTCGACCGAAAACCGCGGCGCTTCGCGTTCGTGACGACGAGCAGGAGTGATGGACGAACGTCGCGCCGTCGTCGCGTCGCAACCGGGCGTGGCCCTCGCGGCCCTCGAGCTAGGGCCGTCGGCGAGCGCCGTGGATCGCGTGCTCGCCGCCGTCCTGGCGGCCGTGGCGACGTCGCCGGGCGTGCTCTTCGGACCGCTCCAGATCCTCATGGCCGGCGGAGGTCTCGGCTCCTTCGCCATCGACGGCCGTGTTCGTCAGCCAGGCCGCGGAGCGCCCCGCCCGCGCGGCTTCCTTGAGCGCGATGAGATCCCGGAGGCCGCGTGGGTCGCCGCTCCGGCGTTGCCGGCCGCCGTTGCGGCGAGTGTGGCGCTCGTCAGGACGACGACGCTCTCGCGCATCGCCGCGCCAGCCATCGAGCTCGCGAAGGACCGCTCCGAGATGCGCACGAAGCTGCTGCGCGCCATCGGTCGACGCGGCGCTGCGGCGCTCGGTGAGCGGGCCTTCGCGGAAGAGCTCGTCGTGGCCTTTGGGCGCACCGCCGGCGGGCTCTTGACGGCCGAGGATCTCGTCTCGCCGGACACGGAGGCCGTTGCCGCTGCGTCGCGGGTGCCCTGGCTTGGCGACGCGCCTTCGAGCGACGCGACGGTTCACATCGTGGCCGCCGGCGACGCGCGGGGCCGCTTTGCCGTCGCGTGTTACGAAGACGCCGGCGAGAGCGGCATCGAGCTGCCCGTGCTCGACGTGGTGGTGCCGCGGCTCTCCGAGCCGGTGCGCCGCGGCGAAGTGCGCACACGGCCCGGCACGCCGCGCCCGGCGGCGGCGCCCATCGGCGTGCACATGGATGCAGGCACCGTGTACGCGGTCCTCGGTCGCACCGGGAAGGCGCAGCGCGACGACGTCGACGAGCTCTTACGTCGCACGACCGAGGTCGGCTGGGCCGTGCCCGCTGGCGTCGTGGGGGTTCGCCGCACGCGGCAAGGCGCCAAGGGCCTCGGGAGCGCGTGAAGCGACTTCGGGGCTCGCTAGCTAGCCCCGGGGCATCGAGCTCAAGACCTTGGTCAAGGTCCTCGCCGCGTCGATCATCTGGGGGCACGCGTCGACGGGCCACGATCTCGCGCTCTCGGCGATGACCTTTCGATTCTGAGTGATCACCAGCTTCGCCGAGCCCGTCGGCGTGCCGCCTGCGAGCGACTCCGCGAGCCCGATGCTGGCGCTCACGGTGGCTTCGCGCGGTCCCCCGCCGTCGGGCAGGACGAGGAGGAAGTCGTCGCAGATGCGGCGAGTGTCGGCCGCTTGCGCCGGGCCGTAGTCGCGGGCGACCAGCTCATGCAGCGAGAAGACCGCATCGTCGACCGACGTCGGGCCGAGGGGCTCTGCAAGAGGGGCGCTCTCGAGCAGCGTTTGCCCGTTGCCGGCGATGAGCCGGAAGCTCTTCTTCTCAGGTTCGAAGGCCCAGCGCGAACGGTTGACCTCTGACAGGATCGCGATATCGGCGCTCGAAAGGGCCTTCTGGACGGCGCTCACGACGGCGGACTTCTCGTGCCGCTGAAAGAGCGTGCTGATGGCGAGCGGCGTTCCGTTGCGCGCCTTGATGAAGAGCGACTGGTGTTCGCGATCGATCTCATCGATGACGAACGCGGCGGGGCTCAGCGCCGCTCGCAAGAGCGCCGACACACCCTCTTCGGCGGCAGCCTTGGTGTTGTAAGGCTTCTCTGGATAGAGGAACGCGACCTTGCCGCTCGCGGTCGTGGCTTCGAGGCGATACGTGTACTTGCCGGGGATGGTGTCGGCTTCAACGGTGATGACCGTCTGACGCGACGCGAGCTCCTGCGGCTCCACGCAGCGGGTTTGCGCCCGGGCGTCCTCGCTCCCGCGCGGCGGTCCGCAGCGAGTCCCACCCGCGACGGCGCCCTGGTCGGTGTCATCGTTCGAGGTGTTGCTCGCGCAGCCGGTGACGAGGGCGATAGCGGTGACGGCGGCGATGGAAAGGATCTCTAAGGTCTTCATCGGTGGGGGCTCCGGCGTTGAGTCGCACCGCACACCGCTGCACGTGGCACGCCAGGAGAGCCGGGCCCGCATTTGTCCCGGTGGCGCGGTGGCAGCGCCCTCTTGGGCGGCAGGCCAGACCCCGCCACCTCGGGGCGCGTGGCGATCCACGCGTTCCGTGACCGCGCCGCGGAGGCGCGGGGCCGCTCGCACGGATGGCCACAAAACGAACGAACGCCGCCCGCGAATGCGTGGCGGCGCTCGGAAGGTGAGGCCCGGGCAGGTGCCGGGGGCGCGAGGCCTAGTGAAGGCTCAGGCGACCTTGACGCCGTAACGCTCGGCGTAGGCCATGACCCCGATGCGGTCGATCGTGCGGATGTCGCGCGTCGTCAGCTTGAGGCTCACGAAACGACCCAGCTCGGGCACGTAGAGACGGCGCGTCTGGATGTTCACGTTCTGCCAGCGCTTCGTCTTGATGTTCGAGTGAGAGACGTTTTGCGCCTTCAGCTTGCGTTTGCCCGTGATGTCGCTCTTCGCCATGACTCGAACCCTTGAAGATGTTTGGCAACCTAGGTGTTAGGCCGCCGAAGGGAACGCGCAAACTAAGGGAACCACGCGGAATGTCAAGCGGGATGAGGCCCCCGGCGCCTATTTCGGCTCCAGCCGCCCCAGCCGGCCTACGAGGCCCGTGCAAAAGTCCTTCGTTTGAGCGAATCGGGCCGAACAGACGAGGGTCTGCTCGTCCATATAGAGGCGTCGGGCCAGCTCCACCTGAACCGCGTGCTGGCCGGCGTGGGGCCGGCCGTAGTGGCGCGTCGAGTAGCCGCCCTTGTACGGGTCGTCGTGCCGCACCGAGAGCCCGTGGGCGGCCGCGTGGGCGTCTACGGCGTCGATGAACGCCGCGCTGGCCGTGGTCCGGCCTTGGGTGCCGGGCACGACGTCCGCGCGAGGGACGGTCGCCGGGCTCCGGAGGCCGCGCCGCGCCGCGGCGGTCGAGTTGGAGGGCATCGAGTGGGCCGCGAGGAGCAGGGCAAAGCCGAACTTGGCCTGCTTGCGCGTCAAGATGGCCTGCACGGCCGCGTGATACGGGCGGTGGAGGGCCTGAATGCGAGCGTCGAGCTCGGCGCGGGGCAGGGGACGCGCGAGGGCCGGCTCGCCGTCGGTGGTGAGCCGCCACACGAGGCCCCGCGGCATCGAGCCGGGCGAGCGCGGCGGCAGGCTCCCGGGCCGCGGCTCGACGGCGGCGTCGTCCCAGTCGTCTTCGGCGCGGTTGAGGTCGAGCACGTAGCGGGACGTGTTGGCCACGATCAGTGTGGCGCCTTCGGCGGGAGCGTCGGCGTAGAGCGCGTCGACGTGGAGGTCCGCGTCTTGGCCCAAGGACCGGACCGGCGCGACCATCGCCGCGAGGTACGCCGGAGGGATCCACGTGCCCGCGTGCGGCACCTCGACGAGAACGGGCGACTCGCCACCCGTCGGCTCGAAGACGCTAAAGAGATCCACGGCCCCTTCCTATCATCGGTCTCGAGAGTCGGCGGGAGAGTTCTGATGCCTCGCTCTGCCGGCGCCCCGGCGGGGCGAGGTATTGATGCCGCCTGGCCAAATGTCCCCGTACACTTCGCCGATGGTCGGCCGATGGACTGCAGGAGCCGCCTTGGCGCTTGCGTCGCTAAGTGCGGTCGCGGCGTGCCAGGCGTTCTTGGCGTTCGATGAGGCATCGGCGGGGGCCGATGGCGGGGCCGTGGACTTGTCGGGGCTCGAAGCCTCGGCTGACTCCGCCGTCGGCGTCGTCGACAGCGGGCCCGCCGCTGATCCGATGCCGGGGTGCTTTCGGTGCAACATGACCCCGTCGAGGTACTGCGCCGTGGGACAGACCTGCTGCTACCTCAAAACAGACGAGGAAAATGTCTGCGAGTGGGACCGAAACGCGTGCCCTGCGAAGAGCTACCCCATCAGTTGCACCACCAGCGGGCACTGCTCGGCCATGGGCCGCATCGGTGAGGTCTGTTGCGGGTTGCCCAAGGCCCCCTATTTTGACGAGTTCAAATGCATGCCTGTGACCGACTGCGTTGCCGGATGGAAACGCACGTGCGTGTCGAACCAAGATTGCCCCGACGGCGGCAAGTGCATCGAAGCGGCCATCTTTAACACCTGCGAATAGCGTCAGGCGCGCGGGTGCGCTCGCGTGTATTGCCGCCGCACGTGATCTTGCGCGACGCGCGTGTAGATCTCCGTGGTGCCGAGGTCCGCGTGGCCGAGCATCGCTTGAACGGCGCGCAGATCCGCGCCGCCCTGCAAGAGATGCGTCGCGAAGGAGTGCCGCAGCTTGTGCGGCGAGATCGCCGCGCGAATGCCGGCGGCGGCGGCCATGCGCTTGATGTTCTTCCACACGGCTTGCCGAGTCATGCGCCTTCCGCTTGGCGACAAGAAGAGCGTGTGCTCGCCGGCGCCGGCGCGCGCTGCGAGCTTGGGCCGGACCTCCGTCAGGTAGCGATCGACGTGCGCGAGCGCGACCTCGCCCATGGGCACGAGGCGGCGCTTGCCGCCTTTGCCGAAGGCCGACACGAGCCCGCGGCGACGGTCGAGGTCGGCCACCTTGAGGCCCGTGAGCTCGCTCACCCGGAGGCCCGACGCGTAGAGCACGTGAAGCATCGCCGCGTCGCGGACGCCGCGCGCCTTCGACGTGTCGGGCATGGCGAGGAGCCGCTCGACCTCGTCGAACGACAGCACGCGGGGCAAGCGCCGTCCGAGCTTCGGACGTTCGAGGAGCAGCGTCGGATCTTCCGGCACGGCGCGCTCACGCACGAGGAACTTGAAGAAGCCGCGAAGGCCCGAGAGCTGCCGCGCGCTCGAGCGAGCGCCGAAGCCGCGCTTCAGGTTGCTCGCGAGGAGCGCGCCGAGGGCCTCGGGACCAATGGCTTCCACTGGCGTCTCGCCGACCGACTCGGCGAGCGCGTTGAGGTCGCGCGCGTAGGCGTCGAGGGTGTTCTTCGAGAGGGCGCGCTCAACGCGAAGATGGTCGAGGTACGCGTCGATCCAGCCGCTCAGTTCCATGCGCTGGCTCCGCGCCCTGAGGGCGCCTCGTCCGATGCGCTTTGGGCCTTCTCAACGCGATCAAGCCACGTCGCGAGGATGCGCTCGCCGTCGGGCGTCATGATGCTCTCGGGATGAAACTGCAGGCCCTCGAGCTCACGCGCCGCGTCGAAGATCGCCATCACGACGCCGTCCTTGGTCGATCTCGCGGTCACGCGCAGGTTGGCCGGCAGCGTCGCTTCGTCGACGACGAGCGAGTGGTACCGGCCCGCGACGAAGGGAGAGCCGACGGCGGCGAGTGAGCCCTCGCTTTGGTGACGCACGTCGCTCGCGCGGCCGTGGACGGGCAGGGGACCTTTGACGATGCGTGCGCCGTGGGCCGCGGCGATGGCTTGGTGGCCAAGGCAGATGCCCAGGATGGGCCTCTTGCCGCCGAGGCGCGTCACGAGCGGGACGCTGATCCCTGCGCTCTCCGGAGCGCACGGGCCGGGTGAGAGCACGATGCCGTCGTAGCGTGCCGCTTCGACGTCGCTCACCGAGACCTCGTCGTTGCGCACGACGTCGACAGAAGCGCCGAGCTTGCCGAGCGCCTGCGCCAAGTTGTGCGTGAACGAGTCGTAGTTGTCGACCAAGACGAGCCGCATCACGCGAAAGAGTAGCGCGCCTCCGCGCGGCGCTCACACTTCCGAGCGAACATCGCGGCGAAGGGCTACGGCGGAACGATCGTGATGCGCTGGGCCGCATCGAGCAGCTTCTTTTGTAGCTCGATCTGTGTTTGCAACGCCTCGAGCTTCGTCTTCGGGTCGGGGCTGCGCAGCGCCTGCGCGTAGCGAGGCAACTCATCGCGTCGCTGCTCGGCGAGCCGCAAGAGCTCGACGCGCCGGTCCTGCCCCACGGCGACCGCACTTGCGTGGTCGTCGCCGCTTGCACGACGGCTTCGGCGAGGGGTCGCGCCGCCGTCTCGAGCAGCTCGGCGGCCTTGGTTTCGTCGGTGCGCGAGAGGCCATCGGCCTTGCGAAGCTCGGTCTCCAGGCGTTGGTCCGCCGCCAAGACGCCTTCGAGCGACCGCGCGTCGCTCCGCTCGGCTTCGCGCGGGTCGTCCTTGACGCACGCCGCATGCAGCGCGGCGAAGCCCAGCAGGCCGATGCCGAAGAGCGCGCCGCGCCGCGCGTTCATGACTGGCCGACGGCCTGGACCGGCTGACGAAGCGGTACCAGGCGCTCGCCGGTCTCGAGCAGGGCGCGCAGCATCGAGCGATCGCCCTCGGTGAGGCCCGAAAAGGAGAGCGCCTGCTTGCGGCCGCGCCGCCAAACCTGACGGGCCCAGAGCCAAAGGCGGTCGCTCGTGCCGGGAACCTCGAGCTCCAGGGCAAAGCGGTCAGCAGAGCTGTCGGGCTCCAAGAGGCAACACACCCGGGCGCCGGTCTCTGACAGGTCGAGCAGGCGAACGACGTGGGGCCGGCCCTCGACGTACTTGTTCACCAGGATGCCGTGCAACGCGCTTCGATCGATGTTCCGTCGCTCACTCATGGGCCGAGCCTCCGAGCTAGCCTGGCGGCGCAGCCGTCACGGTCTAGCTGGCGCGCATTGTCCGACCTCGGGCGGGGCCGGGCCAACTCGCGTCCAAGTCGCGACCGCCGGTTGGGGTGACCGCCCCGCGTCGCGGGTGCTCTTCGGAGCGATCCCAAGTTTGGGCGCTCCAGGGTGTTCTTGGTCCGAGGGCCCAGAATGGCCCGCTTTGGCCCCGCGACGTCTCGAGAACGCTCCCGAGAATGAACCGCGCGTGCGAACGGCGTTTGACATCCGAGCCGCTGCCCCACTACCTTCGCCGCCGTTGCGGGGGCTCCCTCCCCATAGGGGCCAGTGAGCCGCTCGGAATCTCAGGAGATTCGATGGCCGACGAGAAGAAGCCGAAGATCGACCTCAAGGCTCGCCTCGGCAAGAACGCCGCCGGGGGCGCCACGCCTCCGCCGGCCGCCGTAGGAACGCCCGTACCGGGAGCGCCCGTGCCGGTGCCTGCACCGCCCGCGTCGGTCGTACCGCCCGTGCCCGGGATGGGCGGGGTCCGCGCGCCCGTGCCCGGTGTGCCCGTGGGGCGCCCGGCCAACATGGACGCGTCGAACCCGCTCGTCGCGGCTTTCGCGCAGCCGGCGGCTCCGCAGCCGGCGCCGCCGCCCCAGGCCCAGCGCATCGAAGTCGATGAGATGGCCGTGCAGCAGGCGCGCAAGGGCGCGCAGAAGCAGGGCCTCGTCATCGCGGCCATCGCGGCCGTCGCCTTCGCGGGCGTCGGGTACGTGGGTGGCCAGGCCTCCGAAGCCGGCGCGGCGCGCGCCAAGAGCAAGGCCGACGCGAGCGAGCTCGCCGCCGACGTCGCAAAGACTCGTGCGAGCCTCGAGAGCTTCGCGACCAAGATCGAGGAAGCGCGTACGAAGCTCATCAAAGAGCGCAAGTACCCCGACCAGCTCGGCAAGGAGCTTGGCGGCATCAACATCGACTTCGACGGCACCAAGCTCGCCGGTCGTCGCTTCAGCGGCTTCCCGCAAGAGACGACCAGCAACCTCGTCGAGTTCGTGACGCAGGTGCAGCAGCTCAACGACCGCAAGCGCGTCCTCCAGGGCCTGCTCTCTCGGTTGCAGAAGCCGCTGACCGAGCAGTTCAACGCGCCGCCCGGCGAGGTCGTGGTTCAACACGTCATCGCGGTCAGCAAGGATCCCGCGGGCAACATGGCGGGCTTCATCACGAACCTCGCGGCGCCGATCAAGGGCACCGCGCAGAAGCTCGACCTCGGCGCCGAGTTCACGTTCGCTAACCCCGGCGGCTCAGGCAACGCCAACGCGCCCGTCTTCAAGGGCGGCGATCTCTCGAAGCAACCGGGCGCCATCTACGTCGTCCCCGGCAGCTTCAACAAGGTCTGCCCGAGCGAGACCTCCGGCGCCACGGCGCAGCTCGGCGCCCAGATGCAGAACATCATCCGCGACGTCAAAGGCGATCAGGCGCCGGCGCCCACGCCCGGAAACGAGAACTTCGACGCGAAGCCGGGCTTGCTCGAGCGCGCCGACAAGCTCGCCAAGGGCCTCCAGGCCGTCAACAAGTAGCGGCTTCGGTAGTCTACGCGAGGGCGGTGACGAGATCGTCGCCGCCTTCGTCTTTTTGTGCGCTGATCTCGCGGTAGCCGCGGGCGAGGAGCGCCGTCGCTCGTACCGTGCGCGAGAGGTACGCGGGGGCGCGACCAAACGCCTTCGCCACCTTCGCGAAGCCTCCGTGCCGCTCGCCGTCCAGGATGATGATTGGCGTTCCCGGCAGAAGTTCGGCGGCCGCTGGCAGCCGCTCGAGGAGTGACTCGAGCGTGTCCGTTAGCGCGACCTCGAAGGCTCGAGCCTCGGCGGCGTCGTCGAAGGCGGCGAGGCCAAACGGCGGGCGTGGGCGCGAACCCGCGGATCCGCTGGGCACGAGGCGCAGCGCCGACGGTGGAGTCATGGCACCGACGGGGCCGGCGAGCGGCCCGGGATGACCTCAACCTTGACGACGCGCCGCTCGTCGGCGTCGCGGACGATGAGCTTCACGCCCTCGATGGTGACCGATGCGCCAACCTCGGGCACGCGGCCCGAGCGCTGCACGATCAGGCCGCCGATGGAGTCGACGTCGCCGGTCGTCGGCAAGTCGCGACCAAGCTTGTGCTCGAGATCGGAGATGGGGAGCGCGGCGTCGGCCAAGAGGCGCCCTTCGCCGAGTTCTTGAATCGGCGCTTCCGCGTCGGTGTCGTATTCGTCGCGGATATCACCGACGATCTCCTCGATGATGTCCTCGAGGGTGACGACGCCGCTGGTTCCGCCGAACTCGTCGGCGACGACAGCCATGTGGAGGCGTTTGGCGCGCATCTCGCGCAGGATGCTCAAGATCGGTTGCGACTCGACGACGAAGAGGACCGGCGAGCGGGCGAGCTCTTCGAGCTTCGCCTCCTTGTTGTCGCGCACGACGGCGAAGAGATCCTTCGCGTAGAGCAGCCCCACGAGGTTGTCGAGCGACTCACGGTACACGGGATATCGCGAGTGGCCTTCGCTGGTCACGAGCGCGAGGACCTCGCGAATGGGCGTCGTGATCTCAATGGCGCTGATGCGCGGCCGCGGGACCATGACCTCGCGCGCCGTGATGTCCTTGAATTCGAGCACGTTGCGGATCATTTCGGCGGGCTCGTTGGCGAGTGTGCCAGTGCGCTGGCCTTTCTCGACGATGAGCTCCACCTCGGTGCGCGTCGTGCGTGCGTCGACGGCGCGAACCTCGGTGACGTTGCGCGAGATGAGCTTGCCGACGTAGGCCAAGGGCTCGGCGACGGGCATCACCAGCCACTCGATGGGCCGAAGGAGCGCGAGCGCCGTGGCGCCGAACGACTCGACCCTCCGGCACGCGTAGGCGATGAGGATCTCGGCCAAAAGGCCGTAGGTCACGATGGTCCCGAGCACGGCCAAGACGAGGCTCGCCGCAAGCGAGAGACCGAAGGCGTCGGCGGCGCGCGCGAGGAAGACCGACGCGACGCTGATGGCGACGACGCGGCAGACGAGCCAACGGCCTAGGATGCGCTGGGGGTCGGCGGCGAAGCGCAGGAAGGGCGATTCGGCCTGACCGCGCTCTTCGGTGCCGTCGCCCTCGACGAGGACTTGCAGGCGCGCCTCGGGCAAGAGGACGAGCGCGCGGTCCGCGGCGGCGAAAAATGAACCGACGGCCGCCGTGCCCACCGCAAGAGATAGCCACACGCCGACCGTGCCTGCACTTGGACTGTCGAGCACTTTTCCTTGTCGCCTCCCGGCGCCACCCCGCCTCTGCAGGGTATCCCGGTATGCCACATGGTCAAGCTTCCCATGTAGGCAAGGGCGCGCCCGCAAACTTGGTCGCAACTTCGTCGGAGCGCCCGCCGATAAGGAGGTGTGATTCAGAAAACGACCGCGCCCACGGAAGCGCAAGCGCTGCACCATTCGAAGACGCCAGCGGCCACGAACGGGACGCTCGCGATCGAAAAGGAGCCTCGGCCTCCTGTCGCGGCCCTCGAGCGTCTCCCGTTCGCAGAGGTCTTGTGGCGCTCGCCGGAGGCCGACTCGACGGGGGTTAGTCTCGCGCGCTCTGCCGCGTCGGAGCGCGCAAAGCCATTCTCGTCGAAGGATGCGCTCGACGAAGAGCGCGCCCGCGACACCACGGGCGAACCCGTCGAGGCCGCGCCGCCGATGAGCGCTCTGGCGCCATCCACTTCGGCGCAAAGCGCCGCGCGGCCTGAGTTGGACTCCGCGCCGCTCGGCGAGCTGTTCGCGCGCCTCGTGACGGCAACGCAGCTCACCGACGGGGCGCGTCGCGCGACCCTTCGGATGGAGCTCGGTACGCGCGCGCAAGGGAGCGCCATCGTGGTGACGGCCGAAGGCTCGTCGGTGGAGATCGAGCTGAGCGGCGACGAGGGCCTCGACGCGGCGCGCCTTGAGGACAAGGTCACGTCGGCCCTCGCGCGCCGCGGCATTCGCGTGGAGCGGTTCACGGTGCGTTGACTCGGGCGTGACCCGACGTCGCCGCGCGAGGCGGCGGCTCAGGCCTCGTCAAGGACGCGCATGACGTTGCCGCGCAGGATCTTGCCGATGAGCTGGGGACGGAAGCCGGCTTTCAGGAGCGCGTCGGTCAAGAGCGGCAGGCCCGTCGGATCTTGCAGCTCTTTCGTCGGCACGATGAAGCCGTCCCAGTCGCTACCGAGGGCCGGCGCGTCTTCGCCGGCGACATCGACGATGTGCCGTAGGTGCGCGACGACCGCGTCGAGGCCTCCCTTGCCGACGAAGCGAGGGCAAAAGATGACGCCGATGCACCCGCCGGTCTCGGCGGCGGCGCGAAGCTGAGCGTCGTCGATGTTGCGCCAGTGGTCGAAGACGCCGAGGACGCCCGTGTGGCTGACGAGCACGGGTTTGCGTGCCATGGAACATGCGTCCAGAAAGCCGCGGCGATTGAGGTGCGCGAGGTCGACGAGCACGCCGAGGCTCTCGGCCCGCTCGACGAGGGCGCGACCCCAAGGCGTGAGGCCTTCGTCATGGCGCTCGCCGCGTCCGTAGGCGGGGAAGCCGGCCTCGTTGTCGCTGAAATGCAAGAGCCCGAGATAGCGAACGCCGCGCCGCGCGAAGTCTGCGAGGCGCTCGATGTCGCCCTCGAGCGCGTGCGCACCCTCGATGCCGAGGAGCGCGGCCACCGCGCCGGCACGTCGTGCGCGCTCGATGTCGTGAGCCGTTCGGGCGAGGTGAAGCTCGCCCGGCTTCCGTGCGATGGCCTCGTCAAGGGCGTCGATTTGCTCGAAGATCGTGCGCGCGAGACCGCGCTCACTGCCGGCAACGGGGAGCGAAACGAGACCGAAAAACTGCGCTCCAACGCCGCCCTCGCGGAGGCGCGGCACGTCGACGTGTCCTCCGAGGGCGGCCATTGGCAAAGGCGGCGTGTGCCGCTTGTGGAGGTCGTAGCCAAGCCACCGCGACCACATGAGCGTGTCGGCATGCAAATCGATGGCCGGATATTCGCCGTGCAGCGCGCGCGCTTCGTCGGAGCCCAGCATCGTGGCGCGAGCATAGCGCAGGCCGAGCCGCGTCCGTCGAGCCGCGCCCGTCAAGCCGGTGTAAGCTCCCCCGCGATGTCGACGTCGCGCAGCGCCGCCCGCGTGCTCCTCGTTGGCGCCGGCGGCATAGGTGCTCCCGCGGCGCTCGTCCTCGCGCGCGCCGGCATCGGCACGCTCGGCGTGGTCGACGACGATCGCGTCGAGCGCTCCAACCTGCATCGCCAGGTCCTCTACCGAGAGGCCGACGTCGGCACCCCGAAGCTCGACGCGCTCCGCGAGGGCCTCCGCCGCTTCGGTCTCGCGGGCGTCGCCCTCGAGGCCCACGCGACGCGGCTCCTTCCAGCCAACGCCGCGAAGCTCGCCCAGGCTTACGACGTGGTGCTTGAGGGCGCGGACAATTTTCCCACGAAGTTTCTCGTGGCCGACGCCTGCCGTTGGGTGGGCCGGCCCGTGGTGCACGCGTCCGCGCTTGGCCTCGTGGGCACGGTCCTCTCGGTGTCCACGAGCGGGGCGCCTTGTTACCGCTGCCTCTTCGAAGACGTCCCCGAAGGAGATGCGCCCAACTGCGCGACGGCCGGCGTCGTGGGCCCGCTCGTCGGCCTCGTCGCGGCGCTCGCGGCGGACCTGGCGCTGGGCTTTGTCGATGGCCGCGCCGTCGGCGGGACGCTCGTCCAGGTGAATCGCCTCGACCTGCGGCGCCGCGCGGTCCCGCTACGACGCGGCTGCGCGCTGTGCGCGAACGCGCGCGCCTTCGATCCACAAGACGCCGCGCGCTACGTGGCCCCAAGGTGCGCCTCGTGAGCGACGAGAAAGCTGCACACTACCGCTACCTCCGGCAGATCCAGGTCCTCGGCCTAGCGACGCAAGAGCGCCTCCGCACCCGCACCATCGCGGTAGGCGAGGACTTCTCCGCGCTCGTCGAGTCGCTCTACTTGGTGGGCGCTGGCGTCCCCGTGATTGTCCCCACCGAATCCGCCGCCGCCCCCCTCCGCACCCTCAACAGCTCCCTCCCCATCACCGTTCTCCCCGTCTCCGCCCTCCCCGTAAACGTGAACGTGCCCGTGCCCGTGGACTCTCCCTCACCCTCTCCCTCTGCGTGTCCCTCTCCCGATCTCGGCCTCACCGACCCGACCGCTCGCGACGCCGCCGCCGGCGCCTACCGCGCGCTCGCGCACGTGCTGTCCCGTGCGGACTCGTCGCCTTTGCCCAACCCCGCGCCCCCGGCGCCGCCGACTTCATGAAGTGAGGCCTTTCGTCGGGCCCTCAGCGCCTTGTGTTTGGGCCCCAAGCCGAAGCGTGTCACGATCCCTGGATGCGTGCGGTGCGGAGCGGCTGCCTGGGCGCGGCCGCCTTGTTTGTGGCGCTCACCGACGCAGCCCCGGCCCGCGCCGATCTCGCACTCGACGTCGCACGGGTCGAGCGCGCTTACCGAGCCTCGGGCGCCGACGTCGAGGTGCTTCCCACGCGGTTTCTCTGGGACGAAGAGGTCCTCACGGTGCGCCTGGATCCGAAGCCGTCGACTTGCACCACCGTGGCGCTCGTCGCGGCGCGCGGCACCAGCTTTCGGGCGCGCCTCGGCGGCATCGAAGATCGTGAAGCGCGGGATCGCGGCGCGAGCATCGCCGGTGTGACGGAGCTCTCGCGTTGCGACGACGCGCCCGTGGAGCGCGTGGTCGTGAGCGGTGACGCGGGGCGCGGCGCCGTGGAGATCATCGTCGCGCGCGGGCTCTTCGTGGCGCCGACGCTCCGTAGCATTTTGCCTGAGCGCACCGGTGGCGTCGTGCTCACGACCTCGGAGCCGGGGCCGCAACCCACGCTCGCGCCTGCGCACAAGCGCGTCGAGTCGGCGGAGCTTCGCGCCAAGAGCGAAGGCGCTCACATTGAAGCGACCGAAAAGGTGAACGTTCGCAGCGATGGTACCGGCATGACGGAGGTCGAACTCGATCCCGGCTGCCACCGCATCGATCTCCTGGCGCACGAGGTCGAAGGGGGCGCCCGCGCCCGTTTCGATGTCGACGCGGAGCTCCGTGACAGCGACGACGAGACGCTCCTCGCGCGCGATCGAAGCGAGGCCGCCGACGCTCGGCTCTATGCGTGCGTCGGCGTGCCCGTGCTCGGCGCCGTGGCCTTCGCAGGCGCGCCGTCATCGGGAAAGGTGAGCCGCGTGCATGCGAGCTGGCCCATCCCCGACGCGGTGACGCGCGCCTTTGGGCCCCACGCGCGCGCGCGCATGGCCGGGGCGCTCTTGTCGCGTGGGCTCACCAGGCTGCCGGGCGCGCCGGTTTGGCTCGGGCAGGGCGGCTCAGGGCTCACGGCCACGCCGGTGCCCGTCGAGGCAGGCGCTTGTTACGTCGCCGTGGTGGCGGCGACGCGCGGCCGCATGCGGCAGCTCGCGCTTCGCGCCAGCGTTGGCGCGCTCGAGTCGGCCGACGAACGCGGCGCGCAAGAAGAGGGCGCGGCCATCGCGTTCTGCGCGCGCGACCGCCGCTTCGTTCGCCTCGAAGTCGAGGCGCGCGGAGCCAACCCGACGTGGGCGCTGGCGCTTCATCGCGTGCAGAGTGGCGTGTGGGAGCTCAAACGATGATGCGCAGCGCGTGCGCTCTCTCGCTGCCGGTGTCGTGGATCGGCGCGCTCGCGGGCGCGCTTGTGGCCTGCGGCGCGCCGCCGCAGCCGGCGATACCAAAGACGCCTGAGCTGCCGATCCCAAAGCTCGTGTCCGGGAGCCTCGATGCGCGCGTCGTGCTCGGCGACATGCCCACGCGCGCCGTGAAGCTCGGCGCCGGACCGGGCCGCGTGGTCATTGCGGGCCAGGTCATCGAAGGCGAGCGCGGCGGCGGCCTCGTGGAGCTCGCGCCGGACATGTGCCTGCTCGCCTACGCGCGCGGGTCGCCGAGCGTCGATGACTTGGACGTCGCGGTCTTTGCCGAAGAGGGGCATCCCTTGTCGGCCGACGAGCGGCCCGACGCGCAGCCCACGGTACTTTTGTGCCCGCCCGTTCCGAAGCGCGTGTACATCGCCGTGCACGTGCCGACGGGGCAGGGGCTCGTGGCGCTGGCCGCGCACTTCGTGCCGCGCGCGCGGGCCGCGGAGGTCGCTCAGAAGCTCGGCGCTCGCGGTCGCAGCGAAGGCGGTCCCAAGTTACCGGAGGCGTGGCCGGGCCTCGAGGAGCGCGTGCGCGCGCACCGCGCCGAGACCGGCGGCCACTGGGAGGAGCTGAAGCGGGTGGCGCTGTCGGTGGACGCGCGCAGTACGACGGCGCTCTCGTTCGCCATCGACGAAGGTACCTGCGTCGACGCGTTCATGGTGCCGGAGGACGAGGTCGGGCCGCTCGAGGTCGAGGCGCTCGACGAGCGCGGACGCGTCCTTGGCCGCGCGAAAGACGGCGGGCGGCAGCGCTCGCTCACCTTGTGCTCGCCGATCGCGATGAACGGCTCGCTGGCGCTTCGGCCGCACACCGGCAGCGGCAACGTCGCCGTGATCCTCGCCCGCGCTCGCGGCGAGGTGGCGCGCGACGTTGCCACACGCACCAGCGTCGCGTGGGCCGCGGCCACGCTCCCGCTTGAAGCGGCGCGCGGGGCACGCGAGCGAGAGCTCGCGAAGGCGGCCTATCCGCCGGCCGCCTCGACCGAGAGCGGCGCGCTCGTGCTCGGTCGTCGCACAACGGTGCCGCTCAAGTTGCCGACGCAAACGGGTTGCAACCGCATCGACGTCGTGGCGGGCGCGCCGCTGGCGCTCATCGACGCGTCGGCGTGGCAGGGCGGTCAGCTCCTCGCGTCGAGCGAAGGCGTGGGCGCGCTCACGCTGTTCGTGTGCGGTCGCCCCAAGGTGGAACTCGAGCTCGAGACGCGCGGTCGGCCTGGGCCCTTCAGCGTGATGCTCCGACCCGAAACGTGGCAGAGCGCCGTCTTCGCGAAGAGTCCGCTGGCGTCGGCGCGCATGTTGGGCCGCGCGACGTCGGGCACCTTTGCGCTCCACGAGGGGCGTGCCATGAGCGTGCGCGCCGTGCACCTCGACGCCGGTGCGCGCGACGTGGTGACCCGCGACGTGGCAGCCGGGCAGTGCCTGCGCGTGGCCGTGGGCGCCGAAGGGCAGGGCACAGGGCTCGACCTGCGCCTCTTCGACGCGAAGAGCGGCGATGAGCTCGATCGCTCCGGCGCCGACAGCGGCGCCAACGCGCGCGCGTGCGCCGAGCCGAACCACCCGCGCGAAGTGAAGCTCGAGCTGCGCGCGACGTCGGGCGCGCTCGACGCGGTCGTCGGCGAGCGAACGGTGACGCTGGTGCCGTAGGCGTATCCACGGACACCCCAAACTGGCCGCGGCCAGGGTCGGGTCGGAGAATCGCGTGAGATTTCGCGCGCGGCCTTTGGCTCGCGGCGTGCTGCGTCGTGGGGATGCAGCCGCACGAGCGAAGGCGCGACGCGCACCGTAAGATGGAGCCCATGGCAGACAGCCCTGCTCTGAAGCTCGCGCATGTTCGTCCCGTGCGGCCCGCCGACTTTCCGTCGGCGGAACCCTGGGAGGAGCACTTGGGACAGTCGCAGCGCCACCTCGAACTTTGTTTCCTCCTCTTCGCGCTCTTGAAGCGTCTGGTCACGCCGGAGCACTCGTGCGGCTCGGACCAGTTCGTCTACTGGAACGCTCGGAGCAACCGCAGGCAGCTCGCCCCCGACGGCTACGTGAAGCTCGGCGTTCCGCACGAGGCGGTCAACTCCTGGAAGACGTGGGAGAAGGGGATCCCGGAACTTGCCGTGGAGATCTTGAGCCCCTCGGACACGCCGGAGCGGTGGACCTTCGAGGAGAAGCTCGAGCGGTACCACGAGCTCGGTGTGCGCGAGCTTGTGTGCTTCGACGTGGACGGCCGCGCGGGGGAGCGCCTTCGCGTGTGGGATCTCATCCAGGGCGATCTCGTCGAGCGCGTGGTCGAAGGTGAGTCGACGCCGTGCCTTGTGCTCTCGCACGCGCTCGGCGCGTCGATGGCCTGGACCGTCGCGCCGTTCGCTGGGCTTCCGGCGGCGCTCCGCTTGACGCGCGACGGCGCTCTCGTGGCGACGGCAGAAGAGGAGCGCGATGCGACGGCCCAAGAGCGAGACGCGACGGCGCACCAACGCGATGCCGCTGCCAAGGAGCGCGACGAGGCCGTTCAGCAGCGCGACGCGGCGGAGCGCGAGGCCAGCGCGCTTGCCGCGCGCGTGGCCGAGCTCGAAGCAAAGCTCAACGGGCGGTAGCGCGGTCCGTCCCGCTCACTCCGGCGCCTCCGCGCGCGCGCGCCAGGCGAAACCCAGGACGACGGCCATGCCCAAGTTGGCCACGCTGGCCGCGGCCCAGCGCCACGTTGGCTCGGCCGCCGCTGCCACGAACGCGAGCAGGTACACGATGGCTGCCGGGTAGACGCGCCGCTCGACCAGCACCGAGAGAAACGCCGCCACGAGGAACCACGTGAAGATGAACAGCGTGACGGTGTTGGCCACCGACAGGCCCATGTGGCGCGCGCCGAGCTGCAGCGCGAGCTGCGCCGCGAACACGAACACGATGGCCGACGCGAAGCGACGGTTTACGGCCGTCCGCAGAAGCGAGTCGCGGGCCCAGAAGGCCACAGCGCAGGAGATCGAACCCACGAGGAGCGACCAGCCGATGAGCAGCGTGTGACCCTGGGCCGCGGGCTCGCTGTAGCGAAGCTCGAGGTCGTGCCCCAGAATCGGCGCGAGTGCCCACAGAACGCCGAGGAGCATCGCCACAAACCGCCGCGTGCGGCGGCCTGTGAGGCGGCTTTGGTCTTGCTCGATGGCCAAGAAGCGCGCGCGCTCGTCGGCGGCGGCCCGTAGCGCGGCGGCGACGGCTTGCTCCAGCTCCGGCGGCGCGTCGGAGATCTCCGCGAGCGCGCCGGCGGCCGCTTGCGGCGCGTTGCGCGCGAGTTCGAAGCGCGCCACCGCCTCGGTGACGCGGCGGAGGCCCGTCTGCGCCTCGCCGTTGTCGGGGCTCGCGCGCAAGGCGGCCCGGTAACCGAAGCGGCACTCGGCGAAGATGCGGTGCACGCGATCGCCATCGCCGCTGGTGAGCGCGTCGTCGAGCTCGCGCGCGCGCGCGTCGGCCTCGAGGCTCAGCGACAGCGAGCCTCGGTGCCTCACGTACCACTCGACCTTCTTCTGAAAGTCGGCGGCCGACGCGAAGCGCGCCGACGGCTCGGCGGCTAGTGCTTGTTCGGCGACGCCCACGAGCGGCTTGGGCGCCGAATCAGGGAACGGAAACTTCGAGAGGCTCGCCGAGACGAGCATGGCGCGCACTGACGCGTCGGGCTCGCGGCCTTCTTGGCACCCATACGGGTGCGGTGGATGACCCGTCAGGATCTCGTAGAGCATGCCGCCCAAGAGGTAGACGTCGGAGCGCTCCGAGACGCGATGCATCGTGAGCCCGAACATCTCCGGCGCCATGTACGCGGGCGTGCCGGCGACGTCGCTCGAGCTGGTCGGCAGGCGCCCCTCGGGATCCTCCTTGAGGCTGACGGCCACGCCCCAGTCGAGGACGTAGACCTCGCCGAACGAGCCGATCATGACGTTCTCGGGCTTGAGATCGCGGTGCACAATGCCGCGGCTGTGGGCGAGGCTCACGGCGCTGGCGACGCGGCTCAAGATGCCGAGGTTCCACTCCAGCGGATCGACGACGCCGAAGCGCCGCGCGAGCTCGTCGGGGGCGTGCATGAGTCGATCCCACGTCTCGCCTTGGATGCGGCGCAGCACGATGGTGGGCGCGCCGCTCGTGTCGATGGCCAAGTCGTAGACGGGTACGATGTTCGGGTGCTCGAGGGAGCCGGTCACCCAAGCCTCGCGCACGAGGCGCAAGACCGCCGACTCGCTCGTGAGCGTCGGCCGGAGCGTCTTCACGGCCACCTCGCGCCCGAGCGAGCGCTGCACCGCGAGGCGCACGATGCCCATGCCGCCTTCGCCCAGCGTGGTGCCGACCTCGAGGCCTTGCGCGAGCGTGCGACCGGCGGAGGCTTGCGCCAACTCCTGCAGCGCCTTCAGGCCGCCCGTGTCGGCGGAGCGATTGGGCTCGATGGTCGCGAGGGGATCGGTCTTGCCCGCGCTATCCCTCGGCGAGGACAAGCCCAGCGTCCGGAGCAGCTCCTCCTCCGAGAGGGTCTGGAGCTCTTCGAGGGTCCGGCGCGGCACCGGCGCATCGTCCCCTTTGTTGAGCGCGACGGGAAGGGCTCAGCTCGCGGGCGTCGGCGTCGCGCCGGGTGCAGGCGCTTCCGGCAGGACCGGCGGAGCCGGCGCGGCGTACCCCGAGGCCTTCATGCCCGAGAGGATCGCGTCGACGAGGTCAGCCTGGAAGTCCAGCGTGTCTTTCGTCGCACCGACGGTGCCGAGAAGGCCGAGGGCCCGGCCGACCCACGCTTGCGTGCGATCGAGCGTCTGTCCCGTGACCTGGCCAACCGAGAGCTTCCCGAGATCGTCTTGGGAGAGCCCGTTGAGCGTGAGCTTCACGCTGCCGCCGTCAAGCGAGACGCCCGGCTGGAAGCCTTGGAGCGAGGGGCGCTTGCCGGTCTGCTCTTCCACGATGTCGGCCACGAACACGGGGACCATGGCCTTCGTGGAGTCGGGCAAGCTCGGGATGGCGAGCGGGTAGCGGACAGCGGCGGCGCCGTTGGCAATGTTCGCGTCGTCGATGGCTTGGCGCAGGTTCACGAGCATCGAACCGATGCGATCGCGGTAGATGGGCGGCACGTTGCCCGACGAGGTCTTGGCGCGCGTGAGCAGCTCCTTTTGTTTGGGCGAGACCTTCGCTTCGAGCTCCGAGGTGGCCTTCTCGCTCGCCGTGATCTCACGACGGAGCGTGGCCTTCTGAGACGCGGAGACGCCCTTCTCGTCCTTCTGCGCTTCGAGCTGCGCGGTCTTGGCGCGCGCCTGGGCGATCTCGCGACGGAGCGCCATGATCTCTTCGCAGGCGATGCCGAGGTTCGGGTCGATGACCGCGAGGACGCTGCGAGCGGGGCCGCTCGCCTTGGGCGCCGAGGCGGCCGCGGCCGGCGTCGTCTTCGCGCCCTTTGGGGCCTTGCTCGACGCGGCGCTCACGTTCGCGGCGGTCGTCGTTGTCGTGCCCGCCTTGGTCTTCTTGCCGCTCTTCGCGTCGGCCTTTGCATCGCCTTTGGTGGCGACGGGCGTGGGCGCAGCGGGCGCGGCCTTCGATTCGCGGCCAACCTTTGGCAAGAGATCGCTCCACACCTCGGCGGCGACGATGCGCGCTTGCTGCCCCTGGTAGATCGGGTGCATGCGGAGCGACTGGAGCTTCTGCGTCGCGTCTTCCTTGTTGGGCGCGGTCTTGTCGAGCCAGGTCGCGTCATCGGGCGTGGCGGTGCCGGTGAGGAGGCGGTCGACCTCCAAGGAGGTCTTTTCCGCGGCGTCGGCGCGGCGCACCACGACGCTCATCGGCGCGGGATCGCCAACGGCCCAAGCGACCTTCGGATTCGTCGCCGCGGCCAAGACGCCGCAGCCGGTCGTGACCGAGAGGAGCGTGGCGAGCAGCGCCGACGCGGACAACAGGCGGAGGAGGGCAGGGAGCGAGGTGCGCATGGATGGCACCGGGCTATACGAAGGGGCCGGCGGAAGCTTCCCGCGGGCGCCGACGTTACGGTGCGGCGTCCGCAATTTGCGCCGAAGCGCAAGCGGGCGCGGCGGCGCCCGGGGACGTGTCAGCGAGTGCGTCGCGCGGGGCGCGCCGCGGTGCGAGGCGGACGGCGCTTGAGGGCGGCGATGTCTTTCTCGCAGGGAGGAAGGCCAGCTTGGGTGAGGCCCACGGAGGCGCCGCCCGCGCTCGCCGAGCGAGGCGACGCGCCGAGTGACAGATCGTCAACGCCGGCGTGAACCTCCACCCTGCGACACGACAACTCGGCACTGCTGCGATCACAATGCCGCAGAAACATCGGCGATGGAGAGGGGGCGCGCGCGGTACGGATGCTGCTGGCGCACGCCGCATGGTTTGCAGTCCCTTGTTTCGGTCCGGAAGGTTCTCGGCGCTACTCATCGTTGCATTGCTCCTTCTCGACGGCTGCATCCTGTTTGCGGGTGACGGCGGCTCCGCGCCGCTGGACCTGCGCGGTGAAGCCGGCGGCGTCGCGCTTCTAACGGATGCCAGCATGGACTCCAGCGTTGAGGCGTGGCCCGCCGGTGGCCGGGGAAGTGGCGCGCGGTGCGGCGTGAACGGTCAAAACCAGTGCGGTCCCTTCATGATCTGCGACGTGGACGAAGGCTGCGTCGAGTGCGCGACCGATGAACAGTGCCCACGCTCGGCGCCCTCCTGCGTGAGCGGCAGCTGCGCGAGCTGCCGCAGCGCGCCGAGCGATGCCGCTGCGGATGCCGGTGCGGATGCGCCGCCGTGCCCGAGCGATACCCCAGCGTGTTGGCCTCGCGACCATCAGTGCCATGCCCGTTGCGCGTCGGCCGCCGAGTGCCCAAGCGAAGCCCCCATCTGCGATCTCGCAAGCGGGCAGTGTTGGGGGTGCCGTGGCGACGCCGATTGTCCCTCGGGCGTGTGCGGACCACGCACGAAGCAGTGCGTAGCCTGCCGCGACGACCACGACTGCCCGGCGACGCTGCCACGATGCCGTTCGCTGCGCGGCACCTGCGAGCAGTGCGCCTCGAACAGCGACTGCGGGCTCGCGGCGCCCATTTGCGATCCGGCCACGCTTAGCTGCCGCGTGGGATGCGTCTCCGATGCGCAGTGCCCCAATCAGCGATGCGACGTCGCGGGCGCCGTTTGCGTGCCGCTTGCGAATGCGATTCGAGACGCCGGGGCTGGCTGAGGCCGGCCAATGCGCTGCGACGGTGCGTCGTGACAGCCGCGAGACGAGATGAGGTCGCGTTCACGTCTCCCCTATCCCGCAGTCGCTCGCCGCCCGCCCGGACCGAGGTTCGACACCGGCACGCGCCTCGGGTAATAGCTCCGCATGGACTTGCTGCCGCGTTTTCCCGTCGTTGGGTTCGCGCTTGCTGCGGTCGTGGGCTTCGCGTTCGCGTGCACCGAGAGCGATCCCGCGCCCGCCGCCCCGCTCCCCGCGGCCTCCACGCCTCCGGCACCGACATCCCAGCCCACGACCCAGCCCACGTCCCCGGTGGTCGCTTCGGACGCTGGGCCGCCGGTCGACGCGGCCGCCGATGCGCCTCCGCCCACGGGGCCGCTCACCAAGCGGCTCGGCTGGCCGGCGACCACGCCCAGCAGCATCGCGAAGGATTTCGTAGGCAATGTGTACATTGCAGGAATCACGCGCGACGACATCGACGGCGCCCACGCGGGCAACGGCGACGCCTTCGTCGCGAAGATCAATGGGGGCTCTCTCAACGTCCTCTGGGCCAAGCGGATGGGGACGCCGGGCCCCGAGGGCTCGACGACGAGCCGCGCGCACGTCGCCGTGGGTCCTACCGGCAATGTCTTCCTCGCCTTCACGACGCGGGGCAGCTTTGCCGGGGCCGACGGTGGCGGCGAAGAGCGCGTGGTGCTCCAGTCGTACAACTCGAGCGGCGCGGTGAGGGCAGGCTTCCCGGTCGAAGTCGTGAACCCGCGCGGCGCAGGCCAGGGGACCATGAACCTCGCCGTGGACATCCAAGACAACGTCTGGCTCCTCGCGAACAGCGGCGATCGGAGCCTGGGCAAGACCGTCGCGTTCCGGGCCTTCGTGCACGGGTACACCGGCGATGGGTTGCAGCGCTTCGCCCCTGTCGACGTCAGCGGCACCATGGCCGCCGCCGACGAAGACCACTTCGCCGGCTCCCTTCGGCTGCCTGACAACACCACGTCAACGGGGAGTCCCGGTGATCTCTTCGTCATGGTCGGCTCCCGGTACGCGTCAGGCTCGGGACCGCGACGGGGCCTCGTCTCGAGCCTCACGACGGCGGGCGTCCCCCGGATCGCCGAAGCGGGCCTTGTGTGGCCCATCGAGCTGACGACCGGTGCCGCCGACGCCTTTCCAAGCAGCCTGTCAGTCGATCCGACAGGCAACGTCTTCGTCTTGGGCACGACCGGTGCTGCAACCTCCACGGTGTGGTCGTTCACCGAGAGTGGTGCAAACCGAGCGGGCTTCCCGCTCACGGTCACGTTGCCGTCGGCTCCCGACACGCGCGTCCTCGTTCACGCCGGCGACGTCACGGGGAACTTGTACTTCCTCGGCGAATCGAGCGGCGATCTCGGGCCGACGAAGGTCGGCGCCCGTGACTTGGTCGTGACCGCGGTCAATCCCTCGGGGACTAGCCGCGGTGGATATCCGGTGCAGTTTGGCTCCGCCGGCAACGACGTTCCGAGCGCGCTCGTCATTGACCTCGTCGGCCGCGGCTTCGCGACGGGCGTGCTCGACGACGACGCCGATACCTCCGAAGGTCGGGACGTCTTCGTTCACCGCTTTCCTTCGAACTGACGCGCCAGGACCGGGCAGGGCGCCCGTGCGCACTTCCGCAAAGTGCGCGTCGCGCGCCGCTCTTGGTGCGGCGCCGACGCCCTCACTTCGGGCAGGTCTGCGTGGTCCGGTCGGCAGGTGTGCAGACGCTTTGCGTGACGCGCTCGTTCTCGGCCGTGAAGGTCGGCGGGTACGTGGGCGGTGTGCAGCACGCCCACTCGCCCGAGCCGCCGCGGCACGACGAGGCGACGTTCGAATTGCATCGCGTGAAGCAATACGCGCCCGAGCCCGTGTCGATGCACGCCGACTCGCGGCCTTCGCGCGGCGGGCAGTCGCTCGACGTGCTGCAACGCGCCGAGCACATGCCGCCGGGGTAGTTGTTGACGCAGACGCCGCCGGGGATGGCCTTGCACGCTTCGGTGCGCGTGCACGGATCGCCGATCCACGCGCCCGTTGGGCCTTGCCCGCTGGGACCTTGGTACGCGGCGGCCCGCGTGTAGAGCTTCCAGATGTTCCAAAAGAGCCGGTTGCCGCCGTCCTCGGAGGGCGCCCACCCGTGGATCGAACTGGTACATCGCCGCCGTGCCTTCGTCGGCTGGCGTAACGCTCTTGCCGTCGACGGTGCGGCCCTCGCGCTCCTTGGCCCATCCGCCGGCGGTGACGCCGCCGTTGTTCTCCATGTCCGTCAGGATGATGCGGTATTGGCGCGCCAAGCAGTCGACCTGCCGATCGAAGCCCGCGAGGGCCGCGTCGCACGTGCCCGGGCCACGGCAACCGCAGCGAAAGAGGTACTCCACGCGGCCCGGCGCATCGATGGGGTAGTAGTCGAGCGCGACCAGGCCTTCCGCCATCTCGGCGCGCACCAGGAGCACGAGCGGATTGATGCGGTACTGCTCGGAGGCGTTGAGCAACGCGTCGATGGCGGAGAGGCCGTTCGAGAAATACGTCGCGAGAAAGCTGTCGCGTCCGTAGGGGTTCTTGCGGCTGGTCTTCTCCGTCGCGCGGTACGTGATGAGCGCGCGGAGGAGCTCCCCGGTGACGCTGCTGTCGGTGAGCTCATCGAGCGTGAGAATGTGGTTCGCGTCAAACGGCTCTCCCTCCGCCGGTGCCAGATCTTGCGCCGCCAGGTGCGACGTGGGCTCCGCCTTGGCGCACGCCACGGCGATGAGCGGCGCGGCAACGAACGCGACGAGTGAGCGGGGGAGTCGCATGCGAGGTGCGTTGAAAGGATGACCTTGTCGTTCGCGTGCCACAACCTTCTTTGGATGCATCGGCGGCGTCGCCGCGAACCAGCGCACTCGAGGGCACGGCGCCTTCGCGCCCCACGCGAGCTGCTTGCATTGGCTCAGTTTTTCGCCGCGAGCGTAGTCCACCGACGACGGGCTTGTGACGTCTAAGGTCGGCGCGGGGCTCTTCGAGCTCCAGCGCGAGGGTGCCAAGCCCCTTCGTGCTATGAGACCCGGGGGAGGGTGCTCAATGATCCGGTGGCTCAGACTGAGCGTGGTGGCGTTGGCTTTGGGGTGCACGGGACCGGCGGGTGAGGTCGGCCCGCAAGGAGCGTCCGGCGCTGGACAACCCGGACCCCAAGGCCCTCAAGGGCCTCAAGGACCGCCGGGGCCCGCCGGCGCCGCCGCCGTCTCTCCGGATGGCGGCCTCGCGAGCTGCACGCCCAACGCCCAGGTTGGGTGCTTCTGCCCGAGCGGCGCGAGCGGCTTCCAAACATGCGCATCGAATGGCCTGAGCTTCGGACCGTGCGCGTGTCCCGATGCGGGCGCGCTCCCCGACGCCGGCGGAGAAGCGGGCGCTCCGTTCTCGGTAGCCACGCTTCCGGGCCTCGTGGTCTGGCTCAAGGGCGACGTCGGGGTGGTCGACGACCTCCAGGCGCCGGGACGCGTCAAGCGCTGGCTCGACCAGTCGGGCAACGCGAACCACGCTGAAAAGTGGGGCGTGGATGGTCCGGTTCACGATCCGCAGGCACTCAACGGCATCGACGTCGTCGATCTGGGCAACGCGGATCAAGATGGCCTCGCCTTCGCCGACAGCCCAAGCCTGAAGATTGGAACGGGAGAGTTTGGCATGGTGTGGTTGGCGCACGTTCAGCCTAACCACGCGGCGGCCACGAACCTGCTGGTCAAGGGTGGCGGTTCGTTCTTCGTGACCATCTCCGCCACGCCGGGCCACTTCGACGTGAACGCGGGCGGCCTGGCGAGCGTCCTCATCCCGCCCACGATCCCGTCTTGGCAGATCTACTCCGTGCGCGGTCCGGCTCTGCGCCTGAAGGTCGGGACCAGCAGTGCAACCGGCCCAACCTCCACGGGCGATCTCAGCGCGGGCGGCGACTCGTGGGTGATGGTCAACCAGCCCACAGGACTCATCAAGCTCGCCGAGGTCATCATCGTTAAGGCCGCGCTCTCCGATACGCAGCTTGCGAGCGTCGAAGCGTACCTGAAGGCGAAGTACGCGCTCTGAGACTGGACCCATGCGGCGCCGCCTACTCCTTGCTGCGCTCGCGACGCAGGCGTCGTTCGCCGCGTGCGGTGCGCGCTCTGACTTGTCCGCTGGAGACGAGCTGAGCGCAGCCTCGACCGTCGACGCCGCAAGCGCTGCCCGCACCGACGGCGGCGCGGATGCGAGACGAGACGCAACGCCTGACGGCCCCGTGAGAGACGCGGGGCCCTTGCCCGGCCCGTGTCGCGTGGGTGAAGCGCCCGTCGTGCTCGCCGCGGGGCAAGACTTCCCCGAGAACGTCGTCGCCGACGCGACGCACGTTTTTTGGGCGAACAGCCGCGGCGGCGAGGTCTCTCGCGTGCCGAAGACAGGCGGTGCCGTACAGATCATCGCAACTCAGCAAGCGAGGCCGCGCGGCATCGCCGTGGACGATGCGTTCGTCTACTGGACCAACGTCATCGGTGGCGAAGTCCTGCGCGCACCCAAGCTGTCGGCCGGCAGAGCCCCCACCGTGCTCGCGTCACGGGAGCGCTTCCCCGAGGGCATCGCCGTCACGTCCGATGCGCTCTATTGGACCGGTGGAGGCGTCGGAAACGGACGTGTCATGCGGCTCGACACCGGCGCCGCTGCGCCGGACCTCATCGCGCGCGGCGCCGATCCCTACGGCATCGCGACCGACGGCACGTCGGTGTATTGGGTTGTGCAGTCCGGCGATCCAACGACGAGCCCGAGCGGAACCATCTCGCGGGTCTCCGTGACGGGCGGCGCGGTGACGCTCCTCGCCACGCGCGTCGCCACGCCGTACCACGTCGCCCTCGACGACGACTCGGTCTACTTCACGAGCAACGACGGCGTGTATTCGGTGGCCAAGGCCGGCGGGCCCGTGGCCACGCTCGCTGCGAAGCAGTTCTTTGCGCGAGGAGTGGCGGTCTTCGAGGACGACGTCTATTGGGCGGAAAACGGTCGCGGCAACATCTTCCGCGCGCCCAAGCGCGGTGGCGCCGCGACGCTCATCGGCACCGGCTCTGCGCCCCACGGCGTCTTCGTCGACGCATCGTGCGTCTACTGGGCCAACACCGGCGTCTCCAATACGCGCGGCGGGTCCATCATGCGGGCGCCGCGTCGCTGAGCCGTGATCCGCGCGCCGTCCCGGCGCAAATCGTTCGACCGCTACCGCGCTCGCTCGGGCCTTCGCGCCGTGAGCGGCGCTTTGACGATCAGCGCGCCGTCGTCGCTTCGCATCGACGCGTAGATGGCGCCCGTCGCGAGCACGAAGTCGAAAGCGCTGCCGTCGGGGAGCCGCGCGACGCGTTGCGGTGGATGCGCGATCTCCTTGTCGAGCGAGAAGACGTCGCCCCACTTGGTCTTGAAGTAGACGTACGCCGCGTCCATCGCGAGGGGACTATCGGCGGCCTCGGCCCACGCGACGCGCGTTGTGCCGCGCGCCTTGTCGAATCGTAAGAGGCCTTGGCCACCGAGCGAGATGAAGAGGTAGTTCGCGTCCGCGGCGAGCGCGACGATGCGCGTGGCGACGACGAGCGTGCCGCCTTGGAGCGGCACACGATCCGACACGCCGGACGCACGGTTGATGCGCACCACCGAGCCGCCGCCGGCCGCGCCCCCCGTGGCGACGTAGATCGACGACGCGTCGAGGATCATGGCCGTCGAAGTGCAGTCGCTGCGCTCGGCGCACACGGTGGCGCGCCTCGTCAGCGTGCCGTCGCGGTGAGCTTCCGCGACGTATTCGCTCCCGTCGCCGTCGCGGACGGTCACGTACGCGCCCGCGTCATCCATCGCCACGCGGGCACCGTCCGAGAGTCCCTCGAGGGTGGCCCATGGCTGCGCTTGGCCTCCCGCGAAGCGCACGAGCCGCGCGCTCGATGGATCGGCCGCACGTTCGAGCCACGCGACGCCGTTGCTGCTCGCCGCAGGCTCGCTGAGCGAGGTCCCCGTCGACACCACGCGGGCGGCGCCCGATGTGGCTCCACCCGATGCGGCTCCAAGGGAAACCATACGGGTCGCGTCGGCGGAGCGCGCGATGAGCTCGGCGCCAGCCCCGACGAGCCGCGGACCGCTGCGCGGCGGCGCGCCCTTGCCGGACTCGTCGGTCCAAACGACGGTCGTCGGCTCGACCTGCATGAGCGCGTCGTCGGTTTCCGCCTCTTCCGCGAGGGCGGGAGCGCCGCAGCCGAGGAGCGTCACGACGCACGCCGTGAGCGCGCCAGCAATAAGCCCCGTCCGCATGGTTGCCCATGAAGCAAGGGGCGAGCCGCTTGTTCGCCGCGCGAAGGCACGAAGGAACGCACGGCCCGTCGTGGGCTTGTGACGTTCGGGTGGATCAGTCGCCCGTCGGACCGAGGCGCGACTGCAGAAAACACCGGTCACCGCTCCTGATTCTTCCCCGAGTGGCAGGCGCGCGGCTACCCGTGGACCGCGTTTCCAAAGCGCCGCATCCACGCGTCTTCTTCCGCGCTGAGCGGGCCCTTCTCGAGGGCCGCCAAGTTCTCCGTGAGCTCGGCTTCGCTGCGAGGCCCCATGAGCACGACATCGACGTGTTCGCTCGAGAGGCAGAAGCGGTAACAGTCGCCGGCCGTCGCGGGCTTGTCGTCCCAGCCCCGCGGCGCCCTGAGGAGCTTGCGCCACGACGTCGCCGTGTACGCCACCACCGACGGCTGCCGCTTCGCGAGGTTCGGGAAGATGTCCTTCTCCGCGCCCGGGTGCGCCGCGTTGTAGCGAATCATCAGGACGTCGAAGGGCGACGCCAGCGCCAGCTCGCCGGCGCGGGGCCTGTCGTGGATCGAGAGACCAATCGAGCGGGCTTTTCCTTCTTCGCGGAGCTTCACGAGCTCGCTCAAGACCGCCTCGCTGAGCACCGACATGCGGCCGGCCCAGTAGATCTGGAGCACGTCGAGGTAGTCGGTCCCGAGCTCTTTCAAGAGCGCCTCGGCGCCGCGGCGGACCGAGCCTCCGAAATACGCGAGCGTCGGACCGGCAGCGATGACCATCTTCTCGCGATCGCGGGCGAGAGCGCGCCTCATGATCGGGAGCGCGCGCCTCGCGCTCCGTTGCCAGAAGACGTAGTTGATGCCGCGCTCGAAGGCCGCCTCAACGCCGGGGAGGGGGAGGCCGAAGTTCAGCGAGAGCCCCACCCGGTGGACGTCCTTTCCAACGGCCCGCATCGGGCGATGAAGGAACGACGCGGCGCCCATGGGCTACGCCTTGAGCGACTCGAGGGCGCGATCGGTCGGGGCCGCGTCGAGCCCTTCGATGGCGATGGTGGGACCGCGACGCGGCACCAAGAGCAAGCGGCACTGGCCGCGAAGGCCCGGGGCCAGGCCCGTCAGCACGAAATCGATGGCGACGCCCGCAACGACAATGCCGAGGCCCAAGGCCAAGAGCGACGGCGACGCCGAGCGCGTACCGTCGACGAAGAGCGAGACCCCGAGGTAGCTGCCGATGGCGAGCGCCAAGAGCCCTGCGTAGAACGCCAGCGCCGGGTAGCGAACCTCGCGCGCCGCGTGGATGAGGCTCGTCCGCTCGATGCGAACGCGTCGCTCGCGGAGCGTGCGCCCGAGCAGCTCGGTCTTGGTCTCGATCTCGACGCCGAGGGGCGAGAACGTAACGGTGGCCGGTCGCTTGAGCGCCAGCGCGACCTTGGCGAACGCGCGCGCGCCGGCCGACAAGAAGAGCAAGCCGGTTACGGCGAGCATCGCCGTCACGATGGGTGAGCGCGGGGAAGGGGCGAGTTGGCCGTCGAGCACGGCGCCCTCTTCGCGGCCGAGCGCGGCTTTCACCCAGCGGTCGGATACCTCACGGCGAAGGCGCGCCGCGAGCTTCTTGGCAACGCGCGATGACGACGACGCGATGGCGGCGGCGCCCACGAGGGCCTCGGCGCGCGCGAGCTGGCTTGTCTCGACGCGCCGAACGCGGGCTGCGATGGCGCCCCACATGCCGTCGGCGAGCTCGTCGCCGAGGGCTCGGTCGAGGTGCGCGAGCGCCACGAAGGGCGTGTTGGCGGCGAGCCACAAGAGATCCGTCGCGGCCTTGGTCTGCGCCGCGTCATCGTCGAGCGGCGCGCCGGCAAGGGCGTGGGCCGCGAGGGCCGAGAGCAAGTGGGCGTCGCCCTCCGTCTCGGGGCCGCGGCGCAAGAGCGCGCGGAGATCACCGAAGGGCGTGGTGCCTTCGTCCTCCGAGAGGCCGAGCGCGTCGAGCTTCGTCTTCGCGGTCTCGGGCCAGCCGGTGTAGCTTCGCGCCGACGCGATGGCTTGCGCCTCCTCGCCCACGATCGTTGCGAGCACGTCGAGGCGAGGGTGCTTGGCGAGGGCGTCGAATACGGCGAGGGCGCGGTCCACGGCGGCGGGGCGTCACGTTACCTCAATCGTCGGCCTGGGCCTTGAAAAACGCGTCCCGTGACATTGGACGCCGTACGCCCACGTGGGATTTCCGCGCACAAAGTTGGCCCGACGAAAGGCCATTGGCTACCGGGTGAGCATGCGTACCAAGTCCGAAGTGCTGGGCGACCTCCGGAACATGCTCCGCGACATCTTCGTCGCGAAGTCGAACGGCGAGACGCACGCTCGTCTCGCTCGCGCGCATGGCTACGTCGATGGCTACATGCGCGCCCTCATCGAGACGGGTCTCGCGGACAAGCAAGAGCTCGTCGAGATTGTCGCCGCCGAGCGCGAGCGATCCTCGGGCCCTGCGATGCGACCCTTTGCGGTGGTGGCCGATCCGTTCCCCTCTCCCCCCGTGAACGTGCCCGTGAACGTGCCCGGCAAGTCACTCGACATGACCGCCGTCGACATCGACGCGGGAACGCCGCGCACCGACGCGCCGCCGATGGCGATCGCCAGTGAACCGGCGAAGACCGCCGCGGCCTAGCGCTCTCAGAACGGGAGCACTGACACGTCGCCCGTGTAGACCCTTGCTCCGCGATCGAGAGAGCGCCAGTGGCTCACGACCTCGCGTGAGCCCGGCACGAGCTGAGGGAAGAAGCCTCCGAATCTCCCTGGCTGCGAGACCGTCGAGCGAACGAAAGCCTGGCCCGGAGCGCTCACCGCGCAGCGAAGCTCCAGCGCCGTTGCGTCTTGGTAGCAGATGGTGACCGCGCCCGCGTCGTCGACGCGGATGGTTGCGTCGTCGCCCACCACGTGTTTTCCGTCGGCGAAGGCCGCGCCAGTGGGCGTCGTGCCGTCGTCGACGACGTCGCGCGCCACCACGTTGACGCCGCCCTTCGCGACGAGGTGCACGAGGCTCTCCTTGGTGCCGTCGACGCAGGCGATGTGCCACTCGTCGGACGCGGTGATGAAGAGCGACGCGCCGAGGCCCACGTCTCCGGTGTCTTTGGCCGAGCCATCGGCGCGCGAGCCGGTCTCGCCGTCCAAGATGTGGCGCTCGAAGGAGTCGCCGCGCGGCGTGAACGACAACAGATTTCCGTGCGGCCGATCGTAGGCCACGATGCCGATGCCGGAGGGCCCGACGGCCGCCGAGAGGTAGATCCCCACCGCGTCGGGGTGCGATTGAACGAGCGGATCGCTGTGCGTGTCGAGGCACGCCGGCACGCCACCGTCGCCTGGCAAACACGCCGTGCCGGCTGCGCACGCGGGCGCGCAGCCGCCGAGGGTCTTCGTGCACGCGCGCATCGCCTTCGAGCAGGCCTCACCGCCGGCGCATGTGCCAGCCCAACACGGCGTGTCGTCGTCGACGGACACGTCAGTGAAGGTCCAGTCGCTCTGCGCGTTCGGGCGGGAGGTGCGGCTCTTGCCGAGGACGATGCGGCTCCGTTGCTTGCCGCCTTGCCCAGGCTCGACCACGAGGAAGATCACGACGGGCTTGTTTTCGACCACGAGCAGTTTCGCGTAGCGGCCGATGTCGGTCTTCGATTTTTCAAAGACCACATGGCTTTGCCAGCGACCTTCACCCTTGTGGGCAAACTTCAAGGTTCGATGGGTCGCGTCGTGGTACGCGATGAGCGGCGTCTCGCCTTCGCCGAGCGCGAGGCTCGTCCAAAGGCCCACGTCATCGCCCGGCTCCGTCTCGCCACCGCGGAACCCTTGGCGGTCCGCCGTCGGGCATGTGCCATCGGTGCGTGCTGGCACACCGTCGACGAACTCCCACGCAACGGCGCCCTTGGCCTTGTCGAAGGTGCCGAAGACCAAGTCGCCGTAGAGACCGGTGGCTACGTCGCCGATGTTCGCGTCGGCATAACCGCTTACGTAAAGGGTTCCGCTCTTCGCTTTGGCGAGCGAGGTGTACGCGCCAACCATGCCGACGGGTAGCGGAGGACCGCAGGGGTCCTTGCATGACGGACCGCACAGGGCCGGCTCCGCCTCGTCGCTGCACGAGCACGCGGGCACGAGCGGCAAGAGTGCGAGACCCGACACGGCGGCCACGGCCTGCCAGGACACGGCGAGCCCTCGGCCGCCCGCGCGACGACGGCGAAGGAGCGCGATGCCCAAGAGCGTTGCGGCACCGAAGAGCGCGAGCCCCTCGCCGGCGCCGACGGGCGAGAGGCCCGCAGCGCGGCATCCGCACGCCGCCGCAGGAGCCGCACCCGCCAGGGTGGGATCGTTTCGCCCGCGGATGAGCGTCAAGGCGACGCGGCCGATGTTGCCCTCTTCGTCTTTGACCTCGACGGTCGCGCGGCGCGCCGAGCCGGTGCTTATGGAAGCGAGGTTGTCCACGGCGAGCCACGGACCGAAGGCGTCGTCGTCGAGCTGAACGCGACCGCGGAGCGCCGCGCGGTCCGAGACGAAGTCGCGGGCGTCGACGCGGAGCGTCCCCGAGCGCGGCTCGGCCACGTCGAGATCGGGCGCGAGCGCGTCAATGACGAAGGGCGCCTCGGCAGGCGTCACGTCCTCGGTGGAGGCCTGGCCGGCCACGCGAGCCCAGACGCGGAGCTTGTGGCGCCCTTGAAGCGACAGCTCGTCCTTGCGAATGTCGACCTCGCGGGCCGCAGACCACGCGCTGCGGGCGCCTTGGTCGATGGCGTACGAGAACTCCACGTCGCGCGGTCGGCCTTCGCCGTCGCGATCGCTGGCCGACGAGAAACGCGCCCGAAGGCGCGGCAACGTGGCGCGCGACAGCGTCGAGAGGCTCATGCCGTCCTTCTGGACCTCGAGCTCCTCCAGATCGGCGCGGGCGCCGGCGGGTGCCGGTGTGGCAGGGCCCTTCTCGAGGTTCGCGAAGATCCCAAGGAACAGATCTTCGCCCTTCTTGAGGCGCCGAATGCCGCCATCGGGGATCGTGAGGCGAAGGCCCGGCGTGCCGAGGGCGCCGGCGAGATCGACGGGCGCGATGTTGCCGCCGACCTGGTTGGTGAGCCCGCCGACGACGGTCTCGAGGGCGCTCGTGATCTTGGCCGGGTCTTCCGAGAGCATTTCACTGGCGGTGACTTTCGCGTTCGCGACCCCCATCTCACCAACGACCGGCAAGAGGCCGCCGTTCGGGTTCTTCTCGTCTTTCGCGGTCTGGAGGTTGATCGGGATCGATAGATCGGCGGTGAACGTCAAGACGCGAACGAATCGGTCGAGGTGGAAGACGTAGAAGTCGATGGCGAAGCGATCGAGCTTCAAACGCAAGAGCGGATCGGTCTTGAGGTCGGCGCCGGTGCCGAGCTCGATGCGGGGCGGCACTTGAGGCCGCGTCGCGATGGCCATGGCGGCGCCGCGCTGTTCGAAGGTGAGGTTCTTGAGCGACGGTATGACGACGCTGAGGAGCCCCGTCTTCAGCGCGTCGACTTGCTCCGTGGTCGCGCCCAGGCAGAGCGCGCCGCTCGAGTAGATGCCGCTGAGCAGGTAGTCGAGGAAGCGGCCCGAGAGGGCGAAGCCCAAGTGGGGCCCCGTGGTGCCGGCGGGCCACGGCGTGATGGCGTTCGCGCGGAGCTCGTCGGGCGTGGGAATGCCGACGGGGAAGGTGGGCGTCACCGGCGGCACGCACTTCGAGATGACGGTGGGCTTCGAGCCGCCGAAGAGCGTGAACGTCATGCCGTTGGGCGTGTGGCCCGCGTAGCCCGCGTCGTCGGCGCCGAGGCCCGGCGCCGGATCGAGCGGACCGTTCGCGGCGAACAGGTAGTCGAGCGTGCCGTCACCAGACAATCCGCCGAGCGCTGACTCCAGGCGACCTGCGGTGCCGAGAAGCTTCGCGGCGCAGACGCTCGTCTTGGTGGCGAAGACGCAGAGGCCGTCGCGCGGCAACGTGCCCTTGGGGCATTGCGGCGTCTTCGTGACGTCGGGGAGCTCGCACAAGCTCGTCTTGAGCTGCGCCTTCAGTTGATCGCCAAGCGCTCCGGTTTGGAGCGCGTCGACGGCGCTCTTCTTGGCTTGGTCCACGATGAAGCCGCACAGGCCGATGGTGTCGAAGACGGCGCCGCAGGTGGCGCAGATGGCGATGTCTTCGCCGCCGATCTTCACGTCGATCTTCGCCGCGTCGATGTCGATCTTGGTGTAGCCGTCGCGCGGCTCGAGGGTCTCGGCGACGATGGGGAGCGTCACGTCGAGGGGAAACTTCTTCCATGCGACGTCGGGGACGGTCTTCGTCAGCGGATTGCCGTTGGCGGGATCATGCAAGCAACCGGCGTCGCTCACGGCGCCGACGCCCACAGCGCCGGTGACCACGTCGGTGACCGGCAGGCCGGGCACCCCCGTATAGTCGACCGCGATGGGCAGCTTCGAGAGGCGAACGGGCACCTCGCCGTGGAGGCGCACCACGTTGGGCAACACGGCGTCGAGCTGGAAGCTCGCCTTGCCCATGTCGACCTCGACCTCGCAATCGGGCGGCGTCGCGTTGGGCTTCGGGCCCGCGGGGCAAATGCGGATCGTGTACGGCGTTCCGCCGTCGGCCGCGCCCGCCTGTTGCGACGTCGGGATCGGGAAGGTCGTGACGCCGCCCGCATCGACGACGCCGCCGTCGGCCGCGAGGAGCGTCCCCGCGAGCGAGGGCGCGCTTTCGGCAAGGAAGTCCAGGCCGCTCCGCGTCACGCGCACCGCGCCGGCGCCGGGGACGCGCTCGTTTCGCGCGAAGGCCTCAGGGGAAGACGTACCGCAGCCTGAGGCCGCCGTGCCGGCGCCGCCGCAGGCGGTGAGCAGGATCGCGATGGCAAGGAGGAGCTTCTGTAGCGACCGTGACATCGTTCACCCCAAGGAAAGCGGCCGTCGGGCGGCAAAACACGCCGTACGCGGACGGCGTGGTCTACGTCATTCACAGGGGGGTCGCACGGGATTTCGCCGGCGTTTGGGGGGTAATACGCTGCTCCCGTCGCGCCCGCCTCGCGGGAGAAAATCGTCCGTCGGCGTGCGCGCCCGCGCGGCGTCAGTGTCCGAGCAAGCTCACTCGCCGTCGTCGTCCTCGTACTCGAAGCGGTAGCAGGCGCCGTCGTGTCGCCAGTCTTCGACGTTCTCGGATTCGCGCTGGAACCACAGAAACGGCGGCGTGTACGGGCCCATGCCGGGGTTGTCGCCACCGACGACGGCGTCGAGCTGGGCGCCTTCGAGCCCCATCAGAAGCGAGTCGGTCTTTGCCGAAGTGGTGGTGCTCATGATGAGTTCCTTTCGAGGCGGGGGTCTGGGTCCGCGACGAGAGGTAGAGCAGGGCACGTGCCAGCGCGGGCGGGGTGCATTTACGGTCCCGTTGGGGGCCCGACCCGGCGGCTCTTTCACCTGGGCCGCAAATCAACAGGGGCCCGAAAAGCGTCGCGTGCGGTCGCGTACGAACCGTCCCGTTTGGGTCATCCTGATCGCCCTTGACGCTGGGCCGGGGACGGACCCATTCGCGCCGCTTCGTGCGTCGGCGAAGACGCGATTGCGCGCGTGCCGACTGCGTCAGCGGAGGACGTCAGCGACGCGAGCCGCTCAGCCGCCGGTGGCGGCGTCGCTCGGCGCGTCTTGCGCCGCGTCGGTCGCGCTGTCCGTCGACGCCGGTGCGTCGCTCGGCGCGTCAACCGACGCATCCGTCGTGGCATCGCTGCCAGCGTCCGGGGGCGTGGTCGTCTTGCCCTGGCACTCCGGCGTGCTGGACCCGTCGTTGATGATCGACGCGCTAGCCGCGAACGTGGCCGCGAGCCAGAAGGAGTCGGCGCAGTCGCCAGCCTTCTTCGACGTCGAGCAATAGTCGCCCTTCGCCGCCACCTTGCCGTCGGCGCCGCGGGGGCACTTGTTCTGCGCGTTCTTGGGCGCCTTCGTGAGGACGACGCACAAGCTCGAGCTCAAGTCGCGGACCTCGACCTCGTCGGCCTCTTCGATCGTGATGTACGCGCCAAGGCTCCCGGCCGTGTGCCACTTTTGGCACGCCGTCGGGTCGTCGCTGCAGTCCTTGGAGACGCCACCGGGCGCGAACTTGCCAACACAATTGCCGTCAGCCGAAATGGTGATCTTCTTGAAGGTCGCGTCGCTGAGCGGCAAAACGACGACATTGTTGATGTCGCCACCGACGAAGATCGGCACGTTCAGCTTGGGGATCGAGGCCGTGTCGAAGCTGTCGCCCGTGAACGTCGCCTTGCTCTTCGCCGACTCGACGGTGATGGACCCGCGCTTCTGCTGGTAGAAGCAATAGCCTTTGGCGAACGGATCATCGACGGGCGGCGCCCCTCCCGTGGTCATCTCGCCGGCTGTCTTGTCGACGCGGAGCAGCCAGTTGAACGCGCCTTGCCCTGTTTCGCCACAGAAGGGTCCGCCCTTGCCATTGGCCTTGAGGTCGAGGTTCTTGGTGACGACGACGTTCTGGATGAACGGATCGGCGAGGGCCGCCGGCGCTGCGATGTTGAGGCGGCGCATGCGCAGATCGATGACCGACTTGCCCTTGTTGTCCGAGAGGGGCATGCACGTCGACTGATCGCCGCACTTCGCTTCGATCTTGCAGCAGCTCGAGGTCTTCGTCTCGGAGCAGATGCCGCTCGCCGTCGCCGGGCACTCGGCGAGGGGCTTGCCGTCGGGACCGGCGGGGCGCGGATCGCAGTCCGGCGTCGGGAACTCTCCGGGGCCTGCGAAGCAGCCACCGCTGGCGCCCGTCGGCGGCGTCGGGTTCTTCTCCGGCGGGTCGAAGCCGCAGGCGAAGACGAGCGCCGTGAGGCCCGTGGTGGCAAGACCGAGAACGATGAAGTGAGATCGTTTCATGGACCGGAGCTCCGAGGCAGGCGGCAACAAGCGAAGAGTCTTGGCGAGGAGAGAGAGGCGTAGGGGGACGAGCCGCGGGTCAGTCCGCGAGCACGAGGTTCCCGCCGAAGTCGACGAGCCGGACGAAGCCTTCGACGCGCTTCTTGAGGTCGGCCTTCGATACGCCCGTGAGGCGCCGCGTGCCGATCTCCTCGACGCAGAACGACGCGAGCGCCGACGCGAAGAACATGGCGCGGCGAACAGCGTTGGGGGACGGGTCGGAGTGTTTCGTGAGGTAGCCCAGGAGGCCTCCCGCGAAGGTGTCGCCGGCGCCCGTGGGGTCGAGGACCTCCTCGAGCGGGTAGCCGGGCACGAAGAACATGCCGGAGTTGTCGAAGAGCATGGCGCCGTATTCGCCGCGCTTGATGATGAGGCGCGACGGGCCGCGGCGCAGGATGTCGGCGGCGGCGCGCGAGACGTTGTGGATGCCCGAGAGGTCGCGCGCTTCTTCCTCGTTGATGATCAAGAGGTCGATGCGGCGGAGCATCTCGGCGAGGAGCTTGGGCTCGCCGGAGATCCAAAAGTTCATCGTGTCGGCGAGCGTCAGCCGCGGCTTTTCGATCTGGTCCAAGACCTCGAGCTGCAGCGCCGGGTGAATGTTTCCGAGGAGGACGAAGTCGCTCTTCTTGTAGGCGGCGGGGATCTTCGGGCGGAAGTCGGCGAAGACGTTGAGCTGCGTGTCGAGCGTTGTGCGGCTGAGGAGGTCGGCCGCGTAGCGGCCACGCCAGCGGAAGGTCTTGCCTGACGCGCGCTCGACGCCGTGGGTGTCGATGCCGCGGGCCTGCATCATCCGAAGGTGCTCCTCGCCGAAGTCGGACCCGACGACGCCGACGATGCGGACCGGGGCCAAGAGCGAGGCGGCGAGCGACGAATAGGTGGCCGCGCCGCCGAGGACGTTATCGAAATTGCCGGTGGGCATTTCGAGGTCGTCGAACGCGAGCGAGCCAACGATGAGCGCGGATGATTCTGTTTGCACGGAGACTCCTGGCAGGGCGCGCCGCCGCCTAGCACCGGCTAGTCAGAGGCGAGCTTGCGTAACAAACGAAACGGCGGGCGGGACCTTACTCCGAAAGCGGTCCCTTGAGGAGCCACCGGAGGCGCTGGCGCGCATCTTCCGGGATGGCCGCCGGCGCCGTGAGCAGGCCCCCGCCAAGATGTCGTGAGCGCGGCTCTTTTTGGCGTCCGGAAGCCGCGGCTCCAGCTCAACCAAGGCCCGCTTGGCGCGCTCCACGTTGGCCCGCATCACGGCCAAGACGGCTTCGACGGAGACATCCTCCTCGCTCTCGTGCCAGCAGTCGTAGTCGGTGGCGAGGGCCAACGTCGCGTAAGGCAGCTCGGCCTCGCGGGCGAGCTTCGCCTCGGGAAGCGCGGTCATGCCGATGACCGACACGCCCCACGACCGGTAGAGCAAGCTCTCGGCCCGCGTCGAAAACTGCGGGCCTTCCATACAGAGGTACGTGCCGCCGCGGTGCACGGTGCCCGTGGGGTCTCCGCGCTCCGCCGCCGTCGCGAGGGCCTCGGCGAGGTCTTTGCACACGGGGTCGGCGAAAGGCACGTGGACGGCTACGTCGTCGAAGAACGTCGAGGTGCGGCCCTTGGTGAGGTCGATGGTTTGATCGGGCACAACGAGGTGCCCCGGCACGATCGCCTCGCGCATCGAGCCCACGGCGCTGACGCTCACGAGGTGCGTCGCGCCCGAGAGCTTCATCGCGCACACGTTCGCGCGGTAGTTGATGCGGTGGGGCGGAACGCGGTGGCCGCGGCCGTGGCGGGGCAAAAAAAGGAGCACCGTGTCGCCGAGGGTCCCGCGAACGAGGACGTCGCTCGGCGCGCCGTACGGCGTGTCGACGGCGACCGTCTCGACGTTGGCGAGGCCAGGAAGCTCGTAGAGGCCGCTGCCGCCGATGACGCCGAGGACGTTCATGAGTCCTTTGGCTCCCGCTCCCGCTCGTGTTTGTGCTCTCGCCCCGGCGACGTGACGTCGGCGCGAAGGAGCATCTCTGCCAAAGGCGCGCGTCGCTCGCGGCGCGTGCGCTCCGCGTGGACGATGCCAAAGAGCGTCTCCGACGCGCGGTCGAGCGTGTCGTTCACGAGGATGTAGTCGAAGAGCGCGTAGTGCTCGATCTCGCGCTTGGCGACCTGAAAGCGCCGCTGCACAACGTCTTCCGTCTCGCTGGCGCGGCCGCGAAGGCGGCGCAAGAGCTCGTCCATCGACGGCGGCAGAATGAAGACGGCCACGACGTCGGGGACCTTCGCGCGGATCTGGCGAGCGCCCTGGTAGTCGATGTCGAAGATGAGGCCGCCGCAATCGGTGGCGCGCTTGGCGCGTTCGATCTCCGCGAGGGACGTGCCGTAGAGGTTGCCGTGCACCTCGGCCCACTCGACGAAGGCGCCCTCGGCGATGAGCCCTTCAAACTGCTCCCGCGACACGAAATGGTAGTCGCGGCCGTCGACCTCTTTCGGTCGCGCCTTGCGCGTCGTATGCGAGACGCTGAAGGTGAGGTCGGGGAATTTCTCCTGAAGCCGCCGGCACAGCGTCGTCTTCCCGGCGCCGCTCGGTGACGAGAGGATGATGAGCAAAAAGTCGCTCGCGTGAGTCAGGCCCGTGAGGACCGTCGGCGCAGGAAGCATGGGGAGCGCCATTCTAGCCCTCTTGGCGGCCGCGAGGCCTCCAGAAAACCACCTTCCCTCGTCAGGGATCGCGAAGCGCGTTACTCGATGTTTTGGACCTGTTCGCGCATGCGCTCGATCTCCGCCTTGATGTCGACAATGGCGTGAGAAACGCGAGCATCGGCGCACTTCGCCGCCGTGGTGTTGGCCTCGCGCTGCATTTCTTGCAGCAAAAACTCGAGGCGCCGACCCACGCTGCCCTCTTTGGCCCACATGCCGCCGACTTGGGCGCAGTGCGCGCGGAGCCGCGTCAGCTCCTCGGGGGCGTCGACGCGGGCGGCGAAGAGGGCGATCTCCGTCTCGAGTCGGGCGTCGTCGATGGCGCCGCCGCCTTCGACCGAGGCCTTGAGCCGGTGGGCCCGTTCGGCGAGGCGCTTCTTGTGGCCGTCCAAGATTTCCGGGGCCCGCGCCTCGACGGCGTCGGCGAGCTCGCCGATGCGCGTGAGCCGCGAGAGCAGATCGGCGGCGAGGGCGGCGCCTTCGCGCGCGCGCATTTCGCCGAGCGACGCGAGCGCGGCGTCGAAGGCTTTGCGCGCCGCGAGGCGGATGGCGTCTTCGTCCTCGCGGCGCACCGTGCTCGCGAACAGATCAGGGATGCCCGCGAGCAGCGACAGCGGCACGTCGGCGCCGGGCGCCACCTCGTCGCGCAAGGCGCACAGCTCGCGGTACGCCGCCTTGGCCCGGTCGCGGTCGAGGACGGGACGCGCGCCGGCCTGCAGCTCGGCGCGGACGGTGATGTCGACGCGGCCGCGAGCGAGCGCCTCGCGGGCCATCTGTTCGAAGAGCGTGCCGTAGTCGGAGAGCTCGCGCGGGACGCGCACACGCACGTCGAGGAAGCGGTGATTGACCGTTCGGAGCTCGACCTCGAGGGCGCCGCGGGCGGGGTTTTCGTCGCTGAGCGGCGCCGACCCGAGACCGTGGCCGGTCATGCTCTTCATGGCCTGCTCTTCATCGAAGAAGTCGCGCCCTTCAGGCGAGGCCGCGCTTGCGCCGGATTTGCTCGGCGACGCGGGCGTGCTCGATTTCCCATAGCGGCGTTCCTTCTTGAACGTGCTTGAGCTGGGCGCGAATCTCCGACTCGAGGCTGTCTTCGGCGCCGAAGTGCTTCTTGAAGATGGGCGCCATCTTGCGGCGCAGCTCGACGTCTTCGTCGTAGATCTCGTCGACGTGGGGGGAGCGGTGGAAGCTCGAGACGATCTCGTCCAAGAGGTGGTCGAGCATCTCGTCGCCGACGCGGATGCCCTTTGACTCGGCGATCTGCTCGCGAACCTTCTGGTACTGATCCATCGAGCGGCCTGTCCGATCGAGGAGCTCCTTGGCCTTGTCGTTCACGTCCTTCTCGACGGCGAGGTAGTTCTTGAGGACCGCCTCGATGTCCAGGATGACCTCGCGCGGGCTCTCCGCCTCGATGCCGTGGTCGGTCGTAGAGGTCAGCAAGCGGACGATCTCTTGCGCGATGGGGGTCACGTGGCTCCCGTAGAGCTTCATGGGCGCGGAGGTTACCGGTTTTTCCACGGCCCGCTCGGGAAAACCGCCGGTTCTCACGCCGAAAAATACCGCCGGCCGCTGGGCCCGGGGCGCGGGACCGCGATAGCATCTTGGGCCATCGAATGAGCGATTGCCCCCGGTGCCAATCGAGCCTGCCGGCCGAAGCGACGGCGTGCCCGCGCTGCGGCGCCGCGATTTCCGCCGTCGGCGCTTTCGACCTCGACCTCAAGGGACCGAGCGGGTCTTTGGCCCCTGGCCTCGCGAGGCAGCAGGGCAAGCAGACGGGCCTTCGCATCGGCGCCGACGGGCAGCTGGCGGTGCCGCGCGCGGCCACGCAAACGGCGCTGCATCGGAACATCGGCCTCGATGAAGACGGCTTCGACCCTTTCGAGATCCGCGCCTTCGCCGACTACGGCGAACCGCCGACGCAGATCTACCTGACGCCGCTCTACAGCTTGCGCGTGCGGAAGCGGCAGGCGGAGCTTCGCCTCGAGCTCGCGGAGCGCAAGGCGCGCGTAACAGCCCTCGAATCCAGCGTCGAAGACGCCATCGTGGCCTTCGCCGAGCGCGCCCGCAGCGTCGCCGAGTCCAATCCGGTCTATTCGCGCGCCCTCATGCCCATCGCGGAGGTCGAGGCGCTCCTGTTCTCGCGCGACAGCGCGCTGGCGAGCGAGCACGAGAACTTCAAGAGGGTGTGCGCGGAGGTCGACGGGAAGCTGTCGGCGCTCGACGCGCGCATCGCCAAGATCGACGCCGACTCCAAGGACCTCGAGGCGGAGCTCGCCAAGCTCGAAGACTCTAGGAAGCGGGCCGAGGCGCGACTCAAGCGGCTCGAGATTGAGGCGAGGGCAGGGGCCGTGGGACCCGAGCGCGACGCCGAGCGCGCGGCGCAAGAGGCTGAGCTCGAACGCCTGACGCCGCTGCTCGCCGCGGCCAAGCGCAAGCTCGACGCGCCTCGCGCCGCACGCGCCGCCGTCGAGCGCGAAGCGGGACCCTTGCGAAAGGCTCGCGGCGACGCGGCCGAGCGGCTGCGCCGGCAGACGAGCACGCGGTCGGCGGGCGTCGATGACGCGCACAAGCGCCTTCGCGTGGCGCTCAGCGACTTCGGCCGCACCGCGCTCATGGACAACAAGACCTTCGGCGCCGACTTCGACGGCGCGCGCATGTCGGTTGAGGGCCTCGTGCGCGAACGCCAAGAGAAGGAGCGCGCCGTTCTGCAGGTGGAGAAGGCCATCGCCTCCGCCGACGAGCTTGTCGTCAAGCGCGGCTACACGGCGGCCGCAGTGGCTGGCGTCGTGTTCCTCCTCCTCGTGGTAGGCGTTCCGCTTGTGCGCGTGCTCGTGCCCTCACAAGCCGCCGCCGCTCTACCCTGTCGAGTGACCCTGTCGAGTGACCGTGGCGAATGAGCGAGGGAAATGAGCCGATGAGAGCGCGAGGCGTCGAGACAGCCCGGCCGCGGCTCGCCCGCGTCTTAGGCGTGGCGGTCGCCGCGGCGGCGGCCTGCGCGTCACCGCACGCCGGCGCCGAAGATGCCGAGTCGCGCGCCCGTGACGCCTACGCCCAAGGTGCACGGCTCCACAAGCAGGGCAACTACCGGCGCGCCGCCGAGGCCTTTGCGCGGGCTGACGCGGAGGTGCCCAGCGACGTCGCGTTCGCGGCAGCGCTCGACGCAGCGATGCTGGCCGACGAACCCGGCCTCGGCATGGAGCTCGTCGCGCGAGCCCGAGGTCGCGCGCTCGACGCGAAGACAACGCCCCGCGTCGAGACGGCGCGCTCCAAGTTCATCGCGCGGGCGGGCCAGCTCCGCATCGCGTGTTTGCCCAAGGGCTCGTGCCTCGCGACGCTCGACGGTGCGCCGCTTCCCGTCGAGCTAGAGCAATGGGTGCGCGCGGGGCAACACACCGTCGTGGTCCAGGTGGCCGGTGAGACAGAGCAGCGCCTCATCGTCGTTGGTGCAGGCGCGACGACAGAAGCGACCTTCTCGGGCAAGACCGCGCGCGCCGCGTCCGAGGGCGCTCCCGCATCAGCGCCTGCGACGCCGCCGACGCCGCCGGGCGCGGCGCCGAATCCGACGCCGCCACGCGAAGATGCCCGAAAGGGGGGCGTGTCTCCGGCGTTCTTCTTTGCAGCCGGCGGACTCACCGTCCTCGCGGGGGCCGCTGCCACCTGGTCCGCCCTTGACACTCGCTCCCTCCACGACGACTTCGTGGCCAAGAGGTGCAGCTCGTTCGAGAGCGACGGGTGTGCGGCGCTCTCCCGTGAGGGCACGTCGGCAAGGACGCGCACCAACGTGCTCCTCGCGGCCACCGGCGGTCTTGGCGTGATCACCGCGGCGCTTGGTCTCGTCTTTGTCGACTGGCGCCCCGCGCGCGCGCGCGTCGGCGTGACACCGAACGGCGTCTTCGCGCTTGGGAGCTTCTAGCGTGACCGCGAGTGGAGCTCCCCGCGCCCCGCGCGCCTACAAGAAGCTCCTTCGCCTCGCGGCCGGCGGGATGGGCACGGTGCATGTCGGCGTCCTGGAGGGCGCGCTCGGTTTCCGTCAGCTCGTGGCGTTGAAGGAAGCGCACCCGCACCTCGCCCTCGACATCGACGCGCGGCGCGCCATCGTCGAAGAGGCGCTGCTCGCTTCGCGCATCCATCACGCCAACGTGGTCGAGGTTCGCGATGTCGAAGTGTCCGACGACACCGTGACGCTGGTCATGCCGTACATCGAGGGCGCCTCGCTGGCGCAGCTCCTGTCGCGGGCCCTTGAAGCCGGCGTACCCGCGCCAATCGGCGTCGTACTCCGTATCTTGCTCGATTCCGCGGCGGGCCTCGCGGCCGCGCACGAGCTCGAGAACGAGGCTGGCGTGAAGCTCGGGGTCGTTCATCGCGACGTCTCGCCAGAGAACCTCCTCGTTGGCGCCGATGGCGTCACGCGCGTCGGCGACTTTGGGGTTGCGAAATACAAGCGCGCCGACGGCTACGCGACGTCGGAGGGCGTCTTCAAGGGGAAGATCGCTTACGCGGCCCCGGAGGCGCTCCGCGGTCAGGCGATTGACGCGCGCCTCGATGTTTTCTCGTTGGGTGTCGTCGCTTGGGAAGCGCTATCGCAAAAGCGCCTCTTTCGCGTCGACGGCGACCTCGAAACGGTTGAACGCGTGCAGCGCCACAAGGCCCGGCCCGTCTCGGAGGTCAACCTTGCGTTGCGGCCCCTCGATGAGGTGATCGCGAAGGCGCTCGAGAAGTCGAAGTCGGCGCGTTTCAGCACGATGACCGAGCTTCTGTCCGCCCTCGAGAGGGCGTCGGTCGGCCTCGTCGGGACGCATCGCGACGTGGCGGCCTTTGTGAAAGCCGTCCTCGGCCCGGCCCTCGACGCTCGTCGCGAACAGCTTCGCGAGCGGATGCGCAACCCCGAGGACGCCGGCTCGGGCCCGACCATGATACCCGAGGCGTCCACTGTGATCGCGGTCACGCCGCCGCCCGCGGGGCCGGTCGTGGAAGGGAGCATATCGCTTCGCGGCGTGGGGCTTCCGCGCCGCACGCCGAAGGGCACGTTCGTGGCCGCGGGGCTCGTTGGCGTCGTCCTGGTGGCCGCCTTGGCCTTCGCGCTTCGCGGGACTTCGGCGCCACCGTCCGTTCCCGCACGGTCTATGCCGGCAGCATTTTCCGAGCCCGAGCGGATCGCGGCGCCGAGGACCAGCGACGGGCCCACAGTCGAAGCGACGACGACGCCCCCGCCGGAGAAGAACGTCGCCGCAGCGTTACCGTCCGCCCCCGCGCCAACGCCTACGGCGCCTGCGCCGGGGCGTCCGAAGTCGGTGCGGCCCGATGGCAAAGCGAGGCCTCCGCTCGATCTCGCCGACCCGCCGCCGCCCCCCGCCGAATCCTTACGGTCGCAAATGAAAGACGGAAACGCGTCGCGGCGTGCGGCCCCGGTGGAGACCGCGACGGAGATGGCGCGCGAGCTTTTGGCGCGGTTCACGGCGGCCAAGATCACACCGCCCGGCGCCTGGGCCCGCTACGTCCTCGAGCGCTCGCCCGACGACGTCGAAGCGCGCCTCGGGATGACCGAAGCCATCAAGAGGCGCGTCGCATCGGGCGAGGCCTTCGCCGGGAAAGCGCGGCGCGTGGCCGCTGGTCGCTACGTCGTCGAGACCGGCGCGGCGCGCGAATACAACGTCGCGGTGTATGGCGACGGCCCCGGCGAGGCGTCGTGCTCTTGCGCCGACTTTCTGCGAAACGCGCTTGGCCTCTGCAAACACACGGTCTTCGTGCGCGCGAATGCTGGCGACGCGGCGAGCGGAGCGGGCGCTTCCAAGTTCGCGCCGCGGCCCACGCTCGACTGGGACCCGATCCGCCCTTGGCTCGGCGCCGGCGAACCCTTCTGGAGGCTCTTCCTGACAGCGCGCGTGCCGGGCGCCGAGCTCTTCTTCCAGGAGGTCTACGAAGGCCTCCACCGCGCCAACGGGGATGTCGCCTCCGCGGCGCCGTTCGCCGCTCACGCGCGAAAGCTCGTTCGCAAGCTCGGCGACGCCGTGAGCCCTGCGGCGGCCGCTGTCGTCGAGGAGCTCGACGCACGCGTCGCGCGGCAGACCGTTTTTGCCACCAACGCGTCGCTTTCGGCGCGCCACTCGCGGGCGATGCGCGGAAAGCGCGCGCTCTTTCCTTACCAAAAGGAAGGCGTGAGCCGCCTCTTGTACAGCGGTCGCCTGCTCCTTGGCGACGACATGGGACTCGGCAAGACGACGCAGGTCATTGCCGCCGCGAGCGCGCTCTTCGCTTCGGGCTCCATCGAGCGAGCGCTCATCGTCGTGCCGGCGCCGCTCAAAGATCAGTGGGCCCGCGAATGGCAGGAGGTCTCGAGCGAAGAGGTGACGCTCGTCGACGGTCCAGCGAAAGACCGCGAGCGGGCCCTGCGAAGCACCAAGCGGGGCATGGTGCTCATGAACTACGAGCAGGTGGTTCGTGACGCCGAGGCGGTGCGCGCGTTCCGGCCCGACCTCATGGTCTTGGACGAAGCGCAGCGCATCAAGAACTGGGCGGCGAAGACGAGCCTCGTCATGAAGTCCATGACGCCGACCTACCGATGGGTCGTCACCGGCACGCCGTTCGAGAATCGCCTCGACGAGCTCGCCTCGCTCGTCGAGTGGCTCGACGACCACGCCATGGAGCCCAAGTGGCGCCTCGACTGCTTCCACGCGGAGCGCTCCGACGGCTCGACCACCGTCACTGGCGCGAAGAACCTCGCGACGCTGCGAGAGCGCATCGAACCCTTCGTGGTTCGGCGCACGCGCGCCGAGGTCCTCTCGCAGCTCCCGGAGCGCAGCGATCACGAGCGCGCATTGCCCATGGGCTCCGCGCAGCGCGCTGATCATGATCTCTACAACCGGGAAATCGCGGCCCTCGTGTCGATAAGGCAAAGGCGGCCGCTCCGGCCGCCCGAGTTCCTGCAGCTCATGAAGCTCTTGAACCTCCAGCGGATGCTTTGCAATGCCGCCATCTTGCCGGCCGACGAAGAACACTGGGCCGCGCTCAAGGATGTCTCGCCGAAGGACACCCTGGCCACGCTCGGAAGCCCCAAGCTCGAGGAGTTTCGCGAGCTCGTTCGTGAGCTGGTCGTGGCGCAAGGACTCAAGGTCGTCGTCTTTAGCCAGTGGCGACGCATGCTCAAGTGGGCCAATTGGGCCGTGCACGATCTCGTGGCCGCGAGCGGGCTGACGACCGGCTTCTTCACAGGGGCGGAGCCCGACAAGCGCCGACGCGAGAACGTGCTCCGCTTCCACGACGACCCGGCGTTCCGCTTGCTCTTCCTCACCGACGCTGGCGGAGTGGGCCTCAACCTGCAGCGCGCGGCGTCGGCGCTCGTCAACCTCGAGTTCCCTTGGAACCCGGCGGTGCTCGAACAGCGCATCGGCCGCGTCCATCGTTTTGGCCAGAAGCGCCCCGTGTCCGTCTACCTGTTCTCGTCGGCCGACGGCATCGAGGCGCGCGTGCGCGGCCTCGTAGGCGACAAGCGAGCGCTCTTTCGCGGACTCTTCGAGAGCGACGACGACTCGATCCGCTTCGAGCGTTCGGCCTCGTTTCTGACGTCGCTCGCCAAGGTGCTGCCGCCGGAGGCCGTGGCGGCGCCGGAAGCCGACGCGGCGGTGGAGGGCGGTGCGCCGACGCCAACGGGCACCGACGATCCCATCGCGCCGGCACCCGAGAGCCTTCCGCCAGCGAGATTGTCGACGGCGACCGAGGGCGCTTCGCCGACGTCGGCGGCGGCGGTGCGGGCGCTCTTCGAGAGCCTCGTCGTGGAGCGCCTGCCGAACGGTAGCTTGCGTTTGGAGGCGCCGGCCGAGACGGCCGAGGCGCTTGTCTCGCTGCTCCGCGGCGCGGCGGATCTCTTGGCCAAGGCCGAGCGGCGCTGACGCCCAACCCCACGCCGAGCGGTGCCGGTTCATGTCCGTGGGCGTCTCCGGTAGGATCCCATGCTCAAGCCCATGCCCATGGACAAGACGGAGCGCGTCGCGCAAGAGCTCGCCGGTCGAGAACGCGTCCTCTCGGTGGAGCTCGTCGTCGTCGAAGGGCCTTCTCGCGGCGAGCGGGCTGTGGTGCCCGCCTCTGGCGCGCGCGTCGGCAGCGGCGCCGGCACCGATCTCACGCTCGCCGATCGCACCGTCTCGCGACTTCACTGCGAGGTCTTCGTGCGCGGCGACAGCATCGTCGTTCGCGATTGCGAGAGCACCAACGGCGTCGTCGTCGATGGCATTCGCTTCCGCGACGCCGAGGTGCCGGCGGGCTCCGTCGTGCGCGTCGGCGAGAGCGCCTTTCGCGTCGAGGTCGGCGACGAGCCGATGCTCGTGCCCGTCTCGGAGCGCGGCGAGTTTGGCGAGCTCCTCGGCGCGAGCCTCGAGATGCGGCGCGTGTATTCGGCCTTGGAGCGCATCGCACCGACCGACTCGACGTTGCTCGTGACCGGCGAGACGGGCACCGGCAAGGACGTCGTGGCTCGCTCCCTCCACGCCGCATCCAGGCGCCATGCAGGCCCCTTCGTGCCCGTCGACTGCGGCGCCATCCCCGAACACCTCGTCGAGAGCGAGCTCTTCGGTCACGTGCGCGGCGCCTTCAGCGGCGCCGTCTCCAACCGGCGCGGCGTCTTCGAGGAGGCCTCCGGTGGCACGCTCTTCTTGGACGAGATCGGCGAGATGCCGGTCGCGCTCCAGCCGAAGCTTCTGCGCGCGCTCGAGACCAAATCGGTTCGGCGCGTCGGCGCCAACACGGCGACACCGATCGACGTGCGCGTGGTCGCGGCGACGAACCGGCCCCTCGCGAAGGCCGTCAACGAAGGCACCTTTCGCGAAGACCTCTTCTATCGATTGGCCGTCTTCGAGGTCCGCCTCCCGCCGCTGCGCGCTCGCCGCGACGACATTCCGCTCTTGGCCGCGCGCTTCTACGAGAAGCTCGGCGGCGTCGGCGAGTTGCCGCAGGCCTACGTCGAAGCGCTTCAGCAGCGCGCCTGGCCCGGCAACGTGCGCGAGCTGCGCAACGCGCTCGAGCGCGCCGTCGCCTTCGGCCCCACGACGGGAACGCCGGCGACGCAGGCGGCCGCGAGCGCCAAGCGCGCGCTGCCGGCGGGCATCGAGGCCATCGTGCCGCTTCACCTGCCGCTCAAGGAGGCGCGCGAGGCGTGGCTCGAGGCCTTTGAGAGCATCTACGTGCGCGCGATGCTCGAAAAGACCGGCGGCAACGTGAGCCGCGCCGCCGAGCTTTCCGGCGTGAGCCGGCGCTTCTTGCAGCGCACGCTGGCGCGACTGGGGCTTCGCGCCGCCGAGGCCGACGGCGACGACGACTGAGTAGCGCTCACCCCCTGCGGCGCGTAGGCCTCGGCGAGCGGCTCGTCTTCGTCGACGCGCGCGGCGGCGTGCTCGCCCGCGGCAACGTTGGCTTCGACGGCGGCGGCGCCGGCTTCTGCACCGTCGGCGGGACGCGGCTCGGCCGCGATGGCGCCGCCGCCTGGGGCCGCTCGCGCACCGGCGGCTCCTTCGTCTCGGGCCGCTCGCTCGGTGCGCGCTTCGATTCGGGGACGCGCGATGGCGGCGTCTTCATCTCGCGCACGCCGAGCTGCAGCCGGCGCATGACCGCCTTCTTCTGCCGCTCCTTGTATTGCGCGTGCGACGCGTCTCCGAGCTCGTTGTTGGCCTCGGTGTTGCGGTCGATGATCTGAAACTCGCAGATGACGAAGATGACGGGGCCGAGGGTCCACGCCGACGGCGGCGCCTTCTCGAGGAGGCGCGGCGGCAAGCGCACCGGCATGTCGACCACTGTGTGAATGACCTTGTACGACTCGGCCGTGAAGGTGTTGTCGGTGGGCGTGAAGTCGTCGTCGCGCGGCCCCTGCAGCTCCGGGAGCATGGCCCGGAGGCTTGGGTTGTTCATCGCGAAGTTTCGGAAGGGCACCATGGAGTTGATGCTCTGACCGGGGACGACGTAGTTGAATGGGAAGAGCTTCTTCGTCAGGTATTCGAGGACCGGAATGATGTCGTCGAAGGTTCGCGTCACGATGCGAAACCGCAACTTGTCGTAGATCTGTGCGGCGATGGTCTCCTGCTTGGACAGGAGCTTCGTGTAGAGCGAGTCCTGGTGTTTGCGGCCGCCGACGAACTCGGTGATGGGAAACCCACCGGCCAGCATGCTGCCGATGACCCGGTAGACCTTCTCTTCGACGATGTGGAAGACCTCTTGGTCAGAGAGCGGGAGCGTGAAGAGCAGCTCGCGGCCGGCCACGTGGTGGATGATGTGCATGCACTTCAAGATCGTGCAGGCGCACATCTGCCGATGGCCCTTGCCGCCGGCGATTCGGCAGAGCTCCTCGAAGCTCGCCACCTCGACGGGCTTGGGGATCGGGTAGTCGAAGTTGCGGCGCAGGTAGACGATGGCTTCCGTCTTGATTTGCTCGAGACGCGCGCGGTCGTTGGGGTCGTCGGGGCGGAACTCCTGGGCCGCGATGAACTCGCGGATCTCGTCGTCGTCGGCGAAGTTGAGCCGGTGCCAATCGATGACCGAGTCGCCGCGCAAGATGAGGCGCACGGCCTCGAGATCCGAGAGCGAGAGCTCGTCGAGGGTCTTCAGCCGATCATCCACCGCCGGCTACGATACAGAAAACTGTCGGCGCCATGCGGGTCCTTTCGCCGGGGCCGCGACCCTGGTTTTTCCGCCGGCTTGATTCTATCCATGGGTCCTCTCAACCACGACGAGGCTAGCGATGAGACCGGCACGCGGAGAAGGGAAGGAGGCCGCGCGCCTCCGCCGCATCGGCGCCGTCCTCGAGGAGGTCCTCGCGACGTGCGATGTGCAGCGGCGTCTCGCGGCCGATCCCGTCGGCCTTGTGCACCGGTTTCGTCGTCCCCTCGACCAAGAGCTCATGGGGCTCGTGTGCGCGCTCGTCGCCTTTGGGAACGTGAAGACCATTCGCGCCAAGGTCGAGGATCTCGCTCAACGCCTCGGGCCGACGCCGACGCGCGTCGCGGACGACCGAGACGACCTGATGCGGCGCCTCGCCGGCTGGAAGCACCGCGTGTTTCGCGACGAAGACATCGTGGGTCTCCTCTATGGAGCGCGCCGCGTGCAGCGCGAGGCCGGCTCCATCGGCCGCTTCTTCGCGGCGCGACTCGAGGAGAAGGGCACGGTTCGCGAAGCGCTCGCAGAGCTCTGCGACGCCATCCGCGCTCACGGTCAGCTCACCTCAAAGGAGCGGCGGGGTCCCGCGCACCTCTTGCCCGATCCCAGGCGGAGCAGCGGCTCGAAGCGCCTCTTTCTGTTCTTGCGCTGGATGGTTCGCCCCAACGATGGCGTCGACCTGGGGCTCTGGCCCGTCGACCCGGCCGTCTTGCTGTGCCCCGTCGACACGCACATCCACAAGCTCTCTCGGAACCTCGGCTTTACGAAGCGGCAGGGGCTCTCGTGGCAGACGACCGAGGAAATCACCCGGGCCCTCGCGATCTACGACCCGGCCGACCCAACGAAATACGATTTCGCCCTTTGCCACCTGGGCATGCTCCAGCGCTGCCCCTCGCGACGGGACCTAAAGCGGTGCGAGGGTTGTGGGGTAAAAGCGGTCTGTCGGCACTGGGCCTGACGTGGAAGCGGCCGGTTGGGTGGCGAGGCGGCGCGCTCGGCGAAGGGGCGCGTCCCAAGCTCGAAAACTCTCCGTACAAAGGAGCGGGTGGTTCGTGTACCTTGAATGCGCCGCGCGAGCGCCTGCACGGCGACTTCCCTCATGCACGACAACGATCTTCGTCAGGAATTCTCTCTCGATTCGGTCCGAACCGACGGCTGGTTCGAGCGCATCGGCGAGGGCATCGGGAGCTTCCAGGCTCTCTGCGAGATCGTCGGCGAGCGCTTCTTCGCGTTCTCCATCATCGTCGGCGCTCGCATCACGGCCCTCACCGTTGACCGACGCTCACCGGACCAAACGCTCGTCGACTTCGTGGTCGGCATGGGCGACGGAGAAGGGGAGCTTGAGCCGCAAAGGCTGACGCTCGCAGACTTCCGTCGTCGCCTCGTCGGTGCCTTGCTCATCGAGGAAGATCGCGACCCGCCGGTTCCGACGCGTGAGACGGAGGTCGAAGCGGTCCAGCTCTTCATTGGCGTCCGCTACCTCCTGCTCTCGCCGCTCTTCGGCTATTCGCTCACACGCCTCGTATTCAGCAAGGAAGGCACCGAAATCGGCGTCTCCCGCGACGGCCAAGACGAGCTCTACGATCTCGACGCCTTCCGCACGCGCGTGCGCCTCCATGTCCGCGAGGAGCTCGACCGCGTCAGCGCACCGGCCCGCAGCGCCATCGATCTGTCGAAGGTCGCGGAGGCCGAGGCCGCCGCTCTCAAGAAGGAGTGGCCCAAGGTCATCGGTCTCCTGGGCGCGTGGCCCGCGCCGCTCTCGATCTTCCTGCGCACGCCCGAGGGCCAGACACTCTCGCCCGATGCGCGCGCGCTGATCTCGAAGGGCCTCGGGCTCCTAGGTTCGGCCTGCGTCCATCTCGGTGAGTACGAGCAAGCGGAAGAGGTCTTCCGCATCGGCATTCAATACGCGCAAGAGGGCGTCGCCGCGGCCGACCTCTTCCGTCGGCTCGGCGAGGCGCTCCTCATCAACGATCGCGCGGGCGAGGCCGTGGGTCCGCTCCGTCGCGCCCTCGCTTTTGGGGGGGCGGCCAGCGAGATCATGCCGATGCTAGGCAAAGCGTTCCTTCGCCGCGGGCGTCACCTCGCGGCCTATGCCTGCCTCCGCGACGCCCTCGCGGCGGGCGTTGGCGAGCGCGAGATCGCCGAAGACATGAGGCGCATCGAGACGGTCCTCGGCCCCGCGCTGACGTCCTGGGTCGCGACGCAAGCCACGCGCTGAAGGCCACGCGCAATCGGTCGGGGTCGTGCCCTCCGATTCGCTTGAACCGGGGCGCGGGACTCATTGACATAACCCCGCGGAACGACTACACGTTGTCCGATTTTCCGCGCTTTCTCGCACAGTTCCGGTTCGAAAGACTCGGACTTTGCGGGCGCCGGCCCTCGCTCTTCGCAGTCGGTCGCGTGAGGTTCGGTGGACTGGTTCGCTAGGAGCAGCTTCCTAGAAGTAGAAACAGCCCCATGAACGTTCGTCGCGCACGCCGCGCGCCGAACAGGAGACCGCGATGAACCTGGTCGCCACCTACGGACCGCTGGTCCTGATGATCCTCGTCGCCTTCGGGCTGGCGGGGCTCTTCTGGGCCGGCGCCACGTTCCTCGGGCCCAAGAACCCGACGGCCGAGAAGAGGCAGCCGTGCGAGTGCGGCTCGGAGAGCACCGGCGGCCGGCACGTGAAGCTGTCGGTGAAGTTCTACCTCACGGCGATTCTCTTCGTGGTCTTCGACATCGAGACCGTCTTCATCTACCCGTGGGCGATTCAGTTCCGGTCCCTCGGCTGGACTGCGCTCGCGTCGATGGGCGGCTTCCTCGCCGTCATTGTCGTTGGCCTCGTTTACGTCTGGCGCAAGGGCGCACTCGATTGGGAGACCTGATGAACCGCACCGTCACCCTATCCGGCTCCGAGAGCGGCTTCGCGACCACGAAGCTTGACGCCCTGCTCAACTGGGCGCGCAAGTACTCGCTCTTTCAATACCCGTTCGTCACGGCCTGTTGCGGCATGGAGTTCATGAGCGTCGCCGGGCCTCGCTTCGACGTGGCGCGCTTCGGCGCCGAGGCTCCGCGCTTCTCGCCGCGCCAGTCGGACCTCCTGTGGGTCGTCGGCACCATCAGCCAGCGGCAAGCGCCGGTGCTCCGTCGCATCTACGAGCAGATGATGGATCCGAAGTACGTGCTCGCCTTCGGTACGTGCGCCAGCTGCGGCGGCTTCTACGACAACTACACGACGGTGCCGGGCATCGACAAAATCATCCGCTGCGACATTTACGTGCCTGGTTGTCCGCCACGGCCGGAAGCGGTCCTCGACGGCCTGATGTTGCTGCAAGACAAGATCGCCCACGGCGATCGCACGCCGGGCATCGTGAAGCCTCGCCAAGATCCGGCGCTCGTGCAGCTCCGCAGCGGGCGCGATCTCGCCCACGACGACCGCGAAGGAGCGAGCAAGTGAGCAAGGTTGCCCTCGACAAGCTGAAGGCGCGCTTCGGCGCGGCGATCCTCGAGACGCACGACAACCTCGGCGACGACACGGCCATCGTGGAATCGGGCGTATGGCGCGCCGTCGCGGCCTTCCTCCGGGAAGACGCAGCCCTCGACTTCGACATGTTCATCGATCTGTGCGGCGTCGACTTTCCCAAGCGCACGCCGCGCATGGAGGTCGTCATGCACCTCTACTCGACGACGAAGCGCCACCGCATCCGCGTCAAGACGCGCGTCGGCGACGAAGAGATGGAAGGCGCGGAGCTCGACAGCGTCACGGCCATCTGGGCCGGCGCCAACTGGTTCGAGCGTGAGGTCTACGACATGAGCGGCGTGACCTTCCGCGGCCACCCCGACCTGCGCCGCATCCTCATGTACCCCGAGTTCACGGGGCACCCGCTCCTCAAGGACTATCCGGCGCAGAAGACTCAGCCGCTCGTGGCCTACCGCACGGAAGAGGAGGCGGGTTTGCCCCTCGAGAAGCTCGCGCCGTTCCGCGAAGACGAAGGCATGAGCTTCGGCCGACAGAACTGGCTTCCCGCCACCAAAGACGAAAACGGAGCGAGCTGATGGAGCCTATCGACATCGAGCTCGAAGACGGAGAGCTCGAGCTTCCCGCCGAGCCCATGCACCTCAACATGGGGCCCTCGCACCCGGCGATGCACGGCACCGTCCGCATTGTCTTGGAGCTCTCCGGCGAGACCATCACCAAAGCCGACGTGCAAATCGGCTACCTGCACCGCGGCTTCGAGAAGATGTGCGAACGCGGCACCTGGGCGCAGGTCTTCCCGTACACCGATCGCCTCAACTACGTGTCGCCGATGCTCAACAACGTCGGCTACGCGCTGGCCGTCGAGAAGCTCTGTGGCCTCGTCGTCCCGGAGCGGAGCCAGTGGTACCGCATGGCGCTCGGGGAGCTCGCTCGCATGAGCGATCACATAACCTCCACCGGCGCCATGGCCATGGAGCTCGGCGCGTTCACGCCGTTCCTCTGGTTCGTCAAGGCGCGTGACATGATCTGGGACATCCTCGAAGAGGAGACCGGCGCGCGGCTCACGCACTCGTTCGGCCGCATCGGCGGCATGGCGGCGCCGCCGACGCCGTCGTTCAAAGAAGCGTGCCGCGCGGCGATGCCTCGGGTCATCGGTCTCATCGAGGAGGGCGAGAAGCTCCTCCTCAAGAACCGCATCTTCCTAGACCGCCTCGAAGGCGTCGGGAAGATCAGCCAAGCCGACGCCATTGCGCTCTCGTGGACGGGCCCGTGCCTCCGCGCCACCGGCGTCGACTACGACGTGCGCAAGGCGCACCCGTACCTGAAGTACGACGAGGTCGAGTTTGACGTCCCCGTCGGCAAGAACGGCGACACCCTCGATCGTTTTCTCGTGCGCCTCGCCGAGCTCCGCCAATCGCGACGCATTCTCGAGCAGGTGCTGGAGCGCATGCCCGACGACGGCCCCATGAACTGCGACGACCCGCGCTTCGTTCTGCCCCCGAAGAAGGACGTCTACACGACCATCGAGGCCACGATTCAGCACTTCAAGCTGATCATGGAGGGAGCAAAGATCCCCGCCGGCGAGGTCTATTCGTACACCGAAGGCGGCAACGGCGAGCTCGGGTTCTACCTCGTCTCCGACGGCAGCGGCACCCCGTACCGCGTGCGAATCAGGCCGCCGTGTTTCGCCATCACGAGCGGCCTCGAACAGCTCATCACCGGCACCATGCTCAGCGATATCGTGCCGACCTTCGGCTCGCTCAACATGATCGGCGGAGAGTGCGATCACTGATCGCGCACGACGCCCAAGCATCTTCCTCGACTGACCTCATCGCAACGAACCGAAAGCGCCATGCCGACCTTCAAGTACGACGGACGCGAGATCCCCTTCGAGCCCGGTGAGAGCATCATCAAGGCCGCGGCTCGGCAGGGCATCGAGATCCCCCACTATTGCTGGCACCCGGGCCTTTCGGCGCCGGCCAACTGCCGCATGTGCCTCGTCGAGATCGCGCCGCCGGCGGGCCAGCGTCCGATGCTCCTCGACATCCTCGAGTGGGACGCCTCCGTGGGCGACTACCGGCCGACGAAGAAGCCGAAGCTCCAGCCGGCGTGCCAGATGGCGGCGCAAGACGGCATGGACGTGAGGGGCGAGACGAGCGAAGAGGTCAAGAAGGCCCGCGGCGCCGTCCAGGAATTTTTGCTGCTCAACCACCCCGTCGACTGCCCCATCTGCGACCAGTCGGGTGAGTGTAAACTGCAAGATTATTGGCTCGAGCACGGCCGCTTCCAGAAGCGCATGCGGGACGAGCCGGTGCACAAGCCGAAGGCCGTCGAGTTCGGGTCGACCATCGTCTACGACGCCGAGCGCTGCGTCATGTGCACGCGCTGCATCCGCTTCATGGAGGAGGTCGCCAAGGACCCGGTCCTCGAGATGCGCGAGCGCGGCAACCTGAACGAGATCATGGTGGCGCCCGGCCGCCAGCTCGAAGGCAAATACACGTTCATGACCGAGCACGTCTGCCCCGTCGGCGCGCTCACCACCAAGGACTTCCGCTTCAAGGCGCGCGTCTGGTTCTTGCGCACGGCGTCGTCGGTTTGCCAGGGCTGCGCCACCGGCTGCAACACGCACCTCGACTTCGACCCGCGTTACAACAAGGCGCACCGGTATAGGCCGCGCGATAACGAGGCCGTCAACAAGTACTGGATGTGCGACGACGGCATGGTGACCTACAAAGAGGCGCACGAGCACCGCGTGACGGAGCCTCGCGTGGGCGGCAACGTCGTCACGGAGGCGCAAGCTCACGAGGAATTGCGGCGCCGCTTCCAGGGCGTTCCGCACTCGAGCATTGCGGTCATCTTGTCGGCGCAGCACTCGCTTGAGGACAACTGGGCGATGGTCGAGCTTGGCGCGACCCTCTTCGGGTCCAAGGCCCTCTACTGGTCCGGGCGCGGCGCCGGCTACGCCGACGACATCCTCATCGCCGCCGACAAGAACTCGAACACGCTCGGCGTGGCCCAACTGGCGCCGACGGCGAAGCCGTTTGCGACGTTCATGGATGACGTGAAGGCCGGTCGCGTGACCCACGTGGTGGCGCTCGGCGGTTCGACGCCAGGCCGCCTCGACGACGACGGCGCCAACCTCGCGGACGCGACGACGCTCGTCACCATCGCAGCGCACGAAGGCGCGTTGACGAAGGCGGCGGACATCGTCCTGCCGGCCTGCTCCTGGGCGGAAGCCTCGGGCACGTTCGTGAACGCGAAGGGCCTGCGCCAGGTGGCCGACAAGGCCCTCGAGCCGATGGGCGCGAGTCGGCCGGCGTGGGAGCACGCCGCGAAGGTTGGCCAGAGCATCGGCGTCGAGGCCTCCTGGTCAAAACTCAAGGAGGTGCGCGCCGCCGTGAAGGCGTTGCTCGCGCCCTCGTCCAGCTCCGTCCACGCGGCGCCCCCAACGGCAAGCGCATGACGGCGATCACCAGCAGCGGCACCGGAAGAGGAATGACGCGATGACCTCAGCGGATCTCATCTGGGCGATCATCAAGATCGTCCTCATGTTCGGGTTCCTCATCAACGTGGGGGGCTTGCTCACGTGGGTCGACCGCCGGCAAGGCGCGATGATCCAAGATCGCGTCGGGCCCAACCGCGCCGTCATCAAGATCGGCAAGTTTGAGCTCCGCATCGCCGGCCTCCTGCACACGGCCGCCGACGGCGTGAAGTTCTTCTTCAAGGAAGACTTCGTGCCGCCCAAGGCCGACAAGTTGCTCTTCGCCATCGCGCCCATCCTTTCCATGGCGCCGGTGCTGGCGCTCTGTGCGGTCATCCCGATGGGAGACACCGTCTGCCCGCAGTTCCTCTCGCCGCTCGCCGAGCCCGACGGCCTCTTCGATTGGATGCGAAAGCTCCCCGTGGTGCCGCGCTACGGCGTGTGCCCCTCCATGACGATGGAGCTCAAGAACGCCGCCGGCGTCGTTCGCACCGTCGCCCCCGTCGAGATGGCCGTCGCGCCGCTCAACGTCGGCATCCTCTACGTGTTCGCCATCGCGGGCACGGGCGTCGTCGGCGCCGCCATCGCCGGCTGGGCGAGCGACAACAAGTTCGCGCTCCTCGGGGCGCTCCGCGCCGCCAGCCAGATGGTGAGCTACGAAGTCGCCATGGGCCTCTCGCTTATCGGCGCCATGATGATCTACGGCACCGTTCGCCTCGACGACATGGTCCGCTGGCAGAGCGAAAACGCCTGGGGCGTCTTCGTCCAGCCGGTCGCCTTCGTGCTCTTCTTCGTCGCCGCCGTGGCCGAACAGAAGCGCATTCCCTTCGACTTGCCGGAGGCCGAGAGCGAGCTCGTCAGCGGCTACTTCACCGAATATTCGGGCATGAAGTTCGGCATGTTCTACTTCGCCGAGTACATGGAGGTCGTGACCAGCTCGATGCTGCTCGTGACCATCTTCCTCGGTGGCTGGGCGCTCCCGTTCTTCCACCGCGACGGCTTCACGCTCGCCTTCGGGGGAGATACGCTCGTCCGACTGCCCATCTCGCACCTCGCGATGACCGGCATTGGCATCGTGGCCTTCTTCGGCAAGACGCTCATCGTCTGCTGGTTCCAGGCGGTCGTGCGCTGGAGTCTGCCGCGTTTCCGCTACGACCAGCTCATGAAGCTCGGCTGGCGCGTGCTCCTCCCGGCAGCGCTTGCCAACGTGATGGTGACGGGGGTCCTCTACCTCGCCATCGATCAAGCTGGCGCCAACGTGCACGACGGCTTCAAGCTTGCCGGCGAGGTCACCCAGGCGGTCGTCGCGGGGCTCCTCACGGCGATGGTGGTGGCCCTGGTCGTCCTCTTCGTTCAACCGAAGCGCCGCGAGCGCTTGGTCATCGGTTCCTCTGCCAAGCTGGCCGCGGCGCTCGGTGGCACCCAGTCGTCCGCGATGCAGGCCTAACGAGACGGAAATCTAAATCATGGCCACCTCGACCTTTCCCAAGAAGCCGCCGGTCACCAAGGGCGCTGCCGTCGTCGTCGAGTACGTCGACCGCTCGCCAACGACGCAGTCGTACCTGCCGGAGATCGTCAAAGGTCTCGGCGTGTCGATGAAGCACTTCTTCAAGAACACGAAGGAGATGGTTCGCGGCGAGCGCCCCGACCCGGTGCTCGAGCGCTACGACGACGGCATCAGCACCATCTCGTACCCGGAGCAGAAGCGCCCGTACCCGGAGCGCTTCCGCGGGCTGCATCGCCTCACGCAGCGCGAAGACGGGAGTCCGCGTTGCGTTGCGTGTTTGTGCTGCTCCACGGCGTGCCCCGCTCAATGCATCTTCATCGAGGCTGGCGAATACGCCGAGGGCGACAAGCGCCGCGGCTACGAGCGGTACCCGGTGAAGTTCGTCATCGACGAGCTGCGCTGCATCTTCTGCGGCTTCTGCGTGGAGGCGTGTCCGTGCGACGCGATCCGGATGGATACGGGCCTCCACGCGACGCCGTACGACTCGCGCGATCAGTTCATCTACGCCAAGGACTTGCTGCTCAACCAGCCAGGCGCCGATGGCACGGTGAAGAGCGCGAACCCGCGCCACGAGCCGGGCGACAAGTCGCACCCGGGCGTCGACCGCTTGCGCGCGCACTGAGCGGCAGCGTTGCTCCAACGGCCACCAGCTACCGTGGGTAGCACTCGCGGCTAAGGGACTCGGGGTAGATGTCTTCGCCGCCCCCCGCGCCGCGACATATCCAGCCCCCATCGCCGACGCCAGCGCAGTCCTCAACGACGTCGCAGAGAATGCCCTTCGCGGCGATGTTGCAGTCTTCAACTGGGCGGCACGTCGCTTTGAGGCGGAAAACCGGCGTCGGAAGCGCCGAAGTCTCGACGCAGCAGACGTTCCCTTGGGCACAGCTCAGGGACGTCGTGCAGTCGAGGGCGGCCTGGTCCGTGGCGCAGGAGCCGGGGAGGGTGACGCAGCTGCCCTGCGATGCATCCGCCCGCCAGCAACAGCGCTGCGTCGCTGCGGTGCACGTCACGGTGCCCGCGTTGTCGCAACGAATGCTCCTTTGGGGCGCGTCGGCCGCTTCTCCGTCGGCGGCACCAGCGTCGTCGCCCACCGGAATCGGCGCGTCCTCTGAGGAATCGCCGGCACGTCCGTCGGCGCCGCCCGGATCTGTCACAACGTTGGTCGAGGCGGTCAAGAGGAGCTGACACGCCCAGAGAGGGCCTCCGGCCACCAGGGCCAGCACGAGGCCGACGGCCGGAGCCGTGCGATTGGTGCCAGGCATCCGCACAGTCTGCCAGCGGCGCTCCGACGCCGCACGATTATCCGGCGAGCGTCTCCTTTGCATCTCGACCGCGCTAGCGCGCGGTCCGAAGCGCCGTACTGTGCCCGAAATACGGCAGTTTTCCGCTGTCTCCGTCCTGCCTTTGCGCTAGAACCCGCGGGCCCAGGCGCGAGGCCGCACTTGCGCCCTTGCCTGGCCTGGGTGAGAGCTTTGGCCACCTTTTCGGCCCCGGCTTAGCGACGACTCCTCTGGCATGTGCCTGGGGAGGGACAACGGACGTTCCGAGGATCTGATGACGACGATCGAAATCCTGCGCGGCGAACTCGAGAGACTCTACTCGCTCGAAGAGCTCACCCAGATGAGCGAACGGCTCCTCGGGCTCGACCCAAAAGACGTGGGCGGCGCTTCCGCGAAGGGAAGTTTCGCCAAAGCGCTCACAGAGCGCTGCGTCGACGGAGATCGCATCGAGGCGCTCGTCGACGTCATCCTCTCGTCGCGCAACGAGGTCGACCCGCGCGTACGTGACATTGGCGCGCTTGTTGGTGAAGGCGAGCTGGCCGTCGGAACGGAGCTCGGGCCCTACCTCATCGAGAAGAAGCTCTCGTCGAGCGACCTAGGCGTCGTCTATCTCGCGAAGAACGCGCGGCAGGGGGGCAAGGCCTATACGCTCAAGACGCTGCGCCGCGAGGCCGCGCGCGATCGCCGAGCGGTCCATCGCTTCCTGACGGCGAATCGCCTCGTCGCGAGCGTCAAGCACGCGGGCCTCCCGCAGGACATCGACGCCGGCGAGCTCACGTCACCGCGTGGCAGCACGTTCTACGTGGCCTACGAGCACGTTGACGCGCCCTCGTTGGCGCAGCGCCAGGCGCGCATGGGCGCGACGCACATGAACGACCTGAAGGCGCTACTGCGCGGCATTCTTCAGCCCCTCGCGGCGCTCCACAAGGCGCAGCTATGCCACGGCGACCTCAAGCTCGACCACGTGCTTTTGCCCAAGCCCGAAGTCATGGGCGGCGATCCCAAGGTGGTGCTCATCGACTTCGGCGGCGACCGCCTGCGCCCGCGGCTCGCCACGGCCAACGGGAGCGGCTTTGGCTTCTTGGCGGTCTTCGGTTCGCCGCGCACCATCGCGCCAGAGCAAGTCCGCGGCAGGCCGTCGGACGCCCGCACCGACGTCTACTCGTTCGGCGCCATGGTCTACGAGCTGCTTAGCGGCAAGCCGGTTTTTCCCGTCGAAAGCCCCACCGACGCGGCCTTCGCCCACGCGGCTCAGAAGCCCGAGCCGCCGAGCGCCAAAGCGCCGCGCGGTTGGGTCGGAAAAGAGCTCGACGAGTGGGTGCTGTCGCTCCTCGCCAAGGATCCGTCGCAACGCCCGCGTGACGCGCAGGCGCTGCTCGACGCGCTCGAACGCCTCGGGCGCGGCGCCACGGCGAGCGGCGGCGGCGCGAAGATCACCGCTTCCGACGTCGAGGCGCTCATCGCGGCACTGATGGCTGCGCCGGGCAACTCGGACGCGGCAATGTCGCTCGAGAAGGCCATCGACCAAGGCGCCGACGCGCTCCCCGTGGCGGAAGCGTTCCTCAAGGCCTCCGAAGCCGTCGACGCCGGCGAGGTGGAGCACAAGAAATCGCTCCTCTTCCGCGCCGGGCGCATCTTCGACGCCGCCGCGCAAGACAAGGCGCAAGCCGAGGCCGCGTACCTGAAGGTCCTCGAGCTCGACCCATCCGACGACATCGCGTCGGTGGCGCTAGAAGAAGTGCGCAAGGCTCTCGGCAAGTTCGACGAGATCGTCGAGATGCTCCTCGGCAAGAGCGAGAGCGCGTCGCCCGGCGAAGAGCGCGCTCGCATCATGGCCGAGATCGGCCGCCTCTACACCAACGAGCTCGACGACGCGGAGCAGGCGCTCGTGGCCTACACGCAGGCGCTCTGCGAGTCGCCCTCCACCGACGAGTACGCGAGCGAAATCGAGCGCATCGCAGGCCAAAACGCCACGCGCTGGGGCGAGGTCCTCGGGACCGTCACCGAAGGCATCAAGGCCGAGACGCTGTCGGTGACCGACAAGAACGCGCTCCTGGCGCGCGCCGCGCGCTGGTACGACGAGCGCGCCAAGCGTCCTGACATGGCGCTCATGGCTTACCAGCAGATCCTGACGACGGAGCCGGCGAACGACGCCGCGCAAGAGGGGCTCACGCTCATCTATCGCCGCGCACAGCAGTGGCCCGAGCTGGCTCAGGTCCTTGTCGCGCGCGCCGACGCCGCCGCAAGCACGCCGCGGGCCCGCGACCTTCGCACCGAGGCCGCCGAGCTCTTTGAGGTTCGCCTCAACGATCTCGCTCGCGCCAAGGAGATCTTCCAGCAGGTCCTGGCGGAGGACCCGGGCCACGGAAAGGCCAGCGACGCGCTCGGCCGGATCGCCGAGCGGGAAGGGGACTTCCAGGGCCTCGTGCGCATCCTCGAGCGTCGCGCCGAGGCGCGACGTGGCAACGAAAAGGCTGACGCGCTCGTCAAGGTCGCCGAGGTCTATGAAGACCACCTGAGCGATCTCGGTGCGGCCACGCAGCGCTACGAAGAGGCGCTCGCCATCGACCCCGCAAGCCTCGGCGCGCTCAAGGGCCTCGACCGCATCTTCAACCGCGCCGGCAAGTACCGCGAGCTGCTCGAGGTCCTCGAGCGTCAGATCGCGGTTGCCGCCACGCCGCGGCAGAAGATCAACCTCTTCGACCGAATGGCCGCCATCCACGACGAGGAGTTCCTCGATCAGGCGAAGGCCGCCGAGTGCCTCGAGCAGGTGCTCGCGATCGATCCTGCGAACGACGCGGCGCTTACGTCGTTGCCGCGCTTCTATCGCGTGCTCAACCGTTGGGAAGACGCCGTGAAGCTCCTCGAGCGTCACGCTGGAATAACGCACGACGACGGTCGTCGCGTCGAGCTGTTCGTCGCAAAGGCTCGCATGCTCGCCGAGCAGGTCGGCTCACCGGAGCGCGCCATCAAGACGTACGAACAGGTGCTCGCGCTGCAGCCGGGCCACGCCGGCGCCCTCGAAGCGTTGGCCCAGCTCAAGGAGATGAGCGGCGACGCCCACGCGGCGCTGACGGCCATCGAATCGCTGGCCGCCAAGGCCGCCACGCCCGAGCTCAAGGCGGAGCAGTGGCTCCGCGCGGCTCGCCTCCTAGACGCCCGCGGCGACAAGGATGGCGCCATCGAGCGCTACAAGCTGGCCCTCGAGTCAAACCCGAGGGACGCGGCGGCCTCCGCCGCGCTGCGGCAGGCCTTCGGTCACCGCGGCGACTACGCGTCGGTGCTCACGCTCATCGAGAAGGAGCTCGCGACGGCTGAGGGCGACCTCGCCAAGGCACGACTCTTCGGCGAACAAGCCAAGGTCTACCTCACGAAGCTGAAGGAAGATCTGAAGGCCGAACAAATGGCGAAGCGCGCCCTCGAGCTTGACGGCACCAACGCCGACGCGCTCTTGGTGCTCGGCGATCTCGCCTTCGAAGCCGGTCGTATGCTCGAGGCCTCCAAGGCCTACGAGTCGCTCGCCGGCCGCAGCGGCGTCCTCGCCAAGGACGACGCCGTTCGCGCCCTGGTGCGCTTCGTCGAGTCCGTGTCCAAGTCCACGGCGCCCGGCTCGTCGCCCGAGTCGCGGAGCTCCGACTCGCTCCCGCCGGCCTCCACCGCAGCGCCTCGCATGACCGTGCCTCCGACGGCAGCGAGCGCGCGCATCGTCACCGCTGTTGAAGCGTTGCAGCGGCTCGCGCCCGACGACGTCCACTCGCTGGCCAAGGCTGCGCGCGTGCTCCTCGATCAGAACGACGCGAACCTCGCCCGCAAGGTCTATGGGGATCTTGTCGGCAAGCACGACAAGGCGCTGGCCGGCGCGGAGCGCGCCGAGGTGCTCTACGGCCTCGGCGAGTCGATGCGCCGTGTCGGCGAGTTCGGGCCTGCCATCCCGCTGCTCACGGAGGCGAGCCAGTGCGATCCCTCAAGCCCGCTCCCGCTCCGGTCGCTCGCCAAGCTCTACGAAGACAAGAGCGACTGGAAGGAAGTCGTCAAAACGAAGAAGCGTCGCCTCGACGTGGCCTCCGGTCAGGAGCGCTTCGATCTCTTGCTCGAGATCGGCGACGTCTACCTGCAGAAGCTGAACGACAAGCCCCTCGCCTCCAAGACCTACGTCGCGGCCCTCGAGGAGAAGCCCGACGATCGCAAGCTCCTGACGCGCCTCATGCAGCTCTACTCCGAGGAGAAAGACTGGGCGAAGCTCGTCGACGTCGTCGTGCGCCTCGCCGACTTCGTCGAGGACAAGAAGCAACGGGCGAAGTACATGCAGACTGCCGCCATTGTGTCGGCTCGGCAATTGAACGAGCGCAAGCAAGCGCTCGTCTACTACGATCGCGCCATCGAGTTCGACCCGTCGCTCACGAAGACCATCGACGAGGCGCTCGAGCTAAGGCGCCAAGAGGGTGATCACGACGGCGTCGAGCGGATGCTCAAGCTCCAGCTTGACCACGCGAAGCAAGCGCAGGATCGGTCGCGTTTGCCCCAAATCCTCGACCAGCTCGGCGAGCTCTATCAAAAGTTCTTGAACGAACCGGACATGGCCGTTGATGCCTACGAGGCGGCCCAAGCCTTCGACCCCGAGAACAAGCAGCGCAGCGAGCTCTTGGCGGAGCTCTACGCCAGCGACGTCGCCCAATACCTCGACAAGGCCGTCAAGTCGCAGACGCAAATCCTCCGTCGCAACCCGTATCGCATCGAGAGCTACAAGCTCCTCCGCACGCTCTACACGGACGCGCAGCGCGCCGATGCCGCGTGGTGCATGTGCCAGGCGCTGAGCGTGCTCAACCAGGCGGGGCCCGACGAGGAGCGCTTCTACAAGCGCCACAAGTCGGAGTCGGCGGCGCCGGCGAAGGCGGCCTTCGACGCGGCCGAGTGGGACCGCATCGCGCACTACGACCAGGACGCGCTCCTGACGAAGATCTTCGCGATGATCCAGCCCACGATCTTGCGCGCGCGGACGAAGCCGATCGAAGCGATGGGCTACGACGCCCGCTACGCCATCGATCTCACGCTGCACCCGTACCCGGTGTCGCAGACGCTCTACTACGCCGCCGGCGTGCTCGGAATGACGCCCCCGCCGGTGTTCCAGAACCCCAACGACCCGGCCGGGCTCGGCTTCCTCCACGCGTCGACGCCGTCGATCGTGCTCGGCCGCGCGGCCTTCGAGCAGCAGGTGGCGCCGCAGGCGCTCGCCTACCTCGTCGGTCGCCACCTCGCGTCGTACCGACCTGGCTATTACGTCCGCCACCTTGTCCCGACGGGCACGGGGCTGAAGGCCTGGCTCTTCGCCGCCATCAAGCTCTGCGTGCCGCAGTTCCCCATCGCGCCGGACGTGCAGGGGCCGGTCTCGGAGGCCATGGCGGCGATGCAGGGCGACTTCCAGGGCACGCAAAAGGAGATGCTCACGAGCCTCGTCTCGAAGCTGCTCCAAAGCGGCGGCTCCTTGGACCTCAAGAAGTGGGTCACCTCCATCGACCTCACCGGCGATCGCGTGGGCTTCGCGCTGGCCCACGATCTGGCCGTCGCGGCCGACGCCATTCGGGCGACCGACGACGGGAGTATTCCCGTCAAGGAGCGCATGAAGGAGATCGTTCTCTACGGCGTGAGCGAAGAGTACTTCGCGCTTCGAGAGCGACTCATGGTGACCATCGCGTCGTAGCGCGCTCCCGCGCTGAGGCGCCACAGCGCCTCAAAGCATGGCGCTCGTTTCGCTGCTAACGTAACGGGGGGCTCGTTGGAGTTCCGTCTTTCAATAGAGGAGTGTGCTTCATGATGATTCGTAGCGTGCTTGTGTTGGGCTTGGTCGGGGCGGGCGCTTGGGGCTGCTCCAGTGACGCGACAACGACGCCGGGGACCACGGCCGGTGATGGCGGCGCTTCGGGCGATTCGGGCAGCAGCAGCGGCACCCCGAAGTTTGAAGGCCAGATCATTGGCTACTCGAGCGCGACGGGCGTTTCCGGCATCTCGGTGGAGGCTGGCAGCGCCAAGGCGACGACCGATACGAAGGGCGGCTACGTCCTCAACGTCGCCAAGGACTCCGCGTTCAACCTCGTGGTCAGCGACCCGGCGGGCAAGTTCTTCACGCTCGTGGATCAGGAGATGAAGATCTCCGGCGACTACGATCACGGCCGCCTCCGCTTCGTCGACAAGGGCGTTGGTGACATCCTCCTCTCGACGCTCAAGGCGGACCCGGCCAAGGGCGTCGTCAGCTTCGCCATGAAGGACCTCGGCGGCGCGTGCAGCGCGAAGGCCGCTGACTTCCCGCAGGGCGCGAAGATCGAGGTCGAGGGTCAACCGGACGCGAAGGTCGTCTACTACAAGGGCACGCCCAACCCCACGCTTACGGAAGCGCAAGGCGGCGAGGACCCGGCCGCGGTGGTCTTCAACGCGACGCCCGACGCGCCGCTCACCATCAAGGTGACCTACTCGAAGTGCACGCAGAAGGCGTTCCCCGTCTCTGAGGGCGCTGTCACGTACACCGGCAAGCTCCAACCGAAGGGCAACAGCACCCTCTCGGTGTACCGCGCATTCTTCGAGTGAGTTCGAGCGCGACGAAGACGCGGCGGGGGACTCAGCGCTTGCACCACCGCGGTGCGGGGCTGGTCATGGCTCTCGCCGCCGCTTCGTCGGGCGGGTGGGGGTGCGGCCATTCAGTCGCGCCCACGCCGTCCGGGGTCGTGACCGCACCTCCCGCAGCGGAGGGCGGCGCGACCCCGCTCGCTTCCATGACGCAGGGGGCGTCGCTGTCGCAGGCCGCCGCGGCGCCTTCGGCCCTCACCGCGCGGGCACCGACGCGCAAGGGCCCGCCGAAGGGCCTCAACGTGCTGCTCGTGACCGTCGACTCCTTGCGAGCCGACATGCCGTGGACCGGCTACGCCCGCCCCATCGCGCCGCGGATGACCGAGCTCGCCAAGCGCGCCGTCGTCTACACGCGCGCGTATGCCGTCTCTTCGTACACGTCGATGAGCCTCGGCGCCTTGTTGGCGGCCCGGTACCCCAGCGAGCTCGTGCGAGATGGCTACTTCTTCGGGACCTACCCCAAGGAGAACCTCATGTTCCCCGAGGTCCTGAAGGACAAGAGCGTCGCGACCTTTGGAGCGCACGCGCACGGCTACTTCAAGACCGCAGGCTTCGATCAGGGCTTCGCGCGATGGGAGATCGTCCCCAACCTCAAGTGGAACAACACGACCGACGAGAACATCACGGCGCCGGAGCTCATGAAGCTGGCGGAGAAGCAGCTCGCCGACCCGGCCCTCGACAAGCAGCGGTTCTTCGGCTGGTACCACTTCATGGATCCGCACGACAAATACCTGCCGCACCCCGGCGTGGGGCCGTACGGCAAGTCGCTCCGCGACCGGTATGACGCCGAGGTGACCTTCACCGACGACTACGTGGGCAAGCTCGTGGACCTCGTGCGCTCGAAGCCGTGGGGTGACCGCACCGTGCTCATCCTCTCGGCGGATCACGGCGAAGCCTTCGGGGAACACAACCATTACGCGCACGGCTTCGAGCTGTGGGAGCCGCTGGTGCGTGTGCCGCTCTTGTTCGTCGCGCCGGACGCGGCGCCTCGCACGGTGGAGACGCCGCGCAGCCACATCGATCTCGGGCGAACGATCCTTGAACTGTTGGAGGTCGAGGCGCCGAAGGAGTTCCGAGGGAAGAGTCTCGTGGGCGAGCTCTACGGCGCCGAAGCTGAGGCGCGCGACGTCTTCATCGACCTGCCGCCAACCAGCGACAACGATCGCCGCCGCGCCGTTGTGGCGGGCAACAAGAAGGTCATTTCGTTCGGCGCCCAAGGATTGAAACGTGTTTTTGACGTGGTGGCCGACCCCGCCGAAGCCACGCCGCTCAAGCGCGACGACATGGGCGACGCCCTCCAACGCTTCAAAGCCATGGACGACGCCGTCAAAGAGATACCCCCGACCAAGTGCAAGGAAGGTTGCCTCAACGGCGCCTACCTCAAGAAAGACGGTGGAGCATGAGCGCAGCGGTTGTGACGATCCCGTGCCTCTCGGACAACTACGCGTACCTCCTGACTTGCACGGTGACCGGCAAGACAGCCGTCATCGACCCGTCGGAGGCGGAGCCGGTTCTTTCGAGCGCCGCCAGCCACAAGCTCCCCATCGACGCTATCTGGGCGACGCACCATCATCCTGATCACGTGGGGGGCGTGATCGGCGTTCGTTCAGCGAACCCCGATGTGCCCGTCCTCGGGCACGTGTCTGACCGCGGGCGCATCCCCGAGCAGACGGGCTTCCTAGAGGACGGCGAGGCCTTCACCTTCGGCGAGCTCTCCGTACGCGTGCTTCACATCCCCGGCCACACGACGGGGGCGGTGGCCTACTTCGTGGAGTCGAAGGACGGCGCGCCGGCCGCTCTCTTCACTGGCGATACGCTCTTCCTCGCGGGCTGCGGACGCCTCTTCGAGGGGACGCCGGCCATGATGCACGCGTCGCTCCAAAAGCTCGCCGCGCTTCCGCAAGCGACGCGCGTCTATTGCGGGCACGAATACACGGCCTCGAACTTGCGGTTCGCCGCGCACGTCGAGCCCGAAAACGATGACGTGAAGAGGCGGGCGGCCGAGGTCGACGCGGCGCGCGCCGCGGGGAAGGTTACGGTCCCTGGCACGCTCGGCGAGGAGTTGCTCACCAACCCGTTCTTGCGTACCGCGTCGGTCGAGCTTCGAAAGACGCTCGGCGTCTCGCCCGATGCCGACGCCGCTACGGCCCTCGGTCAGACGCGGGCCGCGAAAGACTCGTTTCGCTGACCGAAACGCGCCGGCGGAGCGGGCGTATTCCGGCGCGGAATGCGGCCCGCGTCCCCGCCACGTCCCGCGAGGCAAAGGTGTTTGGCCCCGCGGCGGCATCGGCGCACCGTGCCCGGATGCGCGTTGCCCTCTTTCCGTGTTCCGCCTGCGAGCGCCACATCCGCGTGGATCATCACGCGTGCCCGTTTTGCGCAGCGCCCGTCGCTCCGGGCTTCGGGGCGAAGGCTGTGCCGCCGCTTCGCGGTCGGCTCGATCGCGTGGCGACCTTCACCTTCGCGCTTTCGCTCGCGGCTGGCTGCGGCGCGGTGAAGGACGAACCGGCCGCTGACGCTGGCGCCGCGACGACCTCGGCGGCGGGTGACGGAGGCGCCGTCCGCGACGGAGCGGTCTTCGCCTCTGAGGCCGGGGCGCGCGACGCCGCGGCCTTTGATGGCCGCGTCGACGACGACGGCGGAGTGATGGCGGAATACGGTCAGCCCCCTGACGACGCTGGCGCCTGCTGCCCGGTCTACGGGCTGTCGCCGCCGTTTGTGCCGGACGGCGGCCGCTGAGCCAACGCGCCCGCGAGTCGTTTCAGCGGCGCTCCAGCAAGGGTCAATCCTCGTCGGCGCCGTGTTCGAGGTGCCGCGCGATGGCGGCTCGTTCGTCGTCGAAGTAGCGCTCCATGAGGCCCCGAAGCCGCGGCTCGAAGACCAGGTGCGCGGAGCGAGTCACGGTGGCGTCGAAGCCCCGGGCGTGTTTGTGCTCGCCGCCGGCGCCCGGCTCGAAGGTGGCGAGGCCGCGGCGGAGGCACTCATCGATGCCGTGGTAGTAGCAGACGTTGAAATGAAGAAACGGGAGCTCCTCGTCGGCGCCCCAATAGCGACCGTAGAGCGTCGTCTCACTGGCGATGTTGAACGCTCCGGCGATGGGCTTGGCGCCGCGTGTGGCGACGACCCACGCGAGCCGATCGCGGAAGCGCTCAGCGACTCGCTCAAAGAACGACGGGTTCAGATACCGACGCCCCCACATGAACTTGTCGACAGTGGTCAAGTAGAAGCGGTGCATCGTTTTCGCCATCGTCGGCGTGTACTCGTCGCTCTCGAGGGTTCGAACCTCGATGCCGCTCTCGGCGGGCCTGCGCCGTTCGCGGCGGAGCTGCGTCCGCTTCTTCGTCGGGAGCCGGCCGAGGAAGTCCTCGAACGATTGGGCCCCGCGGCGGTGCCAATGGTACTGCAGACCGTGACGCTCTCGAAAGCCGAGGCCCGCGAGCGCGTTCACCTCGGATTCAGTAAGGAAGAGCGCATGGACGCTCGACGCGTTGGCGCTCCTGGCGAGCTCGATGGCCGCTGCGCCGAGGAGCTTGGTCGCGCGCTCGCGATCGAATCCCTTCGCGACCAAGAAGCGGGTCCCGGTCGCCGGCGTGAAAGGGACCGCGAGCACGAGCTTCGGGTAGTACGCGACGCCAAAGCGAGCGGCGAGCTCGGCGAAGCGCCAGTCGAAGACGAACTCGCCTTCGCTGTTTCCCTTCAAGTAGGCGGGCGCGGCGGCGACCAAGCGTCCGTCCTCGTAGGCCGCCAGGTGGCAAGGGAGCCAGCCGACTTCGGCGCGAACGCACCCCGTTTCTTCGAGCGCGGCAAGCCATCGCCAATCGACGAAGGGGGTGTCCTCGGGCCCGACGAGCCCGTTCCACGCCGCCTCGTCGACGTCGTGGATGTGCTCAAGGACGCGGACTTCGCTCATGACCACGGACCTCGGTCGGCCTTGGCGCGCTATCGCGTCGCGAGAACGTAGGCGAGCGCCATGGCGAAGAGCACCGTCGCCACCGCAAAGGCGGCCCACGCGGGGCTTGGGCCGCCGGAGCGCAGCTTGGGCGCACGTGCAACCTGCACCCAAGCGGCGACCTCGGCGGCGTCGGTGCCCGCGCCGTCGCCCGGTGGCGGGAGCGACATGGTGCGGTCGGCGCGGGGGACGTCGACGGGGGTCGCCACGGCGAGCCTGGTGACTTGCGACTGTTCGCCGGTTTCGAGCGACGTCTTGAAGTTTGCCGCGCGCTCGGCGTCGACGACGGCGGTCCATCGCCCAGGCCCGCGGTCGAGGAGCTTGGCGCCCGCTTCTTCCGCAGCGCGCGCCAAATCGGTGGAGCTCTTCTTGGGCGCCTCGATGGCCATGACCACCAAGCTCTGGTGTTCGATTTCACCCTCCGTGAGCCGCGCGCGGCAGATGGCGCATTCCGCCAGATGGACGACGGCGTCTTCGAGGTCATCGGACATGTCGCCGTTGCGGATCAGCGCGATGAGCGGCTCGGCCACGTGCGGCATCTTCGAGACGGAGCCAGCGATGCGCGCCAAGACGCGAAGCTTCGCTTCACGACGGAGCTCGGGGCTCGCCGCGGGATCGCGCCGATCGGGATCGGCGTGGACGCGCAGCGCCGCCGCCTCCTTCAGGATGCGGGAGCGCGCGTCGTCGACGACCACGAAGGGCAAGAGAAGGTGCGTGGCCACGCCTTCCAGCGTCTCGTCGTCTTCGATGAGCAAGGCGAAGACAAGCCGGTCGGAGGCCGAGAGTCGCTCTTTGAGCGCGTCGAGGAGCTCGCGCGCCTCGTGCGCCTCCGAGTCCTCCCGCGTCGGCGCTTGGGGCAGATCGGCGTCGAGGGCCCGCAGGTCGTCGGAGACGGCGTTCAGGTCGTCGCCGGCGGCCACCTGTTGGATGAGCGTGTGGCGGCGTCGCGCGCGGCCCACAGCGTGCCTCACGAGCGTTCGAAAATACGAGTCCGCGGAGGCGATGCTTGTGAGCCTTGAGCCCGCAGCGCCGAGCTGCGCGAGCATGAGCTCCATCTCACGGGCGATGTCCTCGACGGAGGTCTTTTCGACGTTCTGCCTTACGTAGGCGCGCGCGTGCTTGAACAAGAGTGCGCGGTGCTCACGAATGAACTCGCGCGTTTCCTGCTCCGGTAGGGCGCCCTCGAGCGGCGTAGTCTCGGCCACGGTCCCTTCATATCATCATTCCCAGCGCGGCGGCCGGCTCGGCGTTAGGGCTCCGCGTCGACGCGGCACGGCGCGAAATACGCGTCGAGAGCCTTGCCGCGACGGTGGCCGCGACCGATGGCGACATGGCTGGATACGCCCCGCACGATGTCGACGAGGCCGCCGAAGACGAACCAGCCGATGAGCCGGGGCGGGACGACCTCGGGCCACGTCGGTGGCTTGCCCTTGGGCAGCTCGCCGTAGTCGATGCGCAGGGCGCCGGGCTCTTCCGGCGCGAGCCTTGCGCGACGAAACAACCGGGGCCGATGAACCGCGTCGTGGAGCTAAGGTTTCTTCCCCAGAGGTGGTCGGCGTCGGGCTCGGGACGAACCATGTGCTTCTGGAAATCGTGGAACAGCGGCAGCGAGTTCTTGCCCTCGTGAATCACAGGCGTCGCCGCGGCGACGGCCGCCGGCACGAAGTCTTCGAGCGACAGCGCGCGGTGGCCCTTCGCGGCCTCGAAGAGCCTGGCCATGTCGGCAGCCGTCAAGTGCCGGATCGTGTCGAGGCGGCCCGTGTGGCCGAGCTCGTCGAGGATCCGCGCGAAGCGCGAGAGATCGAGGGACGGCGCGAGGAGTGTCTCGGGAAACATCCCGTTCACTACAGCGCATTTCACGTCTAGACGACGCCAAATTCGGGCCTGCGCCGCTCAAGGCGGGTAGGCGAGTGCGCTCTGCGCAGTCCTACTGGACGTCGATGTCAACGCGCCGATCTTTGGCCATCGACTCTTCGTCGGTGCCCACGGCGTCCATCTCGCCGCGCGAGCTCGCGCGAACGCGGCCGTCGGCGACGCCCAGATCGACGAGGTAGCGTTTGACGGCGTTGGAGCGCGACTCGCCGAGGCCCATGTTGTACTCGGATTCGCCGCGGGCGTCGGCGCGGCCCGTGAGCAGAACGCTCTTTCCGGTTAGCGGCCCGGAGAGGCACTTGGCGAGGGCCGCGAGGATCTCGCGATCGCCCTCAGGCAGCGCCGTCGAGTCGAAGGCGAAATGCGCCGTGGGCTCCGTTCGCGGCAGATTGCAGGCTTTCGCGATGGTCTCGGAGAGGTGAAGGCCTTCCGTCGTGACGCCGGGACCTGTTGCGCCTGCCAAGGCGCGGGCCGCCTCCCTGTCGGCGGCCGCCTGAACGTCGGCGGCCGATGCGCCGGTCGTCGCAACGCTCGGAGCCTTCGGCTTCGCGATAGCGCCGTCTTTTGCACAACCGAAGATGTGCGCGGCGAGCGCGAGGACAGCCATACCTTGCATCGTGGCGGCGAGCTTCATGGGACCTCCGAGATTGGAACGCTCACGACGGGGTATTCGTTCCCCCGCGGCGGGGCCAACTTCTCAGCCGCGGTCGGCGGCGGACTCGAGCGTGCCCAGGTAGCGGCCCTTCACGAGCGGGTGCTCCACGAACGCCGCGGGCGTCCCCTCGGTGACGATGGCACCGTCGAGCAGCAAGATGGCGCGGGTGCAAACCGCGAGCGCCTCGGCCACGTGGTGATCGGCCAAGATCACGGCCACGCCGGCTTCACCTAACCCGCGAAGGATCGCGCCGAGGTGGGCTGCACCCTTGGGGTCGACGCCGGCGAAGGGCTCGTCGCAGACGAGGACGCTGGGCGCCATCGATAGGGCCCGCGCGAGCTCGAGGCGTCGCCGTTCCCCGCCGGAGAGGCGGCCTGCGACGACGGTGCCGTGATCTCCGAGTTCGAGGCGCGAGGCCAGCTCGCTCGCCGCCGGTGGTGAACGTCCTCGCGAGTGATCGCGTGCAAACCGCACGAACGTCGAGAGGTTCTCGCTCACCGTGAGCTCCCACAACACGCTCGGGGTTTGGGGCACGTAACCCAACCCGCGGCGGGCTCGCTTCCAAAGCGGCTCGGTGGTCACGTCCGTCCCCTCGAAGAAAACGCCGCCGGCCTCGGGCCGCTCTTCGCCAACGAGCGCGCGGAACAGGGTCGATTTGCCGGCGCCCGATGGGCCCAAGAGCCCCACGACCTCGCCGCCATCAAGCTCGAGGTTGACGTCGCGGAGGAGCTGGCGCCCGCCGAGCGTGACGGAGAGTCCCTTGGCGGCGAGGCGAGCCATGGGAATCGCGGGCGCTAGCGCGGCACGGGGATGGAGCCCTTGACCTGCGTCAGTTGCACCTTCCCGGTAGCGATTTCGATGGTCGCCCGATCGGCCTGGAGCCAGCCTTGGCCCCGCGTGAGACGAACGCCGCCGCGCAGTTCGAGCGACTGGCGAGCGAGATCGAGCTCGACCTCGGGAGCTTCGCCGTGAACGCCCTTGACGTCGGCCGTGACGCCACCGGAGCCCTTCGCCCAGTTGACCGAAGGCGCGCCGTCGAACTTGAGATCGATGCGGGGGCACGCGACCTTGAGCGATCCCTTCGTGAGGGACACGTTCCCGGTAAGGATGGCCGTCTGCGCCAGGACATCGACCTCGAGGCGCTCCGCCTGCACCGCCAGCGCGCCTTCGCCCACGGCGGCAAAGGGATCGCCCGCGAGCGCCGGCGACCCGGAGAGCGACAGCGCCGCGACGAGCGGCAAGAGCCACCGAAGGGGCCATACGCGTTGGGGGGGCGTCCGCATGGGTCCACGAACTATAGCGCGTTTGGCCTACCTCATCACGTGCGCGAATGCGCCGAGCTCCCGCGCCAGGGCGGCGGCTCCGCTCCTCGTGGGGGTCGCGAGGGCGAGCGCGCGCAAGTGCTCTGTGAGGGCCGGGAGCGCGGCACGCGCCAGCGCCTCGGTGAACGGCGGCTTCAAGCTGGCCGAGACCGTGCGCACCAAGAGCCGAGCAAGGGCCGTGAGGTCCGCTGGCGCGAGGCCCGTGCCCTGGGCCACGCCGGAGAGCGCGGCGGCGAGCGTAGGCGTCAGGCGAGCCATGGCCCGGTCCATTCGGTAGCGAAACAGCGCGCCATCGGCGTCCGCGGACGGCGCGACCTGCGAGACGGCGAGGTCTCCTTCGAGCGCCTTGTCGGCAGGTGTTAGCGACCGAACGAGGGCCGCCGCGATAGCGTCGGCGTCTCGATCGATCTCCGCGGCAGCCGTGGCGAGGGCGCGCGCTCGCTCGCTCCGGGCCGTCTCATCGGTGCGCTCACGGTCCCAGGTGGCACGGGCCGCACCAAGCAGCCGCTCCACGAGCGCGTGGGCGCGGCGCCTGAGGGCGCGCTCCTTGTGCGCATCGCTGCGCGCGACGACCTCTTCGTCCAAAATCCGCTCCACCTCGGCCCAGCCAGAGCGGACCGGGGACGCGCTGTCGCCGGCTTGCCCCAGCTTCTCCGCGAGCGCGACGCGCGCCGAGAAGAGCCGCGGCGGCGACAGCGACGGGAGCCCTGTCTCACGAAGCGCTTCCTCGACCATAGCGAGGACCTTCGCGTGATCCTCGGGCGCGATGCGATCGGCCTTGCCGACGAGGATCTGAAGTGGAATGCGCGCCGCCTTCGCCTCCTCGAGGACGACGCGCTCCGTTTGCTTGAGCGGTTGCGACGCGTCGAGGAGCCAAAGGAGTACGTCGGCTTCCTCAAGGGCGCGGCGCGCCGCGTCGGTGTGCTTGCGATTCGGCGCGTTGAAGCCTGGCGTGTCGATGATCTCGACGCGCGTCAGGGACGCGAGGGGAAGCTCGATCTCGACGCCGTCGACGTTCGCGTCGCCGAGCGCCGCGAGCGTTCGACGGAGCTCCGAGAGCGGAACCGTGCGGGTCGTGAGGGGCTCGCCGGAAGGCCCGGGGGTCGCTTCGTGGAGGCGGATCCGCGCGATTTCGTCGGGACCGTAGCGGAGGAGGTGTTGCGTTGCCGTCGTGGGCAAGACGCCCGTGGGGGCCGCATCTTGCCCCATGAGCGCGTTGACGAACGTGCTCTTGCCGGCGTTGAACTCCCCGACGATCGCGAGCCGCACGGGCCTCGCGCGCAGCGCAGCCAACTCAGCGACCCGTGAGGTGGCGTCGAGATCGTGGAGCGAACGGGCGTGAGCATCGAGGCGGGACAACACGAACGACCATTGGGACAACCCCGTGGGCGGCACCAGGTGCTCGAGGAATTGCGTGAGGATCTCGCCGGCGAAGGCCTCGCTCCTCGCGCCCTCGACGGACGCCAGCGCGGCGAGCATCGCCGGCCACTCGGCCTCGGGAGCGTCCTTGGCTGCGGCACCGCGGACAAGCACGTCGGCGTCCGCCAAGAGAGGCGACGCCGGCGCGGCGCGCACCGCCGCTCCGAGAGCGCCGATGTCACGATCGTCGAGGGCCGCCTCGAGGAGCGGCATGGCGGCGGACTGATCGCCGCCTGCGAGGGCATCTCCGAGCGCCGCGCGGGCCTCGTCGCGGCGCCCCTCGGCGCGGGCAAAAGCGGCGCGCCAGCGCGCGTGACCAAGCTCGCCGTGCGCGTCGACGAGGGCCCGCAGCCGCTCACGCGTCGGCGCGTCGGTCGCGATCCACCCGAGGCTCGACGAGAGCAACTCGCTGGCGCCGGGCATGTCGAGCAGGTACGCGCGCGTGGCCGGCGCGAAAACGTCGGCCCTGCCCGCGAGTGCAAACGCGCGAGCGCGCGCGAGCGCGAAGCGACCATCGGTGGCGTCTGCCGCGACGACTCGCTCGAGTTCGGCGAGCGCGCGCGTCGCATCGTTTCGTGCGAGTGCCAGCTCGGCTTGCCGCAACGCCACGTCGACGGCGTGCGCGGCGTTTGGCGCGATGCCGGCGAGCCAGAGTTCGGCGCGTCCTACGTCGCCCTCGGCGAGATCGAGATCGCAGAGCGCCAGCAAGGCGTCGCGGCGCGCTTCGCTCCCCGGAGCCGCGACGCCGAGGGCCCTCAGGTACGCCTCCCGCACGTCAGCGGAAGGTCGCGCGAGGCGCCGCCGCGCCGCGCCGAGGCGGGTCCAGACCTCGGCGCGCGACGGGACGCGTGTCACGAGCTCGTCGAGGGTAGCGAGTAGGTCGTCGTAGAGCCCCGCCGCCTCGCGCGCGTCGGCCAAGAGCGCCAGCGCCAAGACCGAGCCCGGGACGCGCTCGAGGACCTGCTTTGCGGCGGCCTCGGCCCGGAGCGCGTCGCCGCGTGCGAGGGCCGCCTCGGCCTCGCGCAAGGTGTCGTCGGCGAGCGCCAAGGCGATCTCGACACGCCCGAACCAGCGGCTGAGAACTTCGAAAAGTCGCACCGCGAAAGTCGTATCACCAAGGCGCGTTGAAGGAAGGAGGAGTATGCTTTCCGGCAGTGAACCGGACGAGCTTCCCCTCGGGTCAGGTGAGCGCGTGCTTCGTGAAGGCGCTGCTCCTTTTCCTCGAAGCCGAACGCGGCACCGCTGTCACCGACGAGTGGCTCAAAGCCATCAAAATGTTGCGCGACGACCTTGAGGACGAGACGCGCGGGCTGCCGCTGACGTCGCATCGCGATGCGTTGCGCGAGTTTGTTTCGCGGACGAGCCGCGAGACCGTGGCCGAGACCTGGCGATTCATCATCGCAAGCGAGAATCTCGGCTTCTGGATGCGCATCCTGCGGGGCACCCACGGCCCGCACGACGCGTTCGCGCGACTCGACGCGACCGACAGCGAATACGGACGAACCACGCGGTGGACGACGCTCGTGTCGACGACGTCCTCGTGGCGTGGCCGCGTCACGATTGCGCACGACCCGAGCATCGAGGCCGATGGTCTCCTCACGCTGTCGCGGGCTGCCGAGCTCGCGGCGGTGCCCGCACTCTTTGGTTTTGGCCGTGGCGTCGTCACGAGTCTCGGCGATGGCGAGATCGCGCTCGGCCGCATCTCGCAGGAGTTTGAGGTGCGGTGGGACGTGCCGGCTCCGGCGCGCGCCGCCGCTGTGGGCGCGCTTACCGGTGCCGCTGTTTCGTCGGCAGGCTTCCTCGGAGCACCGCCCACCGTCGGCGCGGCGCTCTTCGCGCTCGGCGTGGCGGGCGGCGGCGCCCTGGGGGCCCTCTGGGGCCGCGAGCGGCAACGGCGCGCCGAGGCGGGGGCGCAGCACATTCGCGTGCAGGCGCTCGAGCGCACGTTGGCCCTCAAGGAGTGGCGCCAGCGAACGGCGTCGGGCACCCTCGAGGGCACCGTTGTCGCCGGCGAGTACCGCATCAAGGAGCGGATGGGCGCCGGCGCGAGCGGCGTCATTTTTGAAGCCGAGCGTCTCCGCGACGGGCTCCCCGTCGCCCTCAAGCTTCTCCGTGCCGTGGCCGCGCACGAGGCCGTCGCCTCGGACCGACTCCGCCGCGAAGCGGAGGCCCTCGGCCTGGCGTGGCATCCGAACGTCGTCGAGGTCATCGACCACGGCCACTTGCCCGACGGCTCGGCCTTCTTGGTCATGGAGCTGTTGCGCGGTGAGTCGTTGTCGGTGCGACTCAGGCAGGGACCGCTTACGCCGGCGCAGCTCTTGCCGATCGCCATCCAGGTATGCGACGCGATAGGGGCCGTGCATGCCGCTGGCATCGTCCATCGCGACGTGAAGCCCGCGAACATATTTCTTGCGCTCAAGGACGACGTCGAGATCGTCAAGCTGCTCGACTTCGGCATCGCGCGCGTCGAATGGGAAGAGACGCGCATCACCAACATGGGCGCCCCGCTGGGAACGCCGGGCTACATGTCGCCCGAGCAGGAGGCCGGCGGAACGATCGATGCGCGGAGCGACGTCTTCGCGCTCGGCGCGGTCCTCTTCGAGTGCCTGGTGGGCGAGCCTCCGCCGCCGACGCCGAGCGGTCTCTGGCTGGCGGGGGTCACAGAAGGGGCCCCCAGGAACAACCGTGTCGCCGAAGAGCTGGCGAAGCTGCCGCCTGCTTGGTCGTCGCTCGTCACGCGGGCCCTCTCGGCGCGCCCTGAAGACCGGTATCAGGACGCGCGCTCGATTGCGCAGACGCTTCGCGAGATCGAGGCGGGTCGGGCCGCCGTGGCCGAGGGCGGATGAGGGCGCTGCTCGCCACAGACCGCGCCCGCGCAAGAATGGTTCCGTCGGTTCGCTCGTCCTACCGTGACGCCGCCCTTTCCCTCGAGGTTCCGTGAAGAAGCTTCTTGCGCTCGTACCTCTCTCGGTCGCCCTCTCCGCGCTGGCGTGCGGGTCGCCTGCGTCGAACACGCCGCCGTCGAACGCGCCGCCGACTCAGGGCGGGGGCTACCCTCAACCCGGGTATCCGCAGGGCTACCCGCCCGGGTACCCACCGCAAGCCTACCCGCAGGCGTACCCGCCGCCGCAGCAACGGCCGACGGGCCCCGTCGCGCAGCAGCCTCAGCCCGCGCCCCACCAGCCCCCCACCAGCCCACGCCGCAGGGCCAAGCGCAAGGGCAGCCGGCACCGCAGACGGGGCCGTTTGGGTTGCCGTTTCCGTTTCCGTTCCCGATCCCCGGCGTGGCGACGCCAACACCCACCAGCGCGCCACCGGCAACCGGTGGTCTCTTGGCGCCGCTCGTTGGAACGGAGATGCAGAAGCAGGAGGTCGCGGCGATCCTTCAGGAGCTCATCGCGGCGCTGCCCCCCGATCGGCAAGCGCGAGTGCGCGGCATTCCGCTGGCGTTTGACCCGAACCCCGAGGAGATCAACGCCTTCGCCGGCTGCGACGATCGAGGGTCGCCGTTCATGGCCGGCACCGTTGGGATCCTCGACGCCATCGACGGCATCGCGCAGACGAGAGCGAGCGACGAGCTGTTCGGGACGCAGAGTTACGACGCCTACCTGAGGTTCGTGCTGCCACGCTTGCAACAGGGCAAGGGTGGCGCCGCGTTGCCGCAAGGGATCCTCCAACCGCAACACGCCTTCGATCCACGCCGGTTGTCGCGCGCGAGGGAGCTCTTCGACGAGATCGTCGCCTTCGCGTTCGCTCACGAGCTCGCGCACCACTACATGGGCCACACGGGTTGTGCCAACGGCCAAGCGGCTGGACCAGGACCGAACCCTGCCGCCATCGCCAACTTGGCGACGCGGATCATCCCCCTCTTGAATCAGCCGGTGGAGACTCAGGCCGACACCGAGGGCACGTTCAACATCTTGAACGCGGGAAAGGCCCGCCGGCCTCGCACGCGATGGACGGAGCGCAACAGCCTCATGTTGCTCGAGTTCTTCGCGAAGCTCGACGGCGTGCCGCTGCTCAGCCCCGTAGGGTTCTTGCGCACTCACCCGAACTCGCAGGGACGCATCATCTGGGTGACCGGAACGGCCCGCACCTGGGCGATTCAGAACCCGGGTTGATCTTCGGACGAGCTGCGGCCCGTCCTACGGACAAAGAATGAGCTTGCCGGTCAAGCCGCCGGCTTCAACGCGACCATGCGCCTCCTCGACGGAGTCGAGGTCGATGCGACCCTGAATTCTTGGATGGATGCTGCCGTCGGCGAGGAGGGCGAAGAGATCCTCGAGGTCGGCGCGAAACCAAGCGGGATGCTGCTGCTTGAGGTCGGTGATCGAATAGAACCTCGCGCGTTTTCCGTTGGGTAGGTGGTCCCACAAGAAGAGACGCAAGAGCCACAACCCGACGGTCGCCTGGTTCGTGCCATCACGAACGGCGGCGGCGATTCCGTAGGCGCAGAGGGTGCCGCCTGCCTTCACGGATGCCCACGAGCGCGTGAACCCACGCTCGCCGATGCCGTCCATGACGACGTCGAAGCCGCCGCGAACGAGCGTTCGACAGTCCTCGGCTTCAAAGTCCACCGCCGTCGCGCCGAGCGAGCGCACCAACTCCGCGCTCCCGTGGCGAGCGGTTCCCCACATCTCGAGGCCAGCGCGCTTTCCGAGCGTCAACAGCGCCTGCCCGACGGCGCCGCCGGCACCGATCACGAGCATGCGTTGCCCGGGGCGCACCTGTGCCACGCGATGCAGAAGCTGGTACGCCGTCGTCCAGCTCAAGACGAGCGCTACCGCTTCCGCTGGGTCGACGAACTTTGGTACGGGCACGACCTGCTCGGCGCGAAGCGTTCGATAGCGTCCATGTGAACCGGTCACCGTGAGGGCGGCTACGCGGTCACCGACGGATACGGCGGCCACGCCGGGCCCCAGTTCATCGACTTCGCCCACGACGTCGTAGCCGAGCACGAGCGGTAGTTGGCGCGCTAGCCCCGGGTAGCTGCCCTTGCGGATCATGACGTCCGTAAACTGAACGCTCGTCGCCAGAACGCGTACGCGGACCTCACCGGGGCCCGGCGAAGGCATGGGCTGATCGACGACCGAGAGGCGGTCTGCGCTGCCAAACTCCCTCAAGAGGACGACGCGCTGCGTCTGCCGGAGCGGGCGAGGGCGCAGCGGCCGGCGCGGTCGCAGGAATGACCCAACGGTGGTCGAGGAGAGGTCCATGGGGCGTTGCCATGCAAGACCTTCACCGCGGATCGGACCCCAGCGCCGTCGTGAGCTTGATGGTGCCTCGCTGCAGCCGTATCGTCGCTCGGTGAGCGGCCGAGAGTATCTCTGCTACACCGATGGCTCGTGCAAGGCCGGCGAAGAGGCTCCCGGTGGCTGGGGCTTCGTCGTGAGGCCGCCCGGCGGCCCGGCCGTGGAGGGGCACGGCGCTGCCGTCCGAACGCTGGCGAAGGCGATGGAGTATCGCGCTGTGGCCGAGGCGTTGGCTGCGCTGCCGGCCGGCGTGACCGCGGTGATCTTCTCCGACAATCAATCGTTGGTGCACACGCTTGAAAAGTACGTGGCGATTTGGCGCGAGCACGGCTTCGCGAAGGTTGACCCTTCCATCGCCGACAGCGCGCGGCGCATCGTCGATGCCATCGACGCGAAGGCGCTCTCGGTGCGTTGGCAGTGGGTTCGCGGTCACTCGGGCAACGCTGGCAACGAACGCGCCGACGCCCTCGCGGCCCAGGGCGCAAGAGAGGCCAAGGCCGGAGCGCGCCTCGCACGCTGACGAGGCGCGGCGCGCTTGATTCGTTAGGACGAACGCTTCGCGGTGCTGCTCGGCGACGTCGTCCATTCGCGCATCGCTTGGTCGCCCGGACGGTCGATGTGCACCTTGTCGTCAACGGTCTTGACCCAGCTAAGCGGGATGTAGTGGTGCGTGCCCTTCTCGTCCTTGTTTAGCTTGATGGTGTCGGTTCCCTCCATGTGGTCGACCACGGCGAACTGGCCGTTGTCGGAGCAAACGACGGGTGTGTTGGGCTTAATCTGGTTGGCGTTGATCATGTGCGCGAGCCCAGCAATCGACGTGCCAAGGAGCCGTTGAGTGCGCGCCTGGGAAAAACGTCGGCGCGCAGGCGTGCGGAGCTCATCGACCTAGGCACGGCGCGAAACGATCATGCAGTTTGCAAGGCCTCTCGCTCGTCGGCTGGCCCCCCGGCGGCTGCGCCGAGGACCCCGAATGGTCGCCAGCTTCGGTATCCTGAGGCCATGTCGCCTCCGCCGCACCGCGCCTCACGTCGCGCGTTCGCTCGCGTCGCATGGCTCGCGGCTCTGGTTTGCGGCGCGGTCGCTGCGTGCGGTTCTGCGAACAAGAAGAATGGCGAAGGAGACGCGCCGACGGCAGAAGCTGGCGCTCGCGATGTTGGCCTCTTCACGGACGCCGCCGGCTCTGAGAACGCGACGTGCCCACCGCGCACGTGCGCCGATCTCAGCGCCGAGTGCGGCCCGCAAGGTGACGGCTGCGGTCGCGTCATCGACTGCGGCACGTGCAAGTCTCCGGACACATGCGGCGGCGCTGGCCCAAGCAAGTGCGGCCCCGGGCCCTTGTGCAAGCCCAAGCAGTGCTCCGACCTCGGTGTCGACTGCGGAAGCCAAGGCGACGGCTGCGGCGGCGTCATCTCTTGCGGCGCCTGCTTCACGCCCCAGTTCTGTGGCGGAGGAGGGCCAAGCCGTTGCGGCGTTGACGACGCGGGCGCCTGCAAGCGGACGACCTGCGCCGCGCTCGGCAAGAACTGCGGGCCCGTGGCCGACGGCTGCGGCGGGCTCCTCGATTGCGGCGTCTGCGGCATCGGCGAGCGTTGCGGTCTCGTGATTCCAAACGTGTGCGCGGGCGCCTTGCCCGACGGCGGCGTTTGCGTGCCGGCCACGTGCGTGGCGCTCGGGGCGAACTGCGGTCAAGTCGCAGACGGTTGTGGCAGCCTCACTCCGCCTTGCGGCACGTGCACCGCGCCGGAGGTCTGCGGTGGAGGTGGCTACAGTCGCTGCGGCGTGGGCGACGCGTCGATCGCGGACAGCGGATGCACGGGGCGCTGCCTCGATGTTCCAGCCTGCGACGCGGCGACGCCGACCATGTTGACGGGAACCGTCTGGGCGCCGAGCGGGGAGGGGTCGCCCTTCGGCGCGCTGCCGATCCCGGGCGCGATCGTCTACGTACCGAACGGTTCCGTGGACGCCTTCGCGGCGGGGGCCCTGTGCGAGCAATGCGGTGCGCCCGTGAGCGGAGCGCCCCTCGCGCTGACGACGACGGCCTCGGACGGCACGTTCACGCTGAAGAACGTGCCCGCGGGCGCGAACGTCCCGCTCGTCGTTCAGCTCGGTCGCTGGCGGAGGCAAGTTACGCTCCCATCCATCGAGCCGTGCGCGCGCCAACCGATCGCGGCGGAGCTTACGCGGCTTCCGCGAACGAAGGCCGAAGGCGACATTCCACTCTTCGCGATATCGACGGGCTCCGTCGACGCCATCGAGTGCGTGATGCGCAAGGTGGGCGTCGACGACGCCGAGTTCACGGCCGGCGACGGCGACGGGCGCGTGCGCCTCTACCGCAACAACGGCCAAGAGCCGCCCGGCGGCGGTGGCCCTTCGGCCAGCGCGCTAACGGGCACGGCGGGCGAGCTCGAGCGCTTCGACGCCGTCATCTTCTCCTGCGTCGGGCGGCCCGTTGAGCAGCTCCGGCCGACATCGCGCGCGTTCAGGCGTACGCCGACAAGGGCGGCGCATCTTCGCGACGCACTACAGCTACGTGTGGCTCTACAACCAGGCGCCGTGGGACGCGACGGCCATCTGGAACACGACGGGGACCCTTCCGCGTCCGACGCGCGGCCTCGTCGACACGAGCACGGCCAAGGGGCAGCGGTTCGCGTCGTGGCTCGGTGCCGTGGACGCGCTCTCGGTCTCCTACCCGCCGGAGCTGACGATGGCAGGGCAGGGCAACCTTCGTGGGCCTTTGCCGAGCGGCTCCGAGCGATGGATCGCCGGTTCGCTTCAGAGTGACGCGACGCTGTTGCAATATGCATTCAATACGCCTTGGGGCAAGAAGCCCGAAGAGCAATGCGGTCGCGTCACCTTCAGCGACTACCACGTCACCAACACCGGCACGGGGACGTTCCCGCAGTCCTGCAACAGCCTTCCGCTCACGCCCAAGGAGAAGGCGCTCGCCTACGCGATCTTTGATCTGACGACCTGCATCTCCACGAGCGCCAGCACCGGCGTCTCGAGTTGCGTTCCCGACACGTGCGCCAAGCTCGGCTACGGGTGCGGGCTAGCGGGTGATGGGTGCGGCGGCGTGCTCGACTGCGGCGCGTGCGCGGCGCAGGAGATCTGCGGCGGCGCGACGCCATTCCAGTGCGCGAAGCCGTGCGCCGCAAAGTCGTGCGTCGAGCAGGACGTCTTTTGCGGCAAGGCCGGCGATGGCTGCGGGGGCGTCCTCTCTTGCGGAACGTGCCCGCCGGGTGAGCTTTGCGGCAGCGGCGGACCGAGCCGCTGCGGCGCGCCTCACGCGTGCGCCCCAACGACGTGCGCCGTCGCGGCGGTCAAGTGTGGCCGTATCGCGGACGGCTGCGGGCGGCTGCTCGATTGCGGGGCGTGCCTCGCGAGCGAGACGTGCTCCGGCGGCGTCTGTGTCCCCAAGGTTTGCCCGCCACGGACCTGCGCGTCGGTGAACGCCGATTGCGGTCCCGTGGGCGACGGCTGCGGCGGCTTGCTCGACTGCGGCGCGTGCCCGCCGGGCAAGACGTGCGGCGCGAACGGCGTGCCGAATCGTTGCGGGAGCCCAGAGGTGCGGTGACGCTGCGCCTCGCTGCGCGCACGTGGTCTTCTCTTGGGCGCCCGCGCATTCGCGCAACGAGCAGTCGGCAAAATTCGGCATGATGAAGCCCTATGGCCTACGACGAAGAACTGGCGCGGCGAATTCGCGATGAGCTCATCGCGCGGGCGCCCTTCGATGAGCGAAAGATGTTCGGCGGCGTCGCCTTTATGGTCTGCGGCCACATGTGCGTCGGTCTCGCGGGCGACGCTCTCATGGTTCGTGTCGGCGCCGCGTTCTATGAAAAGGCACTCTCGTTGCCTCACGCCCGGCCGATGGACTTCACGGGCAAGCCGCTCAAGGGCTACGTCTACGTCGACGTCGGGGGGCTCCGGACCGCGAAGACGCTCGGCGCCTGGTTGAAACGCGCGCTCGATTTCGTCGCGACGCTTCCTCCGAAGAAGCCGCAGAAGCGAAAGCCGCGGCCGTTTCCAAGGAAAGCGCGAGGGCGAAAGCGCGCCACGAGTCGGACGCGCCTGGCGTAGGTGCCGGCGGACCGCAGCGGACTCTCATGGGCGCGAAACTGTTGCCCGTGGTCGCGTGGCGACGGTGAGGACTGCGGCGCGAGATCGAGCGCGGGCGGTTACTCGCGCTCCTCAGTTTGGGCGGCTTCCCAAAGCTCGATGAACTTGTCGCGCACCGACGCGTCGAGCTCGGACGCCATGTCGCGTGGGATTGCGACGGCTCGAACGAGCTCAAGTACGTCGGCGAGATCTTTAAGCCGGTGGGGCGCCGACATCCCGGACGCGAGCTTCAGCTCGAGGAGCTTTGGCAGCGGCAAGAACGCACCACGCTCTCCACGGACCGCAACCTCCGCGGGGTCGGGAAATCGGACCGCCTTGGGTTTGCCGTCGCCGGGGTACTCACCCGCGATCAGGATGTCGATGGTCACGCCGTTCTCGGTATCGCGCAGTCCCTTGCTTCCTGGGAATTTCTCAAGGTAGCCGCGCCCTAGAACGAGCCGCCGCAGGGCATCGAGGCCCTCGCGACTCAAGAGCACGTCGACGACCGTCGTCACCCGTCGATAGCCATACTCGTTCAGGGCCATTGCGCCGGCGATCGCATAGGGAATGCTCGCGTCGTCGAGCACACTTGTGAGCTTCAGCAGCGCGCGGTGGACGTCAGCATCGCCCATGAAAAACCTCCCAGCGTCGCGCACGCCGTCCCAGAACGCGGCCTCGCGCGCGGTCGCTTCACCAGCGGACATGCGTACAACCTAGCACTCGAACGTGCGAGCCGCGACCGCTCCGCACGGCTCGATGGAGCGCTACGGGCCTCGGGAGAACGACAACGGGTACGACACTCTTGCCGCGCCGCCGTCGGGGGCGTCGAAGCGGAGCTCAAGGAACTCCCTCGCGATGCAGGCCTCCAAGAGCGGATCGGCGCTCCGAAGCCCCGCGTCGCTGGCTGCTGGTGTCGTTCCCACATGCGCCACGCGGCCGTCGGGCGCGATCAAGAGTTCGACGGTGACGTCTGCGTAGGTCAAGGACGGGATCCGCGCACGTGCCTCGTCGAGGCACAGGAGGAAACACCCGTAGCCTTCACGGAGCACGCGCTCGGCGGCTTCCGTTGGGACGGTGCCAATGGGCGCCGCTCCCGACGCCGGCGCGTCCGGCACGATCCCTGAGGGCACCGACGCGTCGGTGTCGGGGCCCTGGGCGCACAGGCGACGCTTCGCTGGATTTGGCGCGCGCACGGTCACGGTCACGGCCGACGAGGGATGCGTCTTCACGATGCTCGACTTCGCCGGGGGGCGCGCGCACGCCGCAGCGGACACAGCAGCGGCCACCACTATGGCCAGCAAGGCCCAGCGCGCCCTCACTTGCGCACCGTAACCTTCCCCAGGCCGAGCGCTTCGAGCTTTGGACGGAGAAGGGATGCGTCGCCGACGACCACGACACGGAGAAGCGCTGGATCCAGATAGTCGCGCGCGGCGGCGACCGCGTCGGCTTTCGGCACTCGCGCCATCAACGCAGGCTGCTCCGCGAAGGCCTTGAAGGAGATCCCTTGCGCCATAGCCCCGGCGATCAACTTGGCAGCGCGCCCGCTGGTCTCGAATTCACGCGAGCGCTCGACGGCCAAGAGAAGCGCGAGCCTTGCCGCCCAATGCGGCGAGAAGTCTCCGCGTCGGATTTGCTGGATGGTAGCCAGCGCCTCCTGCACGGCGCCTGGCGCTTCAACGGACTCCACGTTGCTCCTGAGCCAAAACGGGGGCGCCGCCGTGCCGGTGTCAACGCTGGAGGTCACTTCGTAGCTGGACCCGTGGCCCGCGACGAGGCGCGACTGGAGCTCGCTCTGCACGAGTCTAACGGCGAGGCGCAACGCGGCACGCCTCCGATGCTTAGCCTCGACGGCGCGCCCGGAGACGACCACGCGCGCCTGGGTGGCACCCGGTCGGTCGAGGAGCAGGATCGCGGGGCCCGGCGAGAGCGGCGTCAGTGCGCTCGAAGCCGGTGGCGTTGGAAGTGCCCGCATCGGCAGCGTCCCGAAGGTCCGCTCGCTCACGCGCCGCGCCTCATCGAGCGAGACGGCGCCCACAATGGCGACGGTCACGGAGCCCGCGCTGAACGCGTTCGCCCAGAATGCGCGCATGGCACTTGCGCTGACAGCGTCGAGGTCGGCGAAGGAGCCTTCGGCGGCGTGGGCGTGCGGGTGAGCCTTCGGGTAGAGCGCCTCCCGAGCGAGGGGCACGCCGGACGCGCGTGCGTCGTGCTCGATGGCGCTCTTTCGCCGCTGTCGCGCGGCGCTGATGGTGTCACCGTCACCGTAGTCGGCGTTCAAGACCTCCATCAAATCGTCCGCGAGCTCCGGGAAATTCGGACTCAGTGTCTCGCCGGAGACGGACGTGACGTCGCGGTGGCTGTCGCTGTCCAGACGGGCGCCACGCTGATTGAATCGCCTCCGGTTCCTCAGCCAATAGGCGTCGTAGGCCGAACTCACGGCTGCCTCCGAGGCGAGCACGGCGACGCCTGGTTCCGCGCTTGTCGAGCCACGCGACGAGGCGACGTGCACCGCGACGATCGGTAAGTCGGGTCGCAACACGTGAAACACTTGGACCCCGTTGCTCAGCTTGAACTCGGTGATCTCGGGCGTGGCGAGCGTGAAGGTCACGGCGGAGTCGGCCGGCGCAGTTCGCGGGGGTGCGTCGGCCCGTGTAGCGGTGGCGTCCAGGAGCAAGGCGAGTGCCAGCGCGAATGCGAGCGTCGGTCGTGAGCGGATCATCGGACCTCGACGAGGCGGCCGGCTAGTGGGGCTGAGACGAGCGGTCGGACGAGCGTGACGAGCCGTGGCTTCGACTGAAAGAACCGGGTGCGCGCGGCGAGCACCTGAGCACGCGTCGTGCGCTCGATGTGCTCGACGCGGCGCGCGGTGAAGAGAGGGTTCCCCGTGAAGTCGTCGTGCTCGGCGTAGATGAGCGCTCGCTTCTGGAACCCTTCGAAGTCGAGGATTGTACCGACGAGCTCATCACTCAAGGCAGGGTTTATGGCGCCTACCCAGTTCGGCAAGAGTTCAACGATCGTGTGGTCGAGGACGCGGAGCGTTTCCTCGACGTCGGCCCCTTCTCGGAAGGTCATGTTGAGGTGGAACGCTCCGCCCAAGAGGTCGTCGTCGAGTTCCCAGCGCACTCGCTCTGCCAGATGGCGCTGCTCCACGAGGAACCACTCCATGTCGTGTGCGAGCTTCCGAGCGATGACGCGAATGGCTGGGTATTCGGGCGCTCCGAAGGGCGGCAGCGGCCAACTCACGATGATACGGGAACGCGGCACATTGGCTTCGATGGTCGCGCGGCGGTCACCCTTCCAAGGGGCGAGAGCGTGCGTCCGGACTGGGTTCGCGTCGGAGCCTCGAGGGATCTTCCCGAAGTGCTGAGCGATGAGCGCCGCGGCGTTCCGCCGGTCGAAGTCCCCGACCAGCGTAAGGACGGCGTTCGACGGTTTGTAGTAGCGCTCGTGAAATGCGCGGACCTCTTTGAGCGTTGCGCGATCGAGGTCGTCGGGACTTCCGATGGCCAAATGCCCGTAGGGGTGGTCGGCGCCGTAGAACGCGCGCCTCACGTGGGCCCAAACGAGTCCCGACTCAACGTTGCCGTAGTTTTGCCCGTATTCGTTCTTTACGACGGCGCGCTCGCGCTCGAAGTCGAGTTGGCTGAGGTCTTCGCTCAAGGTGGCCATCCGCTCGGCCTCGCTCCAGAGAACGATCTCGAGGGCGCTGCTCGGGACGGTGGAGTGGTACTCGGTTCGGTCGAGCGAGGTCGTGCCGCGAACCTCGGTCGCCCCGAAGTCTACGACGGGAACCGAGACGCCGCGCGGCGCGTTGCGCGTGGGGCCGAAGGTGATGTGCTCGAAGAGGTGAGCGAAGCCCGCTCGCCTTGGCGGGTCGTCCTTGCTGCCGACCTTGTACCAAACGTTGACGGCGACGACGGACGCGCTCCGGTCTTCGTCGAGGATCACGCGGAGCCCGTTTGGGAGCGTGTAATCGTAGACCTCGAGGGGCAGGCGCAGCGGCGGCGACGGTGCGCTGGGTGCGCCACCGCATGCTGCGCTAGTGGCGGCAAGGAGCGTGACGAAGGCAGCCAAGGCTGGTGCGCGAAACGACCGATGCATGCTCCCGAGAACCCCCCTTTTGCCGGATGGAATATCGCAAGGAACGTCGCCGGAGAAGCGGCGCCGAGCTGGTCGTCGAGAAGGGCCGTCAGGACACCGACGCGTTGGCCGATTTGCTTCGCGCCCTAGTCGAGCGCTCGCCGTCGCCGCCTCCCGTGTCCGATGGGCTCATCGGCTCGAGTCGCGCGATGGCGGTCTTGAGGTGCGCCGCATGGGAAGCTCCCACGACCTCGACGTGCACGCCCGCGTGGTGGCCGCGACCAACATCGAGCTGTCGCGCGAGGTGGAGCGGGGAGCCTTTCGTGCGGACCTCTTGTATCGCCTCGCCGTCTACCAGCTCTACGTGCCCCCGCTTCGCGATCGGCGCGAAGACGTGCGCGAACTCGCCACGGCCTTCGCGGCGCGCCGCTCTCGGGCTCTCGCGGAAGACGTCGTTCAATGGCTCGCGTCGCGCGACTACCCGGCAACGTGCGCCAACTCGAACGCGACGTCGCGCGCCTCGTGACCTTCGACGCGGCCCATGACATCGCCGCGGCGCAGGCGGCGTTGGCAGAGTCGGACTCGGCGCGTCCGTCGTCGCCTCGCGGTCTCGGTATCGCCGACGGGCCGACGCGACAGCGCGCGCGCGCCTCCGAAGCGCTCACCGCCGCGGAGGGCAACCAGTCGCAAGCCGCGAAGCGCCTCGGCGTCCATCGCAACACCCTGGCCCGCTGGCTTCGCGACGAAGGGGACTAGCCGCGCGCGGCCGTCGCGTCCATGGCCACCCAGAACCGTCCGCGGCCAGCCTCGGCGCGGGAAATAGCGTGAAGTTTCGCGCGTCCCCTCGTGGCGCGGCGCGTGCTCGGTCGTCCGGCATGCAGCCGCACGAGCGAAGGCCGGACGAGCACACTAAGCTAGAGCCCATGGCAGACAGCCCTGCTCTCAAGCTCGCGCATGTTCGTCCCGTGCGGCCCGCCGACTTTCCGTCGGCCGAGCCATGGGAGGAGCACTTGGGACAGTCGCGCCGGCATCTGGAGCTTTGTTTCCTCCTCTTCGCGCTCTTGAAGCGTCTGGTCGCGCCGCAGCACTCATGCGGCTCCGATCAGTTCGTCTATTGGAACGCTCGGAGCAACCGCAGGCAGCTAGCGCCCGATGCCTTCGTGAAGCTGTGCGTTGTCGACGAGCTGATCAACTCTTGGAAGACCTGGGAGCGGGGCATTCCCGAGTTGGCGGTCGAGATCCTGAGCCCGTCGGACACGCCAGAGCGGTGGACCTTCGAAGAGAAGCTCGAGCGCTACCATGAGCTCGGCGTGCGGGAGCTCGTTTGCTTCAACATGGATGGGCACGTCGGCGAGCGCCTTCGCGTATGGGATCTCATCGAGGGCGACCTCGTCGAGCGCATCGTCGAAGGGGAGTCCACCCCGTGCCTTACGCTGTCGGGCGCGCTCGGCGCCCGAGTCCTGTGGACCGTCGCGCCCTTCGCCGAATTTCCCTCGGCGCTCCGGTTGACGCGGGATGGCACGATGGTGGAGGCGCCCGATGAAGGACGCGACCGGGCTGAGCGCGAGGCCCGCGCGCTGGCGGCGCGAGTGGCGGAGCTCGAGGCGAAGCTGCGAGGCGAGTAGAGCGCAGTTCACAACGTGAATGCGCTCCGAAACCAGACGGTCCCGCTAGCTGACGATGCGCAAACTCTTGCCGACGAGCACTTCGTTGTGGCTCCCGGTGCGGTAGCCCTCGAGGTCGAGCGTCACGTACGTGAAGCCGAAGCGGCGGCCGGCGGCTGAGATCGCGTCGCGTTTCTCGAAGGCGGAGAGCAGCTCGTCTTTGGCCACCTCGATGCGCGCGATGGCGCCTTCCTTGGTGGCGCCGGCGGTGCCGCTCGTGGCGGAGAGCGCGTGCCACCGAACGCGCACCTGGCGAAGGCCCAGCGCATGAAGCTCCGCCTCGAGACCGCCGATCTGCGCGAGGCGATCACGCGTCACCGTGGTGCCAAAGGGGATGCGGCTCGAGAGGCACGCGGAGGCGGGCTTGTCCCAGACGCTGAGGCCGATCTCCGCGGCGTACTTGCGAACGTCGGCCTTGGTGAACTTCAGTTCGACGAGGGGGCTGCGAACGGCGGCGCGGCTCGCCGCGTCGAGGCCCGGCCGGTGATCGCCGAGGTCGTCGAGGTTGGTGCCGTTCAAGACAAAGGCGAGGCCCCACTCGGCGCGCTTCTTCTCGCTGATGCGGTAAAGCTCGCTCTTGCAGTAGAAGCACCGATCGACGCCGTTGGCCTGATACCCGGGATCGTCGATCTCGCTCGATTCCACGAGCTCGTGGCGCGCGCCGATGCGCGTCGCGAGGGCCACGGCAGCTTCCTTCTCGAAGGACGCGAGGCTGGGACTGATGGCGGTCATCCCCACGGCGCGCGGGCCGAGGACCTCGTGAGCGACGGCCAACACGAACGCGCTGTCGACGCCGCCGGAATAACAAACCAGCACCGAGCCCATCTCTTCGAGGAGACCGCGGAGGCGGTGAAGCGGCGTCGGGGATGGGGCGCCGGGCGCGGGAGACAGCATGGGAAGGGTTATGTCTCGCGGGGGAGGGCGCGACAAGAGCGCGCAACCAAACGGCCTCTCACCCAGCAGCCACGCCGTATTTGCCAAGGGCGATACCTGATAGTATGTTCAGTGCATGTCCGCGTTGCCGATCTCGTTTGAGCTTCCTCGGGGCGTCTCTCGCGTCGATGAGGCCACTGAACGGGCGCGGGCGCTACCGTCGTCGCAGATCCTCTCGTTGGGGTGGCCCTCGCTCGATGCGCTCTTGCCTGATGGCGGGCTGCCTCGTGGTGTCGTCGAGGTTGCGTCGCGCGGTGCACTTGGTGGGCCTACGCGCCTGGCGGCTCGTGCCATAGCGGCCGCGCAGGCGAGGGCCCCGGAAGCCTGGTGCGCGTGGCTCGATCCGGAAGCAACGCTCCACGCTCCTGGGCTCGCACGCTCAGGCATCGACCTCGCGCGCCTCTTCGTCGTCAGGCCACAGCGCGCAGAACTCGGGCGCATCGCCGTCAAAGTCGCCCGTTCGGGAGCCTTCGATCTCATCGTCGTCGACATGGATGCGCTGGGTGAAGTGGAGGCTTGGCCGCCGCCTTATCCCGGCACATCGTCGATGGGCGGGCCCTCCTCTCGTGGCTCGCGCGCTGCCACGTCTACGTCGCGCAGTCGCCGTGCGCTCCCTTCCGAGATCGTCGTACGAAAACTAGCGCTCGCCGCCGAAGAGAGCGGCACAACGCTCCTTCTGCTCACCGACGCCACCAAAGCGCGCACGATGCCGTGGCCCGTCGCGCTCCGCCTCGAGCTCGAGCGTCGCCCCGACGCCATGAGCGTCCGTGTCGCCAAAGATCGTCGAGGCCGCGCCAGCGTCGTCAAGACGTGGATCCCCGTGGCCGAGCTCAGCGACCGAAGAGAACGCAAAGAGCCGGTGCGGTCCCCGGTGCGCCTCTTGGTCGGTGAACGATGACGGCGCCGAAACGCATCGCGAGCGTCGCGCTTTTTCATCTGCGCATTGGCGTGGCGCGGACGCGCATGGCCTCGCAGGCAACGTCCAGCGAGGCGCATCTTCCGCTCGCGATCGTGGTCGGTACGCAATCAGAGCGCTCGCTGCAAGGCGGGACGCGCATCGATGAAGTGTCGCAAGAAGCGTTCGCGCTGGGGGTGCGCCCGGGCATGACGCTCGCCGCCGCGCGCGCTCGCTCCGCAAATCTCCTCGTGCGTGTCGTCCCTCCCGACGCCATCGAGGCCTCTGTCGCCTCGCTCGCCGAAACGCTCTTGGCCTTCGGCGCCACCGTCTCTTATGTCATCAAAGGAGCTGGCCGAACGCGTCCCCTCGTCAACGACGACGCCGTGTTCGTCGACGTGACGGGATGCGCGCACCTGCATGCGTGCGCCGAAGATCCCACGGGCGAACGGCGCCTCGCTGCAAAGCTGGGGGCTCATGTCGAGGCGCTCGGGTTTGCGGGGCGTGTCGCCATCGCGAACGGGCCCAAGATCGCCCACGCCATCGCGCGCCATTCGCCGGTTCGCAGACAGGCTGCAGCTTTGGAGGGCGAGCCTGGGCGCAACGCGAAGAGTCGCTCTCGTCAGCGGACCACGCCTCTTCCCATCGTCGTCGCTCCCGGAACCGAGCGCGAGGCCATGGGCGTCTTGCCGATGGCGGCGCTCGCACAAGACGAAGACACGGAGCGATACCTGCGAAAGTTGGGGCTCTTCGCCGTCGCCGATCTTCTTGCGCTGCCTCAGGATGCGCTCGGTTCTCGGCTCGGCGCTGGCGCGAGCGATGCGCTCTTGCTCTCCCGTGGCATCGACGGAACGCCGCTCGCTGCGTATCTGCCGCCCGAGGTGCCCGAAGAGCGCGCCTCGCTCGACGACCCGCTCGAGCATACCGAAGCGTTGCTCTTCGTCGCCAAAGGGCTCACCGATCGCATGGGCGCGCGTCTTTTGGCGCGTGGACTTCGGGCCAACCACGTCGAGCTCGAGTTCTTACTCGAACGCTCCCTCGTGCCGGAAGCGGAGCGAGACAAGCCTGCGGCGTCCCCGTCGTTGTCGCTCAAGCTTGCGGCGCCCATCGGCGCGCCCTCTGAGCTTTTTGCCATCGTGCGGGCGCGCCTCGAGTCGTTTGAGGTGATCGCGCCCGTTCGCGCCATCATCCTTCGGTGCCGCGATCTGGCGCCCGCTCGCGGCAAGGCGCTCGCGCTCTTCGAAGCCGAGCCGAAGGCCGAGCGCGCGCTGCCGGAGCTTGCCGCCGAGCTTACGACTCTCCTCGGTCGCGAGAACGTGGGCGTCTTGGCTCCGCTCGATACCTGGGCTCTGGAGAAGCGAACGAGCCTCGTACCCTTCGCCGAGCGGGCCAAGACGCGACCGTCGAGCGCCTCGCGAGGTCGCCCTTGGGGCGGAGAAGAGCCGCTGCGCTTCGTCCGAACACCGGTTCCGCGTCCCTTTCCACGCGTGGCGCCGCTGGTCCAAAGGCAAGAAGGCCTCGAGTGGTGGCGGCGTCCCTCTGCGAGCCTGCCCTCTGCGAACTTACAAGGAGAGCGCAAGACGCGCGACTTCGTCATCGCCTGGGATGAGGAGCGGCAAGCGGCCGCGTGGCTCGAGCTCGACCGCGCCGAGGGGCGCGCGTGGCTTCGCGGCTGGAAGGAGTAGCGCTCCGTGGGCCGCGTCCGCATCGACCCAAGCTCGCGCATGCCCTTTGAGCCGGCGGCGCAGTCGACGATCCTTGAGCGTTCGGCGCCGGTGGTGCGGCCCTCGGTCCGTGGCCCTGAGGGGCGCGAGGCGTTGTCAGCGCCGTTCGTGGAGCTCTTCGCGCGCTCCAACTTCTCGTTCCTCGCGGGCGCGTCGGCGCCCGCTGCGCTCGTGGCGAGAGCCAACCAACTTGGCTACGACGCGCTCGGGCTCACCGACTTGGATGGATTCTACGGTGCCGTCCGTGCCCTCGAAGAGAGCGAGCGGCAGCGCGCGGAGGCGCCGCCGGGGACGCGCCTCGTGCTCGGCTGCGAGCTGACGCTCGATGCCGAGGCCAATGCCTGGGAAGCCGCGAACGCTGGAGTTGTCGATTCTGAAAGTCCGCTCGCGCCGTCGTTTGCGCCTCCGCTCGCGCCTCCGCTCGCGAACGACGCGGAGCCGCGTGTGCTGTTTGCCAGCGTGATCCTGCACGTGGAGAATCACGTTGGGTACGAGGGCGCGTGCCGCCTCTTGAGCGAGAGCCATGCGAGGCACCCGAAGGGTCGCGGTCGTTCTGACGCCGAACGGACCGAGCCCTTCGATCCTGATCCGCGCGCGCGCAACACCTTCGCCGGCGTGCCGCTCTCGAGTGTGCTCGCGTTGCCTTCCGGCCTTTGGGCCACGCTGCGGCCGTCGCGTGCCCTTGTGCTCGCGGCTGCAAGAGACTCCGCTGTTCTCGAGCGCGCTCGCCATGATGTCCTTCGCCTGAAAGAGGCCTTCGGCGAGCGCGCGAGCTTGCTTCTGACGCGTCATCTCGACGGGGAAGATCGCGCGCGGTTTCAGCTCATCAAAGAGCTCTCGCGCGCAACCGGCGTACCCATCGTGGTGAGCAACGCGCCGCTCTTCGCGACGCCCGAAGACCGCCCGCTCTACGATGTCATCTCGTGCATTCGTGAGGGCCAAACGCTCGACGAAGCGGGTCGCGCGCTTCTGCCGAACGCCGAGGCGTGCCTCAAGTCGCCCGGCGAAATGGTGCGGCTCTTTGCCGATCTCCCCGAGGCCGTGGCGCGGACGCGCGTCATCGCCGACGCCTGTCAGTTTTCGCTCCGCGAGCTTCGTTACCGCTTCCCCTGCGAGATCGACGAGCCCGCGTTCGAAGGCGAGACCCCCGACGAAGCCCTGCGCCGCGTGGCGTACGCGGGCGTGGCTCGTCGTTACGGAGAGAAGCCGCCCAAGGCGATCCTCGTGCAGATCGAGCGGGAGCTGGTGCTCATCGGCAAGCTCGGGGTCGCTCCGTACTTCTTGAGCGTCCACGCCATCGTCGAGATGGCGCGCTCACGAGACATCCTCTGCCAAGGGCGCGGCAGCGCAGCGAACAGCGCCGTGTGCTTCGTGCTTGGCATCACCGCCGTCGACCCGTCGCGTTCAAACCTGCTCTTTGAGCGCTTCTTGTCCATCGAACGGAGCGAGCCGCCGGACATCGACGTCGACTTCGAGCACGAAAGGCGCGAAGAGGTCATTCAGGCCATCTACGCCAAATACGGTCGCGAACGCGCGGCCATGGTGAGCGAGGTCATCACCTACCGCGGCAAATCGGCGCTCCGCGAGGTTGGTAAGGTCTTTGGGCTTTCGCTCGAGCAGGTCGATCGCCTCTCGTCGCTCGTCTCTTGGTGGGACGGCGTCTCGGCCATCGAGCCGGCGCGGCTTGTCTCGGCGGGCTTCGACCCGAACGACGGTCGCATCGAGCTCGTGCTTCGTTTTGCCGCCGCGCTCCAAGGAACGCCGCGCCACTTGTCGATCCACGTCGGCGGCTTCGTGCTCTCGGCCGAGCCGCTCTCTCGAGTCGCCCCGGTGGAGCCGGCCACGATGCCGGGACGAACGATCATCCCCTGGGACAAAGACGATCTCGACACGCTCGGCTTCTTCAAGGTCGACGTCCTCGGCCTCGGGATGCTGACGGCCATCCGCAAGGCGCTCGCCTTCGCCGCACAAGACGACCCGCGCGTTCGCGCCGAGAGCGCCATCGACGCCCTGGCGAAGATCCCGCCCGAAGATCCCGCCGTCTACGACGCCCTCTGCAAGGCCGACACCGTCGGCGTCTTCCAGATCGAGAGTCGCGCTCAGATGGCGATGCTCCCGCGGCTCTTGCCTCGCGTCTTTTACGACATCGTCGTGGAGGTCGCGATCGTTCGCCCCGGGCCCATCCAGGGCGGGATGGTTCATCCGTACCTGCGTCGTCGCAACGCCGAAGAGCCGGCGGTGGCGCCTCACCCGATCCTCGCGCCGATCCTCGACCGAACGCTTGGCGTGCCGCTCTTTCAAGAGCAGGTCATGCAGATCGCCATCGTCGGTGCCGGCTACACCGGCGGCGAAGCCGATCAGCTTCGTCGCGACATGGCCGCCTGGAAGAAGACCGGGCGCCTCGAGCGGCACCGCGAACGACTCCTCGAGGGTTTCCAAAAACGCGGCATCTCGCGCGAGTTTGGCGAGCGGCTCTACGCGCAGATTCAAGGCTTCGGCGAATACGGCTTCCCCGAGAGCCACGCGGCGAGCTTCGCGCTGCTCGTTTACGCGGGCTCGTGGCTCAAGGCCCATCACCCGGCGGCGTTTGCCGCGGCGCTCGTCAACAGCCAGCCCATGGGCTTCTACTCACCCAACACGATCTTGAAAGACGCCCAGCGGCACGGCGTGACGCTCCGCCCCATCGACGTCCTCGAGAGCGGCTGGGATTGCTCCCTCGAAGCCGAGCACGCGACCGCGGCCGCGACTCCGGCAAAGTCTCCCGCGATTCGAGTTGGCCTTCGGCAAGTCAAAGGGCTCGGCGAAGAGGCCGGCCGACGCGTCGAGGCATTTGTGCGCCACGCTCGCTTGGCGCATCTCCCCATCGAGGTGGCGTCGGTGGCGCACGGCGCAAAAGTCACGCGCAAGGAGCTTGAGGCGCTGGCCGAGGCGGGAGCCTTCGACGCGCTCGGCTCGTCGCTCCTGAAGGGGCGAGCCGCCACGGGCTCGCCCACAAACGATGCTCGCGAGGGCGGCAACGATGACGCCGTCCTCGAGAAGAGGACGCCGTCTCGCGCGTCTCGTGCGAAAGGCGTCCGCGGCGATGATCCGCGCACGCGGCCCGAATCGCGCGCTGCGATGTCCGGCGGCGCCGCTCGCCGAGAGGCGCTCTGGGCTGCCCGCGCGCCGCGCGCTCGCGAAGGCGAGCTCTTCGAGGGCATGTCGCCCTCTTCGGCCACGCCGGTGTTGCCGCCGCTGTCGCGCGCCGAGCAACTCTCCCTCGACTACGAGCGCACCGGGCTCTCGGTCAATGACCACCCGATGCAGCTCCTGCGGGCCGAGCTGTCGCCCCGTTTTGCCGACTCGAAAACGCTCACCAAGGCGCGGCACGGCTCGGCCATCAGCGTGGCGGGGTTGGTCATTTGTCGCCAGCGCCCTGCCACCGCCAGCGGCATGGTGTTCATCACCATGGAGGACGAACACGGATTTTTGAACCTCATCCTCTACGCGCGCGTCTTCGACGAACAGCGCCACGTGGCGACGACGGCGCACCTGCTCGCGGCCCACGGCACCGTCGAGCGGGAAGGGGAGGTCGTCTACGTCGTGGTAAAGACGCTCGAGCCCATCGAGCGCCTCGCGCACCAGCCCGACGGCCGAACGATGCCGTCCATGAGCCGTGATTTTCACTGAGGTTGCTCTCACGCCCTCGCGCTCTCGTCGCCTGCGCCTAGCGCTCAGCGCCCAGGCGAACTCATCGACCTCGAGGACGCGCGGCCTCATGGCTCACGGCTCTTGGTGGTGGAACACGGAGAACGTTGCCCGCGACGCTTCTCTTTCGCGGGCGCTCTCGTACGCTGCTTGCCCGGAACGTTCGGTTTAGAAGGAGGCTCCGATGCTCAAAGGCGTGAAGTGGCAAAAGATCGAGACGGAAGAGGCCGCCGAGAAATACGACGTCGGTACCGCAAGCAACGACAGCGTCGACCTCGACGATCTCGGCGATCCGCCGGAAGAGTTCCTCGTCTTCAAAGGCAACGTGAAGCTCTCGGGCGCCCACTCGTACGGCGAGACCGTCAAAGAAGACCCCGACACCTTCACCGTTTGCGTCATCGACGGTGATCTCGAGGTCGACGGCCCCTTCACGTTCCACAGCTCCGACGTCTACAACGTGCTCTACGTCACCGGCTCGATGACGGTGAAGAGCCTCGTGTGCGAGTGGGACTGCCACCTGTTCGTCGGCAAGTCCCTGGCGGTCAAAGACACGCTCCTCACGAACCTCACCGACGCCGGCCACCTCGTGGTCCAAGGCTCCCTCACCGCCGAAGCGTGGATCGAGTGCATGGGCCGAGGCTGCATCGAGTTCGGGAAGAAGCCCAAGGTTCGCTACATCCGCGACGAGAACGCCGACGAAGACGAAGACGCCCCCAAGGCGCAAAGCGCCCAGAAGGTGCTCTTGCCGGCGTTCTTCGAGGACGGCGAGCTCGACTCGGAGAAGCTCGCCACGGCCATCCAAAAGGGAAAGCCGATCTTTCGGTGAGCGCCGCCCTGAAGCGGACCTTCGCGATGCGCCGATGCATCGAACGTGTACCCCGTGCACTCGGCGGGCAGGTGGGCCTCCGCACGGAAAGCAGCCGCATCGCATGGCCCGAGGGCGTGCCGGTGTCACGCTCCTGAAAGGCTCCTGAGGTGTCGCGGCATCGAAGCTGAGGGCTTACGGCCTCAGAGTTTCCGCGGCACGCTCGGCGAGCGCGGATGCAACCAGGTGCATGGAGGGGGTACCGATGGTGCGTCCGTCGGCACAGCGCGTGCTTCGCTGCGCGAATGCGCAACGCCTCGCCCCATCCCAGCTCCCCGCCCATGCTCCCCACCGCACGAACTGCACGAGGCGCCCGTGCGGGCCGTCTCGAGGTGACCTCATGCTAAACGCCAACCTCGGGCCCGGCGGCCTCGACCTCGACGCGGTCGTCCGGTCGGCGCAAACGATCGTCGTGGACGCCGCCTTCAAGGTCGTGGCCGCCGTTGCACTCTACATCGCGGGGCGTTGGCTCATCTCGTTCGTCGTCCACCTGATCCAGCGAGCGCTCGAGCGCCAACAGGTTGACCCGACCGTGCTTCGGTACACGGGCACCGTCGTTGGGGTGTTGCTCAACCTATCGCTGGTGGTCGCCATTCTTGGCTATTTTGGCGTTCAAACAACGACCTTCGCGGCGCTCCTTGCGGGCGCTGGCATCGCCATTGGCACCGCGTGGGGTGGCTTGCTCAGCAACTTCGCCGCGGGAGCGTTTCTTGTCGTTCTTCGGCCGTTCAAGGTTGGCGACTTTGTGTCGGCTGGCGATTGCACCGGTACCGTCACGACCGTCGGCCTCTTTGCTACGACCATTCAATTGCCTGACAACGTCGTGGCGCACGTCGGGAACGGCAAGATTCTGTCCAGCACTATATTGAACTACAGCGCGACACCGGCGCGTCGCGTCGAGCTCAAGGCCCAGCTCCATCCGAGCGTGAATCCGAAGGACGCCATCGACAAGCTTCGTATCGCCGTCGCCAAGATCAAGAACGTTGCCGCCTCACCCGAGCCAAGCATCGAGATCTTGGAGTTCACGGAGTTCGGACCCGTGCTCGGCGTGCGTCCGTACACGCACACTGACAACTACTGGCAAGTCTACTTTGATACCAACACAGCCATCGTGGAGACCTTCTCAGCGGCCGGGTACCCAGCACCGGAGCGGCGACTCCAATTGAGGTCCGCGTAGCGCGGCCCATGTAGCCCGGACACGTCGCCGTAGGCGGCGCGGTCGTCACGCCACCGCGGCTTCGGCGAGCGGCTTCTTCGCCTCTGCCATCTCGTTGATCTTGACGCTGACGAGCCGCGAAACGCCGGACTCTTGCATCGTCACGCCGTAGAGCACGTCGACGAGCTGCATCGTGCGTTTGATGTGCGTGATGAGGATGAACTGCGACCGGTCCGTCATGGCGCGGATCATGTCGTTGTAACGAGCGACGTTGGCCTCGTCGAGCGGGGCGTCGACCTCGTCTAGGATGCAGAACGGCGAGGGCCGATACTGGAACAGGGCGAAGATGAGCGAGACGGCCGTAAGGGCCTTCTCGCCACCGCTCATGAGCTCGATGCTCGAGAGCTTCTTGCCCGGCGGCTGCGCCAAGATGTCGATGCCCGTCTCGAGCAAGTCGTCGGGGTTCGTCATTCGAAGCGACGCGCGACCGCCGCGGAACATGCGCGGGAAGATCTCTTGGAACTTCTCGTTGACCGCCGCGAACGTCCCCTGGAAGAGGCGCTTCGACTCCTTGTTCATCTGCTGGATGGCCTTCTCGAGGTCGGCGAGGGCCTTCTCGAGGTCAGCCTTCTGCTCGGTGTAGAACGTGAAGCGCTTCTCGGCGTCTTCATGCTCGCGCATCGCGTCGAGGTTGACCGAGCCCATGCGCTCCAAGAGGTGCCCCAGCTCGTTGATGCGGGAGCGGAGCTCGTCGTCGGGCGGGGGCCGGAGGTGGTAGTCGCCCACGACGCGGGCGAGACGAAGGCCTCGGAACTGCTCCGCGATGGCGCCCAAGAGGTGCTCCATCGCGAGCTGCTTTTCGCGGAGCGCCATCTCGTGGGCCGACAGCTCTTCCTTCGCCTGTTCGACCTCCGTGCGGAGGTCCTTGAGGGTGCCTTCACGTTCGCCCAGTTGGGCGCGCATGGCGTCGTAGGTGGAGCGGACGCGAACGAGCGCGTCTTGCGCAACCCGGGCCGCGTCGAGGGCCGTGCCCAAGAGCTCCTTGTGCTGCACCAGCGTGGCGCAGACCTCGCCGAAGGCGCGTGCGTTCTGCACGAGATCGTCTTCGAGGCGCTGCTTGCGCGCGGCAAGCTCACCCACGCTCCGCTCGAGGCGCGACATGGCCCCGCGCGTGGCCGTCAGCTTCTCGCGGACGCCGGCCAAGAGGACCTTCTTCTCGGTGACCACGGCGCGGCCTGCGTCGACTTGCTCGCGCCACGACGCGGCGACGGCGACGGCAGCGTCGAGCCGACCACGGCAATCCTCGACGATGGCTCGGGCCGCCTCCAAGACGCGCTCCGCTTCGAGGCGCTCCGTGTGCGCTTCGGCCACCTTCTGCTCGAGGTCGGTCGCTTCGGCGACGAGCTGCTCGAGGCGCTTCTGGATCTGCTCGATGCGCGCCTCGGCGGCGCGGAGATCCTTTTCGACAGTGACGAGCGCCAACTCGTCTTTGTGGGCCTGATGCCGCGCGCGCTCGAGGGCGCCCTGCGTCTCGGCGATGGCCCCGCGGAGCGCTTGGTGCTGCGCGAGCCGCTCGCTCGCGATGACGTCGAGGCCCACGACGGCCTCGGCGAGCTCACGCATCTCGCGCTTGGTCTCGAGCATGCCGGCGGCGACTTCTTCGCCGGAGCCGCCAGAGATGCGGCCGTCGGGGTGGAAGACCGTGCCGGAGAGCGTCACGAGGGGAACGCGGGCGAGGTCGCCGCTGCGGAGGCGCACGGCGGCCGCCGTGTCGCGGACGACGACGGCGTCGCCGACGAGGGACACGACGAGCGCTTCGTCGTCCTGGTCGTAGCGAAGCTCGTCGATGAGTCGGCCTACGACGTCGTCGTCGACGGGGAGCGCGGCTTGCGCGCCAGCGACGTAGCGTGGGAAGCGCGGCACGAGCGTGGCGCGGCCGCGCTTGTTCGCGGCAAGCGACTCGAGCAGCGAGACCCCGTGCTCGACGTCGGTCACGACGACTTCTTGCAGGCGCGTCCCGAGCAAGCCAGCGACGGCGGCCGTAAGCGCGGAAGGCGCTTCGATGCGGTCGGCCACGAGTCCGCCCAGGGCTTCGTCGCCAGCGAGGAGCAGCGCTTTGACGCCGGCGCCGACGCCGTCGAGCCGTGCCGCGATCTCTTCGAGCGCGTGAAGCCGTGAGCGCTTCTTCGTGAGCTCGGCGCGCGCCTCGTCGAGGAGGCGCTCGCTCTGACCAATGGCGCCCCGCAGCTCGGCGAGGTGGGTCTCGAGGCGCGTGCGCTCGTCGGCGCTCGTCACCTTGCCGGTGCGCAGGTCGTCGACCTCGATGGCCAGCTCCTTGGCGCGCGCCGCGTGCTCGATGCGCTGCGACTCGAGCTCTTCTCGTTCGAGCGTGTGCTTCTCGAGTCGCGCCTGCATCTCCGTGAGGCGTCGCTCGAAGCCCGTCAGCTTGGCTTCGGCGCTCGCGGCGTCGGCGCCGGCTTGAGCCTGCGCACGCTGAATGCCCTGGACCTCTCCCTCGGCAGCGCCAAGTTCACGCGAGAGCTCGGACAGGCGCTCTTCCGCTTCGGCCGATTGCGCCGCGCGCTGAGCTTCTTCGGTCTCGCGATCGGCCATGTCGGCGCCGAAGGCGTGACGCTCAGCCTCGAGGCGGCCCCACTCGGCGCTGAGCTCTTCGGCTTCAGCGTTGCCTTGGACCTCGCGCTCGCGAAGCGCGGTGATGCGGTCGGTGGCGCGGGCGATGGCCGCTTCTTGCGAGCGAACCTCGTTTTCGGCAGCGAAGCTGACGTTCTGCGCGCCTTCGAGCTCTTCCTCGACGGCGTGGGCCTCGAGGCGCGCGCCTTCGAGCTCGGCCTCGCGAACCGCGAGCGTTCCGCGGGCGCGCTCGTGGACCTCGGCGATGCGCTCAACCTCGCCGCCCTCCATCTTGATGTAGCCGACAAGCTCAAGGTAGCGGTGCGATGCGTCGTGGAGTTTGAGGTCCTCGAGCTCTTTCCGGTACGAGAGGTAACGCTCCGCCTTGGCGGCCTGCCGCTTCAGCGAGCCGAGGTTTCGCTCGATCTCGGCGACGATGTCGCCGACGCGCAGCAAGTTCTGCTGCGTGAGCTCCATCTTCTTTTCTGCCTGCTTCTTGCGCGACTTGTACTTCGTGATGCCGGCCGCCTCTTCGATGAGCATGCGGCGGTCTTCGGGCTTCGCGCTGACGATGAGGCCGATCTTGCCCTGCTCGATGATCGAGTAGGCCTTCGTGCCGACGCCGGTGCCGAGGAAGAGGTCGGTGATGTCCTTCAACCGGACGTGGGTCTTGTTGATGAGGTATTCGCTGTCGCCGGACCGGTGAAGGCGGCGCGTGACGGCGATCTCGGCGTAGTCCTTGTATTCGAGCGGGACGTCGGCCGGATCTTCGTTGTCGAACGTGAGCGTGACCTCGGCGAAGTCGCTGCCGCTGCGCGACTCGGAGCCGTTGAAGATCACGTCTTCCATGCTCCGGCCACGGAGGTGTTTGGCGGACTGCTCGCCCATGCACCAGCGGATGGCGTCGACGATGTTCGACTTGCCGCACCCGTTGGGACCCACGATGCCGAGCACGTCGTGATCGAAGCGGATCACCGTCTTGTCGACGAAGGACTTGAAGCCGCACATCTCGAGCTTGCGGAGCTTCATGCGTGGTCTCGCTTTCGGGTAGCAGCAGTCTGGTCGCGCATGTTCAGTACCTACCGAACGGCCGCATTCGGCCGTGAGAAGATTGAACCTCTGAGAATCGTTCACTATGTTCCGGTTTGGGTGGAGGCCCTCACCGGATGTAGTGTCACGTCACTTATGGTCACGAAAGACTACGCAGAAGATCAGGTCCTCGCAACCCGAAAGTCCACGAAATCGCACGCTGCTTGGGGCGCGGCAGCCTTCCACAGGTTATCCACAGGACAAAGGGGCGGCCGCGAATGAGACGTCCGCGGCGTCCGGCGCGCTCGCTGCTCGGCGCGGTCGGTGCGATCTGCGAGTCTTCGATCGCGGATTCCGGGGCGATGGCGCGGCGGTCTCCTTGACAGGCGCCGCCTGGCGCCATAACTCGCTGTCAGCATGCCGACTTACGAATACCTCTGCACGAGCTGCCAACACGCCTGGGAGGTTGAGCAGCGGATGACCGCCGACGCTTTGACCACGTGTCCGAAGTGCTCCGGCGAGACGGCCAAACGGCAGGTGAGCGGTGGCAACTTCATCTTGAAGGGGGGAGGCTGGTACGCCGACCTCTACTCGTCGTCGCCCAAGAAGTCCGAGACGAAGACGGAGACGAAGTCCGAGACGAAGAGCGAGTCGGCAGCGCCCAAGGCGGATGCGCCCGCGACGTCCACGCCGAGCTCGGGCGGCACCTCCGGTTCCGGCGGCGGTTCGTCGACCTGAGCTCGACTGCGGCCACCTGACCGAGGCCGCCGCGACCGTCAGGAGGCCGAAGCGGACGGCGGCATTGACGGACTGAGCACGAGGCTCCGCGCCGTAGGGACGTCGACGCCGAGCTGTTCGGCGAGGCGCTGAAAGACGAGGACTGAGAGGCGGCCTCGCGGCGGCGCGGCGACCGATGCGAGATCGCGGCCCCAGGCGTCGACTTCGGGGTCGCCGTCCGCGTGGCGCGCCGCTCCGGCCGCCGCGCGCTCGCGCGCCACGACGAGGCGCTTCGCCTTGAGCGCCCCCCGCGCGAGCGCGTGGTAGGCCAGCTGCGCCTCCATCCAGGGGAGCGTCGATGCGGCGTCGCGGCGCGCGACCTCGACGGCTGCGTAGCGCTCTTCGAGCTCACCCAGCGGCGCGGCGTCGAGCTCGCGGAGCGCGCCCGGGAACTCTTCGGCGAGGCGGCGCATCGCAGGGCGGGCCTCGGCGGCGCCTAGCGGCGTTCGCCGGAGTCGGAGCAGCTCCGCGTACTTGCGACAAAGCGGTTCGACGTTCACGCGCTCGACGTTCACGTCGGGACCATGGCTCGGTCTCCGTCGCGACGCCAGTGGGCCAGGGCGATTCCGTTCAGCCCGGTCGTCGCAACTCCGTATAGACTCCGCCGAGAGGTAGCGAGGCCATGAGCGACATCAAACGCGAGCTCGAAGAGCTAAGGCAATCCCTCGGCAAGATCGACGGCGACCTGCTCTCGCTGATCGACAAGCGGGCCCGGCTCGCGCGGCGAGCCGGTGAGCTTCGTGGCGGCGACCCGGCGCAGCTCTCGTCCATCGAGGGCTTGCTCGACGCGCTCGTCGCTCGGGCCGGTGGTGACATGCCAGAAGCCTCACTGCGCGCCGTGTTTCGCGAGCTCTTGGCCGCGTGCCAGACGCTGGAGATGCCGCTCACCATTTCGGTCCTCGGCCCCGAGGGCGGTCCGGCGTTCGTCGCGGCGCGGAGCCGATTCGGCGCCGCTGTCGCCGTGACGGCCCAAGAGACGCCCGCTGCGGTCCTCGCGGAGGTCGCGGGGCGGCGCGCCGACTACGGCTTGGTGCCCCTCGAGGGCAAGACCGATGGCCCGATTCAGGCGACCATCGAGTCTTTGATGGCGTCCGACCTGCGCATCGCATCGGTCGTCGAGTCGAGCGCGACCTGCCATTTGATGAACAAGACCGGCGACGCGTCCACGGTCGTGCGCGTCGCGGCCACCGCCGCCGACGCGGCACGTGAAGAGCGCTTCCTCGCCTCGGGGCCCACGCGCCTCCTTTCGGTGGACGCGAAGAGCCCTGTCGCCGCCTGCGCGCTGGCCAACGCCGAGGAAGGCGTCGCGGCGCTGGTCACCGAGCCCATCGGTGTTGCCGCGGGCCTCAAGATGGCGCGCCGCAACCCGGGCCATGAAGAGGTTCGCTTCGCCGTGGTTGGCGGACGACCGAGCGGTCGCACGGGGCGCGACATCATGGCCCTGGCCTTCAGCGTGAAGGACACGCCGGGCGCGCTGCTCGATGTTCTTCGTCAGTTTTCCGAGCGGGGCATCAACATGCTCACCCTGCAATCACACCCCGAGGCCGGCGACGGATGGAACTACGTATTTTTCGCAGAAGTCGACGGACACTCGACCGACCGTTCACTGGTGACGGCCTTCGAAGAGGTGAAGAAGCTGACGCGCTTCTTCAAGGTGCTGGGCTCGTACCCGGCCGACGCATGAACGAACGACGCGTGCGCTATGCAGGCTTCTGCGCGCGGGGCGCCCTCGTCCTCGCCGCGCTCCTCCTAGCGCCGGCTTGTGGCGGCGCCAAGGACTCGGTCACGGCCAAGGCCCCGGCGGTTACGTCGGCGGATCAGATCGATGCCGACCCCGTCGCCCTCCTCCCCGGCGAGCCGCTGGCGACCGCGTACCTAGACGCGAAGGCGGCCTTCGCGGCTCCCTACGGGGAATCGCTGTCGCGGCTCGTCGACCGGCTCGTGCCCGCGAGCGCTGACGCGGGCCTCCTTCCTTCGCGAGACATCGAGACGCTCTGGGCCGCGTCGTATGGCGGGCAAGGCCTCGACAGCCTCGTCGTTGCGCGAGGCAAGTTCGACGAAGCCAAGCTCAAGGCGGCGGCCGAGCGGACCGCGGCGCCCGGCGGCGCGATCGTTCAATCGACCTACGGCGAGCGCAAGGTCTACACGGTGTCCAACGTGGGCGTGGTCATCCTGACGCCGCGCACGGCGCTCATCGGCACCGAGACGTCGATTCGGCGCTCCATCGATCGCGTGCAAGCGGGCAACCTCAAGCGCTCGGTGCCTGGTTGGATGCTCGACACGCTCGCGACGCCAAGCGCGCTCTTCGCCGCCGCGGCGGACCTCGAGACTCAGCCCATGCCGTCGCAGCTGAAGCTGCCGGTCGCGTGGTTGCAGAACGTGAAGACCGCCAAGGTCGTCGGTACCCCCGATGGCGGCGTGCGCGTCAAAGGGCTCCTGAAGTTCGCGACGCCAGACCAAGCTCAAGCGGCCGAGCGTGGCCTCAAGCAGACGGAGCTTATCGCGCGAGCCTTGTCGATTACGGGCGTTGTGCCGCGGCTCGCCGACACGCAAATCAAGGCCGAGGGGGGCGAGGTTGAGGCCTCCTTCCGCGTGGAGGATCGGGGCATCTCGTCCTTGCTCGACAACGCGAAGCGGTGGCTCGGCGGCGGCTGATCGCTGCCCCTCCAGGCGAACACTGGCTCGCAGCCGCGAATCGAGGCATCCTTTCCCCTATGGCCCTACCCAAACCCGGCGGAGCGTTCCTCTTGGCGGCCCGAGCGCTTGGGACGGCCAGCTCGGCGTCACACCTCGCGTTCGTCTCCTTGTTCCTCTGGCGCTTCGTGTCGGGAAACGGAATTCGAGCCCTCTCGCTCATTTTTGCGGTGCTCGCGGTGGCTGGCTTTGCGCTGAGCTTCGTGGGCGGCTCACTCATTCGTCACGGCGGACGGACGAAGGCGCGCACCCTCGGCGTCTGGATGGTCGGGGCCTCGGCGGCTCTCGCCGGCGGCCTCCTCGTGTTCGCCTCCTTCGGTGACTGATCTCCTCGTCCATCCGCAAGCGGCGCCGCTCAAGGGGCGCGTGCCGCTCCCTTCGGACAAGAGCATCGCCCATCGCGCGCTCATGATCGCGTCGCTCGGCGCCAGCACGAGCCGCTTTCAAATCGCCTCCGTCGGCGAAGACAACCGCGCCACCGGCGAGATCCTCCGCGCGCTCGGCGTCGACATCGACGAGCAGACGGGACCGGGCGGTCAAAGTCAGGTCACCGTGAAGGGAAGGGGGCTCTTCGGCTTCGTGCCGCCGAAGGCGCCCCTCGATTGCAAGAACTCGGGCACGTCGATGCGCCTGCTTGCCGGGCTCCTTGCGGGGCAAGCCTTCTCGTCAACGCTCGTCGGCGACGAGTCGCTCTCGCGGCGGCCGATGCGACGCATCCTCGCGCCGCTCTCAGCTCGCGGCGCGCGCATCGAGGGCCGCCGCGCCGATCCCAAAGGTGAGCGCGACTCGGTGACGGCGCCGCTCGTCATCGCCGGCGTCGACGAGGGGAGCTACCTGGCGGGCCTCGAGTGGGAGAGCCCCATCGCGAGCGCGCAAGTGAAGAGCGCCATCTTGCTCTCGGGCTTGATGGCCCACGGCATCACGACGCTCTCCGAGCCCTCTGTCTCGCGTGACCACACGGAGCGAATGCTCGCGGCGACGGGCGCACCTTTGCGAACCGCAGCCGGCGTCTTGTGTTTGGACCCGAGCGGATGGGACGGACGCCTCTCGCCGGTCCTCGGCACCATCCCCGGCGATCTCTCGGCGGCGGCGTTCCTTCTTTCCGCCGCGACCTTGGTGCCGGGCTCGACGGTGGTCGTGCGCGACGTGGGCCTCAACCCGACGCGGACCGGCTTCCTCGAGATCGCGCGGGACATGGGCGCGGGCCTTACGATCGAGCACCACGGCGAGGTGATGACGGAGCCGGTGGGGGATGTGGAAGCGCGCTACGCGCCCTTGTCGCGCATCGCCGTGGGCGGTGAGCTCTTGGTCCGCGCCATCGACGAGGTCCCCATCGTGCTCGTCCTCGCGGCGCGGGCCGCGGGCGTCACGCGCATCGGCGACGCCGGCGAGCTCCGCGTGAAGGAGAGCGATCGCCTCGCGGCGATGGGGCAAGCGCTCCGCGCGTTTGGCGTTCGCGCCGAAGAGCGCCTCGATGGCATCGAGGTGGAAGGTCGCGAGGGGCCGCTTTCGGCCGCTGACGTCGACGCAGCGGGTGATCACCGGATCGCGATGGCGTCGTGCGTGCTCGCCCTCCTCGCCGACGGACCGTCTCGGATCCGTGGCGTCGACAACATCCGAACGAGCTTCCCGCGCTTCGTCGGCACGATGCGCGCGCTGGGGGCCCGCATCGACGTGGCTTGATCCTCGGAGCTCCCTCCCCGTGACCCCGTGCCCGTGGACCTGCCCGCTCCCTTGCCTCACGCGGCGGCCGCGGCCTAGCGCGAAGAGGCGCGAGCCGGTGGTGCCGGCGGTCGCTTTGCGATAGCGTGCGCGCCATGCGAGCGCGTCCCATCGTCGCCATCGACGGCCCTGCCGGTGCAGGCAAGAGCACCGTCGCGCGGCGCGTCGCCGAGTCCTTGGGCTACGTCCTCGTCGACACCGGCGCCTTGTACCGAGCCGTGGCGCTGTCGGCGAGCCGGCAAGGCGCAGCCGCCGGTGACGGCGAGGTCGTTGGCGCCCTCGCGCGCGAGCTGGCGGCGAACCACGCCATCGTGCTCGAGCGCGACGCGGCGCGGGGTGTGCGTGTCTTCCTTTCCGGTGAAGACGTCTCCGACGCGATCCGAACGCCACAAATGGGCATGGATGCCAGCACCGTGTCAGCGCACCCGCCGGTTCGCGCGGCGCTGCTCGAGCTCCAGCGGCAAGCCGGCGAGCAAGGCGGCGTGGTGCTCGAAGGTCGCGACATCGGCACCGTGGTGTTCCCCGACGCAGAGCTGAAGTTCTTCCTGACGGCGCGGGCTGAGGTGCGCGCGAAGCGTCGCTTCGACGAGCTCTCGGCGAAGGGCGAAACCGTGTCCTTGGAGCAAACGCTCGCCGATGTGCTTCGTCGCGACGAGCAGGACACGAACCGGCAGGCGGCGCCGCTAAGGCGAGCCGACGACGCCGAGGAGATCGACTCGTCGGCCATGAGCATCGAAGAGGCCGTTCGTGTCGTCGTCGACAAGGCGCGCGCGTATCGCGCCGGCTGACTTGACCCAGGTTGCGTGCGCGCGCGCGCGTCTTGGCGGCCTCGCGCTGGTTGGTGCGCTCGCCCTGAGCGCTTGCCAGAGCGCGCACAGCGCAGGGGCCCGAAACCCTTCGAAATCAGCCGCGCCGGCTTCGGCAGCGACGGACCTTGGCGATGTGCTCGTCGACGCAAGGCGTGATCTGGTGGTGCGCGTCGCGCCGCGTGAACTGGTCCGCGACCCGGTGCTCGGACCTCTCTTTGCAAGAGCCCTCGAGCGGACCCTCGAGCACGGACGCCTGGAAGGCAGCAGCGGTTCGACGCTCGCGGTCGTTTCGAAGGCGGAAGATCTCGTCGTCGCCGTGCGCGACCGCGAGGGACGCGACGTCGTGGCGGTCGCGTCGGGGCTCCCCACGGGGACGTCACCGACGGACTTGAAGGACGAGCGCGGCCGAGCGCTCTTCACGGCCTCCGGCGAGGTGGCGCGCGGTCGTGTTCGCGCCTTCGCGACCGGCGGCCCAGAGCTCCGTGCGAAGCTCTTCGAATTGCCCCAGGGCGTGTGGGTCGTAGCCGTCGGGCCTCGCACGGAGGACGTGCGGGCCGCTCTCGAACGCGGTGTCACGTCGTACACGCCGAAGCTCCACCGGCCCCTCGCCGTCGAGCTCGCGGGCGAGACGCTCGGCGCGCTTCGGAGCCGCGCGGGGCCGCAGCTCAGGCCGAGCTTTGTGGGGCTGGCGGCGGCGGCGCTGACGGTGGCACCGACGGCGTCGGCGGGGGCGGCGGCGGCGCAGTCGAGCGTGCGCGCCACCCTGCGTTACGAGACAGCGGAGGCGGCGGAGCGCGCCGAGCCAACGGTGCGGCGGGCCGTTGAGATCATGCCGAAGGCGCTCGGTTGGACGCTCCCCGTGGTGCCGCGCGTGCTCCGCGAAGGCGCGGAACTCGTCGTCGAGCTCGTGCTTTCGGCACCGCGATAGGCCGGGCGCTACTCGTACTTCTTCTTGATGCCCAGCGTCTGGAGCTTGTGGCGTAGGGTGCGCAGTGGGATCTGCAACGCCTTCGCGGCGGCCGTCTGGTTGCCGCCGACCTTCTGGAGCGCTTCGAGGATGATGTCGCTCTCGATCTTCGCCATGTGCGCCCGCAGGCGCTCCTTGTAGTCTGCACCCTCTTCGAGATCGAGATCGCCCTCGATGGAGTTGGTGATCTCGATGGGGCTAATGGGCGGATTCACGGAGGGCATGCCGCTCGGGGCGGCCATCTGTGGCATCGGGATGCTCGGCCGCCCGGCCACCGTCGAGGTGATGTCGCGCTTCAAGCGATCGGGCAAGTCGGCGACCGTGAGGACCGTGCCGCGAGCGATGACCACGGCGCGATCAATGACGTTCTTGAGCTCGCGGACGTTGCCCGGCCACTTGTATTGCGCGAGCAGGTCGTAGGCGCGCTCCTCGACGGTGCGGACGCTGCGCCCGTTGGCCTTGTTGGCCTCCGCGATGAAGTGTTCGACGAGCGGGCGAATCTCCTCCGGGCGCTCTCGCAAGGGCGGCACCTGGAGCATGATGGCGTTCAGCCGATAGAAGAGGTCCCAGCGGAAGGTGCCGGCCTCGCACATCGTCTCGAGGTCGCGGTGGGTGGCCGCCACGACGCGAACGTCGACGTCGATCTCGCGGTCGGAGCCGACGCGTACCACCTGCTTGGTCTCGAGCACGCGCAGGAGCGCGGCCTGCGCCGCTGGCGAGAGCTCGCCGACCTCGTCGAGGAAGACGGTGCCGTGGTGCGCCTGCTCGAAGATGCCCTTGGTCGTCCGCTCGGCCCCCGTGAAGGCGCCCCGTTCGTGGCCGAAGAGCAATCCCTCAAGAAGCGAGGCGGGAATGGCCGCGCAGTTGACGGAGCGCATCGGGTGATCGCGACGGCCCGATGCGTCGTGAATCGCGCGGGCGACGACTTCCTTGCCGCTGCCCGTCTCGCCGAGCGCGAGGACCGGCAGGTTCGACGGCGCTACGCGATCGATGAGCTCGAAGAGCTCACGCATGCGCGCGCTCTTGACCACGAGCTTGCCGCTGGGCTTGCCCTGATCTTCGTCACTCGCGGCGAAGACCGTGCTCTTCGCTGTCGCGCGGGAGAGCGAGTCGTGGGCTTGGCCGAGCAGCTCCTCAAGAGAAGCGGCGCCACCGTCGGGGAACGCCACGACGGCCGCTCGAAGGTCGGCGTCTTGGTTCACGATGCCCTGGACCCAGTCGCGGGCGGCGGCCTTGGTGGTCTCCGGGAGCAGCACCACCAGCGTGCTCGGCGAATACATCGCGACGCGATCGACGGGACGCACCGCCGCGAGCACCTGCGGCGCGAAACGCCGAACCGGGAAGGCGTCGTCTTTGCCGGCTTCGACCTTCAGCGCGAGGACGGCGAGGGGGCGGCCAAATTGGCGCGCGCGCGTCAGCTCCTCTTCCACGTGCTCGGAGAAGTTTTCGTAGCTATCGAGGCCATGGAGTTCGGCGTCTTGGGGGCGCTTGGCGGCGTGCAACGCGACCGACACGTCGCCGAGGCGGACCTCGTCGCCGGCCTTCAGCGTGCCCCGCTCGACACGGTCTCCGTTGAGCCACGTGCCGTTGGTGGAGCCGAGATCTTCGAACTTCACCTCCGAGTCCTCGATGGTGAAGCGCGCGTGACTCCTCGACACGCTGGCGTCCTCGACGACCACGTCGGCGGGGAACGTGCGGCCGACGACGACGGTGCCGCCCTCGGGCATGGTGAAGACCTTGGCGCCGTCGCGATGGTAGAAGACCAACGCGATGCGCGCCTCGCGAGGCTTGAATTGCGCGGGCTGCGTGCGGATGGTCGTCGATCCGGGCTTCTTCAAGGAGGTCTCCGCGAGTCGGTCGCTTGCTGGCGACGGGCGCCACCGCGTCGCTTGGGACGCGCGAGGAACGTTATCTTATCGCAAGGTTCGCTGCCCATGAACCGCTGATCGCGCCGGGAGCCGTGGTGGCCTGCGGGGCGTTTGCTGCCAATCCGCCGGGACACGCAGGCACGAGCGGCCGCGGCTCCGCAACTTACGGGGAATTTCACCGGCAGCCGTGCGAACATGTGCGGCGCCCATGGACCGCGACTTTCCGCCTGGTTCGCGCCCTGGTTCGAGCCCTGCTTCGAGCCCCGGTTCGAGCTCCTTCCAGCTCGGTCCCTACGAGGCGCTCGAGTGCCTTGGCAGCGGCGGCTTCGCCTCGGTCTACCGGGCCCGCGACCTCCGCAGCGGCGGGTTCGTGGCCCTGAAGGTCGTGCCTCCCGGCACCGACGAAGAGTCTGTGCGGCGGCTCATGCGCGAAGCGCGCGCCGTGTCTCGGTTGTCGCATCCGAACGTGGTGCGCGTCTACGAGTGCGGCGTCGTGCCCGACGGCGCGTACGTCGCCATGGAGCTGCTCGAGGGACGCACGCTCCAAGACGCCATCGATGACGGCCCCTTGCCGCTGCCGCGCGCGCTCGACATCGCGCTTCGCGTCTTGGATGGCCTCTCGGCGGCGCACGAGAGCCGCATCGTTCATCGCGACGTCAAGCCCGGGAACATCTTCTTGTGTCGCGATGCCGGGGGCGTGGAGGTGCCGCGGCTCCTCGACTTCGGCGTGAGCAAGATGGGCTCCGGCCTCGGCACAACGTCGCAACAAGACCGAACGCTGCCGGGAACGGCCGTGGGCACGCCGGGCTACATGGCGCCCGAGCAATACGGCAGCGCCTACGCGGCCGATGCGCGGGCCGACGTCTACGGCATGGCGGCTACGGTCTACGCCATGCTGACGGGGCGGCTGCCCTTCGAGGCCGCGACCTACGAGTCGTGGCTCATGAAGGTGAAGGGCGAGCGGGCTCCCTCGCTGGGCGCCCAAGCGCCGCACGTTCCGCCGGAGTTCGCGCGCGCCATCGATCGGGGCCTCGCCCGCGATCCCGACGCCCGCTGGCCGACGGCGGCGGACTTCTCCAAGGCGCTGTTGGCGGCGGCCCAGGCGACGGCGAGGCGGACCGGTGCGGACTCCTTCGTGGACGTGACGGCTCCGGCGATGTTGCGCTCTTCCCTGAGCGCGACGGCCGAGCCCCGCACGCCGCAGACGCCGAAGCTCCTCGACCCGCCCGAGCCGGTCACCGTTCCGCGGCCACCGACCACGCCCCTCAAGCCCACGCCCCTCAACAAGGAGCCCGTCAAAAAGGAGTCCGCCGCGTCTTCGTCCTCTTCAAAGTCCGGGCGCTCGAAGAAGCGGAGGCGACGCTCCGGCAGCGGCGCGTGGTTCTTCGTAGGGGCCCTTGTGGGCGCCGTCCTGGCCGCCGTCGGGGCGGGAGTCGCCTTCTGGGTTCGGGCCCGCGCGCCCCGACCTCCGCCGCCCGCGCCAGCGCCGACGCAAATCGAGGCGCCTCGCTAGACCGACCGCCGGGCCTCGCCCTTTGACAGGGCACCCCATGCAAGCTAGGTACCCGACCTCCCCCGTTGGGTCTTTGTGGCCTGACTAAGGCCGCGCTCATCTTCGATGCACGCGGGCAACCCCAACCCAGCGCCGGCTCCCGGAAGGGCTTCGGCGCTGGAACCGGGCGCAAGCACAGACTCGCGAGAGCGAAGCTTCGTTCCCGGATCTCAACAGAAAAGGCTTTTTTTCCCTCATGACGACTACGGAGATCAGCAGCAGCAGCGGCGGCGAAGGCTTTGCCGCGCTTTTCGAGGCGAGCCTCAAGGTCCAAACTGGCGAATTTTCCAAAGAAGGAGAGATCGTCAAGGGCTACGTCGTCGCGGTGCACCGCGACAACGTCATCATCGACATCGGTGGCAAGAGCGAAGGGATCATCGCCGCCAGCGAGTTCACCGACGCGCAGGGCCAAGTCACGGTCAAGCCCGGTGACAACGTCGACGTCTACATCGAGAGCCGCGAAAACGACGACGGCCTCGTGACCCTCTCGAAAGAGAAGGCCGACAAGATGAAGGTCTGGGATGAGATCTCGAGCGCCTGCGAGCGCGACGAGCTCATCGAGGGCACCATCAGCCAGCGCGTGAAGGGCGGCCTCTCGGTCACCATTCGCGGCGGCGTGAAGGCGTTCCTCCCCGGAAGCCAGGTCGATCTCCGCCCCATCCGCAACTTGGACAAGCTGATCGGGCAGACTTACCAATTCAAGGTCATCAAGTTCAACAAGAAGCGCGGAAACATCGTCCTCTCGCGCCGCGTGCTCCTCGAGAAGGAGCGCGACCAGATTAAGACGCGCACCTTGGAGACCCTCGAAGAGGGCAAGGTCGTCAAGGGCGTCATCAAGAACATCACCGAGTACGGCGCCTTCGTCGACCTCGGCGGCATCGACGGCCTGCTCCACATCACGGACATGAGCTGGGGCCGCGTCAATCACCCGAACGAAGTGTTCCAGGTGGGCGACGAAGTCACGGTCAAGGTCCTCAAGTACAACGCCGAGACCGAGCGCGTGTCGCTCGGTCTCAAGCAGACCCAGGAAGATCCCTGGACCCACGCCGAAGAGGCCTACCCCCCGGGCAAGAAGGTCAAGGGGAAGGTCATGTCGATCACCGACTACGGCGCGTTCGTCGAGCTGGAGCCGGGCGTCGAAGGCCTTATCCACGTGAGCGAGATGAGCTGGACCAAGAAGGTCAAGCACCCGTCGAAGCTCATGGAGATCGGCCAGGAGCTCGAGTGCCAGGTCCTCGAGGTCGACTCGAAGTCGAAGCGCATCTCGCTCGGCTTGAAGCAGCTCGAGCCCGATCCCTGGACGCTCTTCACCGAGAAGTACCACCCGGGCGACAAGATCGGCGGCAAGGTCCGCTCGATCACCGACTACGGCGTGTTCATCGGCATCGAAGAAGGTGTCGACGGCATGGTTCACAAGAGCGACCTCTCGTGGACGGCCAAGGTCAACAACCCCGCCGACCTCTTCCACAAGGGCGACGATGTCGAGGCCATCATCCTCAGCATCAACCACGACGAGAAGAAGGTCTCGCTGGGCATCAAGCAGCTTTGGGACGATCCCTGGCCGACCATCTTCAACGAGTTTCCCCCCGGAAAGGTCGTCGACACGAAGGTCATCTCGCTCGTCGACTACGGTGTGTTCGTTCGCGTCCGCGAGGGCGTCGAGGGACTCATCTCGCAAGGCGACGTCATCCTCCCCAAGGCGGAAGACGGCACCGAGGGCGAGCTCGCCATCGGCGACGCGGTGAAGGCCGAGATCGCCAACCTCGATACGCAAGACCGTCGCATGACGCTCTCGATGCGCATCGGTGAGGCCGGTCAACAGACGAGCTCCCAAAGCTCCGCTTCGGCTCCGAAGCGCGAGTCCAAGGCTCCGAAGAAGTCCGACGGCGACTCCAAGGGCGGCGGCACCATCGGCGAGCTCATCAAGCAGAAGCTCGGCGAGAAGCTGAACCTCAAGGAAGAAAAGGGCGAGAAGTAGTCGCTCGCGGCTACCGCCGGTGACGGCTCCGGTCTCCGGAGTCGCTTGACCGGCGGCCCAACGCGGAGGCGCGTCCTCGAAAGGGGCCGCGCCTCTCGCATTTTGTCAGGCCGTCGGACCTCGGCTCTTCCCGCTCAGGGCTCGAATCCGGCCCGCTTCTACGGTATAGCGACATGGCCCTCCGGCACTCGCGCCCATGATGCTCGACCTTTCAGGAGCGCTCCGCGGCTCACGCGCGGCTCGCCCCACGTTCCTCGGCGTTTCGGCGCTCGCCCTCGTGCTCGCCATTTACCTGGCGCGCGATGTCATGTTGCCCGTCGTGCTCGGGCTCCTCATCGCCTACGTGCTCATGCCCGTGGTGTCGTGGGTCGAGAAGAAGCGCGTCCCACGCGGCGCTGCCATCGTCCTCGTCTACGTGCTGGTGCTCGGCACCATGGGCCTCTTCATTCGCACCATCGCGCCGCGCATGGCCCACGAGCTGACGGGCCTGGCGCGGGAGCTGCCCACGATGGCGACGAAGGCTCGCCAACACTGGATCCCCGTCGTCAAAGAGAAGCTGCGCGTGCTCTCGCCGCAACACGACGAAGGCGTACCGGTGGCGCCGCGCGAGCCCGCGCTCGTCATCCGGCCACGCAGCGACGGTTCCTTCGCGGTGGAGCTCGCGTCGGGCATCGAGGTCCGCAAGACGCGCGAAGGCCACGTGATCGAGCGCGACGACGGGCCCGAGGGCTTTGATCCCGACAAGGTCGTCGACGCATCGATTCAAGCGAGCGCGGCCTATGTGAAGGAGAACGCGCTCGAACTCGCGCGCATCGGCAGCGGCATCGTCTTCGGGGTTGGCCGCTTCTTCTTCATCTTCGGCCTCACGCTGATGATCGCCGCCTACTTGATGCTCACGAAGGAGCGCATCGAGGCGTTTTTCCTGTCGCTGGCTCGGCCGGCGTCGCGGCCGTCCTTTGAGTTCTTGCTCACGCGCATCGATCGCGGCCTCTCGGGCGTGGTCCGCGGGCAGCTCATTATTTGCCTCGTCAACGGGGTCTTGTCGGCCATCGGCTTCGGCATCGCAGGTCTGAAGTATTGGCCGGTGCTCGCCATCATCGCGACGGTGCTCTCGCTCATCCCGATCTTCGGCTCGATCATCAGCACGATTCCGGCGGTGGCCATCGGTCTCACGCAGTCGTTCTTCACCGGCGCCTTCGTCTTCGCGTGGATCATTGGCATTCACCAGATCGAGGCGAATTTCTTGAACCCCAAGATCATGGGGGACGCGGCGAAGATTCACCCGGTGCTGGTGATCTTCTCGTTGCTCGTCGGCGAGCACTTCTTCAGAACCACCGGGGCCCTCCTCGCGGTCCCCGTGATGTCGATCACCCAGAGCGTGTTCTTGCACTTCCGCCAGCTCGTTCACAACATGGACCCGGAGCTGTCGCGCGACCCCATTCGTTCCAGCATCGAGCCGCCGCCGCCGCGCCCCGACTCGACGCCGCCTCCGCCGTCGTCACGCAAGCTCTAACACGCTAGGCACCCGCGAGGAGGAGAAGCCCATGGCATCGGTCATCGTCTCCGTCAAGAATGTGGCCGACTGGCTCGGCATCTGCGCACCGGTCGTCGTCGAGGCGGCCATGGGCACCGTCGACCGCGACGTCTGCGACGCGCGCCTCGCCAACTGGGCGCCCCGCGTCCTCGCGCGAGCGGGGGTGACGCTCGAGGTGTTGGGCCAAGAGCACCTCGCCGCGAATCGGCCCATGGTGCTCATGAGCAACCACGCGTCGTTCTACGACATCCCGGTGGTCTACGCCGTCTTCGGCGGCAAGCTCCGCATGGTGGCCAAGAAGGAGCTCTTCCGCATTCCCATCGTCGGCGGCGCGATGCGCGGCGCCGGCATGATCGAGGTCGATCGCAACGATCGGTCGAAGGCCATCGGCAACCTCGACAAGGGCGCTCGCGCTCTCTTCGAGTCCGGTTCGAGCGTCTGGATCGCGCCCGAGGGCACGCGGTCGACGACGGGAACGCTCGGCCCGTTCAAGAAGGGCGGCTTCTACCTCGCGCTTCGGGGCCGACTGCCCATTCTGCCGATTTCGATCAAGGGGACGTTCGCACTCTTGCCGCCGCACAGCGTCGGAACACGCACCAAGGTGCCCGTCGCCGTCACGATCCATGAGCCCATCGACACGGGGTCGTTCGCGACCGCCGCCGCCGGCGACGAGAAGGCCGCCGTGGCGCGACTTATGGAGGTGGTGCGCGTCGCCATCGCGAGCGGCCTGTAGCCACGGCGCTGTCGTTGCTGTCGCCCCTCACGCGTCGGCGGGGTGGGGCGCGTAGAGGACATCGACGCGCAAGAGCTCGAGGATGAGGGCGCGCGCCTCGACGCGCCCGACGCCAAAGGGCTTGAGCGCCGCAGCCAGCTCGCCGCCGCGGAAAGACGCCGTCTGCTCGCGCAAGATGAGCGCAGCGGCCGCCATGGTCGGAGAGGTCAGCGGGAAGGACTGGCGGCGTCGCTTCACGACCACTCGCTCGGGGCGTACCTCGCCGCGCAAGCTGCGCGTCTCTACGGAGAAGGCTACGTCGGGATTCACCGCGAAGGTGGCGTCCTCTACGGCGGCCTCGCTCGGCGGCGGCCGTGGCCCGTTTTCGTCGTGGGCGACGACGAGGTCGAGCATCGAGCGATGCGTGAGCGTCTCGACGAGCGCGTACCGCTCGCACGGCGAAAGCTCCATGGCTCGTGCGGCGAGCGCCGGCGGGAGGATCTGCGAGACGTCCCATAGCTCGGGCTCGTTCCAGCGGAGCGGCGTCAGGTGTGCGTCGGCGAGGAGCGCGTAGAGTTCGGGGACGTTGTAGCTCGTCTCGTGGACATGCAGGTAGCGGTCGACGAGCTCGGCGTCAGGCACCGTCGCGGCGTCCGCGAAGGGCCCCGTGAAGAGCGCGTCGGCGGCCTGCGTCTTGACGAGCTGTCGGGCCGTCTTGAGCCGCTCTTCCACGGGGAGGGTCCGCGGCGCCAACAGATCGAGCGCCCGCACGGTGCGGTAGAGCGCGTGCCGGCCCTCGCGGCCGTAGACCATCAGCGAGATGACGCCGTGCGGTGCGAGCGCGGCCTTGAGGCGCGCGAGGCCTTGCGCTGGGTCGGCGAGGTGATGAAGCACCCCCGACGAGACGATGACGTCGAAGCCCCCGTCGGGCACGTCGAGCTCCTCGAGCGTCATCAGGTTGACGGTGCGAAACTTCACGTTGGTGATGCCGCGCGCCTTGGCCGCGCCTTCGGCCTCTTCGAGGGCGACGCGGTTGAGGTCGATGCCCACGAACTCGACGTCTCGCTGGATGGCGGCGGCGCCCAAGAGCCCGGCAGCTCGCCCGCAGCCCGCATCGAGCACGCGAAGCGGGCGACCCTTCTTCCTCGCGAGCTTGCCGTAGGAAAGGAGCTGGCGCGCGTCGCTCCCGACGCGAATCTGCGGCGTCGCGACAGGCGGGTAGGGGAACTGCTCGTACATGGCGCGGACTGCGCTCGTGATCTCGTCCATGCAGCCGACGGAGCAAAGTCGGTGCCGCTGCGCGCAGCCCCGCAAACGTGAACGTGCCCGTGCCCGTGCACGGCGCTCTCGCCCGACCCCGCCGGCCGCCTGCCCCCCCGTTTGCGCAGCCTTCCCCGCCGCAATCCCCTCAGTTCGGCGAGGAATAGTTCCGTTTCACGGCGCAGAGCCCGTCGGCGTTGAGGTGTCCCTGCGTGCTCGTGATGAACGTCACGAAGTCGGCGGTATGTCGGAGTCCCGTCGCCGGGTTTCCTGTCGGTCCGACGTTAAGGACGGCGCCCGAGTTGAACGACATGTTGCCCACCGGTGGCGTGAAGTCGCCCCCCACGCAGTTGCGCCACGGGAGAGCGGCTCCTCCCTTGTTCTTGAGCGCCTGGTAGTCGAGCGCCTCCAGGTCCTTCATCGTGACGGTGCCCGTGCCGCCGTCGCCGCCCCCCTGGGCCGCCGCGGCGAATTGGTTGAAGGTGGCCGGAGCGTCTTCCTCGACGCTGATCCAGAAGAGGTGATCCGGATGGATCGTTGCCTGAGCCGTCACGAAGGTGTTGCCCTTGACGGCGACACCACGCTGATGGTCTTCACCACCGAGCGGTGCCGCGGGGTCGTTGTCGGGGTTCTGGCAGTTCGCGCTGTCGACCGGCGCCTTGACGCACAGCTTGAAGTTGACCACCGAGGGCAGGGCATCGAGGGCCGCGTTGGCGCCCGGCGCCGGCGCGCAGGTGACGCCGCCGGCACTGCCTTTGAAGGTCCCGGTGCCAACATAGAGAATCGAGCACCCCTCCTTCACCATGTCGGCGTAGTCGGCGAGGCCCTGCGGACCCAAGTTCACGTTCTGTGCGTTCGCGGTCGCGGCCACGCTCTTGAAGCCAAAGGCGTAGCGGGCCCCGGCCGTATCGAAGGCGGCGCCGCCGTTCTTGTTCTGGTTGGCTACGACGGCTAGCGGGACGGCCTTGCCCTCGCCGCCCTTTCCTGCGGGATAGGTGGGATCGTCCTTGGCGAGGTCCACGGCAAAGGGGCCATCGACCTCTGCGACCACCTTGCCGGTCTTCGCTTGATCGGCAGGGTCGGTGTCCGGCGCCTCCGCGAGCGAAAGGGCGTCGACGGTCGTGATGAGCCGCTCGAGCTTGACCTCCCAACCATCGACGAAGGTCACCTCTTGGTCGACGGCCGGCGGAAACGCGAAGCCCTCCGTCGCGAGGGCTTCGCCGGAGATCGTGAAGAGCACACTCCCGTTCCCAGGAGTCGCCGGCGGCGCCGTGAAGGCCTTAAGGGCGAAACCACCGTCGGTCGTCGTCACCACGTCGGCGCCGCCACCACCGTCACTGACGGCGCTCGCCTCCGCCGACCCGCCGCCATCCGTCGTTGCCGCTGGCTGCGTTCCCGACTGGTTCTCCGCGTCGTCGCTGCACCCCTGCGTGGTCAGTCCAGCGACGAGGCCCACGAGGGTGAGCGGGAACAAGGTGCGCGTAGCGTTCGAAAGACAAAAGAAGGCCATGGGATAAACTCCGTTTGGTGACTTGATGATTTGATGAACCGTTCGAGGTTCGCCGCCCGCTAGAGGCGAGCGCGCCACTCGAACGTGTAGAGTGCAGCGGAGCGGAGGGCGGCGAAGACCGCGACGCTCGGGCCGTCAGCGGCTTCGTCCTGAAAGCCGAAGAGCGGAGGGTCCTTCGAGAACTGCTTCAGCTCCTGGAAGTCGACCGTCAGAAAGAGACGCCGCGGATCGACGCGTACCAGTAGCGCGCCGCCGGCAGACGGGGCGATGGACAGGGGGATGGGCGCAACGATGCGCTCGCGACACAAGGGATTGGCCCCCGGCTGGGCGGGGCTCGGCGGCGGGCGCTTGCGGTTCTCGGCAATGGTGAGGCGCCCCTTGAAGGGGAGCGCGCGCCCATCGCGGGTCGCGGTACCTTCGACCTCGAAGATCGGCGTCGTGTCGCTCTCGTCGTAGACGTCGCCGCTGCCGGTGAGCCAAACCTCGCCGGCGCGCGCGGGCGCCGTCGTCGCAGATCCTCGCCGAGTGAAGCGTTGCGGGCGTTCGTCCAGCAGGTTGACGTCGAGGCCGGCGCTGATCTCGGCGGTGTAACGGCCCGACGACAGACATGAATCGGCTTGGGCGTTCGACACCGGAAGCAGCTCGTTCATGTAGACGGCGCCGATGCGAAGCGAAGCGCGGGTCAGCTCGACGTCGTAGCCCCGGGGCGTCGTGAACCTTAGCGGGGCTCCCGAATGCGCATCCGCGGGGCCCGCTGCGCCGCCCTCGAAGTCGAAGGTCTCGCCACCCGAGCTGCCGATGCAGCCCGTCATCGTCGCCGCCGTGGGCACGACAAGGGAAAGCACGGCGAGCGCGTGCCGCAGCCCGAACCGTCGCCGTGTTGAGCCCATCACGAGCCCCCCAGGGTCATGGTCAGGGTCCCAAACACGGCGCGTGGCGCCCCCGCGACGAAGTGCCTGCTGGCGACGAGCGTCGGCGGGCCGCCCTGCTGGAACACCGACGAGTAGTTGTATTCGGAGAGCCGGTAGCGGTTGTCCAAGAGATTGGACGCGATGACCCCCAGCTCGACGTTGCCGAGGCCAAGCGTCGCCGACGCGTCGACGGTGAGGATTCGTTGACTGCGCTCGCTGAAGGGCAGCTCGCGCCGACCGACGTAGGTGATGCCGGAGCCCAACGCGCCGCGGAGTTTGTCGCCCCGTATTCTCACGGGAAAGTCCGCGTGGAGCGCCGTGTCGGAGCGGAAAACGAGATCGGGCACGTAGGGCACGAGCAGGTTGGTGTCGTCGAAAGACGAGCGCACCAGGGTGAGGCTCGCGGCTTGATCGAGCCACATGCCCGTGTAGCGGACCGTTCCGGCCCATCCAGTGCGCGACGTGCCATTGGCGAGCGTGCTTCGCCCCGCCGTCTGGTTGAAGATGAGATCGCGGTCGACGTGCGTCTGGAAGAAGATCGACTTGACGACGAGGCTCGAGGTCTCGCTGTCCCTCGCGTAGCCGACGCCCCCTTCGTACGAGGTGATGCTCGCGTAGGGCGTTCGGACGTCTTGGGTGACGTAGACCGGGTCGATGGAGCGGGCGCCCTGCCCATAGGCTGCGCTGAAGGTGAAGTGGTCGAAGGGGCCAAGGAGCACTGACGCCCGCGGCAAGAGCGCAGTGCCGACCGTCGAAGCGCGTTGGTTCGCCTCGCGGTGCACACCGAACCGCGACTGCGTGAGGCAGCTCGCGTCACCGGGCGGGTTCTTCACCGAGGGTTTCGACACGTCTTGGGCCGCACAGAGGTTCTGCGCGTCGAAGGAGAAGAGCTCGGCGCGAAGTCCGCCGCGAACCGTGAGCCAGCGCGTGGCGTGCAGGTTGGCGTCACCGTAGAGGCCGAGGTTGCCAAGCTTCGACGAGAGCAGCGTCTCGGTCTTGTAAGGCACCGACGTGGTCGCCTCGAGCCTTTGCTCCGACGAGTCGACGAGGTCGCCGCGAGCGAAGTAGCCGACTTCGAGCTCCTGCTTGTGGCCAAGCGCGCTCCCGGCGATGCGCGAGGCGCCGCGGCCGCCCATGGTCCACACGCCGTTGTTCAGATCGATGAGATCGCCGCGTTGCCCGTGAGGGCTCTGGATGGCCTCCTGCGTGTCTTCGAGGAAGCCAGTGAAGTTCTTCAGCAGGCGAAGGTCCCGGCGAATGAGAAAGAGCTGCTGCGTGTACGTGGTGTCTTGGCCCCGCGAGACGATGTCCGCGGCGAGCGAATACCGCGACGACGAGCCGCCCTGACGCGGATCGTAGGTGTCGTAGAAGTCAACGCGCCCAGCGCGCAGATCGTCTTGGCGGAGCACGCCCGCCGAGAAGTACTTGGTCGTGTAGGCCTGCGTCGTGAGCCGGTAAGAGCCCCGCTCGCCGATGCGGCCCTCGTATTGCCCCATACCCGTGGCGCGGTCGGCCCCGCGATTCTGACCGAAGCCGTCGGTCCGATACAGCTCAGCGCCACCGAAGGTGTGCACGCTTTCGTCCTTCGGCCCCCAGAGGAGCAAGAGGCGGTGCGTGTTGAAGCTGCCGCCGCGATAGCCGATGGTCGTGCCGCGCTTTTGAAGACCGAGCTGGTAGTCGGCGCTGCCGGCCACGGCGAAGTTGCCTTGCCGCGGGTCGAAGGGGCCCTCAACGACCCTTAGCGATTCGACAAGCTCAGGGATGATGAAGTTGGTCTCGGCGAAGCCACCGCCGTGAATGTTGCCCGGCTCGTTGATGGGAACACCGTCGACGGTAAACTCGATGTCCTGCCCTTCGCGCGCATCGAAGCCACGCAGAAATACCTGCTGGGCGTGACCTTCGCCGCCCTCGTTGGACAACAGGATGCCGGGGGCGAGCTTGAGCAACTCGGCGGCGTTGCCGCGATAGACGCGGGCCAACTCGCCGATGCGGAGGTTGAAGTCGGAGGCCCCGCGACTGGGGGGCATGGGCCGCCCGTGGACGAGCACCTCGTCCGACGCTTTGGCGGGGGCCTTCGGCTCCTCGTGGCTGTGCGCGTGGGAGGAGGCCTGCGACGGTGGCGCTGGCGCCTCGACGACCTCGACAGCGGCCGCGGGCGGCGAAAAGTGGAACGGCACGCGGATCTTCGCCGCGACGGGCTTTCCGTTGCGGAGCGCGGGGTCGAACGTCCACTGACGCGCAGCCACAATGGCCGCCTGGTCGAGATCGGCCCCCGCCGATTCGAGGACCTCCACGGCGCTCACGTGGCCGTGGACGTCGACGGTCACGGCGAGGACGACGTCGCCGTGCTTGTTCTCACGGTGGGCCGATTCGGGGTACGTCGCGTCGACGTGGGTGCGGACGACAGGCGCCACAAGCTGCGGAGGCGGCGATTGCGCTTGCGCCGCGGCGGGGAGCAACGCCAGAAGTCCCGCCGCTACGGCCCGTGCGGCGAGCCTCGCGAGGTACCGCTGGAAGTGGGGGGGCGCGAGGTGCTCGTGATGGCACATAGGGACGATTCACCAGTCGTTGAACTGATGGTTTGATGCAACCGAGTTGCGAATGACCTCTACACCATCGGCGTCTCCGCGCAACCGAAAGGTGGCCAACAGGGGCTCCGGCGCGCCGCCGTCCTGGCCCCGCCTCCCGTTGGGCCAAGGCGCCGGCGTGGAGTTCGTGCCGTCGACTCGCGGGCCTCGCGCTTGCGCTTGCCCGACCGCTACAGACGCGGCCGCGGGGGAGCGGCCCGGTTCACGGCGGGAGGCGGTACGCGCGGCGACACGCGCGCGCCGCGCGGTACGCGTCGAGGCGCGTCAAGAACGGTTGAGCGCGCGCCCGGTCGGTATCGAAGAGCGTGAAGGTCTCGGTGGGGTCGTTCGAGAGATCGTAGAGCTCCGCGAGGCGCGAGTTCAGATCGTAGTCGAACTTGAGCGGGCCCTTCACCAGCGAAACGAGCATGCGCGTCGTGCCGATGCGCTCGATGACGACGGACTCGTCGGTGGCGCGCATCATGGGGGCCAGATCGCTGGAGACGCGCGCGAGGGCGGCGTCGCGGAGTGGGGATGGGCCGTGAAGCATGAGCCAGGGCAACGCGTAGAGCGTCGATGTCGGCGCGTCGATGCGCCGTCCGCGCTCGCCGGGGATCCAGACGACGAGCGGCACGTGCACCTGTTCTTCGTAGACCGTAGTGCCGTGGACGGCGCCGCCGTGTTCTCCGAACTCCTCGCCATGGTCGGCGTAGAAGACGACGACGGTGTTCTTCGCGAGGCCGGTGCGCTCCAACGCCGCAAAGACTCGGGCGAGCTGCCCGTCCACGTGTTCGATGTTCTCGAGGTGAGCCGCGAGCGAGCCTTGGGGCGTGCCGGCCTTCCGCGGCCGGTACGGATGGTGCGGCGACACGTAGAAGAGCCAGCCGAAGAAGCGTTTGCCGCTTCGCGCCGCCGATTCGAAGGCCGCCTCCGCGTGGGCCGTCACGCGCTCATCAACGCCCATCACGACGTCGGCCTTGTCTTCCGGTGCCGGTTCGAAGGTGCGCGCCGCGAAGCCCTGGCTTAGGCCGCGAACGCAACGATCTTCGGGGCCGCCGACGTGAACGGCGTGGAACGTATGGTAGCCGGAGCGCGAGAAGGCTTCGGCCACGGTGTCGGCGCGCGGCGCGATCTCGCCGCACCAGTCGGACTCTTCGACGGTCATGGGCACGTGCGACGGGAAGGTCATCGTGAAGGCGCTGCCCATGGAGGCGAGCGTGCGGCATGACGGCGCATAGGCGCGGGGAAAAATGAAGGCCCCGCGGCGCTCGAGCTCCGCGAGGAACGGCGTCGTGCCGAGCCGCGGGTTTCCGAGGCTCGTCTTGTCAAAGCGCGTGGCCTCGACGTTGATGAGCAAGACATTGTGCTCGCTCAAGCGAAAGTCGTCGCGAAGCGACGGGACGGCGGCGACGCGACGAAAGAGAGCTTCGTCGTCGAGCGCGCCGCGCGGGCCGGCATGCGACTCGAGGGGCGAAGTCACGCACGGCACCTCGACGGCCGCGCTCTCGCGCCCTTCGCCGCGGCCGCCCATCAGCGCGAATCCCTGGGGAGTGCCGAGCAGCGTGGTGGCGGCGACGTGCGCCACGAACGGCGAGGGTAGCGGCAGCGCGCGCTCAAGGGCGAAGAGCGCCACGGTAAGGGCGCTGAGGGCGACCGCGAAGCGACGTGGTGTGCGCGAGGCCGCCTGCGGGCGATCTGGCCGGCGCGGGCGGTATGCGGACGCGAAGGTCCAGGCGCCCGCGCTGGCCAAGACAAGGGCGCCAGCGAACAGGGACTGATGGAGCGACGGGTAAAGGTTCTTGAAGCGGGTGAGGTGAAAGCCTAGCGCGAGCGCCGCGCCGACAAGGCCGCTCGCACCGACGAGTCGTCGCATCCAGCGGCCGCCGACCGAGGTGAGCAAGAGCGTGGAGCTGGCCGCGGAGAACGCGAAGAGGCACGCCGCAGCGACGACGAAGGGGGGATACCCGCGGAACTTCGGGTACGTGACGAGCGTGAGGTGCGCGGAGCCGGCTACGCAGACGGCAACCGCCAGGGCCGCGGCGAGGAGCAGGCCCTTGGAGGCCCCACGTTGTCGGCCCAAGAGCAGGAGAACGACGACGAACTGGAGCGCGAGCAGGTCGCCGAAGCGGTAGACGAGGCTTCGGAGCAACAGCGAGAGTGTCTGGCCCAGCGGGAGCGCGATCGAGTGGGCGCGCGCCAGCGAGGCCCAAGGTACGGAGGCGGCGTCTACGGCGACGAGGGCGAGCGCGGTCGCGAGGAGGAGCGCGAGGGCCGTGGCGGGGGCGACGAGGGGCGCCGCGAGGGGGGCGCCGGGTGCAGCGTGGGGCCTCGGCGAGACAATGCTTGGCGGGAGTCCGGCTCCGGCCGCGCGCGAGGGAGGCGTCTGGGCGCGAGATGTGTCGTCGTCGACCACCGCGCATAGGGTCGCACGGGTTGGGCTCGCGCGCGCGGCGGGCGGCAGGCCTAAGAAGCGGCGGAGAGGCGACGGCGGCGCGGCCGCGGGCGCGGGGGCGGCCCGGCGGTCGACAATTAGCATGCTAAGTGGACTCTTCGCGCCGCCTGTCCGCGCCCGTCCGTGGCTGTCCGGCGGACGGGCTGGGGGGGCGCGACCGCAGCTCGACAATTAGCATGCTAATTGTCGGCCTTCGCGGTGCCTGGCCCCCCCCGGCCCTCGCTGGTCCGCCCGCCCGGGCGCATGCGCCTGCCCGATCACCTGGGTTTGCGCGCGGCCGCGCGCCGCGGTACAGCGCCCCCCGTGACTGAGACCCCGAGCCAACGCCCCCCGTCCCAAGCGCCTGCCTCGAAGGCGAAGAAGAAGAAGAGCGCCGCCGAGATGCAGGAGGAGCTTCGCTCTCTGCAATCCGGGCAGAGCAAGGCGCCGCCGCCGGCCGTGAACCTCAGGAAGGGCGCGCTGCGGGTCGTCGCGGTCCTCGTGATCCTTTGGCTCATCGCCCTTTTCATCCCCTCTCCGATTCCGAAGTACGTGATGGCCGCCGTGACGGTGGCGGCCGCCGGGGCAGGGCTCTGGTTCGTTCGCTACGTCAAAAAGACCGAAGCGCTCGGGAGCATCCTTCGGGGCGCCGATACGGCCGAGGGGCGCAAGGACGCGCTGAAGAAGCTCGAAGCGGACTTCAAGAAGGGCGACGTGCAGGCCACGCTCGCTCGCGCGCAGCTTGAAATGCAGGAGGAGCCGCGCAAGGCCCTCGCTACGCTGGAGAGTATCCCCCTCGACAAGCAGCTCACGCCGGTTGCGGATCAGGTTCGGGCGCTACGGGCGATGCTCCACCTCTCCCTCGGTGAGACGGCGGAAGCGCGGCCCCTTGTGGACAAGCTCGAGTTGGGAAAGCAGCAGGACGTCAAGACTCGCGCGATGTTCGCGACCGTCGCTGGCGAAGCCTGGGCCCGCACCGGCAACGCCAAGAAGGGCCTCGAGACCCTCGAGCTCTTCAACCCCGAAGACCCCGAGCTCGGCGAAATGCGCATCCAGATGTGGCGCGCGCGTGCCTTTGCCCACGCGTCGCTCAACGACATCAAGGGCGTGCAGCGTTGTCTGAAGAAGCTCTCGGATACGAGCCCGCAACTGCTCGCGATGTTCGTCCAGCAGAAGAAGGTGCATCCGCTCTTGGAGCGTGAGGCCAAGCAGGTCCTCATGCAGAGCGGCGCCGTACCGCGCAAGATGGTCCGCCAGAAGGTCTGACGCGCGTCGGCGCCCGGCCTTGTCGGGCTAGCCGGTCCTGCCGTCGCTGCGACGGCGAGGACGCAGATGCGACCGAGTCGTCGCACTGGCGGCGCGAGAGACGCGGGCTCTTCTCGGTGATTCTCTTGTGTGCGCGATGGTCCGCCACGTGCACGGCACTGCACGACCTGGGCGACGCTCGGTCGTAGGAGGCCACAGATGCAGGCGAACGAGACAGTCCCGCGCGAGCCTCTGGTCGATGAGCTCGCGCTGCGTGGCGCGGTACGCCCCGTTGTCGTCGCGTGCGGGCTCGTGTGCATCCTCGGTATGCAGGCTTGCTCCGAAGAGTTGGCGCCGCTGCGTCGCTCGTTGGTGCCGGCGCCCGCCCAAAGCGACACGGGGCTCGCCCCGTCCGTGGCGGACGCCGCAGCCGCGGACGCGACCACGGTGCCAGCGCCGGGACCGGGCTTCACGATCTACCCGCTCTCGCCGAGCGCGAGCTCCGTCGCGCCGGGAGGGACGTTCAGCTTCGCCATCAAGCTCGCGTACGTCGGTCCCGCGCTCACCGACGACTACGAGGTCTTCTTGCACCTCGTCGGTCCCGGCAAGCCTGACTGGTTCGACCATGCGGTGTACCCGGTGCCGGGCCCGAAGAGCTCCACGTGGGCCGGCGTGACGACCTTCTCGGGAACGCTCGCCATCCCCGCGAGCGCGTCGGGCACGTACACGGTGATGGCGGGGGTGCACCACGCTACGCCCGGCGCCGAAACCGCGAACATTCGCATGTCGCCCGCCACGGCTGCCGTGGCGGAGCGCTTCGCGGCGGGCGCCATCGGATACCGCTACGCCATCGGAACCGTCGCAGTGACAACGGCCGGCGGACCTACGCTTCCCGTCACGCCGCCAACGACCTCGCCCGGATGGGCGCAGGCGGTCATCGACGACATGACCACGGCGTCGGAGGCCACGCTGGCGAAGCGAGGCTCGGGGACGATGACGGCCTATGCGTCGCTCGGCTCGATCGGCGGCACGGGCGGAAACTACGACTCGATCGTCGGCATCTGCTCGGGCGTGTGCGATCACTTCGCACAGAACGTGGCGGGCGCGATCTCGTGGACCTGGATCTGGGCCGGGGCCCAAAACAATGCCTCGCACTCGCTCGTGCTGGCGCGCCGCGCCCGCGGCTATTACCTGTCGAAGTCGACGGGGCAGTGGGTTCTCGCCTTCGAGAGTCGCCCCGTTGGCGTTCCTGAGCAGATCGACGAGACGACCGGCACGGGTGCGCAGCTCAACCCCGATACGCAAGTCGCCGTGGATGCGATGACCACATCGCTCAAACCCGATGCTTTCTACAAGTACGAGCTGTGGGGCCAAGCGACCATCGGTCACGCAGCGTTTCAGGACGCCAAGGCGTGGTTCTTCAGCACGCAACTCAGCGTCACCACCGATGGTTCAGGCATCGACGATCGCGCGTCGTCGGAGTTCATCGTGAAGGTCGGTGCAGATTTCTACACGGCGGAGTCGCTCGCGGCCAGCGACTATCCGGGCGCACGCGCGCGTTACATCAACATCGCCAACGGCCAGTTGACGGCCGGCGTCTGCGACACCTGCTATCCGTACGTCGTCATGGACGGCCTCGGCGGCCGATATCGCAAGATCCCCACCGACGGCTCCTGGATCACCGTGACGGCGATCTCCATGTCGCCGACCTTCGGCGGCAGCGCGCTCCCGCCGCCATGGGGCGACTACAGCGTTCCGTCGCCTTACGCGCAGCCGCCGTACGCACTGACGGCCTCCGAGATTCTGGCGAATCCGCCTCCGCAGTAGGCCTGCTCGGCGGCGCGCTCTCAGCGCGCCTCGGCGGGCAGCTTGTCGGGCGCCCAACGCAACAGATCGATCTCGGCGCTCACGCCCTTGCCGAAGAGGCATGGAGTCGCCCCACGTCGCGGCTCGGGAGGTAGGTCGCGCAACCGGTCGCTCAATCGGCGGCGGCTTGCTCCACGCCCGCCATCACCCGATAGCGGAGCTGCACCAAGCCGCTCTCGAAGGCGCGATGTCCGGTGAGCGCGAGCCGAACGTCGCGACCGATCGCGGGTGCCAGTGGCGCGCCTTCGCCGAGCAAAACCGGGATGACGGACACGGTGACGTCGTCGATGAGCTGCGCGCCGAGGAGCTGCGCGATGACGGTGCCTCCGTCGACGTAAACGCGCCGCGCGCCCTCGGCGCCGAGGCGCTCGACGAGCTCCGTGAAGTCGCCGCGATAGAACGCCTCGCCGTGCCGCGAGCGCGGTGCCTCGTGCGTGAGGACCACGCATCGCTTACCCGCGTAGGGCCATGCGTCGAAGCCCAGCGCGGTCTCGTAGGTCTTCCGCCCCATGAGCAGGGTGTCGACGGAGTCAAAGAACGCCTTCCAGCCGTAGGCTTTGCCGGGACGCTCGACGATGGAGAGCCAGTCGATGGCGCCGCTGGGTCGAGCGATGAAGCCGTCGAGGCTCGCGGCGATGAAGACCGAGCATTGCGGGCGGGCCATGGCTTGCTCGTACCACGAAGCACGGCCCCCAACGCACTCGCAGCGGCGGCGTAGCTCAGCCCAAATCTGCCAAGTGCGCCCGCGCCGCGGGACGCACCGAAATCTCCGGGAGCAGGTCCGCGAAGCTCACCACAGCGACCTCGGGCAAGTCGGTTTCGACGAGCTTGCGCACGAAGCGGCGAATGTCCGGCTGCGTGAGCACGATGGTCCGGGGCTCGGCTCCCTCGGGACGACCTTCGCTCGCGCTCGCTTCCGCCACGGCGCGGCGCATGGCGCTCACGATGTCTCTCGCGGCTTGCGGTGCGAGCGTCAAGAACGCTCCCGCCGTCGTTCGCGTGACGGATCGGCGCACGATGTCTTCGACCGTTGGATCGAGCGTCACGACCTCCAAATGCCCTGCACCGCGCGTGAGTCGGAAGGTCGTGGCGCGGCGCAAATCGGCCCGCACGAGCTCCGCGAGCGAGAGCGGATCCTTCTCGAGCGCGGCGTGGCCCGAGAGCGACTGCAGGATGGCCGACAGGTCGCGGATCGAGATCCCTTCGTCGACGAGTCGTCGCAGGATGTCCGTAAGGAGCGTGAGCGACACGGGCTTCGGCACGACGGCACGCACCGTCGCCGGCTGCACCCCTTCGAGCTCGTCGAGCAGCTTTTGCGTCTCGGAGAGCCCCAAGAGCTCACCAGCGCGGCGCCGCAGAAGGTTCCGAATCGCCTCCGTGGCCGCGCCCAAGTCGCCAGCCGGCACGATCGCCTGCGGCACGTCGCGCAGCGAAATGGCGAGGTGCCCCGACGGGAGCCCTGACGCGAGCGTCAAGACGGCCTTCGGCAAAGGAAGCCCGAGCTCGAGGAACAGGTCGCGGCGAACGCCGTCGAGCTGGGTGGCAACGTCGCCCAGCGCGGCTGTGCTCTCCGCTGGCAATTCGACGCGCCAAAGCGGCACCAGCGGCGCGAAGCCGTCGCGCGAGCCCTCGACGTTGGCCTCACGCTCGCGGCGCGCCTCCTCGAGGCGCCGCGTGGCTCGGCGCGAGGCGACGAACAAGAGCGCCGCCACGACGAGGAAGGGGAGCGTAGGAAGCCCGGGCACGACGCCGAGCAGCGCGACGAACAGCGATGCCGCGAAGAGCGCTTTCGGGGAGCCCAAGAGCTGCGTGCTGAGCTCGCGGCCGAGCGGCGTCTCGTTCTCCTCGCTGGCGACGCGCGTGACGAGCACGCCGGCGGCCGTCGAGATCACGAGGGCGGGGATCTGCGAGACAAGGCCGTCACCGATGGTCAAGAGGCCGTAGCGCTTTAGCGCGTCGCCGACGGGCATGCCTCGCTGACCCACGCCGATGGCGAGGCCACCGAAGATGTTGACCGCCGTGATGATCAGCGACGCGATGACGTCGCCCTTCACGAACTTCATCGCCCCATCCATGGCGCCGTAGAACTGGCTCTCGCGCAGCAAGGTCCGCCTGCGGCGCCGCGCCTCGGCGCTGTCGATGGCGCCGGTGCGCAGCTCGGCGTCGATGGCCATCTGCTTGCCCGGCATCGCGTCGAGGACAAAGCGCGCCCCCACCTCGGCGACCCGCTCTGAGCCCTTGGCGATGACGACGAACTGGATGATCGTCAGGATCAGAAACACGATGGCGCCGACGACGTAGTTGCCCTGAACCACGAACGTTCCGAAGGCGCGAATCACGTCGCCGGCGTCGCCGTGCAGAAGAATGAGACGCGTCGCCGAGACGTTGAGCCCGAGCCGGAAGAGCGTCGTCAGGAGCAGCACCGTCGGAAACGTCGCGATGGCGAGCGCGTCAGGCACGTAGAGAACGACGAGCAACAAGGTCACCGCCGCCGAGAGGTTCAGCGAGATGAGGCCGTCGAGCAGCCAGGTCGGCAGCGGCACGATCATCATGCCGACGACGGCGAGCACGAGCAACGCGAGCGCGGCGTCGGGTGAGGCGAGCGCGCCGCCTTGGCGCCGGACGGCGGCGCGCGCGGCGCGGGCAGGTGAGGGGGTCGGAGCCACGAGCGCCGGACCGTATCGCAGCCGCCCGCGGCGGGAAACCGCGTTCAGGCTCCGTCCCCCGGCCCCGGCTCGACGCCTGTGGCAGCCTCCGCCTCGTCGGGCCCCGTCACGATGTGCGACACGCGAGAGGCTGAACGCTCCACTAGGACCGCAGCCGCCGCTTCGGTATACTTCTGGCCCAAGCGAGGACGGGCCCGTACCCCCCACGAGCCGCCACGCGCGCGTTGATGCAGCGGACGAAATCCCACGGTCGTATTCCTTTCGCCGCGCCCTTCGAGGGCGCCGAGGCGATCCCGTCCGTCGCCAAGCGCATCGGGTATGGGCTCACCCATATTGGGCGGAAGCGGAAGGCCAATCAGGACGCCTTCCTCGTCGACAACGACCTGGGCCTCTTCGTGGTGGCCGACGGCATGGGCGGTCACGCCGCCGGCGAGGTTGCGAGCCAAGAGGCCGTCGACGCGATCTTCGGCATGGTCAAGCGCGGCCTCAGGATCTGCGCATGCTGACCGACCCGCTGTCCGAGGACGACGCCCGCGCGGCCTGCCGCCTCGTCGAAGCAGCGGTGCAGGGCGCGACCTACATGGTCTATTCGATGGCCGAACAGGACCGCAGGAAGAGCGGGATGGGCACCACCATCAGCGTCCTCCTCGTCGTGGGCGACTACGCGGTCGTCGGGCAAGTGGGCGACAGCCGGGTCTACCGCATCATCGGCGGCAACCCGGAACAGCTTACGGAAGATCACACGCTCATCGCGTGGCAGCTCAAGCAGGGGCTCATCACCCACGAAGAGGCCACCGTCTCGCCGCATCGCAACGTGATCACCCGTGCTGTCGGCAGCCGCGACTACGTTGAGGTCGACACGCGCATCGTCGGCTTGACTCAAGGCGATCGGTTCCTTCTCTGCAGCGATGGCCTCCACGGGTACCTCCGCGACGAAGACATCGTGCCCCTCGTCGAGCTGGGCGGCGCCGAGGCCGTGCAGCGGTTCGTCGACATCGCCAACGTGCGCGGCGGTCGCGACAACATCACGGCCGTGCTGGTCGAGCTGGACTGAGCCTTTTCCGTACGCGGGCTGGGTTTCGTGTCGGCGCGGAAAAGCGTAGAACTTCTGCATGCCTGTGCGTGGTTGCTAAGGCGGGTTCTGCGACTGGATACCTCGTTCGTTGCACCAACCATGAGCCACTATGTGGCCGATATGAAAGGCATGATTGGACGCGCCAGTGCTCCCGTGACGCGTCGCGCGAAAAGTTGACCCCTCGGGGCGCCTCAGGGTACGGCGTGGGGCGTGATTGGTGTCGCAAGCGTACGCGGCCTAGGCCTTCCCAGGCCCGGGGCCGACGTGGCGTGGGAAACGGGGCGCGCCTCTGTGGCCGCCTTGCCGCGCTCGCTCTCGCTCCAGGCACGGAAACCGGCTCCGGAACGCGAGCAGGGCTGTCGGCTCGCCACCTGCATCAAGGAGAGCGCATGAGCAAAAGGCGCGTGGGTGTCGTGATGGGGGGATTGAGCGCGGAACGCGACGTTTCGCTCCGCACTGGTGAAGGCGTCATCGACGCGCTTCGCGGTCGCGGACACGACGTCGTCCCCATCGAATGGGGCCCTGAAACGCCGGGCATCGATGTCCTCTTGCGAAGCGCCGACATCGACGTCGTCTTCCTGGCGCTCCACGGGCGCGGCGGCGAAGACGGTTGCGTCCAAGGCCTCTGCGAGCTGCTCGGATTGCCCTACACCGGCTCGCCGCTCCTCTCCTCCGCTTTGGCCATGGACAAGCTGAAGGCCAAGGAGCTCTTCCGGCTCCACAACGTGCCGACGCCTCCGTATTACGTGGTCTCGGCCGCCGACCTTCCGGAGCTCGAAGAGACCCACGGCAGCTTCGGCTTTCCCGTCATCGTCAAGCCGCGCTCTGAAGGCTCGTCGGTGGGCATGGCGAAGGCCGACAACCTCGCCGAGCTGGCCCGCGCCATCGACGCAGCGCTCGTGCACGACCCCTCGGTCTTGGTCGAGCGCTTCGTGAAGGGCGCCGAGGTTCACGTGGGCCTCCTCGATGGCAAGGTCCTCGGCGCCATCGAGGTGGTGCCCAAGAGCGGCATCTACGACTACGCGTCGAAGTACACGCCCGGCGCGACCGAGTACATCGCGCCGCCTCGACTGCCGCCGACGCGCGTTCGCGGTGTCATGAACCTCGCCGAGCGCGCTTCCAAGGCGCTTGGGTGCACCGGCGCCTGCCGCGTCGACGTCCTCGTGACGGAGGGCGAGAACGAGTACGTCCTTGAGGTCAACACGCTCCCCGGCATGACGCCGACGTCGCTCCTACCCAAGATCGCGCAGGCGGCGGGCGTCGACTACGCCACGCTCTGCGAGTCGATCCTCGAGGGGGCAGCGCTCCACGGCGCCCTCGGCGTCGAGAAGCGCACGTCGCGCATCTCGCGCGTCGCGCTGACGGAAAAGGCCGAAGCCGCGCCTCGCTCCTCGCGCACCCGCACCGCCGCCAAGCAACGCCGCGTCGGCTGATGCGGCCTCGCGGGGGTGGTACACACCAGCCCGCGTCATGACCGAAAAGCTCGACCCCCGCGAAGCTCACAAGCGCTACCTCGACTACCGAGAGCGGCACGGGTATTTCGGAGCGGGGCTCAAGCTGCCCGTGCTGTCGGCGGAGGCCTTTGCCACCGCCGACGTCGAGCACACGCGCCTCGAAGCGCGGGGCGAATCGCGCGACGACGAAGAAGAAGCTCGCTTCAATGAGCTCGTGAAACTCCTCTTTCGCGATTAGGCCCGCGTCGCGCCCGTTGGGAGGTAGGTAGCCTTTGGACGCGCTCCGGCTTCGTCAGATCTCGAAACGCTACGGCGCCGTGCACGCCGTGCGTGACGTCGACGTCGCCTTCGAGACGGGGCGCGTGCACGCGGTCGTCGGCGAAAACGGCGCCGGCAAGAGCACGCTCCTCCGCATCGCCGCGGGCCTCGTTCGCGCGGACTCGGGGCGCATCTTCGTCGAAGACCAGGAGCAGCTTGGCTTCACGGCCGCCGGCGCGCTGGCGCGCGGCGTGGGGATGGTGGAGCAGCACTTCGCCCTCGTTCCCGTCTTCACGGTCCTCGAGAACATGGTGCTGGGGCGTGAGCCCGGCGGGTTCTTCGGCTTAAGGCTGGAGCGTGTGCGTGAGGCGGCGCGCCGCGCCTTCGAGCAGATCGGCGCATCGGTGCCCCTCGATGCGCGCGTCGAGGCGCTCGGGGTAGGTGATCGGCAGCGCGTCGAGATCGCGCGGCTGCTATTCCGTGGCGCGCGCACGCTAATCCTCGACGAGCCCACCGCCGTCCTCACGGCCCGCGAGGCCGAGCGGCTCTACGGCAAGCTCCGGATCCTGGCGGGCTCCGGTTGCAGCATTGTCGTCGTCACGCACAAGCTCGACGAGGTCCTCGCCTTCGCCGACACCGTGACGATCATGCGCCGCGGGGCCATCGTGGAGACGCGGCCCGTACATCGGGGCTCCGGCCAAGAGGAATCACGCGCGCTGGCTCGCGCCATCATGGGGACCGAGCCGCTGGTGCCGCCGCCACGACCCACGCGCCGCGCAGGCGCGCCCGTGCTCAGCGTCGAGCGCGTCTCTCTTGGAACGGCGCTGCGCGATGTTTCGTTCCAAGTGAGCGAAGGCGAGGTCGTCGGCGTCGCTGGCGTCGAGGGCAACGGCCAGGAAGAGCTCGTGCGCATCATCGCCGGCCTCGCGGTCCCCGACGCCGGTCGCGTGACGCACGCGGGCACGGTCTCGGTGGTGCACGGCGATCGGCACCGCGAAGGCCTGGTGCTTGGCGCCTCGGTGGCCGACAACCTCGTGCTTGGCGAGCTCGCGGCGTTCTCTCGGCTGGGCCCCGTCCGCGTAGGGTTCCTGCGCCCGGGCCTGCTCGCCAATGCGGCCGCCGCAAGGCGCGACGCCGTCGGCGTCGTTCCGACGGACCTCTCGCTGCCGGTCTCAGCCCTCTCCGGCGGCAATCAGCAGAAGGTCGTGGTGGCGCGCGCCCTCGCGCGAACCGAGTCGGGGCTCGGTCTCCTCGTGCTCGCGCACCCCACCCGCGGCGTCGACCTCGGCGCGGCACGCGCGATTCACGACTTGGTGCGGCGCCTCGTGGAGCATCGGCCCATCGGCGCCCTTGTGCTCAGCTCTGATCTCGACGAACTGCGAACGCTCTCGCACCGTCTCTTGGTGCTGTCGCGCGGCACCATCGCGACCGAGCTCTCGCCCGACGCGAGCGACCTGGCCATCGGCGAGCAAATGCTCGGCCTCGGCGCGGAGGTGCGCGCATGAGCGGCCTCTTGCGCGGCAGCGTCGCGGGGCTCCTGGTCGCTGTGCTCGCCCTCGCGATCGCGTGGCTCGCCTTCGATCTGCTCGTCATCGGCTACGGCGAGTCGCCGCATCAGTTGATCGTGTTGCTGGTCCGCGGCACCTGGGGCACCGCCTACGGCATCGGGCAGGTCCTGTACAAGGCCACGCCGCTCCTCTTTGGAGGGATCGCGGTCTCGATCGCGTTGCGCGCGGGTCTCTTCAACGTCGGCGTCGAAGGGCAAATGAGCATCGCGGCCCTCGGCGCCGCCGTCGTGGCGGCACGGCTCTCGGGCCTATCGCCGTGGCTCGCGGTGCCCATCGCGCTAGCGGCGGCCGCCTTCTTCGGCGCGCTCTGGGCGGCCCCCGCGGCGCTGCTTCGTGCACGGCGGGGCGTCCACGAGGTGATCGCGACGATCCTATTGAACCGTGTCGCCGATGGCGTCGTGACGTTCCTCTTGGCGGCGGGCCTCGCGCTGCCCGCCTCGGTGCGCACGCCCGCCATCGCGCCGAGCACGCGCCTCGCGCGTCTCGAGACCGTCGTGCCGGCGCTTGCCGGCAGCGCCGTCAGCTACGCTCTGCCACTTGGCGTGGCGCTCCTTCTGCTCTGGAGTGTGTCGGCCCGCTGGACGCGCCTTGGCCGTGAGCTCGAGCAGGTGGCGCAGGGACCCGAGGCGTGCGCCGCCGAGCACATCCCCGTCGCGCGCCGGCGCTTCGAAGCCCTCGTGCTCTCGGGCGCCGTCGCCGGTCTCGCCGCCAGCGCCACGGTGTTCGGCTACAAGGGCGCCTTCGAGCAGGGACTCGGCGCCGGCGCGGGCTTCATCAGCATCGCCGTGGCGCTCCTGGGCCGAGGAAGCTTCGGCGGCCTCCTCGCCGCGGCGCTGCTCCTGGGCACGCTTCAACAAGGCGGTCTCGTCATCAACGCGCGCGTGCCGATGGAAATCATCGACGTTGTGTCGGCGGTGCTCATCGTCGCCGTCGCCATCGCCGACCGAAAGCTGACGCGGCTCTTTGGCGCGCTCGACCATGAGCGGAGGCTCGCCGCGTGATCACGCTGCTCGCGCTGCTGCTCGCGCAGACCGTGCGCACGCTCGTACCGTACGTGTGCGCGGCCGTCGGCGGCGCACTCAGCGAGCGAAGCGGCGTCGTCAACATCGCGCTCGAAGGCATCTTGCTCGCGAGCGGTCTCGGGGCCGTGGTCGTTCACGTCTCGACGGGGAGCGCCGTGGCGGGGCTCGCGGCCGGGGTGATGGTAGGGGCGGCCTTCGGCGCGCTGCACGCGCTCCTCGTGCTGCGCGCCGGTGCCAACGCCATCTTGAGCGGCCTCGCGCTGAACCTGTTCGCCGTCGCGGGGACGCGGTTTCTTCTCCGGGCGCTCTACCGCTCGAGCTCCAACTCACCGCCCATCAGCGCCTTCCGCGTGGCCGAGGGCTCGTCGCTCCTTGTGCGTACGTTCGCCGATCCGATTCTATGGCTCGCCATCGTGTTGGCCGTTGCCACGGCTCACTTCTTGGCCAAGTCTCCCACAGGCCTTCGCATTCGAGCCGCCGGCGAGAGTCCCGAAGCGGTGCTTTCTGCGGGCCTCTCGCTGGGTCGCCTTCGCGCCGGCGCTGTCATCGTCGGCTCGGCCATCTGCGGCCTCGGCGGCGTCGCGCTCGCGTACGACCAGCACCAGTTCCAGTCGGGGATGAGCGGCGGGCGAGGCTTCATCGCGCTCGCAGCCGTTGTCCTTTCGGGGTGGCGGCCCGGTCGTGCTGCGCTCCTCTGCGGCGCCTTCGCAGGCCTCGACGCGGCGCAGATCGTCCTCCAAGATCGGATGCGTTCAGCGCAAGATCTCCTGGCAATGCTCCCCTACGTGGTCACCTTGATTCTCCTTGGCGTAGCGGCGCGCCCTCGCGACAGTCGCGGCGGCATCGCCGCGGCCGGCCGAGACTGGACGCGCGCGCCGGCGGCGCTTGGGAAAGAGTCATGAGCCGAAGCCTCTCGGGCGCTGTCTTGCGCTTGCGCCCCGGCGTCTTTGCGGAGCTTCAGCCCCGCATCGACGCGGCCGTCGCCAGCGGGCGTGATCTGGTGCCGCTGCACATCGGCGACACGTGCGCCGCGGCCCCGCCGCTCGGCGAGGACTGGACGCGAGAAAGTTCGCTTAGCGCCTACGGCGCGACGACCGCGCTCTCTGAGTTGCGGCACGCGGCTGCGGAACGCTTGCGTTCCCTCGGCCATGGCCCAGCCGACGTCGACCCGGAACGGCACGTGCTCGTCGGCGCCGGCGCGACGCACGCCCTCGCGTGTGCGGCGCGAGCCGTGCTCTCGGAGGGCGATGAGGTCCTTCTCCTGGCGCCCTATTGGCCGCTCGCCCACGGCATCATCACGCAAGCCGGCGCCATCCCCGTCGAGGTGCCGTTCACCGACCGTGTGGACGATCCGTCGTTCGACGTCACAGCTCAGTTGAGCGCGGCCTGCACGGACCGAACGCGTGCCCTCTACCTCATCACACCCAACAACCCCGACGGCAAGGTCCTCTCGGCGGCCACCTTGGAAGAACTCGCCGCCTTCGCGATCGAGCGCGACCTCTGGGTCTTCGCCGACGAGGCCTACGCCGACTGGGTTTACGACGGCGCGCATCGCTCGATCGCCTCGCTGCCGGGCATGGCGGCGCGCACCGTGAGCGCCTATTCCGCGTCGAAGAGCCACGCGCTGGCCGGCGCGCGCATCGGTTTTGCGCTCGCCGCGGCAGACGTGATTGCCGCGGCCCGCCGCGTCTCCGTGCACACGGTGTTCAACGTGCCCGTGGCCATGCAGCGCGCCGCGCTTTCGGCGCTGCGTGCGCCGCCGACGTGGCACGACGAGATTCGGGCTCGTTATCGCGAGGCGCGTGACGCGATGACCGGCGCCCTTCGAGCCGCAGGCCTCGCTTCGCGGTTCCCGAAGGCGGAGCTTATGTCTTCGCCGACTTCGCGCCGGTGTTAGGTGGCGCACCGCTCACGCGGCTCCTCGAAGCGGCCGTGGAGGAGGGCGTGCTGCTCACCCCTGGCGAGGCGTTCGGCGACGCGTACCGCACATGGGGCCGCCTTTGCTTCACGAGCGTGCCGTTGGAGCGCACGGCGCTGGGCGTGTCGCGCCTGTGCCGCGCGATCGAGGCCCTCGCCGCCGGATGAAGTCGCCCGTCAAAGACCGCGTGGCAGCGGCGCTCGCCGCCCTCGCGCTCGCGTTGCCGGTCGTGCTCTTCGCGTACCCGCCGATGACCGACTTGCCGCACCACGAGGCCCTCGTGGCGCTCCTCCGTCACCACGGCGACGCGTCGATGTTCCCGGCGATTTACGTCAAGAACCTGGGCCAGCCGAACCAGCTCTTTCACTTCTTGGCGTGGCCGCTCTCGTACGTCGTCGGTGTGACAATGGCCTGCAAGCTTACTGCCGCGCTCGCGGTAGCGGGCGTGCCGCTGGGAGCAGCTCGCTTTGCGCGCGGCGTCTCATCCCCCGGCGTTGCGGCCCTGGCGGTGACGCCTCTCGCGGTTGGTTGGCTCTTCTCGTGGGGTTTCGTCAACAACCTGCTCGGCCTCGGAATCTTGCTCGCTGCCCTCCCCGAGATCGATCGGCTCGCGCAGCGGCCCGCGCTCGGGGCCACCGTCCGCGTGTCGTTCGCTGTGTTGCTCCTCTACTTCGCCCACGAGTTGATGATGTTCGTGGCGGTTGGTGCCGTCGGCCTCTTCGCGCTCTTGACGGCCCGCTCGCTCGGCGGATTCGCCGTCAGGGCTGCGCCGGCGGGCTTCGGGCTCGCGGCGGCGTTATGGCAAATCGGAGCGCAAGAGGGGCTCAAGACGACCACCGTGCGCTCGATACCCAACATCTGGCTTCCGATTTCGCAGAAGTTCCGCGAGATCCCGGCGGTCCTCGTCGGGGGCGTCGAGCTGCCCGAGCGCACGGCGCTCTTCGCGCTGCTCTTGGGCTTCTTCATCGCGCTTTTCGTCGTCGGGCGCCGCCACGCACGGCGCGGCGCGGCCGCGCGCGATTCGGCAGCGGCCCCCGTCGCGAGCCTTCGTGAGCGCCTCTCGGAGCGCCGATTTGAGCTGCTCGCCATCGCCGTCTTCGGGCTCTACCTCGTCGGCCCCTTTGCCTTCAACGGCGCGATGCTCGTGCACGAACGCTTCTTGGCGCCGGCTTTCGCCATCGGCGCCGTAGCCGTCGCGCGCCACGTGGACCTCGGGGGACCGCTGGCGCGAAGCGGCGAGAGCGCGCTCATCCGCGTGTTCGGCGCGATTCTCCCGCTAGCGGCGCTGTCGGTGCAGCTGCCGCACTACTTCGACGCCGCCCGCAACTACCACGACATGGAGCGACTCTTCGAGCGGATCACGCCGAACAGCTCGGTGGCGGCGGTGGACCTCGACAAGAACCAGGGCGGGCGGCCGTTTACGGTGGCCTCGGGGCTCTCACGGGTTCTCGTGCGTCGCGGCGGCCGCGTGCTCTACTCCTTCAGCGAATCCACTGTGGCGCCCGTCATCTTGGCGCCGCGCTACCAGTGGAACGAGCCTTCGGCGCGGATCATGCTCGACAACACGAAGTTCCGACCCAAACACGATTTCACGCGCTTTCGGTACCTTCTCCTCCACTCGTCGAACCCGGGCCGCATCGCGACGGTGCGAGCGGCCGTCGGCGAAGAGGCCTCCTTCGTGGCGGTCACCGGAGAGTGGGCGCTCTTTGAGTCAAGGCTCCCCGTGGTGCCTCTCGACGCGCCCGACGTTCCGCTCCCAACGCCGCGCCCCGAAACGCTCGCGCGGCGACTCTTCTTCATCGAGCGCGGCATTCAGCGGCCCGAGGACATAGGGGTCACGCCGTGAGCCGCGTGCTCGTCACCGGCGCCGCAGGCTTCGTGGGCTCGCATCTCACGGCTTCGCTGCGCAGCGAAGGCCACGAGGTCTATCCCATCGTACGCGCCGCGCGTGCCCCGGGCGACGTGACCATGTCAGAGTTGCTCGCCGGGCAAGGGCCGCACGAGGCCGACATCGTGGTTCACGCGGCCGCTGTGCGTCATCGCTACGGCGCGTCGGCCGACACCTACCGAAGCTCCAACATCGAGCTCATCGGCGACCTTCTGCGGCGCGCCAAGGCCATGGGCTGTCGGCGCTTCGTGCTCGTCAGCTCGGTCGGCGTTTATGGCTTCCCCACGGCGCTGCCCATCACGGAGCGTCATCGCTTCGCGCCTCGCACGCTCTACTCAGCCACGAAGGTGCACGCCGAAAAGGCTGCTCGGCTGCTCGCGGCGGAGCTCGACCTCGAGCTCGTCATCGTGCGGCCCACCATCGTCTACGGCCCCGGCGATCGCCACGGCATGCTCGACAAGCTGGCCGACGTGATCGCCGCGCGGCGCTACCTCATCGTGGGGCCCGGCACCAACGTCCTTCATCACACTCACGTCGACGACGTTGTTCGCGGGCTCACGCTCGCGGCGTTTCGCAGGGAGGCCGCTGGCGAGGACTTCATCCTCGCGGGGCCTGAAACGACGACGCTCGCGGAGCTCTCACGGCTCGTCGCGGCGGAGCTTCGGGTTCGCCTTCCGCGGATGCATTTGCCGCTGCCGGTGGCGCGCCTCGCCGCGTCGGCCATCGATCTGGCCGCGTACCGAGGCTGGGCCTTCGTGTCGCACGAGCCCCCCGTCAACCACGACAAACTCGACGTGATGACTGTCTCCATCGCCTTCGATCCAGCGAAGGCGCGCGCGCTCCTCGGTTATGAGCCTCGCGTTCGCTACGAGGAAGGCGTGCGACGGACCCTCGCAGCGCGAGGCACGTCGCCCTCATGACGGGGTCGCCCGCGCCGTCGCCTTCCAGAGCGCCGACGAAGCGCTGGGCCAAGGCGCTCTTCTCCATCGGCATCGCTGGCGTCGCGCTGGCCTTCGTCGCCTATGTCGTGCCGGTTCGCGACACCTGCGTCGACCCGGAAACGGGTACGCGCATGAGTCGCGTCGAGACCGGGCCGGTGGGGAGCGCGGAGGGAAGCGGAGAGCGGCCGGGCGGCTGTTCGCTCGCGAGGCGAGGGGAGGTGGTGCGCCGCTTGAGCTCGGCCGAGTGCAGCGCGCTCGCGTGTGAGCCGGGCCTTGGGTCCACGTTCCGCGGGACGAGCCCGAGCTGGCTCGCGGCCATGGCCGCCTTGTACTTTCTCGGCACCTTCGCCTGGGCCGTCCGCTGGCGCGAGCTTCTGGGCTTGGCCATGACGGAGAAGTCCAAGGCGCCAGGGCCGCTTTTCGTGTGGCGCATCACGCTCGAGGCGCAGGCCGGCGGCATTCTCCTGCCCGGCGGCGTGGCCGGCGACGCCCTTCGCATCGGCTCCATGGTGGGGCGCGGCATTCCACTCTCCGTCGTCGTCGCGTCGACGCTCCTCGACCGAGCCCTCGGCCTCGTGACGCTGGCGATGGTCGCGGCGGCGCTGGCGCTCGGGGCTGGAGACCGCGCCATCGACGGGCGCGTCCTCGCCGTCTTGGCCGCGTGTCCCCTCGGGCTGGGCGTGGGCCTCATCATCCTTCGAAGCCCGCCGATGTCACGCTGGCTCTCCGAGGGGCCGCTCGCGAAGTACGCCCGCGACGCGGCCGCCTACATCGCCAGCGACCGTGCCCCGCGCGCCATCTTGCGGGCCTTCGTCGTGAGCCTTGTGGTCAGCGCCACGCAGCTCCTGGTCCTCCGGGGGCTCGTGCACGCGCTCGGCGCCGTTCCCGTGGAGCCACGCTGGGTCTATCTCGGCACCGCCATGGCCTTCATGGTGGCGGCGCTGCCCGTGCTCCCCGGCGGTTGGGGGACGTCCGATGCGGCCTTCGTGTTCTTCTTCGCGTTCGCCGGACTTCGGCCGCAGGTCGCGCTCGGCGCGTGCCTGCTCTACCGAGCGTTCTGGTATCTTTCCGGGATCGTGGGGGCGCTGCTTCGACTTCTCTCTGCCGTGAGGACGCCGCCGTCATGATGACCGTATCCATCGTCGTGCCCGCCCACAACGAAGCGGGAAACATCGAACATGTGATGCGCTCCTTGGTCGAGCAGGTGACGCGCGAGGCTCGCATCATCGAGGTCGTCTGCGTGGCCAGCGGCTGCACCGACGACACGGCCGAACGCGCCCGCGACGTCTCCGAGGGCCGGCCCGGCGTCCACGTGCAGGTGCAAGAGGTCCGCGCCGGCAAGGTCGCTGCCATCAACGAGTACCTCAAGATGCGCGACCCACGCGCCGAGATCGTCGTCTTGTCGAGCGCCGACTTGCGCGTCGCGCCGGACGTCGTGGAGCGCATCGTCCAGTGCTTCCGCGACAACCCCGACGTGGGCATGGTGGGGGCGCGGCCCGTGCCCGACAACGACACGAGTCAGCTCGTCGGCAAGATGGTGCACCTGCTCTGGGAGATGCACCACCGCGTTGCGCTCTCGGTACCCAAGATGGGCGAGCTGGTGGCGTTTCGCTCGGCGCTCGTCGACCGCGTCAGCGAGCTGAGCGTCGTCGACGAGGCGAGCATCGAAGACATCATTCGCTCGAAGGGCTACCGCCTCGCGTACGTGCCCGACGCCGTCGTGCAGAATCACGGGCCCGAGACGTTGCGCGAGTTCTTCGAACAGCGCCGGCGCATCGCCCGCGGCCACTACTGGCTCGACTTCGCCTTCGGCTACCGCGTGGCGACGCTCGATCGCGGCCTCGTACTCGGGACGCTCAGCGAGGTTGCCAAGGAGGAGGGCGCCTTCGGCCGGGCCGCCCTGGCCGTCGCCGTGGGCACCGAAGCGCTCGCGCGCGTGGCGGGCCTCTGGGACGCGCGCGTCGTCGGCGGCAAACACCGAACCTGGAAGCCACTCGCGTCGACCAAGCGGCTCCGCGACGACGTTGAACCACCAGCATCGGCGCGTGTTCCGTTGCCGCCACCGAGCGTGCGCTTCGCGCCGCCGCCACCCTCGTCACGCGCCGTCGACGCGGCGTCGCCAGCACCATCCTCGCGGCGAGGCCGGCCGTGAAGGCGCCCCTCGCGGCGAAATTGGCGGAGTACCGCGTGGCGCACGCCACCGGGCGTATCAAGCCGCTGCCCATCAACCTCACGGTGTCGGTCACCTACAGCTGCCCGTCGCGCTGCGCGACCTGCGACATTTGGCAGAAGAAGGTCGACGACATGAGCGTCGACGAATACGCGAAGACGTTTCGTACCCTCGAGAAGGTTCCCATCTGGGTCACGCTCTCGGGCGGTGATCAATTTATTCGCCGTGAGCTCGACGAAATCGTTCGCCTCGTGCGCACCGAAATCGAACCGAGCATCATCAACATTCCGATGAACGGCATCATCACGGAGCGCATTTTTACGCTCCTCCCGCGCATCGCCGACGTGAGCCGGGGTGCGCAGCTCGTGCTGAACCTGTCGGTCGACGAGATCGGCGCGAAGCACGACGAGATTCGCGGCGCGCCCGGCAACTTCGACAAACTCCTCGGGGTCGCCGAGCTCATCCACGATCTCAAGAAGACCTATCCCCACGTCGTGCTCGGCGTTCACACGGTCATTTCTAAGCTCAACGTCGAGCGCATCCCCGAGATCGAGCGCGAAGCGCGGAGCATCTTTCGCCCCGACTCGTACATCACGGAGGTCGCCGAGAATCGCGTCGAGCTAAAGACGATGGAGAAGGACATCACGCCCGACGTGGCGGCCTACCGTCGGGCCACCGAGCACCTGAAGCGCAGCGTTTGGGACCACCGGTCGCTTCACCCGGTGGCGCGGCTCGTGCAGTCGCTCCGCCTCGAGTATTACGACCTCGCCGCGAAGATCCTTGAAGAGAAGCGGCAAGTCATCGACTGCTACGCGGGCTGGGCCAGCGCCCATCTAGCCCCCGACGGCCACGTGTGGGGTTGCTGCACGCGGGCCGAGTCGCTCGGCAACGTCCGCGACATGGGCTACGACTTCGCGGCCATTTGGCGTGGCCCCGAAGCCGACGCCTTCCGCGAGAGCGTGCGCAGGCACGAGTGCTCGTGCCCCTTGGCCAACGCCAGCTACACGAACCTCTTGCTCGACGCCGGCTCGCTCGTCCGCGTGACAGGCAACCTCACCGGTGTGCGGGCGCCTGGAGGTCGTGCGCGATGAGCTTCGCGGAGACCATTGACGCCGACCGCGGCCTCGGCAGCGCCTACGAGCGCTACTACTTCTACGAGCTCTTGGACCGGTGGCACCGGGAGCTTGGCGCCAAGACGTTCCTCGAGGGGCCCCTCGATGGCATGGCGGGCGTGCCCGGCGTCCACGGCGTGGGCCTCGCGCGGAGGGGGGCTTCCGTCATCTCGGTGGTCCGCACGGAGGCGCAGGCGGCGATCACGCGCGCCGTTTATCGGAGGGCCGCGCCGAGCGGCAACGTGGAGGTTCGCGTTCTACCGAACCTCGACGACATGGAGTCGTTGCCCGAGGCCGATCTCGTGCTCGCGTACCACGCCCTTGAGTTCGTACCGGATTGGCGCGCCTTCATCGAGCGCGTCGCGAAGCGCGCGCAGAAGGGCTTCGTCATCACGACGTGCAACCCGGAGAACTGGGGCGTCGAGATCATTCGGAGCGTCGGCAAGCTGCGAGGCATCCAAGGGCTCGAGCCGCCGGACCGCTGGCGGACCGACGCGCTGGCCCCGACCTTGTGGCGTCTCGGTCGCGTGCGCGAGCACGAGTTCTTCGACTGCCCCTGGTGGCCCGACCTGCAGGTCTCGCCGGGGCAGAGCCTGGCCGATCGCGCGAAGAAGCTCGTCTTGTCGCGACGAAAGGCGGTGACCTTCACCGCCGACGCAGCCCAAGCGCCCGAGCTGGCTCGTCGCTTCGTCTACGGCGCCGACCGCTGGCCGTATTTTGGAGACGACGGCTTCGATGACGAGCTCGGGCCGGCGCTGAAGAGGCACCCGTCGTTCGATCGGCTGGCGACGTCGCGCTGGAAGGCGCTCGCGGGCCACCTGCATGCCTTTCTCGTGGACGTGTCGCCGCGCACGCCGCAGCAGCGGCGCCGCCTGCGCCTCGCGGACTCGGCGAACGAGGAGCCATGAAGGTCGTCGTGGCCGGGAGCCGCGGCGCGCTGGGAGAGCGCCTTGTGCGCGCGCTCACGGCCCGGTCTGTCGGGAGCGGCGCCGACGAGACGGTCGGCGTCGACTTTCGCGCGGACGGCGAGAGCGAGCACGACCGCAGCGAGCTCGCGAGTGCCGACGTCGTCATCAACGTCGGCGGCCCGCGGGTGCGCCCCGGTCTCACAGCGAGCGACTACTTGCGCGAACACGTCGGCGTCACGGACACCGTGGCCCGCGTCATGCGACGCGGCGCGCACCTGGTGCACGTGTCCAGCACCGCCGTGTTCGGCGCGCGCGGCGTGGCGCTCTCGGCCGACAGCGAGCCCATGCCAGAGCGCTTCCCGATGCCGGAGTACGCGCACGCGAAATGGGCCGCCGAGCGACAGGCGACCGAGCTTGCGCGCTCGCTCGGCCTCGCTCTTTCGGTCGTGAGGCCGTCGATGGTCTACGGCCCGGACGTCGACAGCGCCCTCGAGACACTGCTTCGCTTGGGGCGGCAGCGCGTTTCGCTTCGCCTGTTGCCCGGTCGGCTCTATCAGCACCTGCTCCACATCGAGCTCCTAGTCGCCGCCATGGCCCGCCTCGTCAGGAGCCCCGCGGGGCCGCGGCCGCTCCTGCTCGCCGATCCGTTCGTGCTCGAGAATCGGGACCTCCGGCTGCGCGGTCGGGCGGCGGCGGTGGTGCCGATCCCGCTCGGCGCGGTGCGCCGAAGCGAGGCGCTCTGGAGCGGCCGGGCGAGGGGAGGGCTCCGCTTGCCGAGCCTCGCCGTCCTGGCCATGAGCAACGTCTTCGCCGTGGAGGAGACGTTTCAGCGACTCGGCCTTGCGCAGTACGACTTTTCTCGGCAGCTCACCTTCGACCGGTACTTCCACGCATGACGGTCCTCGCTCCCGGCGCCCACGCTGTTGTCGTCGGCGCTTCGTCCCAGATTGGTCGCGCCATCGCGGAAGCGCTCTCGGGGCGAGGACTCGTGGTGTCGGGCCTCGCGCGCAGCGCCCCGGCAGGAGCGCCCTACGCCGCTGGCTTCGCGTGCGACGTCGCCCTCGAAGGGTCGGCGACGGAGGCCCTCGCGCGGGCCGGTGAGCGCGCCCCCATCGACGTTCTCGTGTACGCAGCCGGCGCGGGCGCCATGGGACGCACGCTCGATGTGCCGGAGGAGGTCGCAGCCGGGGCCTTCGCAGTGAACTTCTGGGGCCTCGATCAGTGCGTGCGCGCGGTCGTGCCCGGGATGCAAACGCGCCGCCGCGGCGCCGTGCTCGCGGTCTTGAGCCTCGCTGCGCTGCGCGCCGTTCCCTTCGAGGCGTATTACGCCGCGAGCAAGGCTGCGGCAGCGCGATACCTCGAGTGTTTGGCGCTCGAGCTCGCGGCGAGCCACGTGGACGTGCACTACGTCGCGCCTGGGTACATCGACACCGGCTTCTTCGAACGCGGCGGCTTCCACGGCATGGCTCCGCCAACGGTGCGCGGCTCCGGAACGACGCCCGCCGATGTCGCGCAGCGTGCCGTGGCGCTCCTCGAGGGGCGCCCTCGCTCGCCGGTCTTGGGGTGGCGTGAGCGAACGATTCGCTTCGCCGACCGCGTCGCGCCGGGCCTCTACGATCGACACCTCCGGCGAGGTTTGCGTCGATCGTGAGTCCGAACCGCACTCCGTGGCTCATGACGGCCGCCACGGTGCTCGTGGGCTCGCTCGCCGCGCTGCACCTCGCGGCTTTTGCCCGCGCCGTGCCGAGCCAGGATTTTCTCGGCGACGTCGTTTACCAAGAGGCGCTCGCCAAGAGCCTCGCGCGAGGCGCGCTTTTCGACGACTGGCTCGCCGGCGAAGCCTTCGGGCGCGCGTCGACCGTGCAACGCGGCAGCGTCTTGTTGTTCTTGCCCTCGGCGCTGCTCCAGGGCGCGGGGCTGTCGTCCCTCGTCGCGGCGAAGGCCTGGTTTCTGGCCCTCTACGTCGCGGCGGCGGCGCTGTTCTTCCGCCTCGCGCGTGCGCTCGGCGCCTCGACCGGCGCGGCGGCCTTGGGAGCGGCGCTTTACGCCGTCGCGCCGTCGCACCTCTTGAGCTTCGCCGTGGCCGGTCACTGGCAGCTCGCCGTCAGCTTCGCGCTTCAGCCGCTCGTCCTCCTCTTGTCGTTCCGTCTCGTCGAGGCGTGCGCTGCCGGCGCGCCAACGTCGCGGCTCGTGGCGGGATTGGCGCTGGCGCTCTCCTGGGGGGTCCTCAGCGACAACGAGCGGACCGCGTGTCTGCTGCCGGTCCTTGCCGCCGCCGTCGGCGTGGCGGTCGCGCCGAGGGGCGCGCGCGCGGGTTGGGCCGCGGTTGGCGCGCTGGCGCTCGCGGGCGTGTGGGCCTTCGGGATCGCGGCCGCGGGCGCCGTGCCGCTCCTCCTCGAACAAGGTGCTCTCGCGCTCCTTCGAAACACGTTCCTCTTCCCGTCGCACGCCACCGGCGAGTTTTCTCATCCGCTCTACCTCCTCGATGGCGGCGGCGTTCTCTACGCGGGTGGCGAACCTCGTCCCGCGGGCGCGACGGGCCTCCGCGAGTCGTTCTTCTTGGTCGGCGTCGCGGCAGGCGCGGCCGCCTGGCGCTTCGACCTTGCGGGGGCGCGCGCCAGCGCTGCCGCCGAGCGCTCGGCAGAGTCCTCTCTTCGAACCCACGGGCCGGCGCTGCTGGCAGGGGCGCTGGTCGCGCTGTGGCTCGCCACACCTCGACCGGGATGGCTCCTCGCGAGCTTTCGGCTCTTTCCCGCGAGCGAGGCGAAGAGCCTCTGCGGGGGCGTATTGCTCTCGGGCGCGGCGCTCGCCGTTCTTCTTGCTGCGACGCGCAGCAAGCCGCTGCGCGTCAAACTCGCCGTCGCGGGTCTCGCGTTGTTCTTCCTGCTCGTTCCGTCGGGGGCGGTCGTGGCGCACTTGCCGGTCCTGTCGCACGTTGCCAACACGCGCTGGTATTGGCACGTCGCCGGACCGCTCCTCTTGGCCGTCGTGGCTGCGCTCGCATTCGACGCGCTGCGGGGCCTCACGATCTCGCGCCTCGTCGCTGCCGCGACGCTCTGCCTCCTCGTTGCGCTCTTCGTCGTGGACCAACTCGCGTACAAACATCCTCAGAGTCGCGTCCAAGACGGCGCGTTGGAGCGCGGCCAAGCCACCGCCCGCGCGCTCGACAACGATCCACGCTCCGGTCGCTACCTGCCGTACCCGCACGTCGAGTCCTTCGCGGAGCTGGCCTTCGCGCTTCGCGAGGCCCGGCGCCCGAGCGCGTCTTCGTGGCTCCTCTGGGCCGCCTCGCGGCCCGCGGTGGAGCGCCTTGCGGCCGACTACCGCCTGCTGCAAGACGCGATGGCCGTGCGCGTCGATGCGCCGGACGCCCGAGAAGCTGCGCAACGCGCACTGGAGCGTCTCGCCGTCGACGATGTTCGCTACCTCGTGAGCACACAAGGGAGCGACCTGGAGCGACTCGTCGGTTGGGGATTGGTTGCGCGAGCGCCGGGGGACGGCGCCCGCGTCTTTCGTAACTTGCTTCACGATGGCGCGAGGTTCGCGACGAGCGGCGGAGCGGCCGTCGCCTTCGAGCGCGTGGTGGCGGAGCGCATCACGGTGGCGGCTCCACCCCAAGGGCCGCTGCGCGTCGTCGAGGGCTTCAGCCGGCACTGGGGCGCCGACGTCGACGGGGCGCCCGCAGCGGTGCGAGAGGAGGGCGGGTTTCTCGTCGTCGATGTTCCACCCGGGGCCCGTCGGCTGGAGCTTGCCTACGCGCGGCCGCGCTACGAGGCGTGGCTCCTCGGTGCGTCGCTGGCGTTGGCCATGGGGGCGCTGGTGACGGCAACTGGGAGGGTCACGCTCCGCCGACGAGCCACACGCCGTCGCGCATGACGTGGACCGCGCGCGGCGAACCCCACGGCTGGAGCAGCGCAGCCTCGTGGGGCAAGTCCCACACGGTGAGATCAGCCGGCGCGCCTACCTTGAGCTGACCGTGCGTCGGCAACGCCAAAGAGGCCGCTGCGCGCCGCGTGACGCCGAGCCATATTTCCTCCGTTGAAAGACCGTAGAGGCGCGCTGCCAAGGCCATCGCGAGCGGCAAGCTCTCCGTTGGCGCCGTGCCTGGGTTCGCGTCGCTGGCGACGGCGAGCGGCACGCCGTGTCGCCGCAGGAGCGCCACATCGGGCGGCGCCTGCGCGAGTGTGAAGCTAGCGATGGGCAGGAGCACCGCCGTGACCCCGGCCTTCGCCAGCGCCGCGGCGCCGTCGTCGCCGACGTGCTCGACGTGATCGACCGACAGGGCCGAAAGCTCAGCCGCCAAGGCCGCGCCGCCGATGTCGGCGAACTGGCCAACGTGAAGGCGCACGTCGAGCCCGAGGCTCCGCGCGCGCACGCCGACGAGACGCGCCTCGTCGACGCGGAAGGCGTTGCGATCGACGTAGGCATCGACGAAGCGCGCGAGCTTGGCCTCCGCGACGGCCGGCAGCGTACGCTCCACCACGCTCTCCACGAAGGCAGCCCGGTCGACGTTCGGCGGCAGCGCGTGCAGGGCCAAGAAGGTCGGCACGACGCGAGGAAGGCCGGGCTTGCTTGCGGCGCGCGCGATGGCACGGAGTTGCTTCAGCTCGTGCTCCTCGGTTAGGCCGTAGCCACTCTTCACCTCGACGGTCGTGACGCCGAGGGCCGCCATCCGGGCGAGGCGCGCGCAGAGCTCTTCGGCGATCGCGTCCTCCGACGCCGCGGCGATGGCTCGGTGACTCGAGAGGATTCCGCCGCCGGCTTTGGCGATGGCCTCGTAGTCGCCCCCGGCCATGCGGACGGCGTACTCGGCGTGCCTGGAGCCCACGAACGCCGCGTGCGTGTGTGCGTCCACGAGCCCAGGCGTGAGGAGGCCCCCGCCGTGAGGGCCGGCGAGCGTGACGGTTTTGTGGAGGCCAGCGGGGCACTCGGTCGCGCGCCCGACCCACGCGACGCGCCCACCCTCGACAACGACGACCCCGTCGTCGATAGCGCCCCCCGCGAACGCGTCGTCGTTGACGCACGTGATGACGCGGCCGGCGCGAACGACGACGCGTGCGGCTGACGTCGCTGGGCTCATGCGACGCCAAACTCCGAGGATGCGGAGCGAAGCTCTTCGGCGAAGATCGCACGCTCCGGCGCTGCAAAGTGCCGTGAGAGCTCGGCCGGCGCCATCGGACGGGGCGCGACGCGGCGGCGAAGCACGGCGAAGCGACCGAAGGCCTCTTCGCAGCGCGCGCGGAAGGCGCCGCTCGCTTCGCATCGCCGCACGAGGGCTTCGCGCGCCCGTTCCGCCAGATCGAGCCGCGAGCAAACGAGGAGCGCGTCGCAGCCGGCCTCAATGGCAGCCACCGCGGACTCCTCGATGGAGAGCGTCAGCGCCTTCATCTCGAGGTCGTCGGAGAAGAGAACGCCTTGGAAGCCCATGGCCCCGCGCAGGAGGTCGGTAGCGATGACGCGCGAGAGCGTCGCTGGGCGCTCTCGGTCGAGCGAGGTGTAGAGGACGTGCGCCGTCATCATGGCGTCGAAGCCCGCTTTCGCCGCCCCGCGGAAGGGCGCGAACTCAACGGCGTCGAGTCGCTCCCGCCCATGGGTCACGACGGGCAGCGTAAAGTGCGAGTCCGTTGATGTGTCGCCGTGACCGGGAAAGTGCTTCCCGCAGACCGCGACGCCGGCCTCTTGGAGGCCCGCCGCGAAGGCCAGGGCGAACGTTGTGGCGGGCTCCGCCGACTCGCCGAAGGCACGGTCGCCGATGACTGGGTTTTGCGGGTTCGAGTGGACATCGAGGACCGGCCCGAGGCCGCTCGAGAAGCCGAGTGCCGCGAGATCGCGGCCGAGCGCGTGGCCCGCGCGCTTGACGAGATCCGCGTTGGCGGCGCCCGCGAGGCGCAACATCGGCGGCAGTCGCACGATCGGTGGGCCGAGCCGCGCGACGCGACCGCCTTCTTGGTCGATGCACACAAAGGGGGGAAGGGCGCCGGAGGCAGCGTCCCTTGCGGCACCCGTGACGGCGGCCACCTCCAGCGGGTCGCCGGTGAGGTTCCTGCGAAAGAGGATGATCCCGCCGAGCTCGCCGCGAGCGAGCGCGCCGCGCGCCGCCACGGGCAACTCGGTGCCGTCGAAACCCGCGACGATGAGCTGCCCGACGTCGGTCCCCAGGAATGCGTGGCTCACGGCCTCGGTTTCTATCACGGCCGCTCTCGTGCGACACTTCCAAGCATGGCCCACGAAGCTCCTCGGCCGGCGCGTCGGCGTCTTCTCGCGGCCTGGGCGGCGCTCCGCCCGCGCACAACGCTCGCTCTCGCCGCGCTCTCGTTGTGGGCGTGCGGCTCGCCACCTGGCGCCGTGCCGGCGAAGGTCGCGCCCGAGCTCGCGCGACCTGACGCTGCGGCGCCGAGCGCGACGGGGCCATCGACGGCCACTAGGGCGATGCCCGCCCGCACCGACGGACGCCTCTCGCTTGCCGAGGCTCGCGCGCACATGCTCACGCTCATCAACCGAGACCGCGCGAGCGAGGGCCTTTCACCCGTCGTGCTCGACGAAGGCGCCGCCCAGAAGGCGGGCCAGCGCCACGCCGAGGACATGGCGCGGCTCGGGTTTCTCGGCCATTGGGGCTCGGATGGTTCGGTGCCTGAGCAGCGCCACTCGGAGGCCGGCGGCGTCGACTTTGTGATGGAGAACGCGGCGTGCGTGACCGACGAAAAGCCGCGCGACATCGACGCGGCGCCGTCCATCGAGAAGGAGGCGCTCGAGCGCACGGAGGGAATGTTCTTTGGCGAGGTGCCGCCCAACGACGGGCACCGCAAGAACATCCTCAAGGCGGAGCACAAGAGGGTCGGCATCGGCATCGCGCAGACCCGCGGCTCGGTCACTGAGCTGCCGGCGCTGTGCCTCACGCAGGAGTTCATCGATCCCTACGGCACCTACGCCCCGCTGCCCAAGCAGGCGAAGGCCGGCGAGTCGCTCACCGTCTCCGGAGCCGTGACGGGCAACGTGAAGTTCGGTGGCGTCAGCGTGGGCCGCGTTGACCTGCCCAAGCCGCTCGCGCCCTCGGACCTCAACAAGCGCCGCAGTTACACGTTCCCCGAGCCGTATCAAATCTACTGGCCCCGCGGCTACAAGACGCCGCTGCCCGTTGAGGTTCATGGTCAGAACTTCAAGATCACGGTCCCGCTGGCGCGCGGCCCGGGGCTCTACTCGATTACGATCCTCGCGCAGCATCCGGGCCAGAAGAGCTACGGCGCCATCTCTGTGCGTACCGTCGTCGTGCAATAGCGCGGCAACGACACGCAGCGCGCGCGGCCCCGCGCGTTAAGGTTTCGGCGTGCCGTTCACGGTGCCGCGGAGGCCGAACGGGGTGCCGACGCCCTGAGCCGTGCCGGTGAACGAGCCACCAAAGCTGACGACCTCGGCGTGCGGGCCGACTTTCGGTGTCGCGCTTGCGGTCACGCCCAGCGACATCCGTGCGAGCGCCGCGTCGACGCTCGTTGTTGCGCTGGCGGCGCGGCCTTGGATGGCGTCCTTGCAAAGTGTCGTCGTGCAGCTCGCGCCGCACGACGGATAGCTCTCGCCCGGACCCACGAGGGCCTGCGCGAGGCCCGCACAGTCGAGGTCGACGGCGAGCTGCGCCGCCAGCGTCGACGTCGTGGTCGTGTCGGCCATGAGGCTTGCCAGCGCGCCAAGTTGGAGTCCAAAGACGCCCGAAAGACGGATCACGTCGGCGGCGTCGGCGCTCCAATCGAAGGGCGCGAGGGCGCTTACGGACGTGGTGAGGGGACGCCCGGCGAAGGTCGTTGGCGTCACCTGAGCCTGCGTCGCTGCCGCGCTTGGGAGAAAGTCCACGAGGAGCGGGGAGGGAGGCGCCTTGCTTCCATCGGTCATCCGGGCTCGCGCCCTCGCACGGATCGTGGGCGCGTGAGCCGCGAGCCAGGTGGTCGCCTTGGCGTCGAAGCTTGCCGCCGTTCGCTGCGCTTGAAATTGAGCGCCGGCCCCGGCCGCTTGCGCCGCCGCCACCGTTGTCATGGCGTCGAGGAGCCACTGGGGCTCGTTGGCCGCGGCGGGCACGAAGGCATCCACCCACGCCGTGCCCGCAGGCGCGAGCGCCTTCTCCCAGGCCGCGAGGTCGAGGGCTGTCGGCTCCATCGAGAGCGTCACCTGGAACCCGTGCGACAGATCGAGCGGTCGATCGTAGAGCTCTAGCGTCACCTCCGCCGTGGTGCCGGCGGCGACGGGCGCGATCTCGACGCAACCGACGGCGTAGCTCTCGATGCGTCCGAGGATCGCCAGCGAGCGGGCCGCCGGCACCGCCGCGAGCTCGATGGCACCCCCCGGGACCGTTCGCTTTGGGGGCGCCGTCGGCCAGCGTCGTCGTCAAAAGTTCGGCGCATGAGCGCGCGAGGAACGTGCTTGCCACGACCGATGGGGTCTCTCGCGGCCCGTGGTACTTGGGCAACACGCGAACTGAGGCGAGCCCCGTTGCGGTCACCGTGACCTCGAGGCGGGCCAAGCGATCGCCTTGGCGCGCGCGCACGACGAACTTCGTGGGCGAGGTGGGGACAACCAAGGTGAGCTGACCACGGCCGTCGACGAGCTCAAGGCCGCCGCGGTCGAGGGAGCCGTCGAGGTACTCGCCCTCGAGCCACAGTCGAACCTCGCCGGGCAGCGCAGGGCCGACCAGCGAGAGGCTCACACGGCTCCCCGGAGGAAGCTCGCTCGCGTCGCCTTGGTCGAAACGTAGCGGCTCCAAGAGCACGGGCGCCGGCGTCGCGTTCGGCGTCACCGAACCGTCGTCGACGCACGCCGCGAGGGCGGCGGCGAGCATGAGCCTCCGCATGGCGCTCTGGAAGGTCGCGAACGCCGCCATCGGGCTGAGTATAGCCCGGGCGGTCAGCGCTCGGCGACGCCGAGGGCTCGCGACCAGGAGCGAGCGCACTCGGGCCTCGTCTGCCGCGCCGCCACGGTGCAGGTCAGCGGATCGGGGACGGGGCCGAGAAGGAGAAACTCGCCCCGTGAGATAAACGGGAGCTCCGCCTGCCAACGCCCGTCGATGTAGCGCGCGCGGCTCTCGCGGCGCTGCCGCAGGACGCGCCTGGCTTCCGGCTCTTCCTTGTCGCTCTGTCCCATCTCGCGCTCGAGGCGCGCGAGTCGCGCCCCGATCTCGGCGACCGTCACCGGATCTTCCGTGAGCGCTTGCGCCCGCTCGAGATACTCGAGGGCCGTCTTGCGGCGCCCCGCGCGCGACAAGATGGCCGTCGCGCTGAGCGAGCGGTCGACGCTCGCGCCCAGCTCCGCCGCTCGGAGGATCGCCTCCGAGCCCAAGACGCGCCATGCCTCCTTGTCCTCGGACGACGAAAGGAACGAGGGCGCCAAGAAGCCGACGAACTGGCCGTATTGAAGCCAAAGGCGGTGATCGGTGGGGTGCTCGCGAAGGCCTTGCTCGAGGTAGGCGCGCGCCTTGCGGGCGTCCTCTTCGGTGCCGAGTATCGGTCGGAAGACGAGCAGCGTGTCGACGTACGCGTAGAGGGTCGGGAAGCCCGGCTCGAGGGCGAGGATCGCGTCGATGTATTTCTCGAGGTCTGGGAAGGGGCGCTTCTCGGACCAATGACGTCCGTTTTCGACCAGCAGCGTCGCCCAGAGGAGGTCCACGGCGGCGGAGCGATAGCCGAGCGTGGCGAGCTTCAGCTCCTCCGGCGGCGGTAGCGCGTAGACGTCGTCGCGGGTCTTGATGCGATGCACGGAGCTGGCAAGCGACGGCCTTAGCGACGCCACACCGAGGGCGCTCACGACAGCCGCGCAGGCCAGCGCGAAGACAGCGCGGGAGGGACCTCGCGCTGCGGCCGTCATTCGAGCTCCGCCTCGACGTACAAGCCGGGGAGGAGTCGCGCGGCTTTTCCGTCGGTGCGCACGCGCGCTTCGAAGAGGCTGGTCACCCCGTCGCCATCGAGATCCCCTCGCGCGCGCGCCACGACGTCGGCGCCGTCGTGCTCGAGCGAGAAGGAATACGCGTGGGCAATGCCGTCGGGCACCGGCGCGAATTCAAGCTGGCGCCACGTGGGGTGCTCCCAGGTTCCCGGCGCATCAACGGAGCGGGCGCCTCGCGCCACGACGGCCGGCGTGAGCGGCGCGGGGGCGGGCGCGACGCCGGTGGTCTCGACGACTCCGAGGACGCGCGTCTGCAGCTTCGCGAGGCCGGCGGTCGCTTCGGTGAGGTGTGATGCGTGTAAGTTGCGGATGAAGGCGGGCACAGCGACGCCGAGCAGGGACCCGACGATGGCGACGCCCGCGGCGATCTCGACCGACGTGAAAGCTCGGCTCGACATGGCGGTCACCTCACCAGATACCAGCCCCCGGGCCGCGCGTAAACGCGTCAGTCCTCTTGGTTTTCCCGCTCAAGTTTCGGTGAGACGACGGCCTTGAACTGGTCGTCGGGGGCCACCGTAAGCCGGAACGTGGACATGTTCCCGTCGGCGTCGAGATCGCCATGCGCGGTGGCCGTGGCGCGCGCCTCGCGGCCCCGGCCCTGCGATTCGAACGAGTACGCGTAGTGTTGGGGCTGGGCCATGCTGAAGTGAAGCTCGACCCAAGGAGATCTCGACCAGTCGGCGAAGTTGCTCTGGTAACGCTTGCCCTTCACATCCTCCGCTGAGGGCGGCACGCTCGCGCGGGACGTCGGCGGGAAGTGCCGCATGGCTCGCCCTTGCTCCGGTTTCGTTCCTGCGGGCTGATCGCGATCGGACTTGTCGTAATAGTCGGCGGCGGCGGCGGCGAGCGCCTGCACCGAACCGATGGCCTCGGCGGTCCGCGAGTGCCGCACCCAGCGCGCCGTGCCATACATGCCCAAGGCAGCCACGACGCACGTTAGCGCGAGGGCGTTGATCAGCTCGAGCAGCGTGAAGCCAGGCGCGCGACGACGCTTGGGGCGCGGACCGGTGTTCCTCCCGCCGTCACGACACGAAACCGACGCCCAACGCACCGCAGCACTCTACCGCGGTTGGGCCCTCCCGGTCTCCTTCTTCGACACGCTGGGGCGGCCGCTCGCGCGACGATGGTCCACAAAAGCGCTTCGCGCCGACTCCCGAAAGAGGCGGCGCGAAACTCGCAGTCTTCGGCGCGAGGAGCGCCGAACCTCAGATCACTCTTCGGGAGCCGATTCGGTGAGGCTCGGCGCCACGTTGAGCGAGCCGTTCTGAACCTTGCCGACGATCGAGAACGTGGACAGCGTTCCGTCACCGTTCAAGTCGCCGTTCGCCGTCGCTTCGAAGGAGTCGGAGCCCGAAGCCACGCCCGCGGCCACGTAGTTGTACATGTAGTACTGGGGCTGATCCATCGAGAACTTGAGGCACGAGAAGCCCTTGTTGGTCGTGGAGTCGATGCTCCAGTCTTCACGCGGCTTCGAGCTCGCCTGGTACTTCTTGCCCTTGATGCCGTCGGCGCTGCTCGGGACCTTTGCGCTCGCGCTGTCGCAGAGCGCGCGGAGGATGCCCGTCGACGAGCCTTGGCCGAGGACCGTGCCGGACATGGCCTCTTTCTCGTAGGCCGTGATGGCGTCCTTGGAGACCTGGCCGAGTGAGTTGCGGGCTTCGGCCGTCTTGGCGTTGGCGAGGTACTTACGAACACCGTAGACGGCGAGGACGGCGAGGATGCCGACGATGGCCACGACGATCATGAGCTCGATGAGGGTGAAGCCTTGTTTGCCCTTGCGAATGAAGTAGCGCATGCGTTTCTCCTTGGTTTCGAACAACATCCTCCGGCGCGCCTTCAGTCTACCCAGCGAGACAAAGCGGACGGCGGTTTCCTCGGTCACTCCCCCTCGTTATCCACGAACACTGCGTTGCTCCAAGACGTGCCGACGACGAAGACGTACTCGCCGTTGCTGTCGGTGTCGGCCTTGGCGGCGGAGACGAACCAATCGTTGAGGCCTTTGCCCGAGCCCCCGAAGTCAGCGGCCCTCGGCATTCCGGTCGGTGACGCGGGGAGCGCATCCCCGGCGCGGCCGGCCACGGTCGTGTAGCGAAAGAGAACGGGACCGTCGACGTGAAGCGGCAACACGGACCACTTGGCCGTGCCGCCGCTGCACTCGGGATCCCACGGAACCTTCTCGGACTTCACCGTGGCGACGGGGCACAAGGTCCCGTTGAGGTTCGTCGAGATGGATGCGTAGGAGCCTGTCTCCGCGCGGTAGCTCTCTTGCGCCACGCGGATCGACTGAATCATCTGTGTGGCTTCGCCGACGTGAGCCGAGTTGACCATCTTTCGATAACCGACCACGCCGAGGGTCGCGAGGATGCCGACGATGGTCACCACGATCATCAACTCGATGAGCGTGAAGCCCCTTTTCCGAAGACGACGCGCGTCCGCGGGGGAGACCGAACCAAGCCACCGCGTCGCGCCGGCTTCCGTCTTTGTCGTTCGCGTCACTCGGGTAGATTGCAAAGCAGCCAACGTGCCAAGACTCCCACGCGGACGCGCCGGAGGTCAAACAACTGAAATCGCGAGCACTCGGAATTGCTCGCACCTTGGCGCACGCCGGCGCGGTACCGAGAATGGTCCATCGGCTGAGCCGGCCGGGACGCAAATTGTCCGTCGTACAGGTGAGCGGCCCAGCGCGGCGGTCCGGCAACGGGCGTGTGGCGCCTACTCGTCGTCGCGGGCGCTCTCGGGTGCCGCTTCAAACGAGTCGCTCGCGAGGTCCGCGTCGCCGACGTCAAGAGCGAGCTTTTGCAGGCGATAGCGCAGACTCCGCAGCGTGACGCCCAAGAGCTTGGCCGCGTGGGTCCGCACGCCGCCGGCGCGCTCCAGCGCCTCCACGATGAGACGGCGCTCGGCCTCGGCCATGACGTCGTCCAGGTTGCAGCCCTCCTCCGGAAGAGTGAGCAAGGCCGGCGTGGCGCGCGCGGCGGCACCGCTGATCTCGGCCGGCAGGTCCCCGAGGCCAATGATCGGCGCCGACGCGAGGGCGACGGCGCGCTCCACCAGGTTCTCGAGCTCGCGCACGTTGCCAGGGAACGGGTAGTCGCTCATGACGCGCAGCGCGTCGGGATGGAAGCTGCGAACGTCCTTTCCGTGTTCGCGTCCGCAACGTTCCAAGAAATGGCTCGCGAGAAGGGTGATGTCTTCTCGTCGGTCGCGGAGCGGCGGGATCTCGATGCGGATGACGTTGAGGCGGTAGTAGAGATCTTGCCGGAAGCGCCCCGTCTTGACGTCGTCTTCGACGTTGCGGTTCGTCGCCGCGAGGACGCGCACATCAACGGGCGTCTCGGCGGTTGAGCCGACGGCGCGAACCTTCCGCTCTTGAAGCACGCGAAGCAGCTTCACTTGCAGCGGCGGTGGCAGCTCGCCGATTTCATCGAGGAAGAGCGTGCCGCCATCGGCTTCGCGAAAGAGGCCCGTGTGCCGCGCCGTCGCGCCCGTGAAGGCTCCCTTGTCGTGCCCAAAGAGCTCGCTCTCCATGAGCGCCTCGGGCAAGGCTCCGCAGTTCACGACGACGAACGGTTTGGTCGCCCGGTCCGAGAGCTCGTGAATGACGCGCGCGACGCGCTCCTTGCCGCTGCCGCTCTCCCCCGTGATCAGCACCGTGCTCTTGCTCGCCGCGATGCGTCGGGCGAGATCGACGATGGCGCGCATCGGAGCCGACTGGCCCAGGAGATCTTTCGGCGCGTCCCGCTCGGCGCGCGCGCGAAGCCGTTTGTTCTCCGAAACGATGTCGGACTTTTCGAGCGCCTTTTGCGCGAGCGCCCGCAGCTCGGCCGTTGCGAACGGCTTCGTGATGAAGTCGTAGGCCCCGCCTTTCATGGCCAAGATGGCCGTCTCGACGCTCGAGTGGGCGGTCATCACGATGACCTCCGTCGCGGCGTGGCGGGCCTTGGCGCCCGTCAAGAGGTCCATGCCCGAGCCGTCGGGCATCATGAGGTCAGTGACGACGAGCCCGAAGGGATCTGGCGCCGAGGTCACGGCCTCGAGTCCCTCCCGAAGCCCCGACGCGAGCGTCACCTTGTAGCCCTCGCGTCGGAACAGGATGCCCAGCATGTCGCGGAGCCCCGTCTCGTCGTCGACGACGAGCACGTGGGCCCCCGACACTTTGGCGGCGGCGTGCGGAGGAGCGGCCATCGCTCCCCACTATCTCACGCTTTGTCTCGGCCTCCCAAGGGCCGTGCGCCGTGGGTGGCGCCGGCCCCTTGGCCTTCGATACGGCGACGTCGGTGACGCGCTCAGAGGGCGTTACTCGCGGAGCTTCTGGATGACCTTCTTGCTTTCGCCGGCGCTCACGGTGATCTGGACGACCTTCTTGAGGCCTTGCTCGCTGTTGACGAACGTCACCGTGTGATTGCCTGCCGAGACGGGCACCTTCATCTTCGGCGTGTTTCCGATGGGCTTGCCGTCGAGGAGCACCGAAGAGGCCGGCACCGAGTTGATGTCGAGCGTGCCCTCGCCCGACGCGGCGGTGGCCGCCGGCTTTTCGGTGGGCTTTTCCGTGGGCTTCTCGGTCGGCTTGGCCGCCGTGGGCTTCTCGGTAGGCTTCTCCGCGGGCTTCTCCGTCGGCTTGGCCGCCACGGGCTTCTCCACGGCGGGCTTCTCGGTGCGATCCGGCTTGTTGACGGCGGCGCCCTTGGGCTCAAGCTCCACGTGAATCGTCTTTTCGGCCTGGCCGTCAGCGAAGCTGATGGGAAGCTTGAAGTCCACGAAGCCGTTCTTCGAGGCCTCGAGGGTCCACGTTTGCGTGGTGTCGATGTCCACCGAGATCGGGAACGTGGGGATGTCCTTGCGGATGTTTCCCGAGACCAGCGTCACCTTCGCGCCCGTCGTGGCGAGCGTGATGGTGGCTTTGCCCTTGAGGACCTTGAGGACCACGTTGTCGAGGCTGAGCGTTTCATCCTTCGCCACCGTGACCGACTTCTCGAAGGGCTCGTAGCGCTCGGACCCGACGACGCGAACCTTGTGCTCGCCGGGGGACAGATCGCGCAAGTCTTGAGGGAGCGCTCCCACTTCGCGGCCGTCGACGAGGAGGCGCACGCCGGGCTGAGTTCCCGTTACGCGGAGGCCCGTGCCCTTCGGCGGAGCGCTGCTCGTGCCGCTACCGCTCGAGGCACCGGCGACGCTGAGGTTTGCGACCGCCTCGGCGCGCGCTTCGATGGTGACCGATTGGTCGACGGCGTCGTTGCCGACGATGGCTTTCACCATGTGGTTGCCGGGCGAGAGATCTTCGACGAGGCACGGCGAGGTCTCGCAGACCTTCCGACCGTCGACGAAGACCTCGACGCGGGAGAGCGTCGCGCCCTTCGAGTCGGTCGCGTTGACGCGAAGCTTGCCGTTGCGCGGAATGCCGAGCGCAAGGACGCCGATCACAGCCACGATGCAGACGAGGCCCACGCCGACGTAGAGACCGGTGCGGCTCGGTGCAGGATGAACCAGCGCTGTTTGTTCGAGCGCACGAGCCGCATGGATGGGCGGGCCGTTGCCGGGCATCGGCATCGGCGCCGTGTGGACCTGACCCTGCATCATGTGCGGCGGCATCGGTGCGCCGCTGGCCATGCCGCCGAGGTGCCCGACGGGCCCCATCGGCGACGTGGTGGCTCCGGGTGGCGGCGGCGGGGCGCCGGGCATTCCCGGGGGTGCGCTCATGCCGGGCGGCGGCGGGGGCGGCGCGGGCATGGCCGACGCACGGGCGAAACCACCCAGGGCGTTCGGCGGCGGCGCCGACACGGGACGGAAGCCGATGCCAGGCATCGTTGGCGGCGCCGGGGGCGCTCCGGCACCGGGCGGAGCGGGAACGCGTGACGGAGCGCCATCGGGGCGCGGCGCGCCTTCGACCTTGGTCATCTCGTTCTTGATGGGCTCAACGCGCGTGTCGGTCTTGGTCACCGACTCTTTGGCGTCCTTCGCGTCCTTCTCAGGAAGGACATGGGTGGCTTCTTCTTCGTCGTCCCACTCCATGTCGAGGCCCGGGCCCGACGGGGCCTTGGCGTCGGCTGCGTACGGCGCTGGCGCCGTGGCGGCGGGCGCCGGCGCGTCTTGGGAAGACGCGGCCGCAGGGATCTTGCTGTCGCTGGCCTTGCCACCCGACGGCGCGGGCGCCGCGGCAGGCAGCTTGCTGGAGCTTGGCCGCACCGAGGGCGGAGCCTTGTCGGCCGGGGGGGCAGCCTGGGCCGCCGCGGGCGCGAGGCTTCCGGGTTTAGGGGGCGGCAAGACGGCGGGGAGCGCGGCTTTCGTCGTGCCGCTCGGCCGCGTGGACGGCGGGCCGCCACCTGGCGGCGGGAGCGGAGGCGGCGATGAAACCGAGCCCGCCGTGGGCGGTGCAGGAAGCGGTGGCGGTCCCGAGGCCGAGCTCGTGGCCGGAGGGGGAGGAGGCGGCGGGGGCGGCGCGGCTGAGGTCGCGGGCGGCGCCGGTGGCGCGGAAGGGCCGGGAGGAGGTGGCGGCGGAGGCGGAGGCGGCGGTGCCGCGGAGACCGACCCGGGCGCAGGCGGCGGCGGCGGCAGCGGCGGAGGCGCGCTGGCAGCCGGTGCCGGAGCTGCCTGGGCAGGCGCGGCGGAGGGCGACGCCGCGGGAGGTGGTGGAGGCGGCGGGGGCGGCGGCGCGGCTGAGGTCGCGGGCGGCGCCGGCGGCGCGGAAGCGCCGGGAGGAGGTGGCGGCGGAGGCGGCGGCGCCGCGAACGCCGCGTCCGGAGCGACGCCCATCAAGGTGTTCTTCCCTACGGGAACCGCTGCAGACATGCCCCCGGAAGGCGGCGGGGGTGGCGGCGGCGGGGGCGGTGCCCCAACGCTTGGGGAAGCCGAGGACTTCTTGCCGAGCCCCTCGAAGATGTCGAGGTCCGATCCGCCCTTGTTCTCTGCTGACATCGTCGCGCTCTCCTGCTTGCCGCCAACAAGCTAACTTTCGGAAACCAGTAGTCTATTTCTAGCCTACGTTGGCATCCAGGGTATGGGTTCGCCGCCGGCGCGCCCACCCTAGCGCCCGTCGGGAACGTTGGCGAGGAACTTCCGCGGGATTTGGAAACCTTTCGCATCGCTGGCTTGGCTCGACCCGAGGCCGGGCGGCAGCGCCTACGGCTTTGGCGGTGCGTTGCCCGCCGAGCTGGACCCCGACGGCGCGGGCGCAGCCTTCGCGGGCTTCTTGAAGTAGCGGACACGCTGCGATTGAAGGGGCTGCCAAACGGCCGGGGTCACGATCGGCGTGTCGAACACCTTCCGCGCGGCCGGCGTCTCGCCGCGGACCAGCCGCGCTGCGAGCGGCTCCTTCGCGGGCGCCGCCGGCTCGCCGGCGAGATCGTTGGCGCCCCCGAGCAACGCGCGGCCGTCAACGACGGCGATGCGGACGCTGCATCCCAGACGAGCGAAGAACGCGTCGAGCGCAGCGACCGTCGCCCCGTCGCGCGGGACGTCGGGCGCGAGCTCGCCCCACAGGAGCATGCCGTCTTCGTCTTGGACGCCAGCGACCGTCCCAACCGACGCTGGGACTGACGCCAACAGCGGGCCACCGGCCGCGAGAGGCTCGGCGTCCGTGAGGTTCTGGCTGTCACCGATCGCAAAGAACCCTCGCGAGAGGTAAAGGCCCGTTTCCCCGCGCTTGGCTCTACGGCCGAGCATGGTCAGAACCGTGGGGCTCTCGGCCGCGGTTCCGCTTGCGGCACGCACCGCCTTCGGATCGACCCGGAGCAGGCGGAGCTTTCGCTCAGGATGCGCCGCGTCGAAACGCACCCAGGTCGTCGCGGTGGCGTAGGGAAAGCCATGCTGCGCGAGGCCCTTCACTCGCCACGCACCCTCGCCCGGCTGGGCCGGCGAAACGGCCGACGTCACCTCCACGCCGGGCAACATGTTGCGAAGCGTGAGGTAGAAGAAGTCGCGCGCGTCGCGCTGGATGTATTGGGGGAAGTTCATGTGCATCATCCCCTTGATCATCCGGCGCGCGCGGTAGCGAAAGCCCGGCATGTCGCGAATGTTTCCCTCGAACTCCCAGTCGGCCTGCAGCGGCCTTCCGAGCGGCGCGAACGACTCGTCGGGCCGCACGTTATAAAACTCGAAGCCGGCGAGGCCTGGGTTCATGTCGAGGTGCACGGCATAGGTGCAGCGTGCCGCGAGCATCGCGCCGGCGAGGGCCTCGGCCGACGTGTCGTGCCCCCAGAAGTACGCCACGAAATTCTCTTGAGTGAGGCACACCGCGCTCCGCGTCGTGTGGATGTTGTCGGCCCAGCCCTTCGGCGTGCCTCCCCACCACGTGCGGCCCCACGGGTTGTGCTTTCCGTTTTCAATCAGTGCCGTCATGTTCTGCCGAAACGACAGGACGTCGTCCGGCACCTCGGCGCTCGCGTTCCAGGAGCCGAATCCGGTCGTGCCGTCCTTCATCTCGAGGATCGTGGCCGCGTAGGGCTTGGGCGGCAGGTAGAGGACGCCGCTCGCCTGCATCCCGAACTCGCCGTGCATGGCCTGAAAGCCGCCGTTGAAGCCGCCGACCACGCGCTTCATCACCTCCGGCGTTCGAGGGATCACACCGGGCCCCGCTTCGCCGGTAGCGCTCACCGGCTCGACGGTGCCGGCCTCCATGTGGAGCGCGACCTGCCGCGGATCCCACAACGTGATGTAGATGCGCGTCTGCGGCCGCTGCTTGTCAGGTCGAAGGAATGTGGTGATGAACGCCGAAGGCAAGCCGGCGTTGTGCGCGATGAACGGATCGGACTCGAGCGTGATCCATTTGCCCTCGCCAGGCAGGGGCGGCGCGAGCATCGGCACAAGGGCGTCCGGTGGCCATCCCAGCACGGGATCGGTGAAGACGACCTTCTCCGTCGGCGGCGTGAGGACGCCGAGCTCCTCTGCCACGGCTTTCTCGCCCTTGTCGCCCACGAGCTTGGTGCCAAAGCGCGAGAGCCAATCGCGGGCCGTGAAGGCGATGGCCTTGACGACCTGCATCTTCTCCTCGCCGAACCACGAGAGGCCGCGAACACGATCCACCGCCCACGTCACGAGGTTGCCAGGGCGCGCACGCACGAAGGGGGTCGCTCGGACGAAGCTCACTCCTTCCAGCACGGCGCCCGTGTCAGGGTTGGCGACGATGCGGCGGCCGTCCGCGACGGCCACGAGGCGCGGCGTCGAAACGGCGCCTGGCGCCGCCTCCTCGAAGGAGAGCTCGGCGCCCTCCGCCGGCGGGTCGAGGGCGAACGCGTTCTTCGTGATGCCGTCTCGCTGGCCCGTTTGCTGAAGGTTGGCGATAGCCGTCTGCCAACGCTGCACTCGGGAAAAATCAGCGAACTCGTCGGGCGAGCGCCCGTTGAGACCAACCACCGAGACCGCCGTCGCGACGCCGTCGATGTTCGACACGTAGGCCGCGAAGGCGCCTTCACGCGAGAGCACCGGCGCTGACTCGTCGACGCCGGACGAGCGCGTCAGGTTGTAGAGGGCCCCAAGCTCCAAGAAGACGCCCTCCGGCGACGCGCGCACCGTTGCGAGCCAGAGGTCGTTCGGTTCGCCACGCGCGTGGGCCCGCACGATGGCGCGACCGCTCGCGCGGAGCGCGCCTGCGAGGCCACCGGCGGCCGTGAGCCACACCACGTCCTTGTCGGTCGCCACGAGGCCTTCGGCGTCGAGCGCACGTGCCAACGCCTCGGAGCGGTTCTTGGCCGGCGGAGCGCCAGGCCGCCCGAGCGTGACCGCACCAAGGGCCACGAGGAGCGCAAACGGCACGGGTCGGACGCGCCAGGGAAGGCGCGTCAGGGCGGCCTCGGCCCTCCTCATCACCCGCGCCGCGGCCGTCTCGATCGGCCGAGGGAATGATGACCCGGAACGGTGGGACTGCTCGTCGGCCAACGCGACTCCAACGCTCGCGGGTACCAGCTTCTTCACCTCGAATCCAGTTTTGGAAGACCCAGTTTGGACGGTGCTGGCGGCATCTCCGGTGTCCGACCGCCAACGAAGTTGCCGGAGGCCCCCGCGCGTTGCCCGGCAATTGCGCCGCGTTGGGGCTTGGCGCGGAGCGTGCTAAACGAAGGGCCATGCTTCCCGCGACGCCAGCGTCCGGTTCGGTGGCCCAGCGAATGATGCGCGGCGCGCTGGCGCTCGCCTTTGCGTCCGCATGTGCCGCGCCGACGCTGCCGCTACCACCGCCCGCTACGCCTTCCGTGCGGGAGCTCGCCGCGGGCCGCTACCTCCTCGTTGGAGAGCGCGGCGCCGAACCACACGCGATCGTCGTCATCTACAATCGGAACCCGGCCATGACGCTGGCCGACCGGGTCGAGGCCACCGAGGCCGACGCCGAGGGCTCGTGGCGCCAAGAGATCGCGGCGTCGCCCGACGACATCGTCGACATCTGGCAGGAGGGCGAATCGACGCGCAGCCCGCCTATCACCATCAAGCTTCCGTCGCGCTAGGCCGCTTGCGATTTTTCGGCGATCCCTAGCGCTGGCGCCTCCGGTTCCGCCTGAACTTGAAGGCGGCCGCACTGTTCACGGCACGACGCGGAGGCCGACCTTCTTCTTAGGCGCCGCCTTCTTGGTCGCCGCGCTGACCTCCTCTTCCACGAGCTCGCCGACGAGGTCGTAGTCGCTCGACTGGGAGATGCGAACGCGCCGCATCTCCCCGGCGCGCGCTTCGCCGCCTGAGAGGTAAACCTGCCCGTCGATGTCCGGCGCCTGTCCCGCGTGGCGTCCTTTCATGACGAACTCGTGCTCTTCGCTGACGCCCTCGACGAGCACCTCGAGCGTCGAGCCCACGCGGGCCTTGTTCCGCGCCCGCGCGATCTTGCGCTGGACGGACATGAGCTTGCGGTACCGCGCGCCGGCTACGCCCACGGGGACCTTCTCATCCATGAGGAAGCTCTTGCAGGTCTCTTCGTCGGAGTAGCGGAAGACGCCCATGTGCTCGAAGCGAGCCCACTCGACGAACGCCGTGAGCTCGCCGAAGTCGGCGTCGGTCTCGCCGGGATGGCCCACGATGAACGCGGTGCGGAACACGAGGTCCGGGATCGCGTTTCGGAGGCGTTCGACGACACGCCGCTGGCGGTCGATGCCGTGGCCGCGCTTCATGCGCTTGAGCATCGCGTCGGAGGCATGCTGAAGCGGCATGTCGACGTAGCGGACCACGCGGGGATGGCTCGCGATGAGCTCGACGAGCTCGTCGTCCATCGTCTCTGGGTAGAGGTAGAAAATACGAACCCACCTTATGCCGGGGACCTCGGCGACGCGCCGCACGAGCGCCGCAAGCTTCGTGCGCTCCTCCTTGGGCAGCTCGCGCTCGCCGCGCAGGTCGCGGCCGTAGGCGATGGTGTCATGCGAGATGAGGTTGACCTCTTTGGTGCCGGCGGCGGCGAGCTGTTCGACCTCGCGCACGACGTCGTCGATGGGCCGCGAGCGCTGCTTGCCGCGAAACTGCGGGATCGTGCAGAAGGCGCAGCTCCGGTTGCAGCCCTCCGCGATCTTGACGTAGGCGCTGGCGCGCGGGCCGGTGATGACACGGGGGTCTGAGGCGCGGACGACCCAATCGGCGGGGTTGCCCACGAGCATGCGCTCTTCTTCGTCACCGCTCAGAACGTCCTTGAGGCGGAGCATGTCGCTGGAGCCGAGGAAGTGGTCGACCTCGGGCATCTCGCGGGACAGTTCGTCGGGGTAGCGCTGCGAGAGGCAACCAGCGACGACGAGCTTCTTCAAGGCGCCGCTTCGCTTGAGCTCGGCTAGCTCGAAGATCGTGTCGATGGATTCCTTCTTCGCTTCACCGATGAAGCCACACGTATTGACCACGATGGCTTGAGCGTCTTCGGGGGCGTCTACGAGGCGGTAGCCGGCGCCCTTGGCGACACCGATCATCACTTCGCTATCGACGCGGTTTTTCGGGCAGCCGAGGCTGACGAAGTAGATGCTCTTTTTGGCCATGACCTGCTCGGCGGGGCGCGGGGCGCCGCGCTCTGTGCCGCCTCAGTAGCAGACGACGTCCGTGTTGTCCTTGTTGGGCGTGCCTTTCAGCGACGCGGAGCCGTAGGTCGACGTGACCGGCGACTGGCTCCAGCGGACCCAACTGGAGCGGTCGCTCCACGAACAATTGGCAGGGAAGGCGATGGATACGCCCGGCGTGACGGCGGGGTTGGTCGACGGGTAGGTGACCTTGTCGATCACGGCGCCGGCTGCGTTCGTGATTTCGATGGTGTCGCCGTCGTTCTTGAGCACGTCACTCGTGCCCCAGGCGACGAGCGGGCCCGGCAGGCCGCCATTCTTTAGCGGGTCGGCGTCGCCGGTGACGACGAAGGTGCCGTAGGGAGGCAGCTCGAGGTCCGTGGCGACGGTCACCGCGTCGACGCCGCTGGTGCCTCGCGGACTGGCGATCTTGACGCCCTTCACGTTGAGGCGGCATCCGCGCGAGCTCTGGATCTCGACCCACTCCGCGGTGTCGCCTTGTCCCGTCTTGGACGCGACCATGATCTCGACGACGTTCAGATCGCCCGGCGCAATGTCGCCGGTGCACGCTCCGCCGTCGCTGGCGGGCTTGGCGACGTCAACGCCGCCATCGCTCGGTCGCGACGGGATCGTGATGGTGCCCGCGTCTTTCGAGGAGCTCGTGACGTTGGTCTCCGGCTCTGTCTGCTCGTCTTCGTAGCCGAAGTCCTCTTCAAGCAGATCGCCGCCGTCGCTCGTGGCCTTCGCCTTGCGTGCCGGAACCTCTCCGCACGCCAACGCTCCGGCGAGGAAGCCCAGGCCCACGACGCACACCACAAGGGCGCGGAGACGGTAGGAGAACATCGGACAAGTGCAGCTTAGCGCGCCTTTTTGCACCGGCCACCTTACTTTTAGACTCTTGCAAGTGCCCGAAACCGCTCGAATAAATAGAGGGAGTCGTGGGGGCCCGCGGCGGCCTCAGGGTGGTACTGCACACTGAAAGCGCGTGCACTCTCCACCGACAAGCCTTCACTGGTGCCGTCGTTCAGGTGGACGTGGCTTGAAAGCACGCCCGACGGGAGCGTCTCGAGGTCAACGCAGAAGCCATGGTTCTGCGTCGTGATCTCGACCCGACCCGTCTTGAGATCCTTCACCGGCTGGTTGGCGCCGCGATGACCAAACTTGAGCTTGTACGTCTTGGCGCCGAGCGCGAGCGCGAGGATCTGGTGTCCGAGGCAGATGCCGAAGATCGGTCGCTGGCCCAAGAGCGCCCGGACCGTGTCGGCCGCCTGCGGCACCGCCGAAGGATCGCCGGGGCCGTTCGACAAGAAGAACGCGTCGGGCGCGAGCGCGAGGGCCGCGTCGGCGGACGTTGACGCGGGAACGGCGGTGACGCGAAAGCCGACGTCAACGAGGCAGCGCAGGATGTTTCGCTTGACGCCGTAGTCGAACACCACGACGTGCGGCGCGTTGCCGCTCGCTGCGGCGGCGGCAGGCTTACCGAAGGGCGCGGCCCACGGACCTCGACCCTCGGTCCACGAGTAGGGCTCCTTAGGGGTGACCTCGCTCACGAGATCACGCCCGTTCATGTTGGGCGCCTTACGCGCCGCTTGGAGGAGCAGGGCAGGGTCTCCGGGGCCGAGCGCGGCGTTCTGGGCACCGCGATCGCGAATGTGCCGGGCGAGGCGCCGGGTGTCGAGCTCTGCGATCGACACGACGCCGTGGCGCTTGAGGTACGCGTCGAGGGCCTCGTCGCTGCGCCAGTTCGACGCCAGGGGGCTGGCTTCGCGAACGCAGAAGCCGGCGAGCAGCGGCCGCTCGTGCGTCGACTCGGCGTCCTCGCGGTTGATGCCGACGTTGCCCATCTCGGGCGCCGTCATCACGACGATCTGCCCGCGGTACGAAGGATCGGTGAGGACCTCCTGGTAGCCGGTCATCGTGGTCGTGAAGACGAGCTCGCCGACGGTGGTTCCGACCGCGCCGAAACTTCGCCCCTCGAAGACCGTGCCGTCCTCGAGCACAAGATGAATGGGTTCGCTCATGGGCCCGGCGCAATCTCGTGCACAAGGCTGCCGGCGACAAGGGTGAAGAGGACCCGGCCTTTGACCTCGGTGCCCCACAGGGGCGTGTTCGCCGATTTGGTCTTGAGCTCTCGTGCCTCGACGCGCCACGAGCGCGCTCCGTCGAAGATGACCAGATCGGCCGCGGCCCCTTCACGAAGAGTTCGCGGGCCGAGCCCGGCGATGCGCGCCGGGCCCGACGTCAAGGCGCCGATGAGGCGCGGGAGCGACAGGACACCGCGCTCCACGAGGCCGAGGAGCGCGGGAAGGCACAGCTCGAGGCCCATCATGCCCATCTGGGCGTCGACGAACTCACAGGCCTTGTCGCCCAGCGAGTGCGGCGCGTGATCCGTGGCGATGCAATCGATGGTGCCGTCGGCGAGGCCCGCCCGGAGCGCTTCGACGTCGCGCTCTTCGCGCAAGGGCGGGTTCACCTTGCACGCCGTGTCGTAGCCAAGGACGCGCGCATCGGTGAAGAGCAGGTGGTGCGGCGTGACCTCGGCAGTGACGGCCAAGCCGCGGCTCTTGGCTTCGCGGAGGATGCGCACCGAGCCCTCCGTCGACGCATGCGCGAGGTGGTACCGCGCGCCGACGTATTCGGCGAGGAGGACGTCGCGCGCCACGATGATGTCTTCGGCGACGCGCGGCCAGCCGCGGAGACCGAGGCGCGTCGACACGGCACCTTCGTGCATCACCGCACCGGCCGTGAGCGCGTGGTCCTCGGCATGCTGGATCACGGGCAGGTCGAAGGTCGCGGCGTATTCGAGCGCGCGTCGCATGACGTGACTGTTCGTCACGCAGCGGCCGTCGTCGGAGATGGCGACGGCGCCGGCCGCGCGCATCTCGCCGATCTCGGCCAGCGACTCGCCGCCTTGCCCCTTGGTGATGGCGCCGATGGGGTGAAGGCGAACGCGCGAGGCCTCCTTCGCCTTGGCGAGCATCAACTCCGTCACGAGGCGACAGTCGTTGACGGGGTTCGTGTTTGGCATCGCGCAGACGTCGGTGAAACCGCCGGCCGCCGCCGCCGCGAGGCCGCTCCTGATGTCTTCCTTGTGCTCGAAGCCAGGCTCTCGGAGATGGGCGTGCAGGTCGACGAAGCCCGGCGCAACGACGAGGCCAGCGGCGTCGATGACGCGTACGCGCTCGCTCGCGGGCATGGCTCGCGCCGCGTCGCGGCCGAGACGGGTGATGCGGCCGCCTTCGATGACGACGTCGACGGCGCCGTCACGCTCGCCGGATTCGTCGACGGCGCGGGCCCCCCGAAAGACGAGCGCGACCTGCTCGCTCACGACGCGTTAGAACTGCCCGAGGGCACCGACGCTGGTCGCGCCGACGTAGGGACTGATCTCGGGCCGCGCGCCCTTGGCGACGTAAGGCACGCGAACGCTGGCAGCCTTTGCGCCAGAGGGTGCGGTGAGCAAGAGGACCGTCCCTGCGGCGACGCCCACGGCGCCGACGACGAAGCCGATGGTGGAGATCGTGCCCATCGACCGGTAGCGGCTTACTTCGTCCTTCTTGTCCGCCTGACAGACGCCGCCGGGACACGCCTTCTCGAGATCCGCGTGCTTTCCGAGCGCGATGAAGCCTGTGATCCCGCCGACCACGAGGCCGACGCCGCCAACACCGAGCGCAACGAACCCAAGCGGCTTGTTGAGCGAGCCACCCTCGGTGCTGATGGGCGGCGGCGTGCTCCCCTGGTCGGCGTTGGGGGGAGCGCCAGCGGGACCGGCGGCGGGGACCGCAGCAGCGGCAACGGCGTTGGCATCCTTCTCGAGCGTCAGCGTGGCGTTGGCGCTGCCAGCCTCGCCGACGGTGACGCGCACCTCCGCAGGCTTGTAGCCGTCGGCGCTTGCACGAACGACGTGAGCCCCCGGATCGACGGGGCGCTTCACGCCGAGCGCGGCCGCCGGGAAGGGCTGATCGTCGAGGGTGATCTTCGGGTTCTCCGCGCCCGTCACGGTGATCACCACGGAGCCAATCTTGGCCGACACGGCGGTGACCTCGGCCTTCGCGTCCTCGACGGCCTTGACGAAGGCAGGCGGAGAGCCGGCCGGTGCCCCGTCGCGAATGATCCGGTTGTACGTCTCCTGAGCGGCGACGTACTTGCCGTTCGCCGACAGCGCGCGTGCGAGCCCGAGCGCCAAGGTCGGGGCGCGAAAGAGCTGATCCGCGCGCCGGAAGCGGTCCTCGGCGGTCTTGAAGTCCTTCTTGTCGAGCGCCTCCTGAGCCTCGATGCCAAGTTGGCGAGCCGTGGCCTTGTCGGCGTCGGTTTGGGCTGCCGCCGGTGCCGCTGAAAGGGCCATGGCGAAGGCGAGGGGAGCGATGGGAAGGAGACGCGTAACGAAGCGCATCGACGACACCTTTCCTGAAGACCGGCGCTGCGTCACCGCGCGCCGCGAAGACCCGTGTCGTATCACGAATCGGCTGGGCGCCGCGAAGTGCCGCGAGGCGAGGCGCTTGGCGCCGCCAGCGTCACCCAGGAGAACGCTCGCCCTTGACTCGCATGGTGCTCCTTATGTAGGGGTGTGAGCCCGTCGCGAGGGTGGCGGAATTGGCAGACGCGCTGGATTCAGGTTCCAGTGGGGTAACTCTCGTAGGGGTTCAAGTCCCCTCCCTCGCACCGCACTTCTCGATGGGCGTTTGATGGCGCGCGCCGGACCCTTTGTCAGCAACCTCGCGCTCACGCTCGCCCTGAGCGGCTGCCAGTGGCTCCTGACCGAGCCCTCTGGCCCTGGCGGAGGGCCTGGCGGAGGGGTGGGGGATGCTGGCACTGCGTCCGACGCGTTGGCGAGTCCGGAACCAGCGGACGCTTCAGGGAGCGTATTTCTGAGAGCTTCGTGGAGCAACGAGCAGCGCGCGCTCGAAGCGACGCTCCCCCTCGGCACCGCCATTGCCGCGACGGACATCGTTATCGTGACCCTTCGCGCCAAGGAGCATCTCGCGGAGACCGCCTTGACGACCCTCGGTGCCGAATGGAAGCACGCGGTGATGAACGAGCGTGGGTGCGGCGGCTCATGGACCGTGTTGCAGATGCACCGCACGGGGCCGCCCGCCAGCCCCATCGCCGTGCAACTCGACTCGGTCGCAGACTTCGTCATGACCGGGCTCGCCTTTGGCGGGGCGGCTTCGCCGACGAGCGTGCCCCCCCTGCAGCGCGCTGGCTTCGATGGGGACGGTTGGGGGCGGCCGGCCGCCACGACGGGCCTCAACAGCCTCTTGCTGCTCACCTTCGTTGACGCGACCAAGACTGGCCCGTTCGGACCCCTCGCGGGCTTCGAGCGCATCGACCAGGGAGCCATCGCCCACTACCACCGAAGCGGCTCCGGCTCCGCAGGCCCTTTCGAGGTCCAAGGTGACCCAGACGGCTGCGGGGCCTCAAGTACGTTTTTGCTGACTCCCTGAGCGTCGCAAGGTGGCGCTCACTCGCGGGATCTCGCTACCCTAGCGGGACCGATGTCGAGGTGGCTGGCCAGCGCAGTTCCTTTCGTTGCCGCGCTTGTCTCGTGTGCCCCCGACGACGGCCGACCGAGCGGGCCGATCAACCTCGTCTTCGACGCGGGAACCGACGGCGACGCCGCCCCCGACGCCGCCATCACCAAGAAGGGTCTCGCCGCCGACTGCACCGGTGACAGCGAGTGCGAAAGCGGCCACTGCTTTCGCGGCGGCAAGAGCAGCTATTGCTCGCTGGCTTGCAACGCGCAGAACGCGGCGTCGGTCTGCCTCGCGCCGGCGTTCGATGCAACATGCAACAACCAAGGCTTCTGCCGGAAGCCCGGGTGAGCGTGCGTACCTTCGCGATTCCCCTGGTGTTCGCGTGGCTCGGCCTCAGCGCATCCGCCGGCGCGCAACCGGCCGATAGCCCCGCCGCCGGTGACGCGGGCGCCGTCCCCGGCGCGCCACCGGCCGCGCCGCCGCAGCCCGCAGAGGCGGCGCCGACGGAACCGACGCTCCCGAGCGCCCCCAGCGTGCCGTCCGGCGCGGCCGTCGACGCTCGCGCCGCAAAGGACGACGTGGCGGAGGTTCGCGTGATTGGCGACAAGGCCGATTCGCTGCCAAAGGTCCCCGGCTCCGGCACCGTCGTGTCGCGCAAGGAGATCGAGCGCGCGCAAGCCGTCGAGACCGCCGAGCTGCTCCGTCGCGTGCCCGGCATTCAGGCTCGCGAGGACTTCGGCGGCGGCGGCCGGCTCGACATCGGCGTTCGCGGCCTCGACGCGGGCCGCAGCCGACGCGTGCTGTTGCTCGAGGACGGGATGCCCATGGCCCTCAATCCCTACACCGAGCCGGACATGTACTTCGCGCCGCCCATCGAGCGCTACCGGGCCATCGAGGTCGTCAAAGGCGGCGGCAACATCCTCTTTGGTCCGCAGACGCTCGCCGGCACCATCAACTTCGTCACGCTGGCCCCGCCGGAGAAGCGAACACTCACCCTCGACGCCGACGCTGGAACCTATGGCTACGCGCGCGGGCTCGTGCGTTACGGCGACGCCGTCGGCGACACGCGCTACGTGGTGCAGGCGCTCCACCGCCGCGGCGACGGCTATCGCGACCTGCCGTTTTCCTCCACCAACGGGCTCGCCAAGATCTTCTTTCCCACCGGTGAGCGCGGCACCGCGACGGTCAAGCTCGGTGTTCACCTGGACAACGCGGCCTCCGACGACGTCGGACTGACGTCCGCGATGTTCCGAGCCAACCCAAAGCACGGGACGCTCTCGCCGACGAGCCACTTGAAGCTCGAGCGCTTCGATGTGGCCCTTACCCATGAGCATCGCTTTTCCGAGCAGGTGCAGCTCACGTCGCTGGCGTACGCGTACCGCACGGCACGTCTCTGGCGCCGGCAGGACTACGCGAGGCAGAGACCCGTTGGCTTCATCGACAGGGTTGAGGGGGACGAGTCGGTCGCGTTGGGGGCTCTCTACTTTCAACCCACCAACGTGGTGCTCGACCGCAGCTACGATGTCGCCGGCGTTGAGCCACGACTTCGGATCAAGGCGAAGACGGGCGACGTTCGGCACACCTTCGAGGTCGGCGGGCGAGGGCTCGTCGAGGTGGCCGACTACCAGCAACGCTCGGGCACTTACCCCGAGACCTACGTTGGCGCCCTCGAGAGCGCGGAGCGACGACGCGGCCTCGGGCTCGCCGGCTACCTCCAAGACCGCATCGCGTTTACCGACTTTCTCCTCGTCACACCGGGCGTTCGCCTCGAGCACCTTCGGTATCGAAGGGTGCAACTTCACACCATCGAGGATGGGCGGTCGCTCGACGTCTACCGAGAAGGTGAGGGCGATGTGACGGGCTTCGTGCCGGGCATCGGCCTCGTCGCCGGCTCGCGCCGCGTGCACGGGTTCTTCGGCCTGCATCGCGGCTTCGCGCCGCCGCGCGTCAGCTCGGCCATCAGCTCGCGCGGCGAGCCGGCGCCGGTCGGCGTGGACGAGAGCACGAACGTCGAGCTCGGGACGCGCGCGTCGATCGTGAAGGCGCTGCGCGTTGAAGTGGCCGGGTTCCTTTCCGCGTTTCAAAATCAGGTCATCGTCAACACGAACCCTTCGGCCGACGTCAACCTGGTCGACGCGGGGGCCACCACGCTGAAGGGCGTCGAGACGGCCGCCACGCTCGAGTTGGGCAAGGCCTTTGGTTGGCCAACCGTCGTCGACGTTGGCGCGCGCTACACGTTCGCGCGATCAACGTTCCGTTACGGCGTCGACGCAGGCCGACTCTTGCCGTACGCGCCGCAGCACTCAGGCAGCGCGAACGTCGACGTCGAGCATGAGAGCGGGGTTGGCGGGCAGGTGAGCTATTCGTTCGTTGGCTCGCAGTTCACCGACACGAAGAACACAGCGGGTGAGGACGTCACCGGTCGCATCGGCGAGTTGGACCCATTCCACCTCGTGAACCTCGCGGCACACTACCGCCACAAGGCGAGCGGCCTCACGGCGAGGCTCACGGTGAAGAACGCGCTCGACACCACGTACATCGCCGCGCGACGACCCGAGGGCATTCAGCCCGGCGCCTATCGGCTCGTGCTCGTGGGCCTTCGCTGGGACTGGTCGCCATAGGCGCCCTGCGGGCTGCGTTGGTCGCGATTCACCCGCCGAAGCCGCAGTAGGCCGGGTTGGCGCCGGCGGGGCAGTCCTTGCAAGCCGCGACGCCGGCCACCGGCGTGACACCAGGGCCGCACTTTGAGCCCAAGTTGATGTTGTCGCAGAGGGGCGCGCTGGCGCCGCAGTCGTCGTTGCTCGCGCAAGCCTCGCCGCTGCCGAAGCGCTCCAAGCAGGTGTTGTTGCACCGCAAGCTCTCAAGGCACGGGCTCTTGGCGTCGCAGATCTCGCCCTTCTTCTTCTTGGGGGCGCACTGCAAGGCGCCGGCGGCGCTCGCCACGCAATAGGAGCCGGCGGCGCAGACCTCGCCCGGGTTGCCGCAGAACTCGCCTTCCTTCTTCTCCACCTTGCCCGCGCACACTTGCTTGTCGCAGATCAGCTCGCCGTCGCAGTCGTAGCTCGTCGTGCAAGCCTGCAGCTTCGCCTGCGTCCCCTGAAAGGCCTTCTGACAGGTCTCGTCGAGCTTGGCGATGTCGTCGGGCGTGATGGGAGCCTTCGCGTAGACCTCCTTCGCCTTGTTGACGCACGTCTCACCGACCTTGGCGCGGTACGCCCGCGTTCCCGTCTGGGATGCGGCTGCGGACGTCGCGCAGGTGGCCTTGCGGGACGCCACGCAGGTCTCAAGCTTCGCGCCGCACTTCGAGGCGACCTGGCACTCCTCGGTGGCCCGCGCCTGACACATCGAGTCGACGGTCGGGTACTTCGGGGCCTCCTCCTCCTCGGTGGAGCTGCAGGCAAAAACCAACGCGGCGAAGAGAACCGTGCCGAGAGCGCGAACCATGAACGACTCCTCTGGGGGGGGCGGGGGGGGCGTGACGGGCTTGCGGGTACCAGATTGGACAGCCGCGGAAACGTATCCTCGACCGAGCCTGCGCCGAGACGCAAGCGCAAGTCCCTCACGTTCGACGGACGAGCGGCGGCGATCATCACAGCCACGTCGCTCGAGTCCAAGAAAGCGGCGTACAAAAAGGCGAATGCCGCCGCGCGACGCGCGACGGCACTCGACGAGGGCGCCACCCGTAGGCAGCGCCGGCGAAGCCGCGCTCAGGGCTTCTTGATCATCTTGGGCGTAGCGCCTGCCGGCTTCGGGGCGAGGTCCGGCTTCTTCTCCGTGGGGCTGCCCGTGGGGGGCGGCGTGACCGGCGGGGGAGCGCTCGCGCCCGCTCCGCCGCCACCCGTGGGCTGCGCGGGAGCGGCCGGCGCGACATCCTTGCCGTCCATCTTGATGATGTGGAACTCCGTGCGGCGGTTCTTCTGCTTGTTCTCGGGGGTGTCGTTCGGGGCGACGGGCTTGTCTTGGCCGAAGCCCTGAGCGACCACGCGATCCCCCTTCACGCCGTTTTCGCCGAGCCACTTGGAGACGGCTTCCGCGCGCTGTTGCGAGAGGGTCTTGTTGCGGTCGGGCGTGCCGGAGTTGTCCGTGTGGCCCTGGATCTGGATCTTCTCGACGTTGGGGTTCTTTTCCATGAACTCCTTCAGCGTGCCGAGGATTTCCTTCGACTGGGGCGTCTGACGGATCGTCGCCTTGTCGACGTCGAACTCGAGCTGGCCCGGGATCTCGACCTTGTTCTCCTGGATCTTCGCCTTGCCAACGGCCAACAGCTTCGGCTTCGGCGCTTCCGGGGCGGGCGCCGGCGGGGGCGGCGGCGGGGGGGGCGGCGGCGGCGGCTCGGGCGCCTTGGCCTGCTGCTCACCGATTTGCGCGCGGCAGCTGCACCCGTTGAACGAGAACGCGAGGCTCAACGTGGCGACGGCGAGCAGCGGGGAGATCACTTTGCGGATCATGAACGGAGCCTCCTAAGCATGGATTGCGCCGGGCCTAAGGGCCGGCCGTCCGGAAGGCCCAGCGGGCCCTCGTCTCGGACGGGCGGCAGGTTAGGGGAATTCATGGTCGTCTCGCAACTCTCCGTTTTTCGGCGGCCCTCTCGCGGCGGCGGAAGCCCGCGATTTCGCCCGCCCGAACCCCTGAATTCGCCTACCGTTCGAGGGTGAGCTCGTCCGGGACGCTGAGAGACCTCGTTCGGCTCCACGAGGACGAACTCCGGTCGGCCGCGGCCAGCGGGACCGACGGACTGGGACTTGCCCAAGCCCACGCCCGATGGATGGATGGCCTGCTCCAAGGCCAGGCGGCTCGCATCATCGGCGACGGGCCCACCTTGCCCGCGTACGTCCTTGCCGGTGTGGGGAGTTACGGCCGCGGCGCCCTCGCGCCGCGTAGCGACGTTGATCTTCGCCTCGTGATGTCAGCCGACGCCGCCGAGGCCGCGCAGGCCTGGCTTGAGCGGCTGCTTTATCCCTTGTGGGACGCGAAGCTCTCCGTCGGCCATCAGGTGTTGACGGCATCGGAGATGCTCAGCCTCGCGCACGACGATCTAGCGAGCGCGACAACGCTTCTCGATCTTCGCTTTGTCGCTGGCGACGAGACCGTCCTCGCGCAGCTCCTCGACCGCGCCCACGAAGGCGTCTTCGAAGCGGGTAGCATCGAGCGATTCATCGATCGGCTCGAGGCTGAAATCGCAGGACGCCACGAGCGCTTCGGCGGGTCCGTCTACCTCCTCGAGCCGGACACGAAGAGCGGCGCCGGCGCCATGCGGGATCTCGACGCCATCCGCTGGGTCGCGCGGGCGCGGTATCGAGTGTCCGACGGCGAGCACGGCTTCCTCCGCGAGCTCTTGCGGCTTGGCGTCCTCGTGTCCCGCGAGGCGCAGGAGCTGGAGGCCGCTACGGCGTTTATGTGGCGGGTGAAGAATCGCCTTCACCTCCGCGGGCAACGCCGCAGCGATCGACTGACGTTCGACGCTCAAGAGGCCATTGCCATCGCGATGGACTACGCGCCCCGGTCTGGGGATGGCGCCGAGTCGGCGGAGCGCGGAGCCCCCGACTCCCAGCGTGACGCCCGCACGCGCGCCGCCGCCGCCGAGCGGCTCATGCAAGACTTCTACGTTCACGCGCGTGCGATCACACGGCTCCGCGAGCGCATCTTCGAACGGGCAAAACCGCCGCGACGCCGGCCGCGGCCCGTGGAGACAGACCTCGGCGGGGGCGTGCGCCTCTTCGACGGGCACGTCACCGTTGCCGGCAGCCGCGAGCTTCAGGAGGAGCCGGCCTTGGCGCTCAGGCTCTACGATGCGTGCGTCCAGAAGCGCGCGCCGGTCCTCGCCTTCGCGCGCGACGCCGTCGCCCGCGCGGCGACCGATCCGGCGTGGTGCGAGGCGCTTCGCGCAAGCCCGGAGGCCGCGAAGCTCTTCGTCGACATCGTGTGCACCATCGGCGAGGTGCCGACGCGCCGGGGCTCCATCGTTGGGGAGCTGCACGACGTGGGCCTCTTGTTGGCGATGATCCCGGAGTTTCTCCCGGTGACGGGCCGCGTGCACCACGACGTCTACCATGTGTACACGGTCGATGTTCACAGCGTCGCCGCCATCGATTGCCTGAGGGCCCTAGCTCGCGGCGAGCTGGCGCACATGCATCCCTTGGCGAGCCGTCTAGCGGCCGAGCTCGCCGACGCGCCGGTGCTCTTCCTCGCGACGTTGCTGCATGACGTAGGCAAGGGGTACCCCGACGCCGAAGGCTCACGAAAGAACCACTCGCAGAGCGGCGCGGACCTCGTGCGGAAGATCTTGCCGAGATTCGGATGGACGCTCGAGATCGACGAGGTCGCAGCGCTCGTCGCTTCGCACCTGTCGATGTATCACGTGGCGACTCGGCGCGATTTGGACGACGAGTCGACGGTGGAGGAGTTCTGCCGCGGCGTGCGCGGCCGCGAGGGACTTCGAGCGCTCTACCTCCTGACCATCGCCGACATCACCACGACGTCACCCACGGCGATGACAACGTGGAAAGCGAAGATGCTCGAGAACCTCTACGTCGCCGCCGACGCGTACCTGAGCGGGCAGCGCGCGCCCGGGTATGACGACGAACGGCGCCTTCGGATCTTGGCGGCCGCGGCGCAATCGCCGCGCGGCGTTGGTATGACGCCGGACGTGATCGAACGTTTCGTTCAGTCCATGCCCGAGCGGTACCCCTTCACGACGGCGCCAGAGTCCTTGGCGGCCCATGCCGCCGCTGTCGCCAACCGCGGCGCGCGCGCGGCCTCCGTTGAGCTCGTGGGACCGGCGCACGGGGATGCGGTGGAGCTGTGCGTGGTGGCCGAGGATCGTCCTGGTCTCCTTGCCGGCATTGCCGCCGCGCTTGTGTGCGCACGCCTTGAGGTCCTCGCGGCGCAGATCCACTCGAGGACGCGCGCTGAGGGCTCGCTCCGGGCCTCGGAGTGCAGCGAGGCCGTCGACGTCTTCTGGGTACGGCCACGATCGAGCGGTGCCGGTGAGGTCGCGGACCTGCTCCCACGCTTGCAGCGCGACCTCGAAGACGTCGCGAGCGGACGCGTCGAGCCCGAGTCTCTCCTGCGGGCGCGCACCGGCTCGAGCTCACCGTGGGGTGAGCGGCGAGGGCCCGCCGTCGCCACGGAGATCGTCATCGACGAGCGCGCCTCGCCTCGCCACACGGTCATCGAGGTCTTTGCGCGCGACCGCCCCGGGCTCCTCTACTCGCTCGCGAGGGCGCTCCACGAACTCTCCCTCTCGATCGCTGTCTCCAAGATCAATACGGAAGGCACGCGCGTCGCCGACGTCTTCTACGTGAGCGAGATCGACGGCACCAAGGCCGTCGACCAGGCCCGCCTTCGCGAAATTCGTGAGCGTCTGACGCTCGCCGCAGAGGGTTGAGCGCTAAGGCGCTCCGCCGGCTGGCGCGTCGGGTAGACTCGCCCCGTTGAGGAGGTCTCTGATGGCGGGTCGTCTTTTCCGGGCGTGCGCACTGGCTGGATTCTTGTCCGCATGCGGGGGCGCTCCCGCGGCACCGACACCAACGCCGCCCCATCGAGCCACGCCACCGGAGCCCATCGCGGACGAGGCGCCGCCCACGCCAAAGAAGGAACGAGCCGCTCCGCCGTCGAGCGAAGACGTGGCGCGTGGCATGAAGGCGCTCGAGGCGGGTGACATCGGCAGCGCGAAGAGCGCCTTTGAAGGCGCCGTGAAGAAGAACCCGAAGGACGGCGACGCGCACTTCTACTTGGGCGTCACGCTGGAGAAGTCCGGCGACAAGGCCGGCGCCGAGAAGCACTACAAGGAAGCGCTGGCTCTGCGGCCCGATCTCGAGGCGGCGGCGATCAACCTTGGCGCCATGTACATCGAAGCGAGCAAACACGACGAAGCCCTCGCGGTCACGCAGAAGGCCCTGGGCAAGCAGCCGAAGAATGCCTCGCTCCTTACGAACCTCGGCATCGCGCTGGCGACCAAGGGCGACGCCGGGGCCGCCAACGCCTTCGAGGAGGCAACGCGCGCTGCCCCGCAGGATCCTCTGATTCGCCTCACCTACGCACAATGGCTGCGAACGTGGAAGAAGCTCGACGAAGCCGCCGCGCAGCTCAAGGCCGCCGCGCCCCATGCGAAGGACCTCGGCACGCTCGCGAGCATCGGCCATGAGCAGCGCCTTGCGGGCGCCTTCGCCGACTGCACGAGCTCCCTATCGAAGGCCATCGAGCAGAAGGACATCGCCGAGCTCCGAACGGACCGTGCACTCTGCAAGGTTGGCGCAAAGGACGACGCCGGCGCCCTCGACGATCTCATGACCGCCGTAAAGAAGGAGCCGGGCTACGGCCCCGCGCACTTCTACTTGGCGAATCGCCTGGCTCAGGCCGGCAAGTTTGCGGAGGCCGTCAAGGAGTACGAGGCCTACCTGAAGGCCGCCCCGAAGGGCGATCTCGCGAAGCAAGCGGAGGAGCGGGCGAAGGTCGCGCGAGAGCGCGCCAAGAAGAAGAAGTAGGCCGCCGCTTAGCGCGTTCGAAAGCCTCGGAGGACGCGCCCCACCCCCTCGACGAGGTGGCCAATGGCGATGAGGTCGCCGCCCGGCGCCACCCAAGCGCGCGGCCCTTCACAAGCGGCCGACAGGTCCGCCGGCTGGACCGGGCGCCCGGCGCGGGCGTCAGCCTCTCCCCGCTCGGTGAGCTGCACTTCGCCGATGGCCAGTGCGGCAGCCGCTCGCACGGGAATCAACCGTGAAGCCAGGTCCGCCGTCGTGAGGGGGCACGCCGCGTCGACCTTGAAGCAGCCCGACGCTTCGCGGCGAAGCGCCGTCAGGTGCGAAGGGACGCCGAGCGTGGTGCCGAGGTCCCTCGCCAGCGCGCGGACGTAGTAGCCCTTCGACACGTGGAGCGTAAGAGCGGCGCGATGCGACGCCGCGCCATACCCGTCGAGCGCGAGCGAGAGGACGCGCACCGTGCGTGGCGCCAGAATGACCTCCTCGCCGCGTCTCGCTTTTGCGTGCGCGCGCTCGCCGCCCTGATGAATCGCGGAGTACACGGGCGGCACCTGCTCAGTGCGAGCCCGTTCATGGGATAGCGCCGCCGCGAGGCGCTCCTCGAGATCTTCGGGCACCGGGCCCTCGGCCGTGGTCGTTCCGTCGGCGTCGAGGGTGTCGGTGGCGCGGCCGAAGGTGACCTCGGCGGCGTAGCGCTTGTCGGCGGCCGTCAGGTAGGTCGAAAGCTTCGTCCCTTCACCGACCACCACGACGAGCACACCGGTCGCCATGGGGTCGAGCGTGCCCGCGTGCCCAACCTCGCGCGTTCCGAGCCGGCGCCGCACGCGCTGCACGACGTCGTGGCTCGTCAACCCGGCGGGCTTGTCGACGACGAGGACGCCGTGAACCGAGGGCAGCGCAGTCATCAGCCCAGAAAGACGTTCTTTCGCGCGCCCAGGAGTTCATCGACCATCTCTTGAATCGTCCCGCGAACCTCTTCCGCGAGCCGTCCGACGAGCAGCTCGTCGTCGGCGTCGTCGGGGCTTCCGGGGACGACGATGGGCGCCCCGAAGCGCATGCGCCACTTGGTCGGCGCGGGCATGAGCCCCGCGGGCCCGAGCAACGGGAAGGTCGGAGTGACTGGCACGTACGGCAAGCCAAAGGGTTTGCCCAGCGCGTCGAGGCGAGCCAGGAGCGGTTGCGTCTCTTCGCCGCCGACGACGGCCACAGGCACGATCGGCGTACGCGTCCGCAGCGCGAGCTTGACGAAGCCGCCGCGCCCAAAACGTTGGAGCCGATAGCGCTCGCGGAAGAGCTTCCCCGTGCCCTTCATCCCTTCGGGGAATACGGCGACGAGCGCCTCTTGCCGCAAGAGGCGTTCGGCATTCTCCTGACACGCGCGGACGGCACCGAGCCTCGTCGTGAGCGAGCCGAGGAACGGAAAATGAAAAATGAAGTCCTCCGCGAGCCACCGGACGTCGCGCTCTCGCGGGTGGAGTCGCTTGACGGCGGCTCGGATCATCAAGCCATCGAGCGGAACCGTGCCCGAGTGGTTCGCCACGAGGAGGCATCGGCCCGCCTCGCACACATGTTCGACGCCCTCCGCTTCGACGCGGAAGTAGGTGGAGTAGAGAAAGTCCAAAAACGGCTTTACCCGCGCCTCGTAGACGGGGTCGTAGCCAAAGTCGTCGACCTCCTCGGAGCGGTTCCGCATGCCCAGGCGGCCCCACTTGCGGAGGTAATAGTTGGTCGACAAGAGTTCGCGCGCGGTGTCGAACACCGTCGGCTCGATCTCGCCACCGAGGCTGCGCGCCGACAGCGGCGCGGCGGGCACCGAAGGGCGGGGGAGCGGCGCCGGCGAGGGGAAGCGCTCGGTGGGCGGCTCCGGCAGCTCGTCGGTCGCCGGCGAGGGCGGCGCCGCAGCGTGTGTGGCCGCCACTTGGGAGGGCCACGCCTCGTCCCCGTCGTCGTCCTCGTCCCCATCCAGTGAGGGAAGGGAGCCCTGCGATGCGGCTTCGAGCATTCGGTCGAGACGGCCTTCGAGCTCTGTGATGCGAGACTGAATCTCTTCGCGAGAAGGGCTCGTGCGCGCTTCCGGCTGCGCCGCTGCGGCACCCTCCGTTGAGGCGCTCTCGGCAGCATCTCTCGACCTACGGTTCGCGGCGATGAGCTCGTCGGCCTCGAGAAGGGCCGACGCGACGGTCTCGCGCGCCGGCGTCGGCTCTGGCGTCACGCCGCTGGGGGCGTCCACCTTGGCGGCCCGCCGGGCCGTAGGCTTTCGGCCCTTGGTGCGGGCGGGCACTTCGACGACGACGCGTTTCGACGCCGTCGCCGACGACTTGGGCCGCGGCTTCACGTCGCGGGTACGCGGTTCGGCACGGGGAGGCTTCTTTGGGCTCACGAGACCTCCTGGAGCAGCTTTAGGTCGCGCAGGCGTTGCGCGCTGGCGTAATCGACAACGGCCTCGCGTGTCGTGTACGCGGGTCGGAAACCCAAGCGCCGCCTCGCCAGCGCTCCGTCGGCGACGCACAAAAACCGCAGGTACCGGAGAAAGCTCGGAGGCGCGTCGGCGAGTTGGGCCATCCACGCTGCGGCCACGAGCGGATCGGCCAACAGATGCGGCAACGGCATCGCGATGCGGCCCGCGAGCTTGATCACGGTCGAGAGCGGCAAGACGCCGTCACCGACGATGTTGAAAGTCCCCGCGATGTCGCGATCGACGGCCAGCTTGAGGGCCGCGATGGCGTCGATCTCGTGAACGAACTGCACGAGCGGATCGAAGCCCAGCATCGTAGGCACGAGCCGATGCGACAGGTATCGCGCCACGTAGTTGTCGACGGTCGGTCCCAAGATCGGTGCCGTGCGAAGCACTGTGAGCACAGTCCCCGGCGCGCGCTGCGCGAAGCGGGCGGCTTCGGCCTCGGCGGCGATCTTGTCGGCGAAATAGGGTTCGTCGGGCGTCGCGCGGAGCGGCTGGTGCTCGGCCAAGAAGTTCGGATTCGAAGGCGTGGCGCCATAGAGGAGCGTCTGCGACCAGAGCACGAGCTTGGCGATCTTCGCCTGCGTCGCCGCGACGAGCAGGCGCATGGTGCCTACGCTCTCGTATTCGTGGGCCCAAGAGGCGGCTCGATGTGGCGATCCGAGGAACGCCAGGTGAACGAGGGTCGTGGCCCGTTCCGCGACGAAGATTTCGACGAGCCGCGCCTCCGCCGACGGCTCGGTCAGGTCGACCTCGTAGCTGCGGGTCTTCCGGCCCGCCGTCGATGGCGCCTTGGTGTCAACGGCCACGATGCGCCCGATGCGCTCGTCCTCTTCGAGGAGCCCAATGAGGTTGGCCCCCAGAAATGAGCTCGCCCCCGTGACGGCGATGACCGGCGCCGACCCCCGCAGAGACGTGGAAGGGTCATCTTTCGCCATGGCCCGCTTCGGATCGTTTGCTCGGTCGGTCACCAGGTCCCCGTAGGGCCGGAAGCCTACACCGGCCGCGAACCCGTGACCTCGGTGAAAGCATTGGGGGAAGAGCTGGCGTTTCCTGATACGCTCCTTGGGCTTGGACCTGACGAGCTCCCCGGTTCCCGACCGGCTCGGTCCCTACGAGCTCCTCCAACTGCTCGCGACCGGCGGAATGGCGGAGGTGTACCTGGCGCGCCGCGCCGGGCCGCACGGCTTTCAGAAGCTCGTCGCCGTCAAACGCATCCTCCCGCAGTTCGCGCGGGAGCCGGACTTCCTCGCCATGTTCGTCGACGAAGCGCGCGTCTGCGCGCGCCTCGCGCACCTGAACATCGTCCACGTGTTCGACTTTGGCGATCACGAGGAGGAGCTCTACATGGCCATGGAGTTCGTGGAGGGCTCCACCGTCGCGCGCCTCGTGCGCGCCGCGGCGGCCAAGAACATCGAGCTGCCGCTTGAGGCCTCGCTTCACGTCGCCCTCAGCGTGCTCCGAGGCCTCGAATACGCTCACGGCGCCCGCGACGAACGCGGCCACCCGCTCAAGCTCGTGCACCGCGACGTGTCGCCCGGCAACGTGCTCATCGATCGGACCGGCGCCGTGAAGCTGACCGACTTCGGCATCGCGCGCGCCGCCGAGATCGAGCGTCGCACCGACGCGGGCCAGCTCAAGGGCAAGCTCGGCTACATGTCGCCGGAGCAGGTCGTCGGCCGCGAGCTCGATCACCGCAGCGACATCTTCACGTTGGGCATCGTCCTGGCCGAGATGGTGATGTTGCGACCGCTCTTCACCGGCGGCCGTGAGCTCGACGTTCTCCTTCGAATCCGGGACGCGGACGTCAGCGCCATCGACCGAGCCGGCCGCCCCATGCCTGACGACCTCCGCGCGGTACTCTTCCGCGCCCTCGCGAAGGAGCCCGAGCACCGGTTCCCGAGCGCGCGCGCCTTCGCCGAAGCGGTCGAGGAAATCGTGCGACGACGGCGCCTCCATGTCGGCCCCAGCAAGCTCGCTGGGATCCTCGAGCGGCTCGGCCTCACGACGCCCGACAGCGTGACGACGGACGCCCAAACGGGCGGCGCCACGCCGAAGCGAAGCCTGCCACCCCGAGCGCCGAAAAGCCCACCGGGCAGGCGATGCAGAACGTGGCGCCGCAGATCTATCGCGTGCGCAAAGACGGCATCGTCGTGGGGCCGCTTAGCTACCCCCGGGTCATCGAGCTCTTCGCGACGGGCGAGATCGGCGCGCGCACCGAGGTCTCGCGCGAGCTCGCGCCCTTCAAGAGCGCCACGACCTTCGCCGAGTTCGCGCGCTTCGTGAAGAGCCCCGCGCTCCGCTGGGAGCAGGAGGAGATGGACTCGCCGAGGCCATCGCCATCGACCGCGTGACGTTGCCGGCGCGGCTTCTTCCGCCTGGCCCACCTCCGAGAGACGGGCGTTGTGCTTCTCCAAGACGGCGAGCGGCGAAAGAAGATCTACCTCGTCGACGGGGTGCCGGAGTTCGTCTCCTCGAGCGAGCGCGAAGAGCTCCTCGGACAATTCTTGGTGCGCCGCGGCCAGGTCCTTCGCATGGAAGTCGACATGGCCCTCGCGATGTTGCCGAAGTTCGGCGGGCGTCTCGGTGAGGCCCTCGTGGGTCTCGGCGTGCTGCGCCCCATCGAGCTCTTCAGGGCGATCCACGAGCAGACGCAGGAGCGCTTCGTCGAGGTGCTGGCGTGGCGACGGGGACGGATGGCTTTCGTTCGCGGCGCGCGCTCCCACGAGGAGACCTTTCCGCTCGGCGTCGACAGCGTCGAGCTCATCGCCCGCGGCATCCACGAGCGATACACGCCGGGCGAGCTCGCCGAGATGTTCGCGGGCCTCGAGGGCGCGCTCGTGGAGCCGGTGCCGCATCCGAGCGTGAGGCTCGACGCGCTGCGCCTGCCCGAGCGCGAGGGCCTGCTCCTTCGGGACCTCTCGAACGCGACGACGGTCGCCGACTTCGTAGACGCCCGCCCGAGCGGCGTTGAAGTGGTCGATGCTCAGCGCGCCCTTGTCATCGGGCTCTCGTTCGAGCTGCTCGTCTGCGACGACTGGGTGGGCGCGCCACCGACGCTGATTCCGTCGCCCGCGTAAGCGAACAACATCGGCTTCGCTCGGCGACGCGGCCCGCATTGCAGAGGACGCCCCACGGCCTGTGACGCGTACGATCTCAGGGACTGACACGTGACATGGGGCAATTGTCACACCGTCACGCGCCGTAAGTGCGCGAATGTTGGTGGCGGACTTCCAGTTACACTGCGGCACAACACCTGCAGCGGAACTCTCCCATGCGAAGCTCCGGAATTCATCAGACCCTCGGGTACACCGGTCGGCAACTCCGCGACGCCGCCGAGAGCCTCCTGCCGCCCGAGTGGAGTCGTCCCGAAAGCCCGCTCCGCCTCTCCGGCCAGGTCACAGCCTCGGGCGCCCTCGTCGAGATCGTCTCGTTCATCGCCCACGCGGGCCGTAGCGGCACGCTCATTGTGGCCTCCGGTGAGATCGTGCGAGCCATCGGCTTCGACAGCGGCGCGCTCATCGGCGCCGCGACGACGCGCGCGCAGGAGCGCATCGGCGATCTCCTTCGCAAGGCCGGGCACGTGTCGCGAGAAGATCTCGAGGCCGCCGCCTACACCGCCGCGCTCGCGGGCAAGGTGCTCGGTGAAGTCCTCGTCGAAGCCGGGCAGCTCGAGCGCGCCACCCTTGACGAGACGCTGCGGCGCCAGGCGGAAGAGATCCTCATGGCCGCCCTCCGCATCGACGTCGGCGCCTTCGCACTCTTCGACGATCTCACCGTGCCGCGCGCGCCGGGCACCCCCCGCACGGTCATCAGCCTGATGATGGAGGCCACGCGGCGCTCCGAGAACATGGGCGTCTTCCGGCAGACCATCGGCACCCTCGACCACGTCCCCGTGCGCCGCGAAGAGGCTGGCTCCGTTGCCCCCGATCTCGTCAAGGTCCTGGAACACTGCGACGGTGAGCACAGCATCGGCGAGATCGCCGTTGAGCTTGGTCTCTTCGAGTTCGAGATCATGCACGCGATCCACCGGCTCGCCACCAGCGAGCTCATCGATGTCTTGGAGCCACGGATCCGCTCGACCACCGACGTGCTCAAGGTCTCAAACGACGCGCTCGTCAACATGCACCGTCGCTGCGACCGCGCGAAAGTGGGCGCCATGCTCCGCGCGGACCTCGAAGACTTCCTCGCCACGACATCGACCGTTGCGGCCATGCTCCGCGAAGCCGAATTTACCGCCAGCGGCGCCTTCGTCGTCGACGCGTTGCTCCGCTCCGTCGCGAGCGGTGCCAAGGACGAGCTCTTGGAGCTCGCGATCCACGAGTACCTTGAGTTCGCGTCGGACCGCGCGACGGAGCTCTTGCGCGACAAGAGCGAGCAGATGACCGTCGCCGCGACGGGCTGACCGAGCGCACCACGCACGGCGCGTCAGGCGCCGTTGCCTAGAGCACAAGGCGAAGCACCGGGTACGCGTCGTCGCCACCGACGCGGGTGAAGGCTTCGAAGACCTTGGCGGGCCCAGTCCAGGCCTCGGCCGCGTGCAGCCCCTGCCGCGGATACGCCTCGACGGCGCGGGCGCCGAGCGGCGCCAGCGCACGCGGGATTTCGCTCACCAGTCGGCGCGCGACGCCGCGGCCGCGCCACGCTTCGTCGACGAGGAAACAACCGACAGACCAGACGCCGTCATCGTCGCCGAGGTCGAGCGCTCGGTACACCGGGAGCTTCCGGAGCTTGGGTACGGCCCTTCGCGGCGCGAGCTTCATCCATCCGACGCATTGGCCTTGCGGCGTCAGCGCGACGAGGGCGCGCGCGCCGTCGGCGCCGGAACGAAGATCGACCGAGAGCGCGTCCCGATTCACCTCGGGTTCGCCGGCGCACCGCGCCAGCCACGCGTTCTTGTCACCCTCGAAGTGCCAGTAGCGACAGAAACACGGCGAGCCGTCGCGTTCGAAGAGCGACACGATGGCAGCTTCGTCGGCGGCGCCAGACCAACGGACGGCGAGCGATGCGGCGTCGCTCATGAGGCCATGGGCGGCACGCGCCCCGGGCAGCGCGACTCCCACGCGGCGGCCAGCGCGAACAGCGTCGTCTCCTTGAGCGCCGGCGCCATGAGCTGAAGTCCAACGGGCAGGCCCGCCTTCGTTGGGGCACACGGCACGCTCGCCGCGGGCAGGCCCGCGAGGCTCGCCGGAAGCGTGTAGATGTCACTCAAATACATGGCGAGCGGGTCGGCCGTCTTCTCTCCAAGCCGGAAGGCCGGCGTCGGCGCCGTGGGACAGATGAGCGCGTCGACGGACGCGAAGGCTTGCTCGAAGTCGCGCCGAAGGAGCGTCCGCATCTTCTGCGCCTTCAGGTAGTACGCGTCGTAGTAGCCCGCCGAGAGCACGAACGTTCCCAGCAAGATCCGTCGCTTCACCTCGGTGCCGAAGCCCAAGTCGCGGGTCCTGCCGATCATGGTTCGGATGTCGTCGCCGGCCTTTTCGGCGCGTCGTCCGTAACGAACACCGTCGAACCGCGCCAGGTTGCTCGAGGCCTCGGCCGTCGCGAGGACGTAGTAGGTGGCCACGGCGAAGCGCGTGTGCGGAAGATCGACGGGGACGACCGTGCACCCTTCTTCTTCGAGGGCGGCGATGGCGGCGCGCACCGACGCCTCGACCTCGGCGTCGAGGCCCTCGGCAAAATACTCGCGAGGCACGCCGAGACGCAGGCCGCGCACGCTCTTCTCGCAAGCGCCCTCGTAGTCGTCGACGGGAACATCGAGCGAGGTCGCGTCGTGGGCGTCCTTGCCAGCGATGGTGGCGAGGACGCGGGCGGCGCCGCGAACGTCGGTGGCAAAGGGCCCCACTTGGTCGAGGCTTGAGGCGAAGGCCACGAGGCCATACCGCGAGACGCGGCCGTACGTCGGCTTGACGCCGACGGAGCCGGTCAACGCGGCCGGTTGGCGAATGGAGCCGCCGGTGTCGCTCCCCAGGGAGGCGGGCGAGAGGCGCGCGGCAACCGCTACGGCGCTACCGCCGGACGAGCCACCGGGGATGCGGCCAAGGTCCCACGGGTTGCGTGTGATCTTGGCGGCGCTGTTCTCGCAGGAGGAGCCCATGGCGAACTCATCCATGTTCGTCTTGCCGCTCACGAGGGCGCCTGCGGCCTTGAGCCGCGCGACGACCGTGGCGTCGTAGGGAGGCATGTAGCCCGCGAGGACCTTTGACGCGCAGGTCGTTGGCGCTCCTCGCGTGGCGAGGGCGTCTTTGATGGCGATGGGCACGCCGGCGAGGGGCCCGAGCGGCTCGCCGCGAGAGCGGGCGGCGTCGATGGCGCGCGCCTCGTCGACGAGCTTGTCATTGACGTGAAGGAACGAGCCGAGCTCGCCGTCGAGCTTGGCGATCCTTCCGAGCACGTCTTCTGCGACAGAAACGGCCGACACCTCGCCGGTGCGCACGCGCGCCGCGATCTCGGAGACGGTCCATGTGCTTGGCTTCACGATCAGGTCTCCACGAAGGTGGGAACGAGGAACCCTTGCTCCGTGGCGCGGGGTGCGCCCGCCATGACCTCGCTGCGAACGAGACTCGGCTCGCGTTCGTCGGGGCGGAGCGCGCTGTCTTGCGTCGCCTCTTGCCCGGCGGGGCCAAAGACCAGGTTCATCGTTGGGGCAACGCTCGACGTGTCGACGGCGGCGAGCTCGTCGACGTAAGCGAGGATGCGCGCGAGGTCGGTCGCGAGGCCGGCGGCCTCTTCGTCGCTGAGCGTCAGCGCGGCGAGCGTGGCAACGTGGTCGAGATCGCGGCGAGTGAACCCGTGGTCCATGGCGACGGCGACGGTATCACAAGGGCGGCAGCCGCTTCGGCACCCCCGTCAGGGCTGACGACGGGGCGGCCCACGTCGGGCGGCTCTTCGTATTCGGGCGCCGGCCCAGGCGGCCGAGGCGGTCTGGAAGCGCAGGCGCCCAAGCAGAGGGCCAAGGCCAATTGGCCCAAGGCGGCGAGTGGACGCCGACAAGGGCGGGCTTTGGTGCGGGGCTTCTTGGACGTCACGGGCTCCGGAGCTTGTAAGAGGGGAACTTAAGGCGCGCAACGAGGAAAATCCCCCGATTGACTTCCCATGCAGGGCGACTAGCGTGTGCGCCCTCTCTCCTCGTGACTTTGCCCGCGCCTCCTCGGCACGAGCCTAGCCCCGCGAAGAGGGCCCGGGGCGGTTCCGCCCTGGGAAATTCCACACGCTCCCCCGCGCAAACCTGCGGCCCGGTGCGCGCAAGCGCTGGCCAAGGGAGGGGAGCGGAGGCTCAACCGAAAGGAACGCGCTCCCATGACCCAAGCAGAAATGCCGACCACCTCGGTCGGTCGCCCCGAGTTCCCGCTTCCCCTCAAGTCGCTCCTCGATGCGGGCGTCCACTTCGGACACCAGACGAAGCGGTGGAACCCCAAGATGAAGCAGTTCATCTTCGGCGCCCGCAACGGCATCCACATCATCGACCTCGACCAGACGGTGCGCCTCTTCTCGCGCGCCTTCTACTTCGTTGAGGAGACGGTTTCGCGCGGCGGCAACGTGCTGTTCATCGGCACCAAGCGCCAGGCGCAAGAGATCATCAAGGAAGAAGCGAGCCGCTGCGGCGCTCACTACGTGGTCAACCGCTGGCTCGGCGGAACGCTCACCAACTTCCGCACCATCAAGCAGGGCCTCGAGCGCATGTGCCAACTCGAGCGCATGAAGGACGACGGCACCCACCTCCAGCTTCCGAAGAAGGAAGTCTCGCGTCTTGAGAAGGAGCGCGAGCGCTTCGAGAAGTACCTGGGCGGCCTCAAGAACATGAACTCGCTCCCGGCCGCCGTGTTCGTCATCGACCCGGCCATGGAGACCATCGCCGTTCAAGAGGCGCGCAAGCTCGAGATTCCGATCCTTGCCATCGCCGACACGAACTGCGACCCGGACCTCATCGACTACCCGATCCCGGGCAACGACGACGCCATCCGGTCCATTCGCCTTATCACCGCGCGACTCGCCGACGCGATCCACGAAGGTGCGCAACGACGCAAGGACGTGAACGCCAACGAGGGCCGCGAGGGCCGCGGCGGTGATCGCGGCGCTCCGCAAGCCGACGTCTACCGCCGCGGCGGGGCTCGCCGCGATGGCGGACCGGCGCCCGGCGGCGGCGAAGCCGCGAACTGACTGAGGCTCGCACGCCATCGCGGCGTGCTTCCCATTCCATGAGCGGCTTCGCATGGTGCGAAGCCGTTCGAGGCGAAGCGGTGGGGTTGCGTGTTCGCCCCGCGCCCGCTGCTTCGCCTTCGTGCGTCGCCACCTGCGCGCACGAACGTCACGTAAGTGCGCGGGCCAAGCCCGCCAACATTTCGAAACCCGAGCAACACCCGAGGTAGGAACATGGCAGCCATCACCCCCACGATGATCAAGGAGCTCCGCGAGCGCACCCAGGCCGGTATGAGCGACTGCAAGTCGGCGCTCACCGAGTCGGAAGGCAACGTCGACAAGGCCGTCGAGATCATCCTCAAGAAGGGCATCGTGAAGGCCGCTTCCCGCGAAGGTCGCATCGCGACGGAAGGGGAAGTGCGCACCTGGGTCGACGCCGAGAACAAGCGCGGCGTCATTGTTGAGGTCAACTGCCAGACGGACTTCGTGGCCCGCGGCGACGACTTCCGCGGCTTTGTCGCGACCTGTGTCGACGTCGCCAAGGGCCTCGCCCGCGGCGCCGATCTCGCTGCTCAATCGGTCGGTGGCAAGGCCCTCGACGTCGTTCGGCAAGAGATGGTGGCCAAGACCGGCGAGAACACCGTCATTCGTCGCTGGGACGCCATCGAAGCGAAGACGCCGTCCGAGTTCGTTCACGCGTACATCCACATGGGCGGCAAGCTCGCGGTCCTCATCCGCGCCGAAGCGCCCAACGGCGACGCCCGCAAGAACCCGGAATTTTCGGCCTTCATCGACAACTGCGCCATGCAGATCGGGGCCATGAACCCCGCCGTCGTCGCCAAGGAGCAGATCACCGAAGAGATGCTCGCCAAGCAGAAGGACATCTACGCCGGCCAGCTCAAGGAAGAGGGTAAGCCGGAAGCGGCGTGGCCCAAGATCATCGAGGGCAAGGTCGCCAAGTGGTACACGGAGGTGACGCTCCTCGGCCAAGACAACGTGTGGTCGCCCGATCTCGGCACCATCGAGAAGGTCCGCGCGGAGCTCGGCAAGAAACTCGGCGGTGAGGTGAAGCTTCACGAGTTCGTGCGCTTCGGCCTCGGCGAAGGCATCCAGAAGAAGACCGACGACCTCGCGGCGGAAGTCGCGAAGCTCACCGGCGGCTGAGCCATCGCTCCGATAACGTTGGCCGCTGAGTCCTCGGGCTCAGCGGCCTCTTTCATTTGGCGCCCATGAAGCTTGCAGCCGTCAGCGTCGACCTCGACGAGATCCCGAACTACTACGCCATCCACGGCCTTCTCGCGGAGGGCGCGGCCAAGACCGCGGTCTACGACATCGCCGTCCCTCGGCTCACGTCGCTCTCGAAGGCGGCGGATGTTCCGCTCACGCTCTTCGCGGTGGGCTCGGATCTCGCGCGCGCCGAGTCGGCGACCGCGCTGCGGGTCGCCCGCGACGCCGGCGCCGAAATGGCGAACCACACGCTGTCGCATCGGTATGACCTAACGCGGCTGTCGCGCCGCGAGATCGCGGCCGAGATCGAGGACGGCGCGCAAGCGATCCTCCGAGCGACGGGAGACAAGCCGGTAGGTTTTCGTGCGCCCGGATACACGATCACGGACGAAGTCTTCGACGTCTTGGGCGAGCTTGGGGCCGCGTACGACTCGTCTGTCTTCCCGTGCCCCGCGTATTACCTGGCGAAGACTGCGGCCATCGGGCTCATCGGCCTCCGCGGCCGAACGAGCCACTCGATCGTGGACCACCCGGCGGTCCTCACCGCGTCGACGCGCCCCTATCGCGTGTCGCGGCCCTACACGCGCGAGGGCGGCGGCCTCTTGGAGCTGCCGATCCAGGTCACGCGCGGCCTGCGTTTGCCGTTCATCGGCACGACGGTCACCTTGGCGGGCCCCGACAAGGCCCGCTGGCTTACGCGCATGTGCCTCGGTGAGCCGCTCGTGAACCTTGAGCTTCACGGGATCGATGTCCTCGACGCCGCGGACGGGCTCGAGCCCCTCAGGCCGCACCAGCCGGACGTGCGCGTGGCCAAGGAGCGGAAGCTCGCCGCCCTCGACGCTGTCTTCACGACGCTGCGCGAGGCCGGATACGCTTTCGTCACGCTCGGCGAGGCAGCGCAGCAATTCGCTCGCCGGTAGCGCCAGCGCATCCGTACGAATGTTGACCTTGACGGGGCCTCTGGCGCGCGCTCGCATGCGCGACATGGATCCGTTTGCTCCCATTCAAGGCATCTCTCTCGAGCGTTACGCCGATCTCAGCGCCGACGTCTCCGATCACGCGAACGACCCCGAGGCGCAGGCGCGCGTCGTCGAGGGACTCGGCGTGAGCCGCGCCGATTGGGAGGCCGCCAAGAATGGCTGGACGGCGCGCATGCAGGACTACGCGCTCATGGGCCGCGTCGCGCAGGCGTTCATGCCGCTCTACCAAGCATCCCTTGCGCGGAAGAAGGGCTCCGTGCAGGTGAGCTTCGACGACTTCGTGGCGATGGCCGGCGTCATGAAGGCCCTCGGCTACGAGCGCACCTTCGCAACTTACGGCATTGATCAGGGCGCGTGGACGCAGATCTCCGGCCATTGGCAGCAGGTGATGATGCAGAACCCCATGCAATACGGCGCCGCGTACAGCGGCGGCATCGAGCAAGAGGCTATGCGAATCCAGCAGGGCGGGGCGCCACGACCGGTGAGCATCCAGCGCGTCGCCGGCGGCGGCGGTGCGGCCCCTGCGCAGGCGCCGCAAACGGCGGCGCAAGCGCAGCAGCGCATGGAGAACCAAATGATGGGCGCGGCGGTGCAGCAGAACGTGAACGCGCACATCGCCGCGGCGCAAGCACAGGCCCAAGCGGCCTATGGTCAGGCGGCGCAGAACATGGGCTTCCTCGGCCGCGGTGCCCTCGGCGTGATGGGCATGGGCGCCATCGCCAGCGGCATCGGCCCCGGCATGGCCGTCCTCGTCCAATGGTCCGACGGCAATCGGTACCCCGGGAGCGTCGTTCAAGTCGGAGGCGGACAAGTCCTCGTTGCCTTCGGCAACGGCCAGCAGCAGTGGGTGCCGGAGCACGCTGTGAGCAAGACGTGACCGACGCGAGCCGGTGCCCCCAGTGTGGTGGCGTTCTCAGCATCGAGGACCTGAGCCAGCCGGCGTGCCGCTACTGCGGCGCGATCCACGCGCACGTGGCGCGAGCCGCCGAAAAGGTCGCCATCGTTCACGGGCTCATGGGCGGCGTCCTTGTGCAGGGCCCGGCGCACGGGCCGTCGCCGATCCTGCCGGGCGTCGTGATGCCGAACGCGCCGCCGAGCCCGCCTTTGACGGGCGGTCCCGTGCCGTTTGGCGCGGCGCCTCCGCCAGCGGGGGCCGCTCCGTGGTCACAGCCCACCATCGGGTACGTGGCGGGCGGCCCGCCGCCAGCAGCGAACCCGTACGCCGCCGGGCAACAGATGTTTGCCGACGCACAGCGCAAGGTCGTGCTCGTCGTGGCCGCCGTCGTCATCGGCAGCTTCGTGTTGTCACTCGGGATCGCGCTCCTCGTCTACTTCCTGTTTTGAACGGTCGGCCGCGGCGACGATGCGCTCGGCCTCGACGGCGCCGCAGCCAACCCACGCCGCAACCTCCGCCGACGAGGCCGCCGTCGCCGCGATCCGCTCGGCTACGTCGGCGCGAACCGCCCAATCACTGAGCACCACGAAGCCCAGCGAATGAGCCAAGGTGCGGTCGGCGCGCGTCGCGCGAAACGCTACCCTCGCCGTGGAAGCGCGGGCGAGCCGCGGGTGCGCCGCCATAACGAGCAGCCGCCGCACCTCGAGCATGGGCTCATCGAGGAGCGCCTTTGCGTAAGCCGAGAGGACGCCGAGGACGATCCCCTGCTCGCGAAGGAGTTCGTGGTCGCGCTCATCGTATTCCGGTAGCAGGTGGCTAACGTCACGCACGCGCGCCGTACCGAGGCCGGCCGTGAGAACGTGTGCCAGGCCGCGCAGCGGCGCTCGCGTCGACGTCGCGAGCCCGTCGAGGGGCGCTAGCAGTCGCCCCGCGACATCGCGGGCGAAGGCCAGGGCGCGGCGCTCGAGGCGACTTCGAAGCCCCGCGCCGACGTCGTCGAGCTCCGCCATGCGCACCGTCGGCAGCGACAACTTCGGGCCTCGCGCGAGCCACGCGATGGCGCGACCGTCCGCGCGAAGCGCCCCATCAGGCGTCAGCGTGAAGGCGTCGTGCGCCGCGTCGACGAAGGCTTCGAGGGGATGGTGGGTCACCTTGCGCGGCGCATCGATCGCTCCCGACACCGCAAAGGTGGCGAGCACCGCGAACGGGTGCCCGGGCCTCGAAGGGCGTTCTTCCGGCGTTGCAACCGATGGCTTCTTTGGGCCCGCCGACGACGAGTGGCGCGCGCCCTTGATGCTCACGAAGCGGTTCGTGAGGGCGACGTGGAGCGCGTCGCTAAGCCGATCCTCGAGGGCACGCGTCTCCTCCTGCCAGCGACGCGGCTCGGCGGTCCACTCCTGCTTGTTGGCGACGTAGCTCCATGTGCGAAGTTCGGTGATCTGCGACAGGAGGCCCTCCACGTCGCGGGGCGCACTGCCCAGAGTGGCCGTCACGTTCTCGAGGAAGTCGTTCGAGACGCGCGCCCGGTCCATGAGCTCGAGAAAGATCGAGCGCAGCGTCGCCAGGTGAACTTCAAAGAGTAGCTTTCGAAAGTCGGGGACGCTTGCCACGTCCCAGAGGAGGCGGACGTCGTCTTCGCTGCGGAGCCGCGAGCGGACGCTCGGCTCCTTGGCCAGCTCCTCAAACGCTAGCTCGTCGTCGGCTTTGGGGGCCGGCTGCAGGCCTGGGCGCCGCGGCAGAACGTGGAGCGAGTCGAGCAACGCAGTGGTGCTGGAGAAAATCAGGACGTGTGGCCGGTAGCGGAGCGCCGTGATGGGAGCAAACTGATGACGCTCGACGGCGGCGACCTGCGCGCCACCGATCTCTTGCGGTGCGAGGCTGCCGAAGGTCCCATCGGCGAGGTAACGTCCCGCGCGGCCCGCGATCTGCGCCAGTTCGGCATCCTCAAGAGGGCGACTCTCGCGGCCATCGAACTTCGTCGTCGCGGCGAAGGCGACGTGGGCGATGTCCAGGTTGAGCCCCATGCCGATGGCGTCGGTCGCCACGATCGTGTCGACCTCGCCGGCTTGAAACATGGCGACCTGCGCGTTGCGCGTCCGGGGCGAGAGCGCCCCGAGCACCACGGCAGCGCCGCCCCGCGCTACGCGCACCCGCTCCGCGAGCTCGTAGACGCGGTCCATCGAGAAGGCGACGATGGCGCTTCGCGGTGGCAGCCGATTCAACTTCTGCTGACCCGTGTGGCGCAGCGACGAGAGGCGAGGGTGCTCGACGTGAGTCGCCGTCGGCACCAACGCGCGGATCATCTGCCGCATCGTGTCGGCGCCGAGGAGCCAGGTTTCCTCACGGCCCCTCGCGTGGAGCAAGCAGCGCGTGAAGACGTGGCCGCGCTCACGATGGGCCGCGAGCTGCACCTCGTCGATGGCGACGAAGTCGACGTCGGCGCCGGTCGCGCCCGCGCCCTGGGGCATCGCCTCGACGGTGGCGATGATGTAGCGGGGTCGCCGCGGAATGTGTTTCTCCTCCCCCGTGACGAGGGCCACGCGGTCACGCCCCACGCGGCTGGCCACACGGTCAAAGACCTCTCGCGCCAAGAGGCGGAGCGGCAAGCCCATCATGCCCGAGTCGCACTCGAGCATGCGCTCGACGGCGTGGTGGGTCTTGCCTGTGTTCGTCGGCCCCAGGAACGCGACGATGCGGGAGGCTTCGGTCATAGGGCAGGGACTAGGCATGGATGTATCCGCGGGGCGACTTGGATCCAAGCGAGGCCGACGTTGCCAAATTCCCGTGATGCGCGATCCGTTGAAATCCTCGCGGGAAGCGCACCTGCGCCCGCAGAAGCTACGCGGCACCTGCCTTGCAGCGTTCGGTGCGAGGCCCAATGAGCAAATTTCGAAGCCTGGACTTGGTTGCCCTCAACGCGGTGCAGGGCGGTGCGGCGAACGCGCCGACCATTCGTGCCGGAGCGACCCCGCAAGAGGTTGCACAGCGCATGCGAGCCCTCCTCGTAGGGGACGTCGGGGACCCAACGCTCGACCCGGCGGTTCAACCGGCGACGCAGCCGCGCCCCGCCACGCCGGCCGCGACGCCGGCGGCAAACCCCGCCAACGCGCTTGGCGACGCGCTGAACCAGTTGCGCGGCGGGAACAACGCTCAGCCGGCAGCGCGAACGCCGACGCCGAGAGGCGCCACGCCTCGCGCGCCTAGTCCTGGTGGGCAAAGCCCCGGACAAGACGAGGGACCGACGACCGCGCCGCGCCCGGACGCCAGTCGCCCGGGCCCCGGCGGAGACGTCCCCACGGAAGCGCGTCCTGCGCCTGCCGCGCCGTCCGAATACGATCGCTTCAAGCCGACTCAGGACAACTTCGGTGCGTTTGGCGAGCCCAAGCTTACCCGTGCCGGTAGCGAGGTGGCGGCTTCGTATGCGGACCCGGCGACGCGCGCCGCCGACGACCGCTTCCAGCCGGCCTTCGATCAGGCGGCCTACAACCGCGAGGCGCTCCGCGGCTACGAGGACCTGGCGAGCCCGACGATGACCCGCGGCAGCGAGGTGGCGGCTTCGTATGCGAACCCAGCGACGCGCGCCACCGACGACCGCTTCCAGCCGGCCTTCGATCAGGCGGCCTACAACCGCGAGGCGCTCCGCGGCTACGAAGACCTGGCGAGCCCGACGGTGACCCGCGGCAGCGAGGTGGCGGCTTCGTATGCGAACCCAGCGACGCGCGCCACCGACGACCGCTTCCAGCCGGCCTTCGATCAGGCCGCGTACAACCAGCAGGCGCTCGCCGGCTACGAAGACCTGGCGAGCCCGACGATGACCCGCGGCAGCGAGGTGGCGGCTTCGTATGCGAACCCGGCGACGCGCGCCACGGACGAGCGCTTCCAGCCCGCCTTCGATCAGGCCGCATACAACCAGCAGGCGCTCGCCGGCTACGAAGACCTGGCGAGCCCCACGTACAACTACGCGCCCACGGCGACGAACTACGGCGCCTTCGGCGAGCCGCCGACGGCGCCGCAGCCGGCGGCCGCCCCTGAACCGGTCGCGCCCGAACCGGTCGCGCCCCCGCCCGAACCGCAGGGGCCCACGATGCTCGCGGATAGTGGCGCCACGGACGACTCGGCTGTCGCGTAACGTTACCGACGCGACGAAACCGCATCGACGTCGACCCACGATTCGCGGATGAAGTGCTTGGCGACCTCGTTGTCGCCGTGGGCCAATTCTTCCGGTTTTCCCCGCGCCACGACCTCGCCCTTGATGACCAAGATGGCCTGGTGCGCGATACGAAAGCAGCTCGCGATGTCGTGCGAGATGACAAGGCTCGTCACCCCGAAACGATCACGCGTCTCTTCGATGAGGTCGTCGACGAGCCGACTCATCTCCGGGTCGAGTCCGCTGGTGGGCTCGTCGTAGACGAGGACCTTTGGTTCGAGCATCAACGCGCGAGCGAGACCGACGCGCTTGCGCATGCCGCCGGACAGCTCCGCAGGGAACTTCGTTTCAACGACCAGCGGGTCGAGACCCACGACCTCGAGCTTTGCGAGGACGCGTTCGCGGATCTCCTTGCCGCTCAGCTTCGTGTGCTCGACGAGCGGGAACGCGACGTTCTCCATGACCGTCTGGGAGTCGAGGAGCGCCGCGTACTGGTAGACCATGCCGAACTTGCGCCGGACGGCGTTGAGGGCGCTGTCGCGCATGGGGACGATGTCCTCGCCGTCGATGATGACCCGCCCGGAGGTCGGCTTTTCGAGAGCGACGATGATCCGGATGAGGGTCGTCTTGCCGGCGCCGGAGCCCCCAATGATGACGGTCGTTTCGGCACGGCGCGCGTCGAAGCTGATGTGCTTCAGGACGTCTTGCTCGCCGAACGACTTGGACACGTCGTCGAGGCGCACGACCACGTCTTTGGGAACGTCGACTTTAAGACCGGCAGGCACGGGGAGGTCGGGATCATGGCCCGAGGCGGCGATTCCCACAACCGGCCCGAAGGCCGCCCCGCGAAGTCTTTTTCGGTGTTTCGCGCAGAGCGGCGCTGTTCCCTGAATGAGCGCTGGGGAATTGCGGCCGGTGGGGTTATCGTCGCGCCCATGACGCCCGAGCACCTCGACATGATCCTCAAGCAGGCCCAGGTCAAAGAAGAGAAGGACGGCTTTCGCGTGATGCCGGAAGGCACCACGTTGACGCTCCATGTCGCCCACGGGGGCGCCGGCATGTCGATGCCGCGGGTGGAAGCCGTCAAGCGCGACGGCGACCTGCTCTGGGTGAAGAATGGCAAGAAGGAGATGGGCGCGGTCGTCACCGCGGACGTCTTCGCGGTCCTCGTCGAAGGCACCGCCGGCTCGCCCACGCGCCGGCCCGGCTTCGGCTCCTAACGCCCTCGAGGCCATGGCCCAGCCGGCTTTCGTGGGTACCTCCCCGCGCGAGAGCGACGGCGTCCTCGACGTCCCGCTTGTGCCAGCGGGGCGAGCACCGGGCGAGTGGCTCCTCTTGGGTCTCGCCCGGTCCTTGGCCTTGTTCCCATGGCGCGCCCGCGCCGCGTTCGGCGCCTTCGCGGCGTGGTTCGCCGGCACGCTTCTGCGCGTGCGGCGGGCCCACGTGGAAGCTTGCCTCGTACGGGCCGGTCTCGACCCACGCGCCGCTAGGGGCATGTACGGTTCCTTGGGCGCCGGCCTCATCGAGCTCTTGTGGTCGGCCAACCGACGAACCGACATCAGCCCCTGGGTGACGTTCGACGAGGCCGCGCGCAGAAGCCTCGACGACATTCGCCAACGTCGGCGCGGTGTGGTGATCGCTGCGTCGCACACCGGCAATTGGGATTTGGCCGCGTGCGCCGTGGCTCGCGAGCTGCCGCTCGTCGTCGTCACGAAGCGCCTCCGAGTCAGGTTCCTCGACGCGTTCTGGCAGCGCACTCGCGCGGCGCGAGGGGTCCGTCTCGTGGAGCCCAGAGGCGCGCTCCGGAGCGCACACTCGCAGCTCCAGAAGGGCGGGGCCGTCGCCATGATGCTCGACCAAGTCCCTGCGCGGCGACGGCACGGTGTGCGCGGCAGCTTTCTTGGCGCGACGGCGTGGCTCGACAAGACGCCCGCCACGGTGGCGGCCCGGAGTGGTGCGCCGCTCCTCGTCGCCGCGGGAAGACGCTTGCCCAACGGGACGCACGTCATTTCCACGCTCGCCACCTTCGAGCCCCCCGCGCGAGCCGATGCCGCGTGGATCGAGGCGACCACTCGCGAAGCGACCGCGGCGCTCGAGCGGTTCATCTGCGCCCACCCCACCAGTTGGCTCTGGCTGCACCGACGTTGGAAGGAGCCGCCGCTCGGGTGACGGTTCCGCCGAGGAGCGAACCCGAGCCTCATCACGGGCCGCGAGGTGCGCTATAGCTCCCCACATGAGCGACCCCTTCGTTCTCGCAGGCAAGACCTACCAAAGCCGCCTTATCGTGGGCACGGGCAAATACAAGTCCACGGAAGAGACGGAGCAGGCCATCGACGCCTCCGGCGCCGAGATCGTGACAGTGGCACTGCGTCGCGTCGATCTCGGCGATCGCTCCGCGGGTTCGCTGGCGACGCTCCTCTCACGTCGCAAGGATTGGACGCTCCTGCCCAACACGGCGGGCTGCTACACGGCCGACGAAGCGGTGCGGACGCTTCGTCTGGCGAGGGAGCTGGGCATCGCAGGACTCGTCAAAGTGGAGGTCATCGGCGACAAGAAGACGCTCTATCCCGACAACGAGGAGACGCTGGAGGCCTGCAAGATCCTCGTGAAGGAGGGCTTCACGGTGCTGCCCTACTGCATCGACGATCCGGTGCTCTGCAAGAAGTTGGAAGACGTCGGCTGCGCCGCCGTGATGCCGCTCGCGGCGCCCATCGGCAGCGGCCTCGGCATCACGAGCCCGCACAACCTCTCGATCATCGTCGAACAGGCTCGCGTCCCCGTCATCGTCGACGCTGGCGTCGGCACGGCGAGTGACGCCGCCGTGGCCATGGAGCTGGGATGCCAGGCGATCCTGATGAACACCGCCATCGCTCACGCGAAAGACCCGGTCCTCATGGCAACCGCCATGCGTGAGGCGGTAGGCGCAGGACGCAAGGCGTTCCTCGCCGGGCGAATGCCCAAGAGCCGATACGCCAACGCTTCGAGCCCTACCGCAGGACTCATCGAATGACGCGCATCGTCGTCATGGGCGCCCTCAGCGCGGCCGTCGCCACGGCGCCGTTCCAGTGCGGGCGCGGCATCGACCCGGGCCTCCGGCAGGAGGAGACGGCGGGCGACGCGCTCTGGGCCCTGGGCCAGTCTTTCGCCGACGCCGGTGAGCCGCGCGCGGCGCGGCAGACCTACCGGTTCCTGGTGGAGCGGTACCCTTCGAGTCGTCACGTCCCTGCGGCCCGCGAGGAGCTCGACCGGCGCGAGTAGATCGTCGGAGTGCGGTCGGCGACCGCAAGATTGAAGTCAAGTCGGTCACCGGTGGCTTCCCGGCGCGATCGTTTCTAAACTGTGCTTTCTGGCTTTGGCAGCGTGCTCCGCGGGGGAGGGCATGAGGCGCCGGCCGAACCTATGGCACTCACGTTCCCTCCGCTGCTCCTGATCACGGATCCTGCCTACGGGGACGCGCACACCGCGCGCGTGATCGCCCGCGTCGCGACGGAGTTGCCGGCCGGGGCCTTCGCGGTGCAATACCGCGCCAAAGGAAAGAAGCCAGCGGACTTCAGCGCTCGCGCCCGCGAGCTTCGCCGCCTCACCGAAGGCCTCGGCGTCCCGTTGCTGATCAACGGAGACCCGGCGACGGCCGCCGAGGTCGGCGCCGACGGTGTTCACCTCGGGCGTGGCGCCCCGTCCGTCGCCGATGCGCGCCGCTCGTGCGGTCCCGAGACCTTCGTGTCCGTCTCGGCACACACCGCCGATGAGCTTCGCCGCGCGCTCATCGACGGGGCGAACGCCGTCCTCGTCAGCCCCATCTACGCGAGCCCTGGGAAGGGGACGGCCCGCGGCACGGCGGCGCTCCGCGAAGCGAAGGACATCGGCAAGGCGAGGTTCCTCGTGTACGCGCTCGGCGGCATCGAAGCCGACAAGGTGTCACGCTGCCGCGCGGCGGGGGCCGACGGCGTCGCCGTGATCCGGGCGCTGCTGGGTGCCAAAGACGTGGCCGCCTCGGCTCGCGCTCTCTACCAACCGTGGGCGAAGGGCGTCTAACGCGGCCTGCGCGCTTCCGCTCTCGTGCGGCTCAGTCGCGTTCGCAGAGTCCGGAACGACCGCCGCCGCCACCGTTGCAGGACGTATCGCCCCAGGAGCCGCCGTTGGTCAATCGCACGCATTCCCCGGAGCCGTTGGGTTCGTTGCTCGCCCAACTGCTGAAGCCGCCGCGCGCCTCACCGGTCGACCACGTGTACGACGCATCGTTGGCGGCGGAGCCGTTGGGCCGGCGCAGCGCAATCCAGCGCTCCTTGCCGCTGGCGAAGCCCGCTGCAACCGTCTGCTCGGCCGCACTCGTGATCGTGACGAGGTGCGCGCCAGCGGCTTCGCAAGAGGCCTTCGCCGCATCCCAAGACTGGTTGGCGGCGAGCCCGAAGTAGCAATGGCCTAGAGCCAAGACCGCCCCCGACTCGGTGCAAGCCGGCAGTCGCGCGTCGGCGCTAGCGTCTACCGGCACAGACGAATCAGGCGTGGACGCGTCGCCAGGCGCAGCGTCGGGGGTGGTGGCGTCGGTGATGAGGGCGCCGTCGATGGCCGACGAATCGGTCACCGCGCCGCCCTCGCCCGTGACCGCGCCGCCGTCCGGGCCGGCCTGCGTGATCGAAGCGCCCTCGGCACCAGCGCTCCCGTCAGCGACCAGCTGGAACGCGTCGAAGTCCTGAGCGCACGCCGATATCGCGGCGACGGCGAACGCCAGTGCCCCAAGTCTCTGAAGCCGGGGCCGCGGGGTCGTCGGGCGAAGAGATTCAGGAGCCAACCAGCGCATGACGCGCATTCTAGCGCGACAACGCGCCCGGGTCCCGAGACCGGTGGATCCGGCTCAGACAGGCCGCTTCGGCACCCAGCGGCGCCCGCTTTCGCAGTCGACGTGATGAAGCTCCACGCCGCTGCGTGAGATGTCGATGACGCCGAAGACGATCGGGAGGTCAAAGCGGCGGGGGCCGATGGAGCCAGGGTTGAAGATCACGAAGGGACCGTCTTGGCCAAGGAAGGGCACGTGCGAATGGCCACAAATGACCAGCGCAGCGTCCTCGGCGCGCGCCCGGCGGGCCGCGTCGGCGCGGAGCCGCGGTCCGTTGACCGCGATGTGAAGGAGCAAAATGCGCGTCAGGGACGCACCATCATCGCCGCAGACGTCGACGACGAGCTCGTCGGGCAGCTCCAGGTCATCGATGTTGCCGCGCACCGCCAGTGTCGGCGCGACCTTGGCAAGGTCAACAACGACCGAGCGGTCTCCGATGTCACCCGCGTGGAGGATGCGGTCTGGGCGCTGCTCGGCGACGAGCGCGGCGCTCCGCGCGTGCGGCGCGCTGTGCGTGTCGGCGACCACCACGAGGCGCAGCTTGCCACCCGAGAGCGGCAGGGCGACGCGTTCCGTGGTCGTGGTCACGAGGGCAGGGTAACGCACCCGCGCGGTGGCGGCCTACGGGAAGGCTCGGTAGAGGCCCACCGCCCGCCGCGCATAGCTGATGGCGGCGATGACACCGGCCGCCCCGGTCCCCCAGAGCAAGGCGGTCGTGTGCGGCGAGCCGAAGATCGCGAACACGACGGCGGCAAACTGAAGCACCGTCGCGACCTTGCCAGGCACGTTGGCCGCCGGCGCTTGCACGCGGGCGCGCCGGAGCCGGGCGCTCACGGCGTACCAGACAACGAGCGGAGCCTCGCCGATTTCGCGAGCCCCCAAGAGCAGCGTCGCCGAGGCCGGGAGGGTGCCCACAACAACGAGCGTCACGACTACGGTGGCGACGAAGAGCTTGTCGGTGAGCCCGTCGATGACGGCCCCGGTGGCCGTCACGAGGCCGAGGCGGCGGGCCAATGCCCCGTCCACGACGTCGCTCAAGGCGGCGGCCAAGAGCACCGTCGCAGCGAGCCAAGGGTCGTGCACCGCGAAGGGGAACAGCAGCGCGAGCGGAACCCTGGACCAGCTGATGAGGCTCGGCAGGCGAACCGCGTCTCTAGCCCGGTAGCGCCCCACGACGCCTACGTGTGCCTCGCGCAGTGCATGACCACATCCTACGCGCTTCGCAACCGAGCGGCGCGGCGCGGTATCATCGGGCGCGCGAATGGCAACGACCGTTACGGCCGCACCCCGCTCAGCCACGGCGGCCGTCCCTGCGGAGAGCGGCACGCGGCGCGCTGTCGAGTTCCTGCTCGTGGGCGGCGCCACGCCGCTCCTGTTCGCCCTCTCCTATGCGCTGCGGAGGTCCTTCGGACTCGGCCCCACCGAATACGCCATCGGGTTTCTGACCTTCTACGGAGCCCACCTCATCAACGACCCCCACTTCGCGGTCACCTACCTGCTCTTTTACAAGAACGCTCGCGGGAGAGCCCTCGGCGACCTGTTCCCACCGTTTCAGCGAGTCCGATACCTCCTCGCGGGCTTCGTGGTGCCGCTCGTGCTCGCTCTCTGGGCTGCGTATGCGCTGTCATCGCGTTCGGCGTTCGCCCTTGGTCTGCTCATCCAGCTCATGTTCTTCCTCGTCGGCTGGCACTACGTCAAGCAGGGCTTCGGCGTCATGACCGTGCTCGCCGCGCGGCGAGGTGTTCGTTTCGATCCCGCAGAGCGACGCGTCCTGCTTGCCCACGCGTTTTTGGGGTGGGCCTACGCCTGGGCCAGCCCCTTCGACCCGGGGCGGGCCATTGAAGAGAAGGGCGTCGTCTACTGGAGCGTGCGCCACCCCGCGGGGCTCGAGGCCCTGACGCGCACGCTCTGCTTCGCCAGCGCCGCCGTGGTCGTCGTCATGCTCGCCCGGAAGTGGCGCCGCGAGGGCGCGCTTCCCATCGCGACGCCGCTCACCGCGTTCCTCGTCAGCGTCTGGACCTGGTCGATCTATTCGAGCGCCGATCCGCTGGTGCGGTACGTCATCCCCGCGCTGCATTCCGTGCAGTATCTCTATTTCGTGTGGCTGTTGCGGCGCGGCGAAGCCGTCGAACGCGAGGGACCTCCCTGGTTCGAGACGTCGGCGCAGGTACGGATGGGCATCCTGGCGGTCTCGGCGTTGGCGCTCGGGTGGGTGCTCTTCCACGGCGCGCCGACAGCGCTCGATGACCTCCTCGTGCCGAAGAAGTCACGCCTCACGGACATGGGCCCCACGCCCTACTTCGCCGCGCTCTACGCCTTCGTGAACATCCACCACTACTTCATGGACTTCGTCATCTGGCGCAGGGAAAACCCCGAGACGCGGTATTTGACCGCGGTCTAAGACGCGCCCGAGCTCGTCCGCGCCCTAAGGCGAACAAAAAAACTTCCCCAGCGCCGCCGCCGCCAGTTCAATCGACGCACCGCTCGCGCAGCCCTCCGCAGGTTGTCCCGGCGCGAGCTCCGCCTTGATGCACTCGGCCGCCGTTGCGTACGACTTGCAGGTCGTCTTGCCCGCCGCGTCAAGGCACTTCGTGTATTCGACGACTTGGGCGTGCGTCGACACGGGGCAGGTCGGTCCACACGAAGCGGCGGTGCATTGGGCGAGCGCTTGCGCTTTTGCGCCGCAGCCGCTGGCGCTCTTCTGCCCCGTCACGAGCGCGACGCATCCCTCAACGTTGGCCGTGATGGCGTCGGTGCCGAGCTTCACGAAGGGGCCGTAGGCCGCGTCGGTGATGTCGGAGAGGAGGCAGTCTCTGCAGAGTGCATTCGTCGGTGCATCCACGAACGAGACGCACGTCGGGCTGTTGGCGGCAGGCCCAAAGAAGCAGCCGGCGAAGGAGTCCACCTGACCCGCGGTGCACACGGTCTGGCGATTCTTGGGCGGCTTCCACTGCGGGGCGAACGTCGTGACATCACCGGCTTTGCAAACCAACGCCGCGTCGGGGGTCGGTTGGGAGGCCGCGTCGCCCGTCGGCAGGACGCCGGAGCCGCCATCGCAGGCCCCGCCGTCGCAAGTCGGTCGGGGCCCGCCCTCGGTGAGGACGCTCGTGTCGAGGCATCCAATGACGTGAACCTGCCCGCACAGCGCCAGCACACCTGCGCCGACCTTGAGCCGCACCGAGCGAACCATTGGCACTAGCTTACGCGCGGCAAACTCTGGCGTCATGGAAGGCCCCAACGAGCTGATCCGGCGCCAGGCTCGCCCCCGATCCAGTAGGCAGAGGTCGCCAATGTGCGTACGCAGCTTGGCCACGAGGGCTTTCGTCGCGGGCGCCTGCCCGCGTGAGATCAACGCGACGTCGGCGCTTGGGCCCGAAGCTTGCTCCGAAGAAGGAGGATGCGTCGCTCCTTGGCACCCCTGCTCGCCTTCGCCGCCGTCACGTCGGCGTGCACGGTCGGGCTGCCAGACACGACCGACAGCGTCGACGCGGGGACTATGCACCCGTTGGCGCAGGCGCTCGGGCGTGACGAGCTCGTTGGCCACTACGACACCAACTGGGGGCCACTCACGTTGTCCGTCGCCGACAACGGCACCGGCCTGGTCGGCTACTACGGCACGCCGTCAGAGCCGTCTCGCTTTGGCGAAGGACGACTCGCCGGCACCGTGTCCGGCGCACGGTTCACATACATCTGGGTAGGCGACGACTCGGGCAAGCGCGGCCGTGGCTACTTCGAGCGCGGAGAGGCCGGGCGGGCGATCACGGGAATGTGGGGCTACGGCGACAGCGACACAGACGGCGGCTCGTGGGCCGGCACGAGGCGCTAGGCGTTGCCGGCCCTCACGCGGTTTCCATCGGGCCGATCTCTTCGCCGGAGAGGACGAAGAACGCTTCGCCGTAGCTCTTGAGCAACTCCAAGGCGAGGTCGATGTCTTCTTGCGTGTGGCCTCGGGTCACGTTGACGCGAAGGCGCTCTTCGCCGTGTTTGACCGCCGGATAGGTGATGGGCACCATCATCACCCCGCACTCAAGGAGCGCCACGTGCATGAACAGCGTCTTGCGCTCCTCGCGACACATGACCGGCATGATGTGCGTGTTCGAGGCTCCGAGATCGAAGCCGATGCTCGTGAGCTGGCTGCGCATGTAGCCGGCCTTTTGGTGGAGCTCCTTGACGAGCGCCGGGCCTTCCAGCTCGAGCATGTCCAAGATGGTGCTCGCGGCGGCCACCACGGGCACCGGCAACGATGCACTGAAGAGGAACGAGCGCGCCGTGTGCTTGATGTACTCGACGACCTCAGTCGACCCGAGCAAGAGTCCGCCGATGCCGCCAAAGGTCTTGGAGAAGGTCGAGACCACGACGGGCACCTTCCCGACGAGGTTCATCTCTTCAAGAATGCCCGTGCCGCGCTCGCCGAGCGTGCCCGTGCCGTGGGCGTCGTCGACGACGAGGACCGCGTCGTACTTGGCGCAGATGTCGACAAACTCGGTCAGGTGGGCGCGATCGCCGTCGAGTGAGTAAATCCCCTCAACGACCACGAGCGCGTTCTTCCGCTCGCGCGTGGAGAGGATGCGCTCGAGGCTCTTGGCCGAGTTGTGGTTGAAGAAGCGGACCTCGCAGCCGTTTTTCGGGATGCCCGCGGCGAGGAACGTCCCGTCGAGGATGCAGGCGTGGCTCAAGCTGTCGAGGACGATGGTCGTATCTTTGTCGGCGAGCGACACGAGCGTACCGAGCATCGCCTGATACCCGGTGGTGAACATGAGGCAGCTTTCGAAGCCAAACCACTTGGCGAGGCGCTTCTCGAGTTCCACGTGCTCGACCGTCGTGGCCTGAACGCGAGAGCTCGAAAGGCCGCAGGCGTACTTCTCAACGGCGCGGATGGACGCGGCCTTGACCTTCGGGTGATTGGTGAGGCCGAGGTAGTCGTTGGAGCTGAAGTTGACGATGGGGCGCCCAGCAATTTGGGTGTGCAGGCCGCCGGTCTCGAACTCGCGGAAGTAGGGGTAGACCTGATTTTCCCGAGCTTCGCGCACGCGCGCGAGCTCTTTGCGTGCCTTTTCGTCGATGAAGCTCACGAAAACCTCTGCGCCAAGCGGGACCACGGGGCCCTAGCAACCTGAGCCGTTGGTTAGCACCGATCAGACGGTGGCTCAAAGGCGTCCGACGCGAACCGCGCGAAAGGATGGGCTCCGCCGCCTCGGAGGCAGCTCCGACTCAGAGGTCCAAGTTGCCCGATGGGGCATCGAGGCCCACGGCGCGCTCGCGCGTGGGCTCCTTGTCCTTCTTCCAGAGGGACCCGGCGAGGTCCTCGTCGTGGTTCGCGACGCGGTAGCTGGACTTACCCGATGCCTTCACGAAGACCGCGAGCGTGGAGGCCGTCACCTTGTCCGTCGCAACGGTGGTCGCGAAGGCTGCCGCGGAGGCCGCCTGAAAGGCGTCGTCGCCGCCTCGCGCGAGGTAGAGGCCCGCGCCGCCCATGCTGCCGGCGCCAAGCGCCAGCGTGGGCGCTCGGACTGCGTCCTTTCCGCCCAGGTCGAGAAACACTCCCGCGCCGTAATCGTGGCCGACGCCGAGAGCCGTTCGGATGGGTGTGTAAACTGCATTAAAGCGATCGTCGCCGCCCTCGTCGACGAGAACCCCGAAGGCACGGTGACTGCCCGCACCCTGGGCATACGCAAGCGCGTCGTAGCGGTCGTTGCCGCCGCCGTCGAACAGCATGCCAAGGCCCTCCTCGAGACCACCCCCCTGGGCGAACGCGCCGGCCTCGTAGCGATCGTCGCCGGCGAGGTCCGCCAGGAGCCCGAGGCCGCCGGCACCGACGCCGTCGCCCGAGAGGCCGCGCCGGCCTTCGCCGAAGCCTTGCACCGCGCTGTGGTTCGGCTTTGCCGACGCGCGGACGTAGGAGTCCGGATCGGCGGGGTACAAGAGCTCGCCGCCGAGCTTCGGGTCGCCCGGGTTGGCGCGCGTCGCGTCGTTCCCGCTCACATCGAGGAGTAGGCCCGTCCCGCGGGCGGCGCCGTAGCCTTGTGAACGCGTAAAGACGCGCCGCTGATCGTTGCCCGAAGCATCCATGAGGATGCCGAGGCCCGCCACCGCGGCGCCCTGCGACAAGGTCTCGGCGGCGAAGTCATCGTCGCCACCGTCATCGAAGGCGAGGCCTACGCCAAACGCCGCCGCGCCCTGCGAGAGTGCGAGCGAGCGATACACGTCCTTGCCGGCGCCGAGGTCAAACATGAGCCCGATGCCCATGAAGGCGCCGCCTTGGCGCGCCGTGCGCGATTTCGTGCGCCCCTCGGCTAGGCGCCCGCTGGCGTCGGCGGGCAGACGGGTCTTCGTCCCCTTGTCGCCCTCCACGTAGCCGTAGCGATCGTTGCCCGCGAGGTCCACGAGCACAGAGACGCGCTGCGTCGGGCTGGCGGCCCCCGCGGGAACGAGGAGGACGTCGTCGCCTCCGGTGTCGAGCCAGAACGCGACGGGCCTCGTCACGGCGCGCGTCTCGTGGCCCCTGGGGCCTCGCACGACGATGTCGCCAAGGCGCGTCGGGATCGTCACGTCGGGCACATCACGGCCCGCATAGCGCATGAGGTTCGCGCTCTCCACGGCGTAGCTGAGCTTCGCAGCCGCGAGCGTCAGCGCCGAATCATCGAAAGCCGCGACCGACGCGAGCTGCTCCGCCGACGGGGCCGTGGGCGCTGAGTAGAGGACCCAGTTGGTGTAGTGCTCGAAAGCGTTGCGATCGGCTGGCGGCAAGAGGCGCGCGACCTCGTCAAAGGCGCCGGCGAGCGCGAGGACGATGCCGCCGAGATCGCGCGCCATGTCCGGCGGCAGCGACGCGGCGGCTTCTAGCGCGGCGGCACGATCGGCGTCGGCGAGGAGGCCCGTCCCGAGGGCGCCGACAAGATCCTTTTGCGGCGAACGTGGCCAACACGTCGGGGCCTGTCCGCGCAGCGTCGTGATCACGCGACTCGCGGGCGCTGCGAGGCGGACGCGCGCGCCCAACGTTTGGGCCAGCGTCCGCGCCGCTACCGTCTGACGCAGGGGTCCTGCTAACGCGGCCGCCAGACTCGGGCTCCGGAGAGGACTGGCGGGGATGAGGGCAGCCGCGGGATCGACACCGAAGCGGCACCGGTCCAAGGACAGCGCCGCCAATGCGTCGTCTAGCGCATCGGAGCCGTCGCAGCCGAGAGCGGGAGCCAAGGGTGCGCCGTCGAGACAGATCTCGTCGAAGGTCACCGCCGAACTTGTCCCCGCGTCTGCGGCAACGCTCAACGTGCCCTTCGCCGGCGCGTTGCCCACCTCGCCAACCTCCTCCGGGGCGCTCGCACACCCGCCGAGGACGAGCGCGACCAGCGCGACGTCTCTCGGACGAAGGAGCGTTCGAAGAGGGGGCAAGGTACGTCTCCTAGAACGTCCCTCGCGCGCGGGTCTTAAGCGCTTGGGACTGCTTTCGTGCGCGGCACGCGCCACCAGAAGAGTGCGCTCAGCGCGATGCCCACGGGCAGCACTTGCATGGCGATGCGCAGCGGCAGCTGATCGGCGAGGAAGCCAACGGCGGCGGGGGACCACAAATCGCCGAGGAGGTGGATCAGAAGAATCGTGAGGGCCATGGCGCTCGCGCGGCGGCCTTCCGGCACGGCGCGCAAGATGGCCGCGTTGATGGGCGAGGTGGCCGCGAAGAGTCCGACCTCGCAGATGAACGCCACAACGAAGAACTCCGTGGAGCTCCGCGCGAGGAACGCGAGCATCGCAGCGGGCGCGGCGATGATGCCGCCCCACGCCGAGACGCGCAGGTAGCCGCGCACCATGCCGTCTTCGCCGGCGAGCTTCTTCCCGGCGCGATCTCCGAGCGTTCCACCGAGCCACGTACCCACGGCGCCACCAATGACGGTGACGGCGCCGAAAAGCACATTGGCACGTCCGAGCGAGAGGCCGTGCGTCGCGTAGAGGAACTTCGGCGCCCAGAACGCGAAAGCCCCGACAGCCGCCGTCTGCGCGCAATAGCCAAACACGGCGGCCCGATAGAGCGGGATCTCGAGGAGCGGCGAGACAGACGTCAGCTTGGCGTCGGCGCGCGCAAAGAGCCGGGTCACGCCGGCGAAGAGCGGACGGAGCTCGGCAAGTACGGACACGCGCACCGGCGCGAGGACACGCGCCGGCTCCACGATGGCGAGGCACGAGAGGGCCAGGAGGATGCCGGGGCCGCCGGCGATGAAGAACGCCGAGCGCCAGCCGAAGGCCTGGGCCGCTGGGCCCCCCATGAGGTACCCCAGCGCCGAGCCGATGGGCGTTGCCGCGAAGAAGATGGCGAGCCAGCGCCCCTTCTTCTCCATCGGCGCGAGGTCGTCGATGAGCGTCGGCGCGATGGTCGCGTAGCTAGCCTCTCCAACGCCGACGAACGCGCGCGCGATGAAGAGCGACACGGTCCCCGTAGCCAGCCCCGACATCACCGTTGCGACGCTCCAGACACAAACGCCGAGCGCGAGGAGCGGCGTGCGCCGTCCGCGATCCGCGAGGGAGCCGAACAGCGGACTCGCCAGGAAGTAGCTCACCATGAAGACGGCGCCGAGCAGACCCGCCGTGAAGTTCGAGAGGTGCAGATCCTCCTGGATCTTGGGGAGCACCGCCGAGAGCACGTACCGGTCGAGGTAGTTGAGGAGGTTCAGGCCCGTTAACAGGGCCAAGACCTTCGCGGGGCTCTTGATCATCGGCGCGACGGACCATACCCGAGGTAACAGACCGCTCGCGCCGGAATCACCGTGCCGGCGTGATCACCGAAAGGCCGCGATGATCATGTCGACTAGCGCCGGCGCGGCCTCGAGGGCCCGTTCGTGCTCGCCCGAATCCATGTACTTCATTCCCACCGCCTCGATGGCCGACACGAGGGCGTAGACGCGGATTTCGTCCGGTGGCTTCCGATAGCGACCTGCCGCGTGGGCCGCCGAAAGGCCCCGCGTCATCAGCGCAGCGAAACGTGCGAGGAGCGCGTAGCGGAGGCGGAATGCCTCGGGGCCGAGGCCCCATAGCTCGCGAAACACGACCCGCGACTCGGCAGGGAATCGCGCGACGAGGCCCAAGAGCCCTTCGACACCAGCGCGCGTCTGATCATCCGGGTCCTCGTGTGCCGTCACGAATGCCTCGACGGCCGCAAAGGCCATGCGACCGAGGCGATCGTGGAGGCGCATGAAGAGGTCCTCGAGATCTCGGAAGTGCTCGTAGAACGTTCGGCGGCTCACGCCCGCGGCGTCGCACACGTCGTCGACCGTCGACTTCGTGTAGCCGCGTGATGCGAAGACCCGCGTCGCCGCCTGATAGAGGATTTGCCGTTTCTCGCGCGTGCGTTCGTCGGCGGCGAGCGAGCGGTCGTATTTGCCGCGTCCGCGGGCGCGCGCGCGCAAACGGTCGTCACCGCCGTCATGCGTGCGCTCAGTTGCGCGTTCCGTCGAGCCTGCAGTCGAGCGTCGGGTCGCCATGGCCCAGGAGCACCATACCAGGCCAGCCCCGGCCCTTTGCTTGACATTCGTTCACGTGGCGCGTTACCCGTGTACCGGTTTGGGCCCGCGTCGATAGGACCACCATGGCAAAAGAACCCAAAAAGAAGCTCCCGGCCGCCAAAACGCCACCTGTCGCCAAGTCCGCGAAGGGAAAAAAGGCGGAGACGCCGAAGGTCGCGGCGAGAGCCGAAGCCCCGCCAGCCCCGAGGGGCAAGGCCAAGGCCCCGGTGAAGACGGAGCCCCCGGAAGATGCCCCGGAGTCCGTCGACACCGACAAGGCTCGCCCCGCGCGCCGCGCCAGCGCCGAGACGATGGCCTCGCGCCAGCGCGAGATTTCCGTAAGCGAGTTCTTCACGAAGAACCGGCACCTCCTTGGCTTCGACAACCCTGCCAAGGCGCTCCTCACGACTGTGAAGGAAGCCGTCGACAACGCCCTCGACGCCTGTGAAGAGGCGGGCATCCTTCCGGAGATCATCGTCGAGATCGACGAGGTGAGTGAAAACCGTTTCCGCGTGGCCATCGAAGACAGCGGCCCCGGCATCGTCAAGGCGCAGATCCCGAAGATCTTCGCCAAGCTGCTCTACGGCTCCAAGTTTCACCGGCTCAAGCAGTCGCGCGGTCAACAAGGCATCGGTATCAGCGCCGCGGGCCTCTACGGCCAGCTCACCACCGGCAAGCCCGTCACGATCATCTCGAAGACGGGCAAGGGGCGGCCCGCGCACCGCATGGCGATCCGCATCGACAACAAGCGGAATCAGCCGGACGTCGTGAAAGACGACACCGTCGAGTGGGAGAAGGAGCACGGAACGCGCGTCGAAATCGAGCTTGTCGGAGCCTATCGAGGCGGCCGCACCGGGGTTGACGCGTATCTCGAGCAGACGGTCGTCGCCAACCCGCACCTTGCGCTCCGCTACAAGACCCCGAAGGGCGAGGTGACCGACTACCCGCGCGTCTCCAACGACCTTCCGCGAGAAGCGCAGGAGATCAAGCCCCACCCGCACGGCGTTGAGCTCGGCATGCTCATCAGCATGCTCAACGACCACGCGGGCGAGACGGTGAAACACGTCCTCACGGAGTCCTTTTCGCGCGTGAGTCCCGCCATCGCCGAGCAAATCTGCAGCATGGCCAAGGTCAGCTCCAAGGCCAAGGCTGGCAGCATTCACGGCGATGCCGTTGAGGCGCTCCATAAGGCTCTTGGACAGGTCAAGGTCATGGCGCCGCCGGCGTCGTGCATCGTTCCTATCGGCGAAGAGCTCCTCATCGAGGGGCTCAAGCGCCGTTTCAAGGCCGAGGTCTACTTCTCCTCGACGCGCCCGCCCTCGGTCTATCGCGGCAATCCCTTCGTGGTGGAGGTCGGCGTGGCCTACGGCGGCGAGCTCCCGCTCGACGAGCCCGGCGAGATTCTGCGCTTCGCCAATCGTGTGCCCTTGCAGTACCAACCCAAGGCCTGCGCCATCAGCGAGTCGGTCTACGACACCAACTGGAAAGCCTACGGGTTGGCTCAGCCAAAGGGCGGCCTCCCCGTCGGACCGCTCGCCATCGTCGTGCACCTTGCGAGCGTTTGGGTGCCGTTCACGAGCGAGGCAAAAGAGGCCGTCGCCCACTACGACGACCTCCTTCGTGAGATGCGCCTGGCGCTTCAGGAGTGTGGCCGCAAGCTTGGCGCGCACGTTCGCGCCAAGGCGAAGGCTGACAACGAGCTCAAGCGCATGAGCATCTTCCAGCGCTACATCCCTGAGGTCGCCGGAGCCCTCGGCGCGATCCTCAGCGTCCCCAAGGACAAGGTCGAGAAGGTCTTCTACGAGACCCTCCCCAAGTACGTGAACATCGTGCTCCAACCCGACGACGAGGCGCCGCCCTCGGGCGGCGGGCCCGGTGGCGGTGCGGCGCCAGCTCCCGCGCCTCGAGACGGCACGATGCCGCCGCCAGCGCTGCCCGCAGCTCTCCCCACGAAGGGCGGCAAAGGCAAGGCGGCAAAGGTCGCGCCGGCGTCGCCCAAGAAGAGCAAGAAGGGCGCCCCGGAGCAGCTCTCGCTCGTCTGAGCGGGTGCTCGGAGCCCCCACGCGAGGCCGCATTCCACGTCACCGCCACGACATCGAGAGGATCGCCAAGCCATGGCCGCCAAGAAGAAAGCTGCCACGAAGAAGACGCCCCAGCCTAAGGCGCCCGAGACGCCTCAGGCGGCCCCCCGAGCTTCGCTCCCGAAGGAGAGTCCGCCGTCGGCCAAAGACGAGCGGACCCTCGGGCGCATACGCAAGCTGGCCGCGCAGACGCTCGCCGAGGTCAAGGGCGGCTCGAATCCGACGCTCGAGATTCGCACGCGAGCGTTGTCGAACGTCTCCTTCAACGAGAAGAAGCGGATCATTGAGCTGGGTGACAAGACGCAGTCGCGCGAGTTCTTCAACACGAACATGGCGCGAAAGTTCATGCAGACGTTCCTCGTGGCCAACGGCTGCAAGACGCTCCTTGAGCAGAACAAGACCGTCAGCATTCGTCAGATGTTCTACATGACGAAACACACGCTGAAGGGCACCAGCGAGAACACCTTCGACGAGCAAAGCGAGAGCGATCCCATCATCGAGGACCTCGAGGTGGCAACCGACTCGCTCCGCGAAGAGCTCCACCTGTACGCGAACAAGAAGGGCCTCATCGCGGGCGCCATGGTCGTCAACGACGCCGGCGACGTCATCGACCTCACGAAGATGGGACGCGGCGGCTGGGGCATTCCGAGCATCTGCGAAGACGACCAGCTCAAGTTCGTCTCCAACAAGGCGGACTTCGTCCTGCTCGTTGAGAAGCAGGCCATCTGGCTTCGCCTCAACGAGGACCGCTTCTGGGAGAAGCACAACTGCATCCTCATGACGAGCGAAGGGCAGGGGGCCCGCGGCGTGCGGCGCTTGCTCCAACGACTCGCCACTGAGGTGAAGCTGCCCGTCTACGTGCTCGTCGACAACGATCCGTGGGGACTCTACATCTATTCCGTCTTGAAGCAGGGCTCCATCAGCCTCGCCTACGAATCGATGCGCCTCGCCGTCCCGAACGTGCGTTTCTTGGGCATGAGCGCCTTCGACTACAAGAAGTTCACGCTGCCCGACGCCGTCGAGATCAAGCTCTCGAAGGAAGACATCGCTCGCGCTGAGCAGATGAAGGCCTACCAGTGGTTCGCCGACAAGAAGTGGCAGCGCGAGATCAACGAGCTTCTGAAGAACGGCTTCAAGATGGAAGTCGACTCGCTCCTCAGCAAGAGCATCTCCTTCATCAGCGAGGAGTACATTCCGAAGAAGATCCGCGACAAGGATTGGCTCATCTAGCGCGCCGACGGAGGGTGCTCGGCGCGGGCAGGGATGGCGGCCGCGCGCGTGGCCACATGGAGGGCCGCTGCCTTTTTTTCGCGGCTGAGGTCGTTCGCGGGCTTGCTTCGGTTGACCCGAGGCGGTTCGTGGACCAGAGTTCGCGGGCTTTCCGAGGTGGATCGATGCGAACGGCTTTGGCTTTTGGGGTTCTCACCGTGTTGGGTGGCGTCGTTCTGAGCGCAGGCTGCAGCGCCGGCACGAACCGTAGTTTTCCCACGACCACCGACGCCGGTGGCGCGCCGCCCGCCTTCGCCGAGGGCGACGCCGGCGCGGGCGCGTGCCAGAAGTCGAAGGCCAACTTCGAGGTTCCTGACAACGGTTGCGACGACGACGACGACGGCGAGGTCGACAACGTCGCCGACTGCGACGGCAAGCTCGCCGTCGACGGCGACGCGGAAGACTTCGCCAAGGCGCTCGGCATCTGCAAGATGGCCGAGGAGGGCTCTTGGGGCCTCGTCTCGGCGACGTTCTCGGCGGGCTACGGCTCCAAGGTCCCCGCCGAGCCAAACCAACACGGCATCCTCAGGCGTTTTGGCGCCAAGCTGAAGCCGCAAGAAGGCGGCGCACTCGGCGTACTCAGCTCGGGTTGGGCTCGCGAGTTCAACGGCCCCGGCGGCTCGGAGCCGTTTCAGCGCGGCGAGACCATGGCGGGGCCAGGCAAGGCGCCGCCCGGATTCCCCAAGCCTGCCGCCGGCTGTCAGGTCGAGAGCACGGTGAACGACGTCATCAGCCTGAAGCTCGTCATCAAGGTGCCGGCCAACGCCAAGGGCGTCGCCTTCGACTTCAACTTCTTCTCCGGCGAATGGCCCCAATGGGTCTGCTCCCGTTACAACGACGGCTTCGTCGCCATGTTGACGTCGAAGGAGTTCAACGACGGAGAGGCCGACAACATCTCCTTCGACGCGCAGCAGAACCCCGTCAGCGTCAACAACGGCTTCTTCGACCGCTGCACGCCGGGCGCGCAGACCGGCTGCAACGGCTCGCCGCCGAAGATCAAGACCGCATCGTGCGCGGGCGGTGAGTCGGAGCTCGCGGGCACGGGCTTCGAAGAGCGCGGCAGCTACTGCGGTGGCAAGACGACGACCGGCGGCGGCGCGACCGGATGGCTGACGTCCAAGGCTCCCGTGGGTAGCGGCGAGGAAGTCACCCTCGAGTTTCTCATCTGGGACACGGGCGACGCGAGCTTCGACTCGAGCGTCCTGCTCGACAACCTCCGTTGGGAGCTCGGCGTGACCCAAACCACGACCGAGCGCCCCAAGTGAGCGACGCCAGAGTCAGCGTCGCCGCCGACTTTGGAGCGTGACGACGCCTCGCTGCTTTGATACGCGGGGCACATGCCCCTCTTCGACAAGGTTCTCGTAGCCAACCGCGGCGAGATCGCGCGCCGGGTCATCCGCACCTGCCGCCGCCTCGGCATCAAGACCGTGGCCATCCACTCGGAGGCCGATGCGGGCGCTCCGCACACCGAGGAGGCCGACGAGGCGGTGCTCGTGGGCCCCGCGCCGGCAAAAGACTCCTACCTAAACGTGCCGGCGATCCTCGAGGCCATCGACCGCACGAAGGCCACGGCGGTCCACCCGGGCTACGGATTCTTGAGCGAGCGCTCCGCCTTCGCCCGCGAGGTCCTGGCGCGCGGCGTCACGTTCATCGGCCCACCGCCCGACGTCCTCGACGCCTTCGGCGACAAGATGAAGGCGCGCCACGTGGCGCACGCCGCTGGGACTGCGCCGGTCCCGGGGACGCTCGAGCCCATCGGCATCGACACGCCGGAGGAACTCGTGAGCGCGCGCGCCGAGGCCAACCGCATCGGCTTTCCCATCGTGGTCAAGGCCGTGGGCGGCGGCGGCGGCATTGGCATGCAGGTCGTTCGCGAAGAAGCGGCCCTGGACCGCGCCCTCAAGAGCTGCTCCGACCGCGGCAAGGCGTCCTTCTCCGATGCGCGCGTTTACATGGAGCGCTACGTCTCGTCGCCGCGGCACGTCGAGGTCCAGGTGTTTTGCGACCGGCACGGCAACGGCTACACGCTCGGCGAGCGCGAGTGCAGCTTGCAGAGGCGCCACCAAAAGATCCTCGAAGAGAGCCCCTCGGCGGCCGCCTTCTTCGAGGGCGAGGCAGGCGCCGCGCGCCGCGCGAAGTTCCTCGAATCAGCGCTGCGAGTCATGAAGAGTGTCGGGTACGTCGGCGCAGGCACCTGCGAGTTTATCGCCGACGCCGACGGCAACATCTACTTCCTGGAGGTCAACGCGCGGCTTCAGGTCGAGCATCCCGTGACCGAGATGGTGACCGGCCTCGACCTCGTCGAGCTCCAGCTCCGGGTCGCCGCTGGCGAAGCCTTGCCCGATCTCAAGGCTGTGCGACCCAACGGGCACGCCATCGAGGTTCGCATCTACGCCGAGGATCCGGCCAAGGGCTTCATTCCGAAGCCCGGCGCCATCGACGAGCTGGTCTGGTGCGACGGCGCCGGCGAGGTCCAATCGCCGCGGCTTCGCGTCGAATCGGGCGTTCGCGCCGGTTCCAAGATCACGCCGTTCTACGATCCGATGATCGCGAAGCTCGTGGCTTGGGGCGAAGACCGCGCGCGCTCCATCGACGAACTCGACCGCGCCCTCGCCGGCACCCGCATCGCTCCGGCCACGACCAACATTGCGTTCTTGCGCAACGTGCTCGCGAGCGCTGAGTTCCGATCGGGTCAGTACGACACGACCTTCGCCGAGGCCTTTGCCAAGCGCCCCGGCTGACGAACCTGTTTACAGCGTGTCGAAGGGCACGACCGTCGTCTCCGAGAGCCGCGGGATCGCATCTTGAATAGGCTTCAAGATGTCCTTCGCGGTCCCCACGACAACGAACAGCAAGCTCTCGGGATCGAGGCGGCGCTGCACCGCCTCTCGCGCGGCGTCCACCGTCACCGCGTCGACGTGGGCCGTGTGGCTCGAGTAATAGTCGGCGGGCAATCCGTAGAGATCCACGTCCAGCGCTTGGTGAACGCGCTTGTGCGGCGTGTCGATCTCGAAGGCGTAGGAACGCGTCAGGTACTTCTTAATGAAGCCGAGCTCGCGAGCCGTGATGCCGTCCTTGACGAAAGCCTCGAAGAGCTCGAGCTCGAGGGCAATGCACGCCGCCGCGTCGGTGGCCGCGGGAAAGGTCCACATGCTGAAGGATTGGCGTCGACGGTCGATGCCGAGCCGTGACGAGGCCCCGTAGGACCAGCCTCGCTTCGACCGAACCTCGCGCATGAGGCGCGACGTGAAGGTGCCGCCGAAGACCGCGTTGGCGATGAGGAGCGGCACGTGATCGGGATCCGTGGCCGACGTCCCGAGGGTGCCGATGAGGATTTGCGTCTGCGTGCGCTCCGGCTTGTCGACGAACACGAGTCGACGGCCGGCGACCTTCGGAGGCTCAGGCGTCTCGATGAGTGTTGGCTCGCCGGCGGGCAGTCCCCGGAGGAGGCGAGTCGCCGCCGCGACGGCCGTCGCCTCGTCGACGTCGCCGGAGAACGTCACCATGGCGTTCTTTTGACGGAAGTGCTGGCCGTGGAGCGCGCGCGCCTCGGAGGCCGTGATGGCGGCCACCGACTCCGGCGTCCCCGAAGCGAAGCGCCCGTAGCCGTGGTTCGGGAACATGGCCCGTCGAAACGCGCGCTGCGCCAGCGAGCGGTCGTTGTCGCGCGCCTCAACGAGCTCCGCGACGGATTCGCGTCGGAGCTTGGCGGCTTCGTCCTCGAAGAACGTCGGTGACGCGAGGAGGGTGCCTGCGAGCTCCACGAACGGGTCGAGACTCCGCCGGATGACCTGCCCTCCGAAGGAGAATGAAGAGCTCGCCGCATCGACGCCGATCTCGCTCCCGAGCCGATCGATGGCGTCCTCGATGTCCGACGACGAGAGCGCGCCGGCGCCGCGACGGAGCATGCGACCGGCGTACCGGTAGAGTCCCTCGCGGCCCTCCGGGTCGTAGAGCGCGCCAGTGCGCAGGGCGACGGTGATCGCCACCAGCGGAACCAGATGGGACTCCTCCAAGAGCAGCGTCGCGCCGCCCTCGAGTTCAACGCGCCGCGTGCCTGCTTTTGAGCTCATTCGTTGCCTTCCGAGCCGTCCGGAATGACGCGCACGATGGTTCGTTGTCCGAGCAGGGTGCGGCGCATGGCGGCGCGGAGCTCGCTCGCCGTCACGTGCCGCGTCTCTCTCAGCCGGCGAAACACGGCGCTCGGGTCGCCAAGAACCGTTTCGTAGAAGCCGATGGTCTCGGCTTTACCCGACGCAGTGTCGAGCGACTGAAGGAGCCCAAGCTCGAGGCGGGCCTTTGCGCGCGCGAGCTCGTCGTCGGTAACGAGCTCGCGGCTCACGCGCTCGATCTCCTTGTCGAGGGCCGCGAGGGCCACGTGCGAATCGACGCCCGGCCTCGCCGTCACGTGCATCTCGAAGAGGCCGGGGTCGCGAAAGGTCGAGACCCAACCGCGCACATCGCTAGCCAGCTCGGCGCCTTGCACGAGCGCTCGGTGCGCGCGCGACGCGCGGCCGCCGAAGAGAATTTCGCTGAGCAACGTCAGTGGAACGTGATCGGCGTCGCCTAAGGCAGGACCGTGATAGCCGAGGTACAGCTTCTCGGAGGCCGTGGGCTTCTTGAGCTCAACGAGTCGCGCGTCCGTTTGCGGCGGCTCGGGCTCGTAGTCTTCGGCGGGGATCTCGGCGCGCGGGATGGCGCCGTAGGCGCCTTCGATGCGCGAGAGCACGTCGGCCTCGCGAACGTCACCCACGACAATCACGGCGGCGTTGTTGGGCGCGTAATACGTTCGATAAAACGCGGCGCAGTCCTCCGGCGTGAAGCCCTCGATGTCGCTCATCCAGCCGATGGTCGGCCAGTGATACGGGTGCTTCCGAAAGGCTGTCTTGTAGAGGAGCTCCGAAGCCGCCCCCTCGACGTCGTCCTCGACTCGGTAGCGCCGCTCGTTGGCGACGACCTCCTTCTCGCTGTCCACCTGAGGCGTACGCAACACGAGACGCGCCATGCGCTCCGACTCGAGCTTGACCGCGAGTGCGAGCCGGTCCTTGGGCAAGGCCTCGTGGTAGTACGTCCAGTCGACCCACGTGGCGGCGTTCGATTCGGCTCCGCTCTCTTCCAGCTTGCGATCAAACTCACCGGCCTTCATCGACTCGGTCTCGTTGAACATGAGGTGTTCGAAGAGGTGTGCAAGGCCCGTCTTCCCCGGCTTTTCGTGCCGCGAACCGACGCCGAACCACGTGTGGTAGCTCACCACGGGCGCGCTCTTGTCAACGAGGATGAGCACCCTGAGACCGTTGCCGAGGCGGTAGCGTTTGACGGCGCCAGCGCCGAACGGAAAGGCTTCTTCGAAAGTCGCGCTGCTTGTGGCCATATCGCTGGGGGGTCCTCGTGCCTCGGTTCGCGAGCACCGTATCGCACCACTCGCGGTTCAAGAAGCAGGGAACCCGCCGCCGCCGTCTCGCCGGCTCAAATGGCCGTCGCGTCGACCACGTGCAAGGCACCGCCGCGCCACAGCCACAGGTTTGCGCCCACGAGGATCGCCGTGGCGGCTTCCGTCACGCCGTCGGTGCCCACGACCCGACCACCGACGCGGGCGAGGCGCGTCGGACGCGTCTCGCCGGCCACCGAGTAGAAGACGGGCTCACCGCCGACGGCAGCAATGACTCCGCCTTCGGTGGCGAACAGGACGCCGCCCACAGTGCCGCGCAGGCCGTGCAACGCTCGCGGTTTGCCGCGCTCGACTTGGAACGCGTCGGCCCGCTGGGGCAGCGGGACCGGCTTGGGCGTGCCGGCTTCATCGAGTGAGAGGACGCGCCCGTCGCGGGTCAAGACGAGCGTCTGGCCGCGCCATGCGTCTAGATCCAAGAGCGGGGCCTCGATGAGTTGATCCTCGTCGATCGGCTGCCACCGTCGACCGTCGAAGCGAGCGACAGCCCCCATGCCATCGTCGAGGACGAGCATCGACAGGCCCGTGCCGTCGGGTGCAAGCGCCGCGATCACCTCGGACGTCGCGAGCTTCGCGTCGGGGACGAACGGCGCGAACTTGGTGCCATCAAACTCGAGCAACGCGCCGGCGCCCCAAACGAGGATCCGCTGGCCATCGCCGCCAATTCCGTACCAGGCCGTGCGCCCGGCTGTGGGGCGCTTCAGGGGAAAGGCCCTCGCCTCGCCGCCGGAAAAGCGAATGGCGGTACCTTCCTGACTCAAGCCCCAGGCGGCCCCATCGTCCGTGACGTAAATGTCGGCAAGAGGGTCTGGCACCTCTCGAAGCTCGGCCAGCGCGCCGCGCTCGACGTGCACCACGCAGCTACCGCCGCGCATCGAAGGCGTCCGACCGAGCACGAAGAAGTCGTCAACGGAGCGGCCGCTAGCGGCACGGAAGACGAGGCGCATCGAGGGGAGGCCGTGGAGGTCGACGGTCCCGCGTTGCACGAGCGCAGGCTCGCGCGGCGCCGCGCGCAGATCGCGCACCGAGTCGCCGTCGGCTCGCCGGCGTGGGTCGCGAAAGAAGTCTTGGTCCCGGAACTGACGCAACCAGCGGAAGACTTGCGCCGCTTCAAACACGTAGATGCCGGTGCGAACGGACGCGGCCACGGTGAACTCGTCAAGGTTCAGCGTGAGGGACGCCTTGCCGCTCGAATCGAAGAGCCGATTGACGGCTCCGCGAACCTCGTCGGCGAGCTCTTTGCCTAGGAGCCCCTCGACGGCGTCGACATCGCCCGTCTCGAGTCGCCCCATCACCGGATCGTCAAACGAGAAGCCGAGGTCGATCAAGAGCTGGCGCAGTGAGTCGGGAATCGACGCGGCGCGGGTGATGTTCTCCTCGCGGTCGTCCGCGACCTGATCGAGCCACTCTCCGAAGCTAGGGGCCGCGAAGCGAGACGCGCCGCCCGTGTGTTCGACGATGCCCAACTCGCCGCGCGTGTCGCGAATGTGCCGATCGAAACAGACGAGCAGTCCCGGCGCTTCGCAGAAGGGCAGGAGGCGCGTCTCGTCGCCCCCTTCCGCCGCAAGCACCACCAGCGCCGAGCGCATTTGCGCCGCCGTCAGGAGCCGCTCGGGGGCCCCAATGGCGCTCGTGACATCCATCGTGGCGAGGTAGCTCGGCGGCAGCGGTTGTCCCAAGACACGGTCGCGCTCGAGCAGCTCTTTCGGATCGACGGGCGGCCCCATCCGCCCGAGATGACCGGTCCGCTTGAGGAGCGCGCGAATGCGGTCCAGCGCGGAGGCGGCCACCTTCGCCGGGTCAACGCGACCGGTACGAGGGGTCTTCTTGGTCGGCGACGAGCGCCTTCGAAGGGGCTTCTTCAAGCGGACCCCACCACGGTAACAGACAAGAGGCCGGCTTACGAAACCCAGCCTGCGCGCGGGCCTGCACCCGCCGCGTCAGGAGTCGACCTTCAGAATCGCGAGGAACGCCTTCTGGGGAATCTCGACGCTGCCCACCTGCTTCATGCGCTTCTTCCCCTCCTTCTGCTTCTCGAGGAGCTTGCGCTTGCGCGAAATGTCGCCGCCGTAACACTTCGCCGTGACGTCCTTGCGGAGGGCGCGGACCGTTTCGCGAGCGATGATCTTGCCGCCGATGGCCGCTTGGATGGCCACCTCGTATTGCTGTTGCGGAACGAACTCCTTCAGCTTCTCGGCCAGGCCTCGGCCACGGTTGTAGGCGCGCTCCTTGTGGACAATGATCGACAGCGCGTCGACGGGCTCTCCGTTGACCATGAGGTCCACGCGAACCAGATCGCCAGGCTGATACCCGACAACCTCGTAGTCCATCGAGGCGTAGCCGCGCGAGATGCTCTTCAGCTTGTCGTGAAAGTCGAAGAGCACCTCGGCGAAGGGGAGCTCGTAGGTGATGATCACGCGATCGGCGCTCGCGTACTGCATTCCCTTCTGGACGCCGCGCTTGTCTTGGCAAAGCGAGAGCACCACGCCGACGTAGTCGCTGGGTACGTGAATCGTCATCTTGACGATCGGCTCTTCGATGCGCTCGATGAACTGCGTCGACGGCAGCTTCGCAGGGTTTTCCACGCGCAGCACCGTGTTGTCGGTCTTGTAGACCGAGTACACGACGCTCGGCGCCGTCGTGATGAGGTCGAGATTGAACTCGCGCTCGAGCCGCTCCTGGATGATCTCCATGTGGAGTAGACCCAAGAACCCACAGCGAAAGCCGAAGCCGAGCGCCTCGGAGGAGTCGGGCTCGAAGGTGAACGCTGCGTCGTTGAGGTTCAGCTTCTCGAGCGCGTCGCGCAGCGCCGGGTAGTCGGAGCTGTCGGTCGGACAGACGCCCGCGAAGACCATGGGCTTCACTTCTTTGAAGCCCGGGAGCATCTCGCTGGCCTGCTTGCCGGTGTGGGTTACCGTGTCGCCGACCTTCGTGTCGTGGACGCTCTTGATGTTCGCGGCGAGAAAGCCGACCTCTCCCGGGCCGATCTCATCGAGGGCGACAGGGAACGGTTGGAACGTCCCCAACTCGGTGACCTCGTAGTCGCTCTTGGTCGCCATGAAGCGAATCTTGTCGCCGCGCCTTAGGGTTCCATCGACGACGCGCACCATGACGACGGCACCGCGATAGCTGTCGTACCAAGTGTCGAAGATGAGCGCGCGCAGCGTCGCCGCGGGGTTGCCGCGCGGCGCCGGGACCTTCGCCACGATCTGCTCGAGGATGTCGGGAACACCGACGCCGGTCTTGCCGCTGCACGAGACAGCGTCGCTGCAGTCGAGGCCAACGACCTGCTCGATCTGTTCTTTCGTCCGCTCGACGTCGGACGAAGGGAGGTCGACTTTATTAAGTACGGGGATGATCTCGAGGCCCTGGTCGATGGCGAGATAGACGTTCGCCAGCGTCTGCGCCTCGGCGCCCTGGGTCGAGTGGACCACCAAGATCGCGCCTTCACACGCCGAGAGGGACCGCGACACTTCGTAGTTGAAGTCGACGTGACCCGGCGTGTCGATGAGGTTGAGCTGGTAGACCTCGCCGTCCTTGGCCTGAAACCGGAGCCGCGCGTGCTGAGCCTTGATGGTGATCCCGCGCTCGCGCTCGATGTCCATCTTGTCCATGAACTGATCGCGCTGTTCGCGCTGCGTCAGCGCGCCGGTGACGTCGAGGATGCGATCGGCCAGCGTGGATTTTCCGTGGTCGATGTGCGCGATGATCGAAAAATTGCGAATCTTGGGCTGCGGCGTGGACACGGGGCCTGGCGTTCTCTGAATCGGAGGTGGGGCGGACGTCCAGCTACTTCAAGCAGACGCGCGCGACGATGACAACCATCAGCTGTTCGCGACGGGGTTTCCGACCGCGCCGTCCAGGGCCGTCAGCCGCCCGCCTTCTTGACGGGGCCATCACCCTCGTCGCGCGGCCGACGCTCCTCGGCGGTCCGCTCACGTCGCAGGTTCGACGATGACTCGCGCTCTGCCGTCGCGGGTCGCGGTGCATCGAGCGGCAGCTGGCCGGGAAGGACGTGCGCGTAGTGCCGAAGCACGAGGTCGATGCCTTCGCGAATGTAGACGGCGACGGGCACCTTCGTGCGCTCGTGCAAGAGCTTGAGCTTGTCGTTCTGCTCCGGCGTTACGTAGATGGTCGTCGAAATCTTCTTACGAGACATCGTCGTACCGTCCTGCCGAGTGTCGCGCCAAGCCCATCGTTCGCATCGAACGAACATACAATACGTGAACATACGTGACCGTTCAAGGGGGGAGGCCGCTCGATGGCATCGATGTGGCCGGGATTCCTTGTGATTATTGTGGAGGGCCAAGTTCACGCTGAGCGTCGCTTCGCGCTGGAATTTTCCTCCGTTAGGGGCCCGTGCGCACCAAAACGCGGGCCCCCTGGCCCTGGCTGCCCCCGCCAAAAGGGAAAAGAGGTGCTTGCAGGCGAGCCGCGCGGGTCGGTATCGTGCCAACACTCATGGATCGCACGCACGTTCTCCTCCCTCGCCCCTCGGCGGCGGTCGCTTTGCTGGGGGCGTTGCTCCTGGCCGGATGTGGAAGCTCGGACCTCTCGGTGTCGACCGGTGGGGGGGGAGCGCAGGCGCCCGTTCGCTCGACGGCCATCCAGCACGAGCCCTGCGAGGGCAGCAACGTCGACGCTGTCGACGTGAACGGCGACGGCAAGGCCGACATTCGCCGAGTGCTGGCCGGCGGCAAGGAGATGTGCCGCGTCACCGATTTGAACCGGAACGGCAAGCCGGACCTCTTCCAGTATTTCGACGCGTCGGGCACCTTGCGCCGCCGCGAAGCCGACTACGACGAGAGCGGCGTGGTCGATGCCATCGAGTACTTCGAAGGCGGCAAGTTGGCGCGCGTCGAATACGACACGCTCGCGCACCACAAGATCGACACCTGGGACTTTTACGATACGGCCAGCGGCAAGCTGGTGCGGCGCGAGCGCGATACGCGCGGCAGCGGCAAGGTCGATCAGTGGTGGACCTGGGAAGGCGAGAAGGTCACCGTCGCGTTTGACCGCAACGGCGACGGTCAGCCCGATCCGTCTGACACCATTGGCGGCGATGCGTCCCGCGCCGACGGCGGAGCGCCGACCTCGCCCGCGGCGTCCAACGTCGCCGTCGCTGACGCCGGAGCGCCCAGCGCCGCACCGCTGCCGGTACCTGCGCCGGCACCGGCAGCCGCCGGATCGGCGACGCCCGCAAAGGCCGACCCGGGCAAGGCCGCTCCGAAGGCCACCGACAAGCCAGCGGCGCCGGCGCCGAAGGGGAAGGGCAAGTGATGAAGCGATTGTTCGTGCGCTACTCAGCCGTAGCAGCCCTCGCGCTCGTGGCCGCTTGCGGGGGACAACCCGCGCCGAAGACCGCCACCGTGACCCCCGGCGGGTCGAAAGATCCGAGCAACTGGCCGAAAGACGATCGGTCGATGTGCGATTGGCGCAACAAGCCTGAGCTCGACCACGTGGAGACGTCGGGGCCCGGCGCCGTGAAGCCCAATGTCCGACGCATCTACCGCACCTTCGGCGAGGCCGACTCGCGCCACCGCGTGCTCGTGTGCCGCGAGATCGACACGAACCTCGACGGCATCAAGGACGTCGTCCGCACGTTCAACAACAAGGGCGAGGCCCTCCGCGAAGAGGCCGACACCAACTACGACGGCCGCGTTGACGTGTGGATCTCGTTCGTCCAGGGCCGACTCGCTGAAGAGAACCTCGACACCAACGCTGACGGGCGGCCCGACGTTTGGAAGGCCTACACCAACGGCACCCTCGCCCGCATCAAGCGCGATCGAAACGGCGACGGCAAGCCCGACGTCTGGGAGATCTACACGCGCGGACGCCTTGAGCGCATGGGCCTCGACGAGACCATGGATGGCCACGTCGACCGTTGGGACCGCGATCAGCTGCACTTGGCGCAAGTCGAGGAAGCAGAGCGCCAAGCCCGCGAGCAAATGGGCGCAGACGCCGGAGCGCGCTGATCGCGCCTCCATGACCGTTCAACGCCTCCAGAAGATCCTCGCCCGTGGCGGCTTGGCGTCACGGCGAGCCGCCGAAGAGCTCATCACCAGCGGTCGCGTTCGCGTCAACGGTCGCATCGTCAAGGAGCTCGGCTCCAAGGCTGATCCGACGACCGATCGCATCGAAGTCGACGGCAAACGGGTCGTCGCCGAGGAGTTCGCCTATTACGCGCTGCACAAGCCGCGCGGCGTCGTTTCCACGCTGAGTGATCCCGAGGGTCGGCCCACGGTGGCGGAGATGCTGTCGCCTCTTGGCGCTCGCGTCTATCCCATCGGGCGCCTCGACTTCGCGACGAGCGGGATCCTGCTGGCGACGAACGACGGCGATTTGCCAACGGACTCCTCCATCCCAAAAAGAAGGTCCCCAAGACCTACGTCCTCAAGGTCTCCGGCGAGATGGGAAACGAGGACATTGAGGTCTGGCGCCGCGGCGTGAACCTCGAGGACGGCAAGACTCTCCCCGCTGCCGCCAAGCTGCTCCGTCACGAAGGCGGCAAGACCTGGCTCGAGATCACGATCTTCGAAGGACGGAACCAACAGATTCGGCGCATGGGCGAAGCGACCGGCTTCCCCGTGATGCGCCTCGCCCGGACGGCCTTCGCCGGCGTGACGTCCGAAGGCCTCGCTCCCGGCCGCGTTCGTGCGCTGACGCGCGACGAGCTGACACTGCTCAAGAAGGAGTACGGGGTGCCGAAGCGCATTCGCTCGACCGACGAGGTGGACTCGTCGCAGCGCGCGCGCCGCACGCCGGCGCGGTCCACCAAGAAAGCCCCTCACACCGACACGAACGAGCGCCCGGGGCGGGGCCCCCGCGGAGCGAATCGCGGCACTCGCGAAGGGGCACGTCCCGCCGCGGGCGGCGAGACACCTCGCTATGGCGGCGGCTCGCCGGGGCGGCGGAGCTACGAGGTCCGCCAAGATTGGGGTGGCGGTTCGAGCCGGGGTCGTTCGAGTCCCGCCGAGGGCCCCACCGAGGAGCGGCCGCCGGGGCGGGGAGGGCGCACGCGGACCACGGGTACCGGTGGTGGCATCGGCGCTGGCGCCGGCGACTTCTCGATGCGAGGCAAGCGGCGCGGACGTTGACCCTAGGACGTGTCGCGCCAGCGGGTGCGATACGTCGGACCGACCTCGTCCACGTGTACCCGGCGTGCGTACACGAACCACTCGGTCGCAGGAAAATGCAGTGACCAGGCTTTCCTTTGCAGCGAAAGCGGACGCGCTCGGTCATAGAAGAAGGGCCTCGCGCGTCCCTTTTGCGTCCCCGTTAAGGGGCCTAGGTCGACTTCCCAAACGCGAACAGGTGCAGCACGCATGTCTCATCGACCGCAGAAGAAGATCGTGGCCGCGCGCCAGCTGGGCCCGCGCGCCCGCGGCATGTCGGGCACGCACGCGCTCGACCTCCCGATGGGCTCCGGCGAATACCGGGCCGTTCGTGGTGACGATGAAGGTCACGAGTTCCTCGCGCGCGAGCGCGAGCTCCCCGTCGCCGCGCCGCGCGTTTGCGACACCGTGCGGCTACGCGGCCAGCAAGGTAGCGGGGTCATTCACCTCGTCGACGGTGAGGTGGCTTGGGTCAGCACGACGGGCTTTGGCCTCCCGAGCTTCGCGCGTCGGCTGATCGACGGCGAAATCGTCGGCGCTCACGAACTCGACCTCGTGCTCGCGCTCTGCAAGGCCGAGAAGCTGAATTTCATCGAGATGCTGTTGCGGCTCGAGCTAGCGGACGCCGGCGCGCTCTCCGCTGCGCTCTCCGACGACGTGCGGGCTCACATGAAGGCGCTCCTATCGATGCGCGAGGTAGAGGGAAGCTGGGAGCGGGGCAGCCTCAGCTTCTCGGGAGAACTCACCGTCCCCCTTGATGACGTCCTCAGCATGGACGAGCTCGAGCGCTGGGGCCTCATCATCGCCCACGTCGGCGGTTCGCTCGGCGAACGACGCGACGAGGAGCGCTTGCCACTCCACGCCATCGCGGGGGTCGATGCGCCGCGCGGCCACGTCCTCATGATGACGGAGAACATTTCGAGGGGCGGCGCGCTGCTCCGGTCGCCTTGCATCCTCGACATCGGTGACAAGATCATCGTCAAACTGACGGTGGGCGACGAGAAGCTGACCCTTCCTGGCACCGTCACTCGTTTCAGGCGCTGCGGCATCCGCGCGCCGCAGGCCGTGGGGGTTCGTTGGGGCGCCCTCGATGACGAGCAAGAGCGCGCCCTCGAGCGAGTCCTCGCTGGGCTCTGAGCGCTACATCTCGCCGTCGCTCGGCGACAGCCCCGCCTTCGCCGGCGACGCCGAGCTCTTCGCAAAGGGATCGACGAGGCCGCTCGGCGCGGCCCAGTCTCTCGTGAAGAAGCCGCCCGCGATGACGCTCGCGGAGCCGAGGATCATCTGGCCTCGAGCCGACTTGACCCGCTCGTCGTAAACCACGAAGTCGGGCAGTAGGTCGGGCAAGGACAACGCCCGGTAGGTGGCCAGCGCCGTCATCCCCGAAACGACGGCGACGTAGCGGTCCGGGCGCTTCGGGTTCGGAAAGACGAAGGCCGTGCCGGCGTCGCGCTCGCCGTTGGTGACGAGCCGCCCACCGACGCTGATCCCGCGCTCGTCGACCTGAATTGGAAGCTCCGACGCCAGCGCTCGCAAGACGAGGTTCGACCGCGCGGTGCCCACGAGAAAGAGGGGGCGCGAATGGCCAACCGGCTCGCCTCGCGCCACGAACTCGACGTCGCTCAGGATTGGGTACTGCACGTCGACACCGCCGCGCACTCGAGCGAACGCTCGCGCAACGTCCTCGTTAACGCGAGCCACCAGCGGATCGCTCGCGCCGTAGACGAACAGCAAGGGCTCGTGGAACACGTCGCGGAATGGCCCCGTTAGGGTGCCTTGCTTTCGCGGCGTCGCGGAGGCCGGTCGCACGCCCGCGGACCAGCGGCCGGCGTTCTTGTGGAAGGCGAGCGGCGCATCGCTCGCAACGTGGAACGTCTGCCCGTCGACGGTCACCGAGGTCGGGGCGGCCGGGTCGAGGAGCCGAGGGTCGCGCTCGAGTTCCAGGGCGCCGACGCCTCGCGTCGTCGCCGCGATGGAACGACGAGAGACGACGCGAGCGTCAACCTCAGCCCACGAGTCGGGTCGTTCTAGCTCACTCACCGTGACCCAGGCCGCGCGCCCGTCGCGCGTGCGCGCTGTGCGAAAGCGAACCGTGCGCGGGTGCTGGTCCCGGGCGTGAGCCATGAGCCACTTCGCGGCCTTGAGCTCTTCGTAGGTTGTTTGCCACACGTTGTGCCCGAGCTTGGGGGCCTCGAAGACGACGGGAAACTTGAGCGCCTCGTAGCGCTCCACCAAGACGCCGCTGTTCTCTACCGGCAAGTCCTCGGTCCCGTGAACGATGAACATGGGCGTGCGCGCACCATTTTCGGCCCACGACGCGTTCGACCGCTCCTCGGCGAGGAAGCGCTCCCATGGTCGCAGCGCCTTCCCGAGCACGTCTCGCCGAACGAAGACGCTGTGGTACCCGCAAAGCGGCGCCGCGGCTGCGAACCGGTCCGGCATCCGGAGCGCCAACGCCGCCGCGCCGATGCCGCCCATGGAGGGGCCCGTGACGCTTACGCGCCCGCGATCGATGGCGGGGTACAACTCGGTGACTTCGTCGACGACCCGCAGCACGTCGTCCTGACCCAAGTGGCGATACATCGTGTTGCCGTGGCCCGCCGGCGCCACGACGAACGCATCCAGCGGCGCGAGGCCGTCGGTGTGACGGTCTTCCCACTCTTGATCGCGCTTCGGATCGTCTCCGCCGAAGAACCAACGGAGCATCGCCATCGGTTTGCCGTTGAGACCGTGAAGCGCAACGATGAGCGGGTAGGACCGCTTGGTCCCTTCACGGTATCCCGGGGGCACGTAGAGGGCGTACGGCGAAAGCTCACCGTCGACAGGCGAGCGATAGGCCCGGCGGAGGAAGCCGGTGCGGCCCTCGAACGGATCACGGTTCGCCTCGAGGCGCGCCGCGACGCTCTCGAGGTCGCTCGCCTCGCGCAGCTGCGCGTCCTTGTCGTCGTCGCCGCGGCCCACGAGGTCGACGAGGCGGCGGCGTAAATGTTCAACGCTCGCGAAGCTGCCGCGGCGTAACCAGGGAGCATCGGACGGTGTCGCGGCCAGCGCAAAGAGCGCCCGCCGCGTCGCGGCGCGCGTCGCGCCGCGAGCCGGGAAGGGGAAGCGCCAACTTCGTCCCAGCACGTCCACCTCGACGCTGGCGAGTTGGTCCTCGGCGGCCTCCGCTAGCGGGCCCTCGAGCGCGGGGAGCGAGAGTTCCCACTCGCCGCGCGCCGCGGCCTTGGCCCCAAGCGGCACCGGCCCCGTCGACGCGAGCTCGCGCTCCCGCGTGACCACGCGGGCCACCATCGAGCCGACGACGTCGACCGGCGAGCCGTCAGGAAATCGCACGAGGACCTTCGGCTCGTAGCCCGAAGGGGTGAGGCCTCGGTCGACGGACACCTGCGCCGCGCGCTGCGCGAGCCGCTGTGCCTCCGCGGACTGGGCGCCTGGCAGCACCGCCACGACGCCGGCGGGGGCACGAAAGGTTTCGTCAACGAGCCGAGCCCTCAGCGTAAGGAGCCCACCGCCCTGCGAACGTACCTTCAGGACGACCCGGTGAGCGCCCCGCGAGAGGCGCAGCGGGACCTGATCCTCGTCGCCGGAGGCGAGCGGGGACTCGCGTGCATAGTGCACGCGTCCGTCCACGATGACCTGGAGCGCCTCTGCCCCTTGAAGGAGCAAGAACCCGCGTTGAGCCGTGCTCGCTTCAAGCAGGATGCCCGCGTAGGCCAGGTATTCGGCCTCACGCGGCCCGTTGCCGAGGCCCAAGGCGCCGCGGACGTCGACGCCGCTCGAACCGTCGCTCGCGACCGCGACGAAGGGCCTCCCTTCGACACCGACGGGCGCGCCAAGCGCTGGTGCGAGGCGTGCTTCGTCGAGCCCCGGAGGAACGAACGCGAGCTGCGGCGGCCGCGCCTTCATGCCCTTCTTCCCTTCGGCTTCGCGGAAGGGGCCAGCCACGAGCCAGGCGCCAAGGCGCCCTTCCACCGAAGGCGCCCAGCGAATCCCGGACACAGGCGCTTCCCCGGCCGCAAACGCGGGGCGCGCGGCCGCGGCGACGGCGAGCGACACGAGCAGTGGGGCCCAGCTTCGTTCGCGCATCACACCGCCTTGGCCGCGAGCAGGGCGACCCTGGCCTCTTCGATGGCTGAGACGGCGGCGCGCCTTAGGGCGACGACGTCGTGTCTCGACGGCCGTCGCTCCAGGGAGCCGTCCTCGAGCGCGTCGAGCCACCAGAGCGCTGGCAGCGGCGTCGTCCACACGAGGAAAATGGCGAGGAGCGGCCACATTCCCGGCAACCCGAACGCGAAGGCGACGCTCCAACCGCATGCCCAGAGGGGAAACACCCCGAGTCCGGCCACGAGCTTCAGCGTCGAGACGAGGTCGCCCTCGCCGCCAGCCCGCGCCGAGACCCAACGGGGAATGCGATAGGGCAACGCGTAGAGAAAGAAGCCGAGCGTCGCCAACGGCAGCACGAGCAACATGAGCCACGGGGCGACGCGACCCGCGCGCAGCGGAACGTTCGTCGACGTGACGTCTTGGTCGCTGAGTCCCTCGCGTTCGAGGACCGCGAAATAGGCAGCGGTCCGCTCCTTCACGGGGTCCACGAGAGCCGGTGCGTGAAGACGGAGCGCTCCCCCGGCGTCGCGAACCGCCCGAGCCAGCTCGGCAAAGCCTTCGAAGGAGGTCTCGCCGGCCTCGTGCGCCAAGAGTTCGGCGACCTGTTCGGTGAGCCGCCGCTCCTCCCAGTTGTCGGCGGTCACCAGCATTCGCGAGAGGTCCTCCTGAATCACGCGCGTGACCGCTTGCACGCGCTCCTCATCGGACAGCGAGGCGGGGGCCACCGACGCGAACGTGCGGGCGGGGCCATAAAACACAAGGACGCGGGACCGAAAGACATCCCGAGCCTCGAACTCGAGGCCCACCGCCTGAAAGCTGATCGTCGCCGGCGCGACGCCTTCGCCGCAGAGCATCATGCGGGCCGGCCCCGTTCGCAGCTTGACCAGCCCAGGCTCGTTGTGGCTCGTTCCTTCAGGGAAAATGAGGATATTTCCGCCGCGGGCCAGGTGATGCCCCACGGTCTTGAAGAGCTCGTCGTTCGCTCCACCGGCTTTCGTCGGATCGTCGCGGCGGCGCACGACGGGGACCGCACCGAGCGCGTCGAGCAGCGCCCCGAGGATCGGGATCTTCCAGAGCGGCGCTTTGGAGATGGGCGCGACCCGCGTCTCTGCCGTCGTGAGAACGAGCAGCGGATCGACGAGGCCGTTGACGTGATTCGGCAAGAGGACGCGGCCGGTAGCACCTCGAGGCACATCCCCGACGACGCTGATCTTGCGAAAATAGACGCGAGCGACCACGCGCAAGAGCGCCAGGATGCCGCGCCGGAGGGCGCTCTCCGTGGATCTCGCCGAAGCGCTGGCGCCGCGACCGGGCGCCGCGGAGCCCGCTGCGAGCGTCATCCCTTGGGAAGCGTCTGTGCGAGCGTCCGCGACTCGTCCTTGAAGAGAATCTCGATCTTGTTCGCATCGATGATTCGAGTCACCACGCCGTCGCCGAAGCGCGTGTGCTTGATGAGATCGCCCTCGCGGAACGTCTCGTGAATCGTGTACTTCCGGAAGTCAGCCACGGCGCGCCCGGTGACCGCCTTCTCCCAAGTGACCTCGCGCGTCACGCGCGCCTGCTCGGCCTTCGTGGCCGACGACATGCGCGGAGCCCGCGGCTCGGAGATGCCGCTCTTGGTGGAGCGCGGCGACGCAGCCTCCTTCTCCCCCGGCGGGCGAGCGCGAAAATTGTGATGCGAGCTGCAGGTCGAGCACTCCACGCGAACGGGCTTCGGCCCCACCATGGCGATGATGCGGTGGTTTAGAACCAGCCGGCACTTGGTGCACCAGCTGTCGACCTCTCCCCCGGTCTTGAGCGACTTCATTCTCGATTTCTCCGCTTTGCGTCTCGCTTGTTGACGAAGACGTCTGTCTTCACCTGGGGTTTTGGCAACGCCTCGGGATCGCCCTCCGCCTCGTGGTCCGCGGCCGCAGCCGAGGGCTCGTTGGGCGTGAAGCGAATCGTCGTGTTGACCTCAAACTGCACGCTCGTCAGCAGCTTCTGCAGATCGGCGGCGATGTTCGTCTGTTCGAGGAAGTCGCGAAACTCGTTCGCCACGACACGAAGAATCCCGTTCTTCGTCTCCTCCATTTGAGCAAAGAGGAGCTGGGCAACCTCTTTGGGCACCTTGCGATCGTGCATGAACTGCTTGATCGAGTCAGGCGCCTCGGTGGCCTTTTCGACCCCGATCTCGACGGCGCGCTTCAAGAGGTCTGGAATGACGCCCTCGAGCCGTCGCCGCTTGTCACCAGACATGGCCAGGGAATACCTGGCTCACGGCGCCGGGGTCAACGGAAGCCTGCGCGAAATCGCGGCGCCGGCCCGTGAGCACGAAGCCCGCAACGCGGCCGTCAGGCTGCGAGGATGCGCGCGACGCCGCGGGCGGCCCGCTCGAGGGCGGCGTCCAGCGCTGGCCCGGCGCGACGGCGTGCCGCGCGGGCGCAGAGCAAGACGTCCTGGCCGTCGATGCGGAGTGTCCGAAGCTCGACCTCGGTGCGCAAATTCGCGAAGCGGGAGGGCTCTTGGGCCGCCGCGTCCTCACGCAGGAGCGGAGCGTAGGCCGCCAATTCTTCGCATGCCGCCCACGCACCGACGCCGGCGACCATCACGCCCGACGCGTCGGCGAGGATCAACGTGTCGACGGAGGCGTCCTTTCGCGCCGTGGCGAGCTGATAGTGGAGCGCAACGAGAGGGTCCGAGCTGCGCTTCTGGCGGCGTTCTTCGAAATTCATGCCCCCGAAGAGTGCGCCATGTAGTCCCATGTAGGAAAACTTTCAGCAAGACCGTTCTCGCCACTTGACCGACCGCGGCGCATCGCCAAAGGTCGCCGCGATGAATTTCGAGGTATTCCGCCGCCGCCGGGCACGGCTGCTCGAGGCGCTGTCTGCTCCCGACTCTGGCGCCGCTTTGGGCGAGGCCCTCGTCGTGATGCCGTCATGGCCCGTGCAGATGCGCAACGGCGACGTTGAGCAGGAGTACCGCCAGGACTCGGATTTTTTCTATCTCTCCGGTTTCGCGGAGCCCGAAAGCGTCCTTGTTCTATCCACCCGCCACCGTAAGGCCACGTTGTTCGTTCGGCCCCGCGACCCTGAGCGCGAGATCTGGGACGGGCCTCGCGCCGGCGTCGACGGCGCCGTGGAGACGTTTGGCTTCGACGAGGCGTTTCCCGTCGCCGACTTCGACAAGGAGCTCGCGAGGCTGCTCGGCGACCATGCGCGGCTCGTGTATCGGCTTGGCCGCGACGCGGCGATGGACCGCCGAGTCCTCTCGACCCTCGAACGGCTCAAGTCCCGCTCGCGCACGGCAACGACGTATCCGCACGTCGTCGTGGATCCGGCCAGCCTGCTCGGTGAGATGAGGCTCCTCAAGGACGACGACGAAGTGGCGCGCATGCGCCGGGCCGCGACCATCTCCGGCGAGGCGCACGCGCGGGCCATGGCCATGGCGCGGCCGGGCCTCTTCGAATACGAGGTGGAGGCCGCCTTGATGGAGGCCTTCCGGCGCGGTGGCGCCGAGCGCCAGGCCTACGGCGCCATCGTGGGCTCGGGCGTCAACGCGACCATCTTGCACTACCGCTCGAACGACCGCCGCCTCGAAGACGGCGACCTCCTCCTCATCGACGCGGGGTGCGAGTTTGGGCACTACGCGAGCGACATCACCCGGACCTTCCCCGTCAACGGCACCTTCTCGCGCGAGCAGAGGGAGGTCTACGAGATCGTCCTCGAGGCGCAGCTTGCGTCGATCGAAAAGACCAAGCCCGGTGCGACCATCGACGCGATTCATCAAGCAACGGTCGAGAGCCTAACGAAGGGCCTCGTGCGCATCGGCCTCTTGACCGGCGAGGTGGAAAAGCTCGTGAGCGAAGAGGCTTACAAGCCGTTTTACATGCATCGCACAAGCCACTGGTTGGGCATGGATGTTCACGACGTCGGCGCGTATTTCCAAGGCGGCGAGCCGCGACCGCTTGCGGCGGGGATGGTCCTCACCGTCGAACCGGGTCTCTACATCGCGAAGGACGCAAACGTTCCTGCGGCGTATCGCGGCATCGGCGTTCGCATCGAAGATGACATCCTGGTCGGGCCCGACGGTCCCATCAACCTCACCGAGTCCGTCCCCAAGACCGTGGCCGACGTCGAGCGTGCGTGTCGCCAGAAGCTCTGACGGGCTGCGCGTTTCTTTGCGTCCCCGGCGCGCGCTGCTAGTCGAGAGGGGTGGACCTTGAGGCGGCGGTTCTCGCTTTTCTCACGCACCTCGAGACCGAGCGCCGCGTATCGGCTCACACGCTCGACGCCTACCGGCGCGACCTCGCCACGCTCGTTCGCTTCGTGGCCGCCCGCCGAGAGAAATCGGGCAGGCCCCCCCATCTAGACGACCTCGACGTGTACGTCTTGCGCGGGTGGCTTGGCGAGCTCTCGCGCACGCTGTCGGCGAGCAGTGTCGCCAAGGCGCCTCCGCGACCGCGCGATTCTCGAGGTGCTCTACGGATCCGGGCTGCGCGTTGGCGAGTTGGTACGGCTCGATGCCGCTGATGTCGACGATGGCCGAGGCGAGGTCCGCGTTTTGGGCAAGGGCAACAAGGAGCGCGTCGTTCCCCTAGGAACAGAGAGCCAGAAGGCGCTCCGCGCCTACCTCGAGGTTCGTCCGACGCTCCGCTCTCGCCGCAAAGAACCTGATCCCGTCGCGCTCTTCGTCAGTCACCGCGGGCATCGCATGACGCCGCGTGCGATGCAGAAGCTCGTGCGCGCTTGGGGCGCTGCGGGAGCGGGCCGAGCCGATCTCCACCCGCATGCGCTGCGGCACAGCTGCGCGACGCATCTCATGGACGGCGGCGCTGACCTCCGCGCCATTCAGGAACTTCTCGGACACTCGTCACTGTCAACGACGCAACGTTATACCCACGTGTCCGTCGAGCACCTCCTCAAGGCCTACGACGCTGCGCATCCGTTGGCCAAAAGCGCCGCGTCCAAAGCCGTCAAGCGGTGAGTTGCCCGCGGCGAGAGCGGCCCCTCATGTTGTAGAGTCGTCGGCGCCGATGCCTCGTCTCCGCCGCACGCTCGCGTCCGCCTTCGGGGCCCAGTTGGCCACGGCCATCGTGGCCCTCGTCGAGGCGCGGGGCCTTGGCACAGGCCGCTCTGACGGATTGCTCGCGCTCTGGGGAATCCTCGCGCCGCTTGGGTTGGTGGTCGGCGCGTCCGTCGCCGCGGCGCTCCTGTTGCTCGATCCGCGAGGCCCCACGGGGCCGCGTGACCTGGCTCGACTCGTTCGAGCGGAGCCGCTCTGGACCCGGTCACGCGTGGCGGCAGCGGCTCCACTCGCCATCCTTTCGGGGCTCGTTTGGGTGGTCTCGATGGCGCACGTCGCGAGGGACTTGCTGGGCCAGGGCGAGGGGAGAGTCGCCGCCGCCGAACTTGTCGGCGTCGGCGGCCTTCTGGCCCTCCTGGCACTTGCCCTCGCGCTCGCGCTCGTGTCGCCCCTCAGGCGGCTCTTCGCGCTCGGGGCCGAACGGCTCCCGCAGCTTGTGGACCCTGTGTTCACGAGCGCCGTCGCCGTCGCCGCGTCGGTCGCGACCATCGCGTGGGGCGTGAAGAACGGCGACGTCGGCGGAGGGGGAGGTGCGCTCGGGATCTTCGGCGTCCTCGCACGCAGCGAGCTCGACTTGCGGCCCGTGGGGCACGGGGCGCTGATGGCGGCATTTGCCTTTGTGGCGCCGCTCGTCATTCGCCCTCGCGGCTCCGTCGCGGAGTTGGTCGCGCTGTTCTTGGGAGCGCTCTTGCCGCTCGCGCTCGCGATGCCTGCGGCTCGCATGTTTGACGGGAGCGCGACCCTCGCGAGGGCCGTCGAGAAGCGTGCCCCCCTGGGGCGTCTGGCGCTCGCCGGGGCAAGGCGCCTCACAGACCGGGACGGTGACGGCGCGGCGCGCACGTTTGGGGGCCGCGACTGCGACGACGGCAACGCACGCCGTTCCCCCAGCGCGCTCGACGTGCCGGGCAACGGCATCGACGAGGACTGCAGCGGGGCCGACACTCCGCTCGCGGTCCCGTCGCAACCGAAGCAGGTCAAGGCGCGCAAGGCTCCCACCGACTTCAACCTCGTCCTCGTGACCATCGACACGCTAAGGCCCGACTTGGGCTTCCTCGGCTACGACCTGCCGGTGAGCCCAAACCTTGATCGCCTCGCCGCCAAGAGCACGGTGTTCGAACGCGCTTACGCGCCCGCGTCCTACACCGGCAAGAGCCTGGCGCCGGTCCTCATCGGAAAGTACCCGAGTGAGACGCTTCGCAACGGAAGCCACTTCAACACGTATGAAAAGGACAACGTCCTTCTGGCGGAGCGGCTCAAAGCGGCCGGGCTTCGGACCTTTGGAGCCGCGTCGCACTGGTATTTCTTGCCTTGGAGCGGCCTTACGCAAGGCTTCGACGAGTTCGACTTGTCGGCGAAGCCGTCGTCGGGACAGGGCGACACCGACACCTCAGTGACGAGCAAAGAGCTCACCGATGCCGCGCTGGCCCAGCTCGCGAAGAAGGAGAATACGGGGGGGCGATTCTTTATGTGGGTCCACTACTTCGATCCGCATGCGCAATACATGGACCATCCCGGGGGGCCGACGTTCCTCCGCCCCGGCGCCAAACCAACCTTCATGGAGTCGACGCGCGCCGCCTACGACAAGGAGGTCTGGTTCACCGACAAGCACGTCGGGCGGCTCCTCGAGCGCATCGAGTCGTCGCCATTTGGCGCGCGGACCATCGTCGTCGTGACCTCGGACCATGGCGAGGCGTTCGCCGAACACAACATGAACTGGCACGGCGTCGAGCTCTGGGAGTCCTTGGTGCGCGTGCCGCTCTTGGTCCACGTGCCGGGGCAGCCTGCGCACCGCGTCGCCGATCGGCGGGCGCTCATCGACCTCGTGCCCACGGTGCTGGACCTGCTAGGCCTGCCGCCGGCGCCTTCCGAGCAGATCTCTGGCGAATCCATGAGCGACGATGTCTTCGGTGAACCGTCGCCGGGGCCACGCGACGTTTACTTGGACATGCCCGCCGGCCCCTACAATGGCGTTCGGCGCGCTCTCATCTCGGGCCCTGGCGCGGGCGTCAAACTCCTCCATTTCGGGGGGACTCAGTTTCAGGTCTTCGACCTGAGCCGCGACGCCGGCGAGCTCACCGACCTCGCAGAGCAGCCCGCGATGCTCGGTCCGCTTGAAGAGAAGCTCGAGCGCTTTCGTGGCCGTCTGCGCGAAGTGGACGTGAAACCGGCTGCGCCATAGGCCGTCCAGATGTCATGCTCGGGAGCGAGCGCGCCGCTTCCCAGGGCCGCAGCGGAACGATATGCTCCGGGCGATGGCCGACAATGACTTGCAATCTGCACCTCGCATCGTCGTTGGGGGGTCGGAGCGGAGGACCGCAGACCGCATCGCCTACGAGGTCGACGCGGAGCTGCGCGTCGGGACCAACATCGTTCACGCTCGGACGGAGAACGTCTCCGCGAGCGGCGTCTTCCTCAGCGTCCCCAGCCTGCTCATCGTAGGAAGCAGGGTCAACGTTCGGTTCGCTTTGCCCGCCGGGAGCTTTGAGGCGGACTCCACGGTGGTTCGCCTCCGCCCCACCGGCGAGCGTGGCCCCGGCGTGGGTCTCATGTTTCACGACGTGCCGAGCGAGTTTCGGATGCGGCTCGACATGATGTGCCCCCCAGCCAAGGCCATCGTACGAGACGGCCCCGGCTGAGCGCTTCGCTGCCGTCACAGCCGCAGCAAGGCGGGAAGCTCCGCCAGTCGCGCCAGCGTGAAGTCGGGGGCGCACGCCTCCAGAGACGCATCGCTCCCAAAGCCACCGCGAACGGCGACGGTGACGCACCCGGCGGCGCGGCCCGCGTCGAGATCCTGATGCCCGTCACCAACCATGACGGTCCTTGAGGGCGAAACGCCCATGGCAGCCATGGCGCTAACGAGCAGGTCCGGCGCAGGTTTGAGCGCGCCGTCACCGCCGCCCCGCACGACGCGGAAATGCGCCAAGAGCGCCGTGGCCTCGAGCAGCGCGACGGCGAGCGCGCGTGACTTGTTCGTGACGACGGCCATGGGAAGCGGCGCGAGTTGCGTGAGCATGGCCGCTGCGCCCGGCGCCACGACGGCATGATCGGCGGGATGCGCCCGGTAGAATTCGCGAAAGTCCCGCATCGCGTCGTCCAACGCCTCGGAGTCTTTCGGCTCGTCGGCGCGCAAGCCAAAGGAGCGCGCAACGAGCCATCGGGCTCCATCACCGACGAACGAGCGGAGCGTCTCCCTCGGTTGAGGCAAGAGGCCCCGGCGCGAACGAGCGAAGTTGCACGCGGCAGCAATGTCGTCGAGGGAATCGACGAGCGTGCCATCCAGGTCGAAGAGAACGGCCTCGTAGCCCACGGCCCCCTTATCAACCGGGGAACGGGTCTCCGCAAGGCCTGCCCGTCCGCTCTTGCGCACTCGGAGCAGGCGCGCGGCTCCCTTCGTGATAGACGTCAGAGCCGATGGCGAGCGTTGTGGTGGTCGGCGCCCAGTGGGGCGACGAAGGAAAAGGCAAGGTCATCGACCTTCTCACCGAGAAGGCCGACATGGTCGTTCGATTCGCCGGCGGTCCCAACGCCGGCCACACGCTGGTGGCGGGCGGCGAGAAGGTGATCGTCCGGCTCATACCGAGCGGGGTCTTGCGGCGCACGCGGTGCGTCCTCGCCCAGGGGATGGTCATCGACCCGCGCACCCTCCACGACGAGATTCAGACGCTCGAGGCGCGCGGCTACTTGAAGAACGACGAGCTCGTCGTGTCGGACCGCGCTCACTGCATCTTGCCCTTGCACGTGGCCATCGACACCATGCGCGAACAGGGCGCTGGCGCCATCGGAACAACGAAACGCGGCGTCGGTCCCTGCTACGAAGACAAGATGGCGCGACGCGGCGTCCTTATGGGCGCGCTCCGCGATCTGTCGGTGCTCCGCGGCCTCATCGAGCGCTTGACCGACGCTTGGGCGCCGGTCGCATTCGCGGGCGGGGTTAAGCTTCCCACGGTCCAAGAGACGCTCGACGCCATGGCTCCTTCTCGCGAGCGCATCTTGCCGCTCTTGCGGTCAACGGCGGGCCTCGTCGACGCGTCGATCCGCGCAAAGAAGAACGTCTTGCTGGAAGGGGCGCAGGGGACCCTGCTCGACATCGATCACGGCACGTATCCCTTCGTGACCTCCTCCACGGCAACGGCCGGCGGCGCCTGCGCCGGCGCCGGCATTGGCCCCACGGCCATCGAGCACGTGGTCGGCTTGGCGAAGGCCTACACGACTCGCGTCGGTGGCGGCCCGTTCCCAACCGAGTTGACCGATGCCGTTGGTGAGCGGCTCCGGTCCGTCGGTGCCGAGTTTGGCTCGGTGACTGGGAGGCCCCGCCGCACCGGCTGGCTCGATCTCCCGGCGCTGCGCTACGCGGCGCGCATCAACGGCCTCTCGAGCCTCGCCGTGACGAAGCTCGACGTGCTCACCGGCTTCTCCGAGTTGTCGCTGTACGTCGCGTATGACACGCCGGAAGATCGCACCACAAAGTTTCCCATCGACGCGCTGGACACGGCGAAGCCTGTCTACAAAGCGATGCCCGGCTGGTCCGAGCCGCTCGATGCGGTCCGAACACTCGCGGACCTGCCCAAGGCGGCTCGCGCCTACCTCGACCGAATCACCGCCGAGACCAGCGTGCCGCTGGGCATCGTCAGCGTCGGCTCGAGCCGCGACGAGACGATCTTGCTGTCGCATCCGTTCGGGCCCTAGCGGAGCGGGGCCGCGGGCCGAGAGCAGGCCCAGGCGCTCGCTTCGGTAGGCTAGAATGGGCGGGTGCTCCTCGCTGCCATCGGCGTCGTCGTTGTCTTAAGCGCCCAAGCGACCGGCTACGGACGCGCGCCCGACGAGTGCGCGCCGCCGCCGCTAGAGGGGGGGCGCAGCGCGGTCGTTTGGCAGCGCGTGAAATCGCCACCGCTCCGGCGTTATTGCGAGCGCGTTGCCGGAGGTCTTTCGAAGCTCGCGTCCGAGCCGGGAATGCCCAACGAGGCACTGCGCGCGGCGCTTGAGGCCGAAGACATTCTGCCCGGTCGCGCCCCCGCGAAGGTCCTCGAGGCGCGCGCGCACCTTCGCCTCGACCACGCGCCTTTGGCCTACGCGGCACTCCGCGAGGCCATGGCCCGCCGAGAGCGGAGCCTCGATGATCCGCCTGCGCTCTTAGCTTTGGCTCGGGCCGCGGCGCGCACAGGCCACGGCGCCGAAGCGCTGCAAGCCTACGGCGCGCTCCTCGCGAGCGCCGACGCGTTGCCCCCCGCCGAGCGCTCGGCGGCGTACGTCGAGGCCGGCATGTTGCTCTTGGCAGCAGGACCGAGCCGCTTGGCCGACGCCGTCGTCACACTTCGGCAAGCGCGCCGCGTGGCCACCGGCGACCTCCAACTCGTAGCCACGGTCGCTCTCGCCCTCGCGTTGGACCGCAGCGGCGATGCGCGCGAAGCCCGCGCCATCCTGGACGAACGTACGCTCGCCGGCGCCGACGACGCCATCGACGCTGCGCGCGCGAAGCGACACCTCGGGCCATCAACCACGGAGCCGGAAGCCCTTGCGCTGCGGGCCATGAGCCTCGAGGGCCGGCCGATGGCCCAATCGCGAGAGGCGTGGCGGAGCTACTTCGATGCCGCGGTCAACTCACCGTGGCGCGGCCACGCCAAGGAAAAGCGGGACCGCAAGGATGCGGCGCGGGGAGCCAAATGACGCGGCACCGTTGGCCGCTCGCCGCGCTGCTCGCGTTGTCCACGACCCTTTGGGCCGCATCGGCGCGCGCCGATTCGAAGCCCGACGTCTGGGCGCGGGCGAAGGAACCGAGCGTCGGCGCTCAGGCTCGCCTGCATCGTGAGGTGTCCGGGTGGCGCCGGACAGCCAGCGCGACCCGCAGCTTCGGCGAAGTGGTGTTGCTTCGCGTGCGCGAGGCCTTGGAGCGAGCCGATGTGGAACACACCGGCGACGCTCGACTGCGCTTCGACCTCGGAATTGTCTACGAAGAGCTCGGTCTCTACAACGACGCGGTCCGCGTCCTTGAAGCCGCCCTGACGCTCGCGCCGGAGCACCCTCTTGCCGATGACGCCTACTGGCACTTGGCGCTCAGCTACGCCAAGCTCGATCAGCCCGCCCTTGAGCGCGCGACCTACCTGCGCTTCCTCGCCCACGCCACGTCGCCCGAGCAGCGCGGCGTGGCATCGCTCAACCTCGCAGAGACGGAGATGCGGCTCGGGCGGCTCGGCGACGCCATCGCGGCCTACCGCGCAGCGATGGACGGCGCCAAACGCCTCCCGACGGCGTGGAACAACTACGTGTTGGCGCAGTGGGGCCTAGTCGTGGCCCTCGATCGCTACGGTGACGCTCGCGCCGCGCAGCGCGAAGCCGAGGTCGCCATGAGGCTCGATCCGGGAAAGCGGTCCATCAGCGATACGGAGAAGACCTTCTTCGTGCCGGCCTATGAGCGCTCCTGGTACCTCGCGCTCGGCGACGCGGCGCAAGCACGCATGGCACGCGACGCCCGGGCAGCGCTGCGGTTCGCGGAGCAGGCGGAGAGTCACTTCGCGGACTACGTGGCGCGCGCCACCGAACGTGACCGATGGCGCGAACTCGCGGTCCGCCGCCTGGCGGCCGCAAAGAAAGAGCGCCTCCGGCTCGTCAAGAAAGTGCACGCTACGCCGGCTCCGGCAAGGGACGCGGAAGACCCGGTATTCTAGGACGACCTCGTCGGGCAGCTCAGAACCAGCCGCTCACGCCAGCATGCCCAAGGCCTAGCGAGGGGCGGACGCCAGCGCTCGCCGGGCGAGCCTTGGGCTGCATGAAGAACAGGACCCCACCAGCGGCGAGGCCCACGGCTCCGACGACGAGGCTGACGTTGGCGATCAGTTGCTGTGACTTCCCTTTCGACACGTCGGAAGCTGGGTCGGTCGAGCACCGGCCGTCAGGACAACGCGCCGCGAGGTCGTCGTGCGTGCTCTTCGACATGCTGCCGGCGATGGCAAAGCCCGCGATGCCGACCACGCCAACGGCGCCAGCAGCGATGGCGTAGGGCATGAGGTTGGTAGGCCCCTCACCTTGGTTCGAAGGCGCCTCAACGCGCGCCGAGGCCGGCGCGGCATCGCCCGTGGGGGCGAGCGTGTCGACGTCGACGGGCAACTCGGAGGTTTGTCCCGACGTGAGGCTCAGCACGTGGGTCGCGGGCGCGCGCCCTGGCGACTCGACGCGTATCTCGGTGGCGCCCGGTTTTGCGGGAATCGGCTCGGCCCAACCGGCGCGGCGAATCTCCTCGCCCGCGACCACGAGCCGTGTTTCGGGTTTTGCGTTTTGGATTCGCACCGTCACAAAGGCTAGGCGACCCTTGAGGCCCGAACGCTCGTCGGCCGCGGCGTCGGCGGCCTTCACATAGCGGTTGTCAACGCGCGCCTGCTCCCGCGCCTCGACCTCGGCGCGACCGAGCTCAACGTACGCCTCGACGTCTCGGCCGAGTTGCACGAGGGCCCGCGCCAAGTAGAGGCGCGAATTCGGGCTGGCCACGATTTCATGAGAAGCGCGAAACTCCGCGAGCGCTTCTTCAAAACGCTTGGCGTCGAACAGCTGTCGACCGCGAAGGAAGCGCGCCTGCGCTTGCTCGCGCTGCACCGACGTAGCGGCCCCCGGGTCGACGCCGGCGGCATGCGTTGGCGATGCGAGTGTGAGCGCGCTCGCGACGGCGAGCGCTCGAAGCGCGTGACGCATCAGATGCCTTCCGGTTCGTAGGAACGAGTGACCTTGCGTGGTGGGCTTTTTGCGGGAGCGACGCTGCGAGGCGTCGCCTCTGGAGTTCGCGGAGGAGCCGCACTCGGCTTGGATGCCGGAGAAACGCTGACGCGCGGCGCGTCGACGGGCGGGGCAACGTCGGGAAGACTGCGAGCAACGTCGGTGTCCTCCCGAGGCGCGTCGACGGGCGGGACCGCCTGGAGCGCCTGCGGCACCGGCGCTGTCATCGCCGGCGGCACCACGCTGGCAGAGCCGACACGCCGCGCGAACGCCAGCCCGCTAATGACCAGCACGAGCAGCGCCACCGAGAGGAGCGCGGCGACGATTCCGCGTCGCCGCGGCGCGGGGGACGCTGCGTCCTCCGCAACCGCCGGAAGCAAGAGGGGCGCAGCGGGCGCCGGTGACGCTACGGCGAGGGCGACGGCGTGGGGCTGGACCGGCGGAAGCTCGCGGGACGCCGGCGCCGACGCCGCAGCGGCCGAGACCTCCGACATCGCGGCGACGGCGGGAAGCGGTGCCTCTGGCGCCGGCAGAGGCACGGGCAACGCCGCGGCCGGCGGCACAGACTCGCTGGTCTCTACCTCGATGGAAACATCAACGGGCGCGATGCCTGGTGCCGTCGGGCGCCGCACGGGAGGCGGAGGCTTGCGCGGAGCGGCGGGCTTCGCCGGCGAGACGGCCGCAACCTTCGCCGCCTCGCGCGACCGCGAGTCGGTCGCGGCTACCGCTATGTTGGCTTCCGGCGACGGACCCGCGTCCGGCAGGTACGTGCGCGCTTCGACCGTTTGGCCCTCGAACACTCGGTTCTCAGCGGTCGGCGTGACAGGCTTTAAGACCTTGGTCGCGGCCGTCGCCGAGAGGTTCGGATCGCTCTTTCGAGGCGGCGTTGCGCGCTGCGACGTGACTTCGTCGTCCGGGTGCGCTTTCCCTTCGCCGTCTCGCGAGGCATGACCAGCGAGCTGCGGCGCGGCCGCGGGCGACGGTCCCGCCGCGCGGATTGCGCCCGAGCTCGGCGACATGGAACGGTGAAGGCCCGACGACGAGATGGCGGCGGGTTGACCGAGGCGGCGCATGGCCAGCGCCTCTTCCGCCAAGGCCTCCACGGTGCGACCGACACGCGTCGTCGCCGCGAGGCGGGCCTGCGAAACGAGGCGTATCGCCGAAGCGAAGTCGCTCGCCGCCTCGGGACGGTCGCTTGGGTTCACCGACAGGCCGCGCATCACGATGTCGACGAGCGGCTCGGCCCAGGCCGCGCGCACCACCGGCCGCGGCATCGGCCCCGCGAGCTGCCGCGCGAGAATCGCCGAGACGTCCGCGTTGCCGAACAACGACGCCCCGGACAGCACTTCCCAGAGGAGAACCGCCGCCGAGTAGAGGTCGGCGCGGTGGTCCGCCGTTCCGTCCGAGAGGAGGATCTCGGGCGCCGCGTAAGCGGCCGGCACGCGCGCGCTCGGTTGGCGGAGCAGGCCCACCAGGCGAGTGTGACCATCGACCCCAACGAGCATCTGATTGGGGCCCAGGGCGCCGTGGACGAAGCCCTGAAGGTGCAGCGCGCTCAGCGCAGCAAACACATCCAACTGGATGCGCAGCTCAACGGCGAGCGAGAGAAACTGCGTGCCCCGCTTCAGCTCCGTGCTCGCCAGCTCGGACAGCCACTCGCCGGTCACCGCCGCGCTCGTGACGAGGATGAAGTCCTTGTCGTGCGCGACGTCTATGATCCGCGGCAGATGCGGGCTCACGATGGGCCGCATGAGAGCGACGCGCGCTTCGAGCTCTTCGCGCTCGGTCGCGTTCAGGCGCCCGAGCACAAGACGCTCCACGAAGAGCTCACGGGTGTCGGTCCCGGAGCGCGCGAGAACGCGCTCGTGCCCAGCGGTGCTCGCGAGGCGCCGTATCACGCGCAAATGACCGAAGCCATCGCCGCTCTCTGTCCCCACGGTGGACACCAAGAAGCCCTAGTCTAAACGACTTCGCGCGCGAGTACCGCCTCTTGCGGGTTTCGGCTATTGCCGGCGACGGTCAGCTTCGGACCACCGGCCGCGGCGGCTAGCGCAGCTGAAAAATAGGGTGCCCGCGCCACGCGGGGTGCTCGCGCAGGTCCGCCCACACTTCGCGCGCCGAGGTGTACCTGTACGCGTCGCGGCGTCTTAGGAGCTTGGCGATCATGTCACCGAGGGGTGTGCCGATTCGCTCCGCCCGCTTTCGCGGCTCGCCCTCGGAGACGATTCGCACGAGCTCCTGGTAGGGAAGCCCCGGCACTATGGCCGGCTCGCCGGTGACCATCCAGTAAAGCAAGAGGCCGACCTGGTAGAGGTCGCTCTGCTTGCTGGTATAGCCAGCGGCAACGACCTCCGGCGCCATGATGTTGTGATGGACGACGTTTGGACGAATCGCGACCGCGCCCCGAAGCTCATGACTGATCCCGAAGTCGCTGATCTTCACCACGGGACGGTCGCGCTGGCTGATGAGCACGTTGCCGGGGTGCAGGTCGTCGTGGACGATGTCGCTCTCGTGCAAGAACTGGACGGCTGCGAGCAGCTGCCTCGCGAGCTCGACCACGAGGCCCTCCTGCATCGGGGCGCCGAGCATCGCGTGGAGCGGGTGATCGCAACGCTCGAGGGCGAGGAAGAAGAGGCTCTTTTCCTCGAACGCGTCGTGGATGTAGACGACGTTCGGGTGCCGGAGCGACATGAGGCGGCGGACCTCACTCTCCCATTCGTGCCGCACATCCGCGTACGGCCTGTTGGCCGGGCGGATCACCTTGACCGCGTAGACTTGGTCAAAGGGGCCGACGCACTCATAGACGGCGCCAAAGACACCGGCGCCGATGACCGACCGCACCAAGTAGTTGCCGCGAGCCGACTGCAGCGTCGCGCCCGGTTGGGGCATGTGCACGGGCACGAACCCGGGGGGCGGCGGCGGCGGTGGTGCTGCGAACGACGGCCCGACGGGCGGCGGTCCGTAAAGGTGCGGCTGCGAAGTCGGCGGCAGCGGTCCCGTTGATGGCGCCGAGGGCGGTGCGCTTTGCAGCGAACCGCCAACGGGCGCGGGCAGGTCCGGGAGCTTCGGGAGCATCGGGCTCGTGCGCAGCCGCTTGTCGCCACTCACGCGTTCACTGTAACCCGAGTGTTCCGAACAATCAGAAGTTTCACGCGGCGCCGGGCCCTACCACGAGCGCCGCCGCCAACACCGCGCCAGACCGCGTAGCATCGCCGGCGATGCGAAAGCGATTGGCCGAGGCGGTGCGCCTCGACGAAGCGAAGTCGGGCAAGAAGTGGCGGCGCTGGGGCACCTACCTCAGCGAACGGCAGTGGGGCACCGTCCGCGAGGACTACTCGCCCGACGGCGAGGCCTGGCGCTACTTGAGCTACGAGGACGCGGCCGCACGCGCCTATCGATGGGGGGAAGACGGACTCCTCGGCCTCTCGGACAACCGCGGGCTCGTACAGTTTGCCGTGACCCTCTGGAACGAGCAGGATCCGCAGCTCAAGGAGCGCCTCTTCGGCCTCACGGGCCCCGAGGGCAACCACGGCGAGGACGTCAAGGAGCTCTACTTCTACCTCGACGCGACCCCCACCCACTCGTACTGCAAGGCGCTCTACAAGTATCCGCACGGGCGCTTCCCTGTGGAGGAGCTGCGCAAGACCGCCCGAGACCTCGGCCCGGGACGCCCCGAGCAGGAGATTTGGGAGACGGGCGTCTTCGACGGGGATCGGTACTTCGACGTGCTCGTCGAGTACGCGAAGGCGGACGTCGACGACGTGCTCATTCGCATCACGGTGACCAATCGCGGTCCCCGCGCCGCGCTTCACGTCCTGCCAACGGTGTGGTTCCGGAACACCTGGTCTTGGACCGGGAGCGCTCCCGACTGCTCGATGTGGGCCGAGTGGGTTCGCGAAGGGTTCACGGTTGTGGCGCTCGAACAGCCTCACTTGGGCCCGCGCTGGCTTTACCTCGAGGGCGACCCCGCTCTTCTTTTCACGGACAACGAGACGAACTTCGAGCGCCTCTACGGCGCGCCGAATCGCGCCCGCTTCACGAAGGACGCCTTCCACCGGCACGTCGTCGCCGGGGAAAAGGGGGCCATCAACCCGGGCCAACGTGGCACGAAGGCCGCAGGGCACGAGCGCGTCGAGCTCGAATCAGGGGAGGCGAGGGTGTTTCGCCTGCGCCTCTCGGACGCGCGCGTGGATGCGCCCTTCGAGGCCTTCGACGCCGTGGTGCATGAACGAAGTGCCGAGGCCGACGCCTTCTACGCGAGCCTCGCGCCCGATGAGCTGAGCGACGAGCAGCGGGCGGTCTTTCGTCAAGCCATGGCGGGCCTCTTGTGGACCAAGCAGTACTACTTCTACGACGTCGACCGATGGCTCCGCGGCGACGCTGCCTTTCCGCCACCACCGCCGTCGCGGGCCGCGGGCCGCAACGGGCACTGGCGGCACCTCTACAACAGCGAGGTCCTGTCGGTCCCCGACAAGTGGGAGTACCCGTGGTACGCGGCTTGGGACCTCGCGTTTCATTGCATTCCGCTGGCCCTCTGCGACGCCGAGTTCTCCAAGCAGCAGCTCACGCTCCTCTTGCGTGAGTGGTACATGCATCCAAACGGGCAACTACCCGCGTACGAGTGGAAGTTCGAGGACGTCAATCCACCGGTTCACGCGTGGGCCTCGCTTCGCGTCTACCAGATCGAGCGGCGGCAACTCGGACGCAGCGACCGCCCGTTTCTCGAGAGCATCTTCCACAAGCTGATGCTGAACTTCACCTGGTGGGTCAATCGAAAGGACTTGGCGGGTCGCAACGTCTTCGAGGGCGGCTTCCTCGGCCTCGACAACATCGGCGTCTTCGATCGCTCCAACGCGTTGCCGGCGGGGGGGCAGCTCGAGCAGGCCGACGCGACGAGCTGGATGGGCATGTATTGCCTCAACCTCTTCGCCATGGCGCTCGAGCTGGCTCGCGAGAACGCGAGCTACCAAGACGTCGCCAACAAGTTCTTTGAGCACTTCTTGCACATTGCACGCGCCATGAACGACACGTCGGGTGACTCGGTCGCGTTGTGGGACGAGACCGACGGCTTCTACTACGACGTGCTGCATCTCCCGAACGGCCGCCGCGTGCCGATGAAGGTCCGCTCGATGGTCGGCCTCATCCCGCTCTTCGCCGTCGAAACGCTGGACCGGTCGCTCTTGGAGCGGTTTCCCGCCTTCACAAAGCGCATGTCGTGGTTCGTCGAGAACAGGCCGGAGCTGGGCCGCTACGCCAACATGGTGGACCGGGGTCACTCGGACCGGCTGATGTTGTCGCTCCTCTCCCGCGAGCGTCTGGTCCGAATCCTCGAGCGGATGCTCGACGAGCGTGAGTTCCTATCGCCCTTCGGTGTTCGTGCCCTCTCGCGTGTGCATGCTGACGAGCCCTTCGAACTTTTCATCGACGGCACAAGTCACCGCGTCAGCTACGAGCCCGGCGAGTCGTCGTCGGGAATCTTTGGCGGCAACAGCAACTGGCGCGGCCCCGTCTGGTTCCCCGTCAATTTCCTCATCCTTGAGTCGCTCCAGAAGTACCACCGCTTCTTCGGTGACGACCTCCTTGTGGAGTGTCCGACGGGCTCCGGCGTTCGCATGAACCTCTGGCAGGTGGCCAGCGAGATCTCGCGACGCCTCGTCTCGATCTTTCTTCGGGACGAAAGCGGACGCCGGCCTGCCGACGGGCGAATGCCGCTCGCCAACGATCCTCACTTTCGCGAAGCCGTCACGTTCTACGAATTCTTCCACGGCGACACTGGGCAGGGGCTCGGCGCGAGTCACCAGACGGGCTGGACGGCGCTCGTGGCCAAGCTGCTCAAGCAGAGCCCCCTATGGTAAGCGTGGTAGCAGTAGCTGTGCCTAGCGTGCCCACCAAGCCAGCCCGAAATCCGCGTTCCACGGCCAAGAACTCGCCTCTCTCCGGCCGAGTCCACGACGCGTCGGGCACCTTCGACGAGTCCTACTACGAGCGATTCTACGAGAGTCACGCGAGCCGGGTTTACGGCCACCACGAAGTCGAGCACCTTTGTCGCGGGGTCACCGAACTGCTCGCATGGTACGGAGCCGACCTTCGCTCGGTCCTCGACGTCGGTGCTGGCACCGGCCTTTGGCGCGACTGGTTTAGAAAGAACAAGCCCGCCGTGCGGTACCGGTCGACGGAGTGGAGCGCGTACGCCTGCGAGCGTTACGGGCACGAGCGCCGCGACATTTCTCGGTGGCGCGCGAAGGAGCGCTTCGACCTCGTCGTGTGCCAAGGGGTCCTGCCGTACCTCGACGACGACGCGGCGGCGCGCGCCATCGAGAACCTCGCCGCCATGTGCGCCGGATTTCTCTACCTCGAAGCCATCACGACGCGAGACCTGAGAGATGTGGTCGACCGTGAGCGAACCGATACGGAAGGCATGCGAGGCCGGTCGGGGCACTTCTACAAGAGCCGTCTCAAACCCCATTTTCAGGCCGTGGGCTGCGGCCTCTTCTATCGGCGGAGCGGCCCGCTCTCGTTCTACGAGCTCGAAGCCACGTCGTGAGCGGCGTACGCTACGAGCCTTCGAGGACGACGAACTTGAGGTAGCGGCCCTCGGGGAAGGCCGGCAGCGTCGGGTGGTCGGGCGGCGAACCGAAGGTCTCGACAGCGCGCAGCCCTGCGAAGCCAAGGGTCTCGTCGTCGAGCGTCGACAGAAACGCCTCGAGGTCCACGTGGCTCGAGCAGGACGACGCGCAGAGGAGACCGTCGCTCGCCAAGAGCTTGGCCGCAGCGCCGTGGAGGTCGCGGTACGCCTTGAGGGCGCGAGGCACGGACTTCTCGTTGGGGGCGAAGCTCGGCGGATCGCTGATGATCAGATCGAACGTCTCCTTGCGTTGGGCGGCCGACGCCAACCATGCGAAGGCGTCCGCGGCGACGAACTTGTGGGCGCTGGGATCCACACCCGAGAGCCGGAAGCTCTCTTGGGCGGTCTTGTGAGCCTTGGCCGCGATGTCGACGCTGACCACCTGCCGCGCCCCGCCAAGGGCCGCCGAGAGCGAAAAGCCGCCGGCGTAGGAGAACAGGTTGAGGACCCGGCGGCCCGCCGCGAGTCCGCGCACGCGGCGGCGATTTTCGCGCTGATCCAGGAACGCGCCGGTCTTCTGCCCCTCGGCGAGATCGACCCAGAAGCGCATGCCGTGCTCCTCGACCTCGATGCGCTCTGGTCCCGGAGCGCCCTTGAGAGTCGGGGGCAAGCCCGCGTGATTGCGCGACTTCTCCATGAGGGTCGTGACGCCACGAAGCTCAAGCTTCGGCCACAACACCGAAATGAGGCGGTCCTTGTGCGCCTCCGCAGCCGCGCCGTCGAGGCGCAACACTGCCACATGCCCATACCGGTCCACCACAACGCCGGGCGTGCGATCTCCTTCGCCATGAGTGATCCGAAATGCCGTCGTCGCGCCACTAGGCAGGGATGAGGTCGAACCGTTCTTGAAGAGCCGGTCGCGAATGCGGAGGGCCGCTTCGAAGCGCCGCGCCAACAAAGCGTCGTCAATGGCGACGTTCGCGTGCGTCCACATTCGTAGCGCAAGCGGCGAATCGGCGTCGGCCCAGGCATGCCCGAGCAGCGTTCGCGTTCGGTCCATCACCCGGACTTCTTCGCCTGTTCGTAGCGTTGGCCGCTCCGTCAGCGCCTCGCGAAAGACCCAGGGATGGCCTCGCCGGACGGCGACGGCCGCCCGCTCAGCGATGACGACCTCGCGCGTCATCGAAGCGGCTCGCAGGGGGCGAGGGTGTGCCACGTTGACGCGAGGCGCCAGGGATTGGGATCGCCCTGTCGTGACACTTCTGACGGCGTGGGGGCGTCCCCAGGAAATTCGGCACTTCCTTGTCTGTGCACGGTGTTTGCTTACAAGTTCTGTCTCCCGGCCGCCGGAGAATTCGTCGGGGCCGGACTTGGGCCGGGACGCAGTTAAGACGATAGAACTGGCCCCCTCGTTCCATAGGTCTCATAGGTTTCCAAGTCGTGGGTGCGCCCCGGAGATCGCAGTACGAAGATGAGTAAAAAGCGCTCCAACAAGTCGAAGCGGCGACGCGATTCTTCGGGCGGCACGGATCAGCCGCGCCTAGTCCTCGTGTCCAACTCCTCTCCTGCGGGGCAAGAGCCTGCGGACGTGACCGACGCGACGGAAGGTTCCGCCGCCGTGGCGCTGGCCCGCGACACGCGCGACACCGACAGCGGCATTCCGCCCGCCCGTTCGTCGGGCGAGGAGCTCGACGACGAGGCCTTTTTCAGCAGCGAACGCGTTCCGACACCGCACACGTTCGCGTTAGACGACCTGCTCGAACCGGAGGTGCGCAAGCCCTCTCCGAAGATGTCGGCGACGGCGAAAGCCCGTCGCCAGCGCTTTTCCCGCTACGTGAAGGGCGCCATGGTCGCAGGCTGCGCGATCTTGGCGCTCGCGGGCGTCCGGATGGTCGTCGGCCACGCGGACCGGGTTCCTGAGAATTTTGCTCCCGTCGCGCTGGCCGAGGCTCCCCGTCCGTCCCCCCCAGCGGCGCCCCCTGCGCAGACCGTCGCCACGACGGCGGCGCAGGCGCCGCTCGTCGCCGAGAACGTGCCGCCGCCCCCGCCCGTTGAAGCACCGCCCGAGACGGCGAAGGCTGCGGCGCCTGCCGCGGCCGTTCCCGCGGCCCCCGCGAAGGCGGATGAGCCCGCCAAGCAGGAGCCGAAGGCCGAGGCAAAGGTGGACGTAAAGCCCGAGCCAACCAAAGTCGACGCGAAGCCCGAACCGACGCCGGTTGAGCCTGGCACCGTCGATCCGAAAGCGGCCGCGTCCGCCAAGGTCGAGGCGCGTGGCCTGTTGGAGCGAGGGAAGGCGACGCTGGCCATCGAAGCCGGCGAGCGCTCCGTTGCGCTCGATCCGAGCGACGGCGAGGCGTGGCTGATTCTCGGCGCGGCCTACCAAGAGAAGGGCAATCAGAAAGACGCCCGGCGTGCCTTCCAATCCTGCTCCAAGCTTGGCAAACGAGGCCCGATGGCCGAGTGCCGAGCCATGCTGCAATAAGCGCGAACGCAACTCTTTCCGTTCACGTCGAGCGTTGCGATAGGCTCCGCACGCCTCGTTCAGCGCGGGGCCAAGGAGAGCCTCATGCGTCACGCAGTCTGCGTTTCTTGGGCGTTTGCGACGCTCACCGCCCTCGTCGCGTGCGACAAGGGGTCGTCCACCACCGCGCGCCCGTCACCTTCCGCCGCGCCTTCTGCAGCGACCACTGCAGCGAACGCACCGCCTGCGAGCGCGAGTCCGAGCGCCGCGAGCCCGGCCGCGAGCGCCGCCCTCGCCGCGGGCAAAATGGCGCACTGCCCGAACATCGTGCCGGGCGCCAACACGGTCATCAAGGATGCGGAGGGTGGCGTGTCGCTGACCATCACGGCCAAGGAGCCGGCGAGCGTCACCGAGATCCGAACGCGCGGAAAGGTCCTCGCCGAGTCCGCGAAGAACATGACGCCGGACGTCAAACACACCGGGAGCGGGGAGGGTGGCGGCAGCTTTGGGCGCTGCCCCGTCGTCATGCGGAACACCGCCGTCGAGCTGAAGGACGTAGAGGGCGGCGCCGAGCTTGTGGTCAAGCCGAAGGACCCGAAGGAGCTCGATTGGCTCAAGCGTGAGGCACGCGAGCGCCTCGCCGAGCTCGGCGACCGGGCGGCGAAGGAGGCGGGCCAGGGCAAGATGGCTCACTGTCCGTCGGCCACCGACGGGGCGAAGACGACGGCCAAGGACCTCAAGGACGCCGTCGAGGTCACCATCGTCGGTACGAACGAGGCGCAAGCCAAAGAGATCCGCGAACGCGGCAAGCAGGTCATCGCAGCGGCGAAGCTCGAGGCGAAGAAGGTCACGCACAAGGGCGATGGCTCGGGCGGAGGCGGCTTCGGTCGATGCCCGGTCGTCCTCAAAGACACGGTGGTGGAGAGCAAGGAAATCCCCCTCGGGATGGCGTTCACTGTGAAGCCGGAGAAGCCCGGCGAGCTCGCTCAGCTCAAGAAGGAGACCCTTGAGCGCATCGAGAAGTTCTCGCCCGCTCCGGTCCCGGCCGACAAAGCGAAGGCTGACAAGTCCGACAAGGGCAAGGGCGGCCGTTAGCGAAGCACCGCGTTCTCGGGCGGAGCCGGATCGTCCTTTGGGCGATCGTCGCCCGAGCGCGACAACCGCGCGGAATACTTGTCCTACACGAGCGCAGAGGCGTCACGAGCCCATCCCGGATCATCGCGCCCTCAACAAAACCCGAAACGCTTGCGGCGACTCGAGAACGCAACGCGGCTTTTCCAGGACATTTCGGATTTTTCCGCGCGGGGCGAATTTGCCGGAGACAGCTGAACGCCGGCACACGCTTCGCAGAAGCTCTCCCGTGATGGGTCCCTCGACGCTCGGCACGACGCTCCTCGCGTGCGCATTCGCCGCCTCCGCGTGCGGAGGTCGCGCGACGGCGACAGTCGGTAGCTCGACGACGACAAGCGCGAGCGCTACCGCGGTCGATGCGCACGGCAGCCGCAAGAAGGAGCTCATCGGCGCGCCGGTGCTCGTCGACGGCAAGGCGGTCGCGGGCCTGTCCTTCGGAGAGCTGCCCTCGGACCTCCTCGTCCGGCGCCTCGAGCCAACGGGACCGGCCCGGTACTTTCGGCTCTACGAGTACCTCAAGACCATCGGCGTCGACGTCGACCGGGTTCGCGCGGTTCACGTGCGCGGAAACGCGTGGCGCATCGCGAGCATCGAGGGAGACGAGCTCGCGCGAGAGCAAGACCGCCTTGTGTTCGACTTCTTGGGCGGCACGTCGGGTGGTGCCAAGGTCGCGTGGGACACGACGGGGCTCCGCAATACGTTTCGCGTCGATGAGATTCGGCAGCTCCTCGTCTACGTGGACCAGCCGGCGCCGGCGCTCGACGCGCGCAAGAGCTGCTACCTCGCCCCGCAAGCAGAAGGCGCACCCAAGGCTTGCTCCGACGCCGTCCCATACGCCGAGGAAGCGCCACCGAAGGGCACGCGCGTCTACCTCGACGGCAAGCTCGTGGGGCACGTCAAACGGCGCAAGCTGACGAGCGACCTCGTCGTTGGCGAACGCGCCGGCAAGAGCGTCTTCGGCCTCGGGCGCCTCCTCACCAGCTTCGGCGTAGACGTCGCTCAGGTGCGTGAAGTCGAACTCCTCGCTGGCGACGCGCTTGTCGGGCGCGGCAACGACGTCGCCACGAAGAACGACGGCATCGCGTTCGTTCTGCCGCAACGCCAGTCGGGGCGCGTGCTCCTCGACGTTCCCTCGACGTGGCAGGCACCTGCTTCTAGCAACACACGTTCGGCCGAGATCACGGCCATCCTTGTCTTCCGATCCAAGGCGTCCACGGGCCGCCCCCTTACTGACATCTCGGACGCGCCCCCGTCCGAATCGAGCGAGCCGCAAGCGAGCTCGCAATGAACCAGTCTCGGAGGAATTTCATGTCGAAGCGTTCGAACCTTGCCCTCGCCGTCGTCGCCGCAACGGGGCTCTTCGCCGCCACGACGAGCGCGCAGGACAAAAAGTCGGTCCTGCTCCGCACGGCGACCTCGCTCGCGTACGTGGCGCCCAATGGCGCAGCGGCCGTCACGAAGAACACCGGCGCCGGAGTCATGGACGCGAAGCCGGCGTTTCGGCGCCTTCCGAACTCCAACGGCTTCCGCATCGGGACGCTGTTCACGGTGGAGTCGCCGACCGCGAACGACGCTGGCAGCCACATGCAGGGCGCGCTCACCCTCAGCGACCTCACGGAAACGGGCCTGACCCACCGCGGGACGGTGATGCTCCCGAAGCTCGACGGCGAGCGCGCCTTCATGCGACCGCTCATCGACTACGGGCGCCAACTGACCTTCACGCTCCTGGTTGCCGCTTCGGAAGACAACGGCGTGACCAACAACCCCCAAGCTGTCGCGTACGTTGCTGACCTGAACGGCGGGCTCCTCCCCATCGAAAATTCGACGCGCGGCGCAGGCAACGTTCAGAAGCCGACCAACCTCATTCAACTCTCGGGCGCACAGGACGACCAACAATACGGTCCCCACAGCATCTGCTCGCTCGGCACCGACGGCAGCGGCGAGTCGTTCCTCTTGGGCATGCAGCGGAACAACGCCAACGCCTACGTCATGAAGGTGAAGGTCGAACCGACGGCGACGGGCGCGAAGGTCACCGTTCCTTACTTGAAGAAGGTCGTCGACAACGCGCGGCACTGCCGCCCTCAGATCACCTGCCCGCAGCCCGGGATTCCGTACGCGTACCTCACGACCGTGGAGGCGAACAATCAGCCCGCCGAGGTCGGCGTGAAGGTCGTCGCCATCAACCCCATCACGGGTGACGCGCTGGGCGCGAAGGTCATCGCCGAGTCCGATCCCGATGGCACGAAGTTCGGCCAAGGCAGCCTCTACGCGGTCCAGAACTCGGGCCTCGTGCACCTCGGCAACGGCCTCGCCGCGGTTGGCTACCAGGTGTCTTCCAATCAGAAGCGCGACAACGGCAACGGCCACGGCGGCGGCGCCAACATGTCGGTTCTCGCGACGCTTCGCATCAGCGACATGAGCGTCATCGACCGCGCGACGGGAGTTGCGCCCTACCAACGGCACGCCTTCAGCTTCCCGATGACGTTCGGGCCCGGCGCGGGCAAACCCGCCGTCGCCGTCATGGGCGGCTCATCGACGGGCACGGGCAAGGGCCTCATTCAGATTGTCGAGGTCGATGCGGTAGGGAAGCCTGTTGTCGCGACCGACGCGAAGCTTGAGGTCTCGCGCTTCTCAGACGTCGCCAACCTGCCGGCGCGCGGAAAGCGGAACCCCAACGACCAGGGCGCTGGCTTCTTGAATGGCATCGGCGGCATCGAGAACCCCGGCTACGGAAAGCCGCAAGGATTCTTGCCGGAGGTCCGTACGTTCTTCCTCTCGGCGCTGCCCGGCTACGCGAAGGACCCCCAACAGGCTCCCGAGACCAACCGAGAGAGCCTGTGGATTTCCCTCGTGCCGGCCACCTGGGACGAGAAGGTCAACGCCGTCCCTGGCCCCGTGACGGAGGCGAGCGATCCGGGCATGAGGGGGCCGCAACCGACCGCCACGGCGGCGTTGCCAGGGACCGGAGCCGATGCCGGCCCGGTGGTCCCTGTCATGGGCTTGCCGGTGTTGCCCACCGGCGAGACGAACACGGGATGCGCGTGCAGCACCACGGGTCGCGAAACGAGCGGCAACGCGGCGGCGCTCCTCGGTGTGGCCCTCGCGCTCTTCGCGGGCCGCGCCCGCCGCACGATGCGGAGGAAGTCGTGAACCATCGGCACTCGCTCAGCTCCTCGCCAGCATCGCCGTCGCCGCTGCCGCTGCCGCCTGCAGCTCGGAGCCCGCCACCACGTTGGCCGGCGGGTCGTTCGACCCCGTCGTTGGCGCGCAGCCGACGCCGGCGGCCACGACGCAGCCCGCCCCCACGTCGTCTGTGTGGACGCCACCGCCGCTGCCCGTGCCCTCGCAGGGCCCCGCGAGCAGCGGCTCACCGGCGCGAAAGTTCTATCTCGAGAAGGTGCACGCGGCGCTCGGAAGCTGCGCCTCATGCCACGCGTCGGGCGCAGCCGGCGCACCGGTCTTCATCCAGGCTGACGCGGCGACGGCCTACCAGACGATGGACGGACGCGCCTACATCACGAAAAACAGCGTGCTCGTGACGAAGGGTCAACACACGGGCCCGGCGCTCGACGCCAATCAACGCACCCTGGTAGACCAATGGCTCGCGCTCGAGGCAACGGAGCGTGTGGGCCAGGCCGCACCCGTCAACATCCTCGACAAGGTCGGTCAGTGTCTGAACGGCGCGCTGTTCCAGCAAATCGGCTTCGAGAAGCTGCTCACGGAGCCCCGCGACGGTGAAAACACGGACCAGTGCACCGGCTGCAACAAGGCCATGTGCAACACGTGCCACACCGGCGGCGACGGGGGCTTCTATATGGGCGTCGGATCGAACTTCGACCCCAATACGTTTACAAAGTCGCAGGTGATGCCGTTCATTGCAAAGTACATCGGCCTCAACGGCACAGCGGCAGTCCCGTCTTTTGGGATCAAGGCCAAGCAAGCCGTCGTTGCCATCGCCCCGGCATACGCAGCGCACCCGAAGTTCACGATTCCAGCGGACATGGAGCAGCGGCTCAACGTGTTCGTGCAAGCGGCGCTGAACAACTACGCCGCGGGCCTCTGCGGGAAGTAGCTCGGCGACGGTCCCCGTGTGACGAGGGCGGTTACAGTTTTGTGACCTCACCGGGTCACCCCACGACGGGCGCGTCGCGGGGCGTATTCTCGACGCGTGGCACGGCTCGACGCGCGGCTCCGAGTGCTCTTCCTCCTCGGCGTGGCCGGGGCAGCGTTTGCGGCCAAGAGCCTCCCTCTCCTTGGCGCCATCGCGCTCGCGCTCGCCGCCTGCTGGCTGCTCGTTGGACTCGGCGCGCGGCGCCTCCTACGGCAGTTCACCAAGCTCTGGGGTTTCGCCGCGCTGATCCTCGTCTCGTACGCGCTCACGGCGGAGGACCCAGCGCTCGACCGCTGGAGTCAGGTCTCCGCGCTCGGATTCCGAGTGGCCATCAACTTGAGCGGCTTAGCCACGGGCTTGGCGATGCTGCTGCGCGTTGTCGCATTGGTGCTTGCGTCGCAAGTGGCCCGCGCCGGCGATCCGCGAGCCATCGCGCTGGGCCTTGCGCGGCTCGGCGCACCGAAGGCTTTCGCCGCGTCCCTCGACGCGGTGCTGGCGCTGCTCGGCGGTGACGTCGACGAGCGCGGCGGCGGCGGCGGCGGTGGTGGTGGTGGGGGTGGTGGTGGTGGTGGCGGTGGTGGCGGTGGTGGCGGTGGTGGCGGTGGTGGCCGTCGACGGCGTGCAGAGGCCGAGAGTAGCTCACCACCCGGCGAGGGCATTCTCGCCGCCGCAAAGCGGATCGCCAAAGGAGACGTCGGTCCCATCAAGGCCCGCATCGACCGGCACATCGCTCGCGCGAGCGCTCACGGCGAAGCCTCGGGAGCGAGCCGCGATGTCGCCATCGTCGCCGGCATCGCGCTCACGATGCTCGGCATCAAGGCGCTGAAGATCCTTCCCAACGTGCCCTTTGCGCCGGGGCACAAGCTCGTGCTTCTGACGCCGCTCTACGTCGCCGCCGTGCCGCTCACAAAGTCCCGGCTGGGCGCGACGTGGACCGGGCTCACCATGGGCGTCGCGGCCTTCCTCCTCGGCGACGGAAAGTACGGTGTCTTCGAGATCCTCAAACACATCACGCCGGGTCTCGTTTGTGACGCACTCGTGCCGCTCCTCGTCACCCGCGCGATGGTTACCGGCAGAGACCCGGGGCGATGGACCCTCGCAGCGGTCGGCGCCGCCGCCGGCGCGGCGCGGTTCGCGACGATCTTCTCGGTCACCCTCCTCGTTCAGCCGCCGGCCATTGCCTTTGCGTTCCTCCTCCCCGGCCTCGCCATTCACACGACCTTTGGCGCTATCTCGGGCTACGTCAGCCGCGCGCTTTTGTTGCTCCTCTTACCCAACAAGCCTGAAGCCGCCGTCGGCGCTGGGCCCCCCACGCCCAACACCGTCGCAGCTCCTCCCCTCACAGTTCCCGAGTTCAAGTCCCCTGACATCAAGGCCTCCGACATCAAGGAAAGTGCATGATCAAAGAGTCAAACCCAGGTCCTCACCCCAGCAAGGCCTCCGAGCTCGTCAAGGGCGACGGCCGCACGCACATCCAGTCGTCGCTCATGCGCGAGTCCCTCGTCGACCGTCGCGTCATTGCCAAGACGAACTCTGAGCGCGAGTTTGAGATCTTGCCCGACGTCACGCTCGTCGGCATCGGCGGGCACTCGATCTTCGACCGTGGCAAGGAGGCGCTCCTGCCCGTCGCGGAACAGCTCGCGGAGGTGCGCTCGAAGCACAAGATGGTGATCGGCGTCGGCGGTGGCACCCGCGTGCGGCATACCGTCGCCATGGCGCTCGACCTCGGTCTGCCGACCGGGGGCATCGCCCAACTCGTCGGGGCCATGGAGGAAGCGAACGCGATCTTCCTAAACGCGCTCCTCGCGAAGAGCGGCTCGATTGTGATGCAGCGCGAGCACTTCTGGGAGCTGCCGCTCTACCTGGAGAGCCACATGCTCCCCATCGTCATCTCGATTCCGCCCTATCACTTCTGGGAGCCGCCGCCGGAGGACGGCCCGTTGCCTACGCACGGCTCGGACTTCGGGCTCTTCATTCACGCCGAGGTCATGGGCATGCATCGCATCGTCTTCGTAAAGGACGAAGACGGGCTCTACGACAAGGATCCCAAGAAGCATCCCGGCGCAAAGCTCATCAGGAAGGCCACGCTCGACGAGCTGCTCGAGACGCACCCGGCGCTTCAGCCGGGCGCCCACGACGCCGATCTGATCCTTGATCGGCAGCTCTTTATGGCCTGGAAGTCGGCGCGGCACGTGCGCCGCGTCCAGATCGTCAACGGCCTACGCCGCGGCGAAATCGCGGCCGCTCTCGCGGGCGAAGACGTCGGCACCGTCATCACGAAGGAGATGCACCATGGTTGACCGCATTGAGGCGCCGAGCCGCCGCGTCATCGAGAGCACGCTGTCGGGCACCACCATGACCGCCGGCGGCAGCGTCGCCTACGAACCCGTCACGTTCATGCCCGACGTCAGGGTCTGCAAGATCGGCGGGCAGTCGATCATGGACCGGGGTCGCGAGGCGGTCTTCCCGATCCTCGACGAACTGGTCGCGGCCAAGGATCAATACAAGCTCCTGCTCTGCACGGGCGGCGGAACGCGCGCGCGGCACATCTACGCCGTTGGCTCCGACCTGGAGCTTCCGACCGGCGTGTTAGCCGCGCTCGGCGGCTACGTTCCACGGCAGAACGCGCGCATGCTGCAGATGCTCCTCGCGAAACACGGCGGCCTCTTCATGCTGCACGACGACTTCGAGAAGCTGCCGCTCTACTTCCGCTTGGGATGCATTCCCATCATGACGGGCATGCCTCCCTTTGGCTATTGGGAGAAGCCCGCCGAAGGCGGCCGCATTCCGCAACACCGCACCGACGCTGGCGTGTTCCTCTCGGCCGAGGTGCTCGGTGCCAAGCGCGCCATCTTCATTAAGGACGAAGACGGCCTCTACACCGACGACCCGAAGAAGAACAAGCACGCGACCCACATCCCGAGGATCACGGCGGCGGAGCTTTTGGCGCGTAACCTCGACGACCTCATCCTCGAGCGCGTCGTCATCGAATACCTTCAGCGTGCTCGCTATTGCACCGAGCTACAAATCATCAACGGCCTCAAGCGCGGGATGATCACGCGTGCGTTGGCCGGCGAAGACGTCGGAACACTCATCACGAAATAGGCGCGATGTGGCGCCTCGGTCACAAGATCGAGGCGCTGCGTTGACACCCCCAAACGCGAGCGCTAAGCCCGCGCCGTGTTCAAGAAGGTCTGCCTCTTCTCCGGCAACGCCAACCCCTCACTCGCCACCGCGATCGCAGACTATCTAGAGACACCCCTCGGCCGCGCCAAGACGACGCGGTTCTCCGACGGCGAGTCGTTCGTCGAGCTCGGTGAGAACGTCCGCGGCGTCGACGCCTTCGTGATTCAGCCCACGGCGAGCCCCGTCAACGACAACGTGATGGAGCTGCTCATCATGGTCGACGCGCTTCGCCGCGCGTCGGCGGGCTCGATCACGGCCGTGATGCCCTACTACGGCTACGGTCGCCAGGACCGCAAGGTGGCGCCGCGCACGCCCATCACGGCGAAGCTCGTCGCCGATCTCATGCAAGCCGCCGGCGTCACCCGCGTCGTCAGCGTCGATCTCCACGCGGGGCAGATTCAAGGCTTCTTCAACATCCCCTTCGACCACCTTTACGCCATGCCGGTGATGCTCGAGGACTACCTCAAGAAGAGCTTCGACTCGTCGGCCGTGTGCGTGTCGCCCGATGCCGGCGGCGTCGAGCGCGCGCGCGCCTATTCGAAGCGCTTGAACGCCAGCCTCGCCATCGTCGACAAGCGTCGTGAGCGGGCCAACGTCAGCGAGGTCATGAACCTCATCGGCGACGTCAAAGGTCGCGACTGCATCATCATCGACGACATGATCGACACGGCGGGGACGCTCTGCGGAGCCGCCCAGGCGCTCCGCGATCGCGGTGCGAAGCGCGTGGTCGCGTGCGCGACGCACGGCGTCTTGTCGGGGCCGGCCATCGCGCGCATCGTCGAGTCAGCGCTCGACGAGGTCGTTGTCACGGACACGATTCCGCTGAGCGATGCCGCCAAAGCCTGCGGCAAGATCAAGCAGGTAGGCATTGCGCGGCTCCTCGGCGAGGCCATCAAGCGCATCCACAGCTCGGACTCGGTCAGCAGCCTGTTCGTCTGAAGGTCAGGGCCGGGGCGGCAGCGCGACGACCTTGGGCCAGGCGACCTGGAGCGTCCGCTGGATGATCCAGGAGAAGCTGCAACGCTCCTGCTCAGCGCGCGCCTGAATCGCGCCGAAGACCGTTGCGTCGAGTTCGACGACATGAGGTTGCGGACGCCCCTCGTCCATCGTTTGCGTGTCGTCTTCCGCGGCGAGGGCGCCAGCGGCGAGACGCCACGCGTCCTCCACGATGCCCCCGGGGCTTCGGCCCAGGCGGGCCGACTGCTCGCGCATCGCCGCAGCAAAAGACTCGGGCCAAAAGAGGGTAAGCGTCACGAACTGTCCCGCGCCGGTCATCTCGGAAGCATACGCGAGCAGGACCGCTTGGCGGAGAAGAGCCGTTCTGCTATGTCCGGCGACCCGTCGTTGGGAACGGCACTTCGATGTCCGCACGCGTCGTGCGCGCACCGGCAGCCGCAGAACCCCGCACCGGCGGCCAGGAGAGATCATGAGCACGGCCATCGCAAACCTCAAGGCAACCCCCCGCAAAGCCTCCGGAAAGAGCGAGGCGCGCCGCCTCCGCGCCGCCGGACAAGTGCCCGCCATCACCTACGGCAAGGGGCTCGCTGCCACCGCCATCTCGGTCCACCCGAAAGAGGTCACGGCGATCCTCATGAGCGAGCGCGGCAAGAACACCGTCATCAAGATGGACCTCGAGGGTCACAAGGACCTCCTCGTCATGGTTCGCGATTTCACCCACCACCCGGTAAAGCGCTCGCTCGAGCACGTGGACTTCGTCCAGGTGAAGCTCGATGAGCCGGTCGACGTGCGCGTTCCGCTCTTCACGACGGGCAAGGCCGCTGGCGTCGCCAAGGGCGGGCTCCTCCGCCAGGTCTTCCGCTCGGTGCCGCTCCGCTGCGTGCCCGACAAGATCCCCCTCAAGATCGAGTGCGACGTGAGCCACCTCGAGCTCGGTGAGCACATCGCAACGAAGGACCTCAAGCTCGCCGAAGGGGTCGTCGCGCTCCTCTCCCCGGAGCTGACGCTCGTCGCTGTGGTCACGCCCGAGAAGGATCGCTCGGCCGAAGAAGAGGCCGCGGCCGCCCCCGGCGCCGCCGCCGCTGCTGCTGGAGCTGCTCCCGCCGCCGCTGCCGGCGCGAAGGACGCGAAGGCTCCCGCCGCTGCCGCACCCGCGAAGGACGCCAAGAAGAAGTAGTCACGCGTCATGCTCGTTGTTGGGTTGGGCAATCCTGGCCCGAAATACGAGCAGCACCGTCACAACGTCGGCTTCATGGTCATCGACGACCTGCGCCGACGCGCGAACGCGCCCGAGTTTCGTGAGAAATTCTCGGGCGCGTTTGCGAAGGGTGACCGCTTCTCGCTGCTCAAGCCCATGACGTTCATGAACGCCTCGGGCGACGCCGTGCAGCCCTGCGCCGCGTTTCTACAAGCGCGCCGTCTCGGACGTCGTCGTCGTCCACGACGAGCTCGACCTACCGTTCGGCACGCTGCGGATCAAGCAGGGTGGGGGACACGCCGGCCACAACGGGCTCCGGAGCATCATCGCGCGCCTCGGCGCCGACTTCGTGCGCATCCGCTTCGGCGTGGGGCGCCCGCCCCCTGACTTCCGTGGTGACGTAGCCGCCTTCGTCCTCTCAGCCTTCGACGCCAGCGAACGAGCCAGGCTGGGTGGGCTCGTCTCACGCGCGGCCGAAATGGTTGAAGCCATCGCGGAAGGCGGCGTGGCGACAGCCATGAACCGGCTAAACAGCGGCTCATAGCCGCCCGACCGCGCCAGCGTGCCTGGGGAGCAGGTGGCGCGTCTGACCCTTTGATCTCAGCACCTTCCGTGCTAGAAGCCGTGCCCCTCGCTTCCGTTGGAGGCGATCCCTGCTCTCGGACCCCCGAGGGCCTCATGTCCATAGGGAACATTCATGAGCACCACACAAATCCTGAAAACGAAGGAGTACGAGACCATCTACGTACTCCGCGGCGACGTCGATCCCGACACCGCCGAACGCGTCCAGACCCGCGTGAACGAGGTCGTCGCTCGCGAGAACGGCAAGCTCGTCAAGGTCGAGTCCTGGGGCCGACGCAAGCTCGCGTACCCGGTCAAGAAGCTCCGCAAGGGCGTCTACGTCTACGTGAAATACGTCGGCAAGGGCGGCCTCGTGCAAGAGCTCGAGCGCAACCTCAAGCTTCAGGACAGCGTCTTGAAGTTCCAGACCGTGGTCCTCGCCGAGGACGTCAACGCCTCGGCCGTCACCGTCGATCCGGAAGAAGTGAAGTACACCCGCATCGAGGCGGCAGAAGACGAGAAGGAAGAGTCGCGCGAGCGTCAACTCGGTCTCGTCGACTTCGGCGAAGGCGCCCCGCGCTCCATGCGCGAGCCCCGCGGCGAAGACGAGTTTGTCGACGAAGAGGAAGCCCCGGAGAGCACCATCGCTCGCGCCGAGGACAAGGTTGAAGTCAAAGCCGAAGCCAAAGACGGCGAGAAGGAGGGCTGAGCCATGCGAAATCAGAGCACCGGGCCGAGCGCCTTCGACGACGACAAAGACTTTGGCCGCACGCCAGACCTGAACGCAGACGTCTCGGGACGTCGGCGCGCGGGCAAGAAGCGCGTCTGCAAGTACTGCGCGGACAAGATCACCTTCATTGACTACAAGGATCCGCAAGCCCTCAAGTACTTCGTGACGGATCGCGGCAAGGTCGTTCCCCGTCGCATCAGCGGCAACTGCGCCCTGCACCAGCGCAAGGTCACGCAGGCCATCAAGCGCGCCCGCAACATCGCGCTCCTTCCCTTCACCGTGACGTCCTGAGGAGTCAGCCATGCCCGCAACGATTCAAGTCATCCTGCAAGAGGATGTGACGAACGTCGGAACCTCCGGCGAGCTCGTCAAGGTTCGTCCCGGCTTCGCGCGCAACTTCCTGTTGCCGCGGAAGCTCGCATCGCCCGCCACGACGGCGGAGATCAACCGCGTCAACCACGAGAAGGCCGTAGCGCTCGTCCGCTCCGAGAAGGCGAAGAAGGAGGCTCGCGGCATTGCCGACAAGCTTTCCGCCCTCGAGATCAAGATCGCGCACAAGGTCGGCGAAGACGACAAGCTCTTCGGCTCCGTCACGAGCAAAGAGATCCACGACGCCATCACCGCCAAGGGGATCACCGTCGACAAGAAGAAGATCGTCTTGAAGGAGCCGATCCGCGCGCTCGGTACCTTCGAAGTGCCGGTGCGTCTCGTCGCCGACGTGACGGCCACCTTGAAGGTCGAGGTCGTCCGCAAGTAAGCACCGTGTGGCCGCCGCGCTTCCTCAGGGTAGCGCGACGTTTCGAGCGCCCGCTCCGAGTCCATCGGCGCGGGCGTTCTTCGTTCCGAGGGACAACCTGTGGAAAAGATGCAGAGACCCTGGGCGAAACGTGAGGATCCGGGGCCGCCGATCGTCGACGGCCGTGTGCCGCCGCACGATCTCGACGCGGAGGCCGCCGTCCTCTCGGCCATCATGATCGACCCCGGCTCCCTCGACCGGGTCCAGGAATTTCTCAAGGCGGAGCACTACTACTCGGAGGCCCATCGTCGCATCTACGAAGCCGCCGCCGAGCTCCACGCCGTGGGGCAGCCCGTCGACATCGTTCAGATCGCGACCTGGCTCAAGAACCGCGAGCGCATCGCGCAGATCGGCGGGATGGCGTACCTGACCGAGATTCTGAACGCGGCGCCGGCGGTGGCGAACATCACGGCCTACGCAAAGACCATCCACGAGAAGTGGCGCGTCAGGCAGCTCATCGCCGCCTGCCAGCGGGTCGCGGCCCTCGGGTACATCGACTACGGCGAGGCCCAGTCGTTCATCGACAACGCCGAGCAGACCGTCTACCAGATCGCGCGCACCAGCGAGTCGAGCAGCGTCGAGCCGCTCCTCAGCGTCATGAAGAAGTCCTTCCGTGCCCTCACGGAGGCGATGCAACGAGGCAACCGCATCACGGGCATGCCGACGGGCTTCGAACGCTACGACCGCCTCACGGCGGGCCTCCACGAGGGTGACCTGAGCATCGTCGCGGCGCGTCCCGGCATGGGAAAGACGAGCTTCGTACTCAACCTCGCGGTCAACGTGGCGAGCCCGCGAGGCCGGCAGGTAGAGGGAGACCCAAACCAGCGCTGGGAGGAGCCGGGCTACGGCGTGGCGGTGTTCTCCCTCGAAATGCCCCGAGAGCAGCTTGCGAATCGTATGGTGTGCGCCGAAGGCCGCGTCGATGTCTCCAAGGTCCGAAGCGGCTTCCTCGGTCAGCAAGACTGGAACCGCCTCACGCAAGCGGCGTCATTCTTGGGGAGCCTGCCGGTTTGGATCGACGACACGCCGTCGCTCTCACTGCTCGAGCTTCGCTCCAAGGTTCGGCGCCTTCAGGCCGAGTTCGACCGGACCGACGCAGAGGGGCGCAAGACGCGCAAGATCGGCCTCGTCGTCGTCGACTACTTGCAGCTCATGAAGGGCCGCGACGGCGCACAGTCCCGCGAACAAGAGATCAGTGAGATCTCGCGAGGACTGAAGGGCCTCGCGAAGGAGCTTCGCGTCGCCGTCATCGCCCTCTCGCAGCTCAATCGCGCCGTCGAGACCCGGAGTGAGAAGTCCAAGCGACCGCAGATCTCCGACCTTCGCGAGTCTGGCGCCATCGAGCAAGACGCCGACAACATCGTCTTTATCTACCGCGACGAGTACTACAACAAGGAAGCCACGACCGAGCGCAAGATCGCGGAGCTCATCATCGCGAAGCAGCGCAACGGTCCCACGGGCACCGTCAAGGTCCGCTTCGACAGCGAGTACACCCGCTTCGACAACCTGGCGGAAGGTGAATACCCCGACGAGGAGCCCGGCTAGGGCGGAACCGAGTCCCGCCGCCCAAGGCGCCACGAGCGGCCGCGATTGCGGAGTTCAGTGCTATACGCTCCCCGTCGTGCCTGCTCTTGGACCCGTCGAGCCGCTCCTCTCCAACCACCGCGTGGTCGTCGTGGTCGGCGCCGGCGGCGTTGGCAAGACGACGACCGCGGCCGCGCTCGCCGTCGCCGCGGCCTCCGCCGGCAAGCGCGTCCTTTGCCTCACCATCGACCCCGCAAAGCGGCTCGCCGAGAGTCTCGGCTTGGACGCGATGAAGACGGAGGCCGTCACCGTCGACGAAGAACGGTTTCGCCGCGCCGGCGTGGCCCACAAGGGCAGCCTCACGGTGATGATGCTCGACACGAAGCGCACCTTCGACGAGCTCGTGCAAAGGCACTCGTCGAGCCCTGAAAAGGCGCAGCGCCTCCTCCAGAACCGCCTCTACCAGTACGTCTCGACGTCCCTCGCCGGCACGCAGGAGTACATGGCGATGGAGAAGCTCGTGATGGTCAAGGGCGACGCCCGCTACGACCTCATCGTCCTCGACACGCCGCCGACGGCTAACGCCCTCGACTTCCTCGACGCGCCGGAGCGCATGATGGGCGCCCTCGATTCGGCCGCCATGCGCTGGTTCGTCGACGCGTTTCAGTCGACGGGCAAGCTCTCGTTCAACATTCTCGCGAAGTCCGCCGCCATGGCGCTCCGCACCATGGGCAAGATCACCGGCGGAGGTCTCCTCGAGGACATGGCGGGCCTCATCTCCGAGCTGAACGAGCTCTTCGGTGGCTTCCGCGAGCGCGCCGTCGTCGTTCAGAGGGAGCTCCGTGGGAGCGACGTGGTCTTCGTGCTCGTGACCTCGCCGGCCCCAATGAGCGTACGTGAGGCGCTCTACTTTTCGGAGCGGCTCGAGGCGTCGCGCATGACGCGGGGAGCGTTCATCGTGAATCGGCTCCGCGTGCCATCGAGGCATCCCGATGGCGCCGAGCGCGAGGCGCTGGCCGCCGGGCTCGCGACGCGGTCGGTGATACTCGACGAGGGCGCCGAAGAGCGGCTCGCGCAGGCCCACAAGGACCACACGAGGCTCGCGCGCCTCGACGCTGTTCACGTGGAGCGGCTGGCGACGGCGGCCGGCTCGCGCGTGCCCGTGGTGCGGATCCCGGAGTTCGCGTCGGACGTTCGCGACATTCGTCTGCTTGGCGACGTGGCCGCCTTGCTCGTGGGCGGCGGCGTCTAGAAGTCCGCGCGCCCCAACTTAGCGCTCACGTCTTCCGCGTGAGTTCGGCGATGAGGATGCTCGCGGCGACGGCCACGTTGAGCGAGCGAACGGCGCCGGCGCCCACAAGACCGACCACTCCGTCGCAGCTGGCGCGCACGCGCTCGCTGACGCCTTCGCGCTCGTGTCCCACGACGAGAACGACCGGCCGCGGGTAGCGCCTTCCGAGAGCCGGCTCCGCGTCTTCGCTCTCGGCGCCCAAGACCGTGATCCCTCGGGAGCGAAACCGAGTGAGCGTGTCCGCCAGATCCGTGGTTCGCGTCAGCATCAAGTGCTCTGCGCCTCCCTCGGCCACGCGAACGGCGTCGGGCGGCAGCGCGGGGTGAGGTGCCGGCGCGCCGAGCACCGCGCCATGGAGCCCGAAGAACGCGGCGGTGCGCAAGATCGCGCCGATGTTGTACGGATTACGGACCCGGTCGAAGGCGATGGCCACGCCGCCCCGCGAAACGAGCCGATCGGCGAGGTCAACGGCCGATGCAAAGCGACGGGGCGCCATGAAGGCGCACAGCCCCTCCGCCTGCGGTGAGCCGCAGGCACGGATGAGCGCCCCGTCCTCCAGCACTTCGCACTGCACGCGAGCCGGCGCCGCACGCAGCGCCGCCTCCGCCTCCCGTCGCACCGCCGCGGTGCAAAGCACCCGTCGAAGATCGCCGGGACGAGCGGCGATGGCCGCCAAGACCGCGCGATGGCCGAACACGACCTCATCGGCGCCCGGAGCCGGAGGCTGCGGTGCGGCAACGCCGCGGCGACGACCCGCGTCACCTCTCTGCCGATCGCGCGAGCTCAGTCGGTGCCTTCGCCTTCTGTCGGCTCCTTCCGTCCGCGTCGCTTCTCTTTGTACACGACGCGAATGGGGACGCCTTCGAAGCCGAAGCGCTGCCGCAACTGGTTGGTCACGTAGCGCCGGTAGGAAAAGTGAACCGAATCAGGATGACTCGCGATGACGACGAACATCGGCGGCGACGACTCCGCCTGCGTAATGAAATAGAGGCGCGGCGCCTTGCCGCCGCTGGTCGGCGGAGAGCGTGTCTCGATGACCTCGGCGAAGAAGCGGTTCAGTTCGCCCGTGGACACCCGCTCGCCGAACGCCTTGCGAACGGTGGCGACGGTGCCGAGCAGCTCGCCCACGCCGCGCCCGGTCTTGGCGCTGATGCGCACCACGGGGACGTAGGGCGCGAAGGTAAGTTTGTCGCGCGCGTCGGTCTCAGCCGTGGATAGCTGAGGCTTCGTCAGCAGATCGCTCTTGTTGAGGGCGACGACCATGGCGCGGCCGCGCTCCTCCGCGAGCCCGAGGATCTTGGCATCTTGCTCAGACACGCCGTCGTTGGCGTCGCAGAGGAGCACCGCGACTTCGCAGCGTTCGATGGCGCGGATAGCTTGATAGACGCTCATCGCCTCGATGTCGTCGTTGGCCTTGTGGACTTTGCCCTTGCGGCGAATCCCCGCGGTGTCGACGAAGACGTAACCCTTGCCATCTCGCTCCACGTACGTATCGATGGCGTCGCGCGTCGTGCCCGGCTTATCGTCGACGAGCATCCGGTTCTCACCGAGCAGACGGTTGAGAAGGCTCGACTTCCCAGCGTTCGGTTTGCCGATGATGGCGATGCGCGTGGCATCGGCGTGCGGCGACTCGGCGGGCGACTCATCGGGAAGGGCCTCGACGATGTCGGCCTCGAGCTCGCCAACGCCACGCCCGTGGAGCGCGCTGACGGGGTGCACCTTCTCGACGCCGAGCCGGTAAAGCCCGAAAGCCTCCGCGTCGAGGCCGGGGCGGTCGGCTTTGTTCGCGCAAAAGAAGACTGGCTTCTTCGCCTTTCGCAGCAGGTCGACGGCGGCGCGGTCGCCGGTGGTCAACTCCGTGGTGGCGTCGGTCACGAAGACGACGACGTCGGCTTCGGCGATGGCTTCCCGCACGTGGCGCGCGATGCCCGCGCGCATGGGGTCGTCGTCCTCGGGGTCGAAGCCGCCGGTGTCGACGAGGGTGTAGGCGCGGCCAAACGCCATCGTGTCGGCGTAGTGGCGATCACGCGTCACGCCGGGCTCGTCGTGCACGATGGCCAGACGCCTGCGGGCGAGCCGATTGAAGAGCGTCGATTTGCCTACGTTGGGTCGCCCCACGACAGCCACGATGGGCATGCCCTTCGAGCCACCGGGGAGCGCGCGGGGTCCCATCCCGCGTTTCGTTCGGTGCTTCGTCATCCCTCGTCTCCGTAGCCGAACTCGGCGAGGAGCTTGTCGGACTCGTACCAGCGTGGCGTCACACGAACCCAAATCTTCAACATGATCTTTTGCCCAAGCAACGCCTCTGCGCGTTCGCGCGCGCGTGTGCCGATATCCTTCATCAGGAGCCCTCGTTCACCGAGAACGATCTTCTTGTGACTCTCCTTGTCGACGTGAACCGTCACGTCGATGCGCGTCAACTTCGGGCTCTCCTCCCAGCGATCGATGGTGACGGCAACGCCGTGCGGAACTTCTTGCCGGGTGCGCCGAAGGACCTGTTCGCGCACGTACTCGCGCACGAAGAACCGGCTTGGCCGGTCGCTGATGGCCTCTTCGTCGAGGAGTTTTTCGCCATCCGGCAGTCGGCTCGCGATTTCCTGCTTGAGTCGCTCGAGGCCGTCGCGCTTTTTCGCCGACAGGGGAACGACGGCGGCGAAGGGAAAGGCCGCGGCGCGCCCCGCCAGGACCGGCAGCAGATCGCCCTTGATCTTCACGCGGTCGATCTTGCTTACCACCAAGATCACGGGCTTGCCGGGAGGCGCCGAGGCGGCGATCGCGGCGTCCAGAGCCGGGAGCGTCGGCGTCGGCGTTTCAGTGACGTCGCTCACGAGGACGATGACATCGGCGCCCGCCATGGCGTCGGCGACCTCTTGGTTCATGCGCTGCCCGAGGCGGTTCTTCGCCGTGTGTTGCCCGGGGGTGTCGACGAGGACCATCTGCAGCGGTCCGTCGTTGACCACGCCCGCGACCCGCTCCCGCGTCGTTTGCGGGTGGTGGCTTACGATGGCGAGGTGTTCACCGACGAGTCCGTTCAGGAGGGTGCTCTTGCCGACGTTCGGGCGACCGACGAGGGCTACGCGTCCGGCGCGTGACGCCGCAGGCGGCGGGCTGGGCGACCGACGCGAGGCCATGGCCCGCCACATACGCCATTTCGCTGGGCGCACGGGGAAAATCGGCCGACCCGTGCCGCTCGAGGGGCGCGCGATCGGGTCGACGGAAGGGCGTGTTAGTGGCCTTTACCCTTACGGGCGTTGCGATTAAGGTCCCCGGCGCCCGAAGTCTATCGCCGACACGCCTCAATTCCACCGCCCTTCCTTGTGAAAAGCTCGCCGGCTCTTCACTGTCACGAGCGCCATGATGACGACGCAACCGACCACCAACGAACAGCCGGTCACGGCGCCCGCGGAAGAAGCGACGCCGCTCGAGCCCGCCCGCACTTCGACGCCGCCGTCGAGGGCGGCGACCGACGGCGACATTCCGCCGATGCTCGCGGCGGCCCTCGCGCTGCTCGTTCCCGCGGTCATCATTCTCCTGTTGCCGCCGCTCTCGCGCGCGGGCCTTTGGGACCCGCCGGAGCTCAACGTCGCTGACATGGCGCGTCGCCTGGCGGTCAACCTCTACGGAGCGTCAAACCTGGCGCTAAGCGGCACCGACAACTCGCTCCCGCACTTGAACGATCTCGGCAAACCTGAGCTGCCTTTCACGTCGATCGCGCTGGGCTTCAAGCTCTTTGGGCTTCACGAGTGGGCTGGCCGCTTGCCGCTTGGCATCTGGGCGCTCGCGGGCATCGGCGCCGTGTACGCGTCGCTGGCGCGACTCATCGACCGCCGCGCCGGCGTTTACGCCGCCGTGGTCCTCGCCACGACGCCGCTCTACACAGTTCAGGCGCGGACGATGATCGGCGACATCGTGATCATGTCTGCCGTAGCCATGTCGTTCCTGGGGCTCGTCACGGCGACCCTTGAGGGCCTTGACCGGCGCGGAGCGCTGCCCCGCCTTGGCTTCTTGGCGGTGGCCCTCGCTGGCCTCGCCGCGGGCTACTATTCACGAGGGCTGGCGCTCGGCGTCACGGCGCCGCTGCTTTCCGCGGGCCTCCTCTACGCGCTGGTCGTGAGTTCGCTCCGCGGCAGCGGCCAAGGTCTCGACGCCTTTGGCCACGCTGTCGGGGGGCTGTCGTTGGTGCTCGCCATCGCGACCATGCCGACGGTGTACGGAGCGCTCGACCATCCCGACCGACTGAACATGAGCACGGTCTTGGGGGGCATGATTCGCAACGGCGGGAAGTTCCCGACGCACGACTTCATGCTCGGCCAGGTCGCCCACGCGATGGCACCGTGGAGCGCCTTCGCGGCCTTCGCCTTTGGTCGCCTCTTCTTCGCGCCTAAGGGCACGACCACGAAGGGCACGGCGGTTCGCGCGTCGCTCCTCATCGCCTTCGCCGTCGTCTTCGTCACGCAAGGCTTCGTCGTCGGCAAGGTCGACGCAACGGCGTTCGCGGGGCCGGCGCTCGCCGCCGCCGCTTGCGGCATCGCGCTCCGCGACTATGAGCGGGGCGCCCACTCGTCCATCGCCGTGGGCGTGGGCACGTTCCTCCTTCTGTTTCTCTTTCGCCACGACTTCAAGCACCTGCCCGACAAGGCGTTCCAAGTCTTTGGCGTCACGACGACCACGACCTTCCCGGAGAGCTTCAAGAACACCTCGGTGGTCCTGTGGGCCATCCTCCTCATGGGCTTTGCCGCCGTGACCTTGGTCACCTGGGGCGAGCGGTCCGGCAAGCGCACCCCGTTTGACGCGGCCATGTACCTGAAGGTCCTACGGGCCCTCCGCGAGGCGTGGGACGGGCTCTTGTCGCTTGTGTATTTTGCACTCGTTGCCGGCGCCTCTTTGGCGGGACTCCTCGTCTTCCTGGGCGCGCGGACCAAGCTCAAGTGGATCCCGGTCTTCCCGAAGCAAGTCAGCGAGTACCTGCTGAACGCCTGGTGGATCGCGGCGCTCGCTCCTTTTGCTGTGGTCTTCGGCCTCCTCTTCGTCGCAGACGTTTGGGTGTGGGCCTTCGACCGTTCAAAGCCGCCCTCGTGGGGCTCGTTCACCCGCGGCTTCGAGCCCTTCGAGGAGCTCTTCGCCCGCCTCAAGAACGAGACCGACAAGGAGCTGCGAGTCATCTACGCCGTCGTGCTCTTCCCCCTCATGGTCCTCGCGTTGCCTGCCGCCGTCGGCGCGGGCCTCTTCCTCCAGGGGACCAAGCCCGCCATCGCACTCGCGCTCGCGTTTCCTTCCGGCATCGGGGCGTTCTTGGTCCTCGGGGCCATGGGTGAGCTGGTGCGCGGCAGCCGCGCAGCCGGCATGGTCATCCTCGGAGGTGGCGTGGCCGCTGCGATCAGCGGCTATTACTACCCGGCGCTCGCCAACCAGCTTTCTCCGAAGGAGGTGTTCGAGAGCTACACGCTGGTTCGAAAGAGCGGCGAGCCCCTTGGGCTCTTCGGGGTCGGCAGTCGCACCGCTGCGTATTACGCAGGAGGGCAGCCGCCTTCGTTCTCGGATGCGCCGCGCGCCTTCGAGTGGCTCGTTGGCGCGGAAGGCGGCGAGCGGCGCTACCTCGCGATGCGAGCCGACGAGCTCGGCCGGCTCAACAAGGTCTACCGCGAGCGTCTCCACGCCAACGTCCCCGTCCTCGATGGACGCTCCAGCCAGATCATCCTGGCCACCTCTCGCCTTGTCGGAAGCGAGAAGAGCCAGAGCCCCCTCGATAAGGTCGTCCTCGCGACGGCGCCGAAGCCGCAGCGGCCGCTCGGCACAAACCTCGACGACAAACTTGAGGTCATCGGCATCGACCTCCTCGACGCCAACGGCCGCCTCGTCGACGTCGTCTCACCGGGGCGGAAGTACCAGATCAAGACGTACTACCGGTGCCTTGGGCCAGTGACCAGCGAATGGGAAGCCTTCATTCACATCGACGGCTTCCAGCGACGCCACAACGGCGACCACAAGATCATGCAGGGCAAATACCCCTTCGGTCAGTGGCTCAAGGACGACATCCTCGTAGACATTCACGAGTTCCAGCTCGAGCCAAACTTCTCGCCCGGCAACTACACCATCTACATGGGCCTCTTCCTCGGAGAGAGTCGCATGAAGGTGAAGAGCGGCCCGAGCGACGGCGACAACCGCGTCCTCGGCGGCTCCCTTCGGGTCCAGTAGCTTCCGGCTCAGTCGCGGGGTTCGCCGACCCCTCGGCGCACTCACTCGCCCAACGCGTCGCCGCTCGCGTGAGCGCACCGGCGCGTCGCGCTACAGGCCGCCGCTCGTCGGAAGGCGCCTTCCGTAGATGCCGGCTTTGGCGTCGGCCGTCGTGTCTTCCCACACGACTGCCACAAACGATGAGGGCGGAACCCCGCCCACGGCGATGGCCGGATTGGCCCGCCGCCGTCCCGGCGTGGCGCTCGCAACAAACTCGGCGCCCTGGGCGTCGACGGGGTTGAACAGGAACCCCGTGCTCGGGCCCAAGTAGGCGGCGCGGACGTCGCCGCTCGCTCCGTCGATCCACGCGAGCGCAAAGCCCGCCGACGCGGGGAGCGCCGCGACGGCCGGCGCATACTGATCACCATCAACGGCCACGGCGTTGACGCGCGCGTCCTGGTCACCGGAGACGGCCTTCGCGTCTGCGCCAAAGCGCTGCACGAAGATGTCACCGCGGTCGCTGAAGACGATGGCGAAGCGGCCGTCAGGCAGCGCCGCAATGTCGGGATGAGAGACTGGGCCGGTGCGAGCCGCGCCGTTGAGCTTTTGTTCTGCCGTCGGCGTCCCGTCGGGGCTTAGCTGCGCGAACTTCGCGTCGGTCCCGCTCTCCCAGGTCGCGACGAAGCCGGTCCCTCGTCCCACGACCCGAACGAGTTTGTTCGCCGTGCCCGATGTGCTGAGGAGCCGCGTCGCGCCCCGCGTGCCATCGCTGGGGTTGTACGTGCGCCCTTGGATCGAGCCATCACGGTCGTCTTGCCACGCGACGAAGAGGATGCCCTGCGAGTTCACCGCGATGGCGGGAAGGGACTGATCGCCGCTCTCGCCCGATGTCCCAACGCCGTTGACACGGAGCGCCGCGGTCGGCTGTTCGGCGGTGAGCGTGCTGTCAATGGATCGCAGCCGAATGTCGATGTTGCCGTCGGTGTCGTCTTCGAACGCGATCCACGTTCGCTCCCCCACGGCGACGGCGGCCGGTGCCGACTGATTCGCCGGCTGCTCAGCCGGCGGAAACGCCGCGCCGGGCGTATGGGGCATGAAGAACGAGAAGTCGGCGACGTCGGCGCCTTGGCTGCCATAGCGGCCGAAGGCGTCACCCCGCACGCGCATCGTGATCTCCCGCGTCGCGGGGGTCTTGTCGGTGAAGAGCGCGAGAAACTTCCCGGCCTTGTCAGCTGCCGCTGGCCATACGGCGATGGGGCGTTCCTTGTCACCGGCCTTGCCATCGGCGGTCGTCCCTGGCGTGCCCTTGCCACCCGAGAGGAGCACGTCCAGGGTCTTGCATGACGCATCGCAAACGGAAGTGTCAGGTTTGCCCGGCGGGTCGCATAGCTCTGTGGGTTCGAGCTTTCCGTTGCCGCAAATCGCTGGCTCCAGGAAGCGCCGCATCTGAATCGTGAGGTCCACCCGCGCGTCGTCGATCGTTGCGCTGGAGCACCCGGCGGCGAGGAGCTTGCCCGCGCCGTCTTCGGCCCGCGCCGCAAAGACGTAAGGGTTTTGAGCGCGGCGCACTTGGAGCTCACCGCAGAACCGCACCCCCGAGGCGCACCCCTCGGACGCGAGATCTTGCGCCAGGACGGGCTGGCTCAGATCACCCGTCGTGAGGCCCAGGTCGGGATCGCACGTCACACCCGACGCGCTGTCGGCGACCGACAAAGAGAGCCTCGTCACCTGGTCCAAGATGCCGCGGGGAAAGACGACCGTTGGGAGGACGACAACGGCGGCGTCGCCGCTGACGGTGCAGCCCCACGGCAAAAGCGCGGCGATCGCTCCAACGGAGAGGACTTGGGCCGCGCGACGCATCGTCGGACAAGGTTATAGCGCGACTTCCGGGCGCGACCGCAAGGAACCGCGCGCCGGGGTTCGAGCGGCGGCACCGAACCGCGCAGCGCCGACGGAGCGCGCTCCGGAGGAGATCCATTGAATCGACCTATCGAAGAACGGCCCGGGTAGGCGAGACGGGCCTTCGCGAGGGTCTCTCGTCGAGATCGGATCGGTCCTCGTTCGTTCGCAGGCACGCGAGTGGTGCTCGCGTTACGCGTTGCGCCGAGGCTTTTCGAAACTCCAATCGATTCCCACGGCCGCCAGCTCGCGTTGGAGCGGCGCGGTGGCGGCGCCGTCGCCGCCTCCACCCAGGATGACCCGACGAACGCCGCGAGCGAGCAGAGCGCCGGCCACGCGGCCCGCCCACGGGCCGAGGAGCTCGATGTCGGTCGAGGGGTGCGACGTCGCCATCGCCGCGACCCCCGTGTCGATGAGGGTGAAACAGCGAGGCGCCTCGAACGCGTCGAAGCATGCGCTCTCGATGCGCTCGCGGTTGCTGCGAACGTAGCCTTCCAGGAGCGCGGCCCGTGCACCGCTCGCAACGGTCGCGCTCACGTCTCGCGCGCCTAGGATTCCTTCAAGAGCGCCGGCGGCGAGGGTAGGGGACGCATCGAGCTCGGCCAGCGCCCGGCCGTAGCGGAGGCACGCATGGTAGAGGTCCCGCTCCCCCTCGCTTTGACCGGCTCCGGCGGCGACGAATCGCTCCGCAAGGAGCTGACGCAGCGGCTCCGCCTGGTCGATGACCAGCGAGTCGCTGGGCAGCCACGCGCACTGCCTGTCGTGCTCGGCCCAACGAGCCAGCGCGCTCTTCGCGGCCTCCGTCGCCATCAGTTTGCCTGTTCCACTTGAATCGGCGCTGTCGCCGGCGGCGGGTCTGCGGGCTTGGTCGCCGCCGGCGCCTGCCTCGCCCGCGGCGGGCTCATGGCGTCGAGCTCCATCTGCGCCCGCGGCGCATGCGACGGCACCGTGAGGAGCCTTGCGAAGCGGTTGCGTGCTGCTTCGAACGATCCGAGCTGTCGATAGCAGCGTCCCGCCTCGAAGGTCGCGTCGTACCCGGCGCTGGTGCCGTAGCTAGCGGTCGCGACGCGATCAAAGCGGGCCACCGCGGCGGAACACCCGGAACCTTCGCGTTCGCTGCGCGCCGCCCACAACGCCGCTGTGCCGTCCCCTTGAGCGGCCATCGCGTCGAAGAGGCGCGCCGCGTCACCGTAACGCTGGCCTCGGTACGCGGCCATCGCATCGGCGAAGCCTTCTGACGAGGACCCGCCGCTGCCCGCGCTCGCGCGGCCCACGGCGCCGGCCTTGGCGGGGCTCGCCGGCGCGGCAGCCGCAGCGGGCGACGGAGCCCGGGCCGGGCCCCGGGCCGCGCCGGGCCCGCCGCGAGCTTCGTCGTCGGCAAGGGCGGACCATTCGGCAGTCTTTTTTCCGACGACCCGCGGTTCCGCGTTGAGCGCAAGCTCGTTGTCGGCGCGCCCCTTCGCGACGGCGTCGGCTGGAGCGGCGGCCACCGCCGCTGGCGGTGGCGCTGCCGGCGCGGTTGCGGCCGCGACGGGGAGCGCTGTCGCCGACGCAAGCGGCGAAGGGGGTGGCTGCGGCCCATGGGCGACGGACGCGCCCTTCGAATCGCGCTCCTTCTTCAAGCTCTCGCGCGAATCGAGCAGGCCCTCGGCGGCGGCTGGTGCGCCCTGCTCCGTCACCGTAACCGCGCTCATCGACGAGCTACCCCCCTTCATGAAAACCACGCTCGACCCGATCATGAGGAGGAAGACCGCCGCCATCGCCGTCTGCGGGCGCATCGCCCAGCGGCCCGCCATCGACACGAAGCCTGCGCGATGAATCGGAACGACCTTGCGCGCCTCCCGCGCGGCCTCGAGGATGCGAGCTTCGAGCCCCGGCGGCGCCTCAAAGGGCGCTAGCGCGGCGACGGCGGAGTTGCGAGTCGCACGAAGCGTCGCGAGCTGTTCCGCGCACCGCGAACACGCGCTGGCGTGCCGTCGCAGAGCGGCGCTGGTGACTTCGTCGAGCTCTCCGTAGAGCTCGTCCATCAGCGCATCTTGGAACTTCTCGCAATCCATGGTCGGGGCTTCGGCGTGTGGGTCAGGGGTGTTGGCTGGAGGTAGCGACCAGAGGGTCAGGGCAACGGCAAGAGCCAAGAAAACGTTTGGTGTCATTCGTTAGAAGTCAACGGAGCGCCCGCGCATACTCCTCGTATTCAGCGAGGGCATCCTTGAGCCGTTCGAGCGCGTACCGCATGCGACTCTTGATCGTGTTTTCGGGCACCCCAACGAGATCGGCAATCTCCTTGAAGGGCAGGTTGGCAACCTCGCGCAAGAGAAAGACTTCCTTCTGGTCTTCGGGAAGTCGGTCGACGGCCGCCGCGATGCGGACCTTGAGCTCGTTGCCGGTCGCCTCGCGCTCGACGCTCGCCTTCGTATCGGGAGTGCGCTCCCCGAGCGTGGGGCCGTCGTCGTCTTCGCCCCGTTCGTCGAGCGAGGGGTGTCGCCGATGCGCCCGCTTGCGAATCTGGTCGATGCACAGGTTCCGCGCGATCGTGTAGAGCCAGGTCGAAAATCTCGCCTCGTGTTTGAAGTCCGCGGCGCTCTGGACGACCCGCACAAACGCGTCCTGTACGACTTCTTCCGCGGCCGGTTCGGAACGCAGCTGCCGCAGAGCAAAATGGAAGAGGGGCCCCTGGTGTTTCCGCACGAGCTGCCCAAAGGCGCTCTGGTCCCCCCTCTGGTAGCGCTCCATGAGCGCCTCGTCGGACACCTCGGTCATCGAGTGTCCCACACGCGGTGGCCGGCACACGAGGCGGCACGGCGTCGCGCAGGTGACTGGAATAACGAGGCCTTACGCTCACCCCATGACTGACGTTCGAGGGAGACCAAAGATCTGCCCCCGCACGCGTGTCCCTGCAGGTTTTGCCCGCCGAGGCGCCACGCTAGCTGCGCGGCCGGTGCGCTGACGCCCGAGTGCATTGCCATAGGACCCACTTGCCCCGCCTTTCGTGGCCCTCGAACACCCCAGGCAGCGGCGGTTCACTCTATCCGCTTTTGCGCTCCCGCCGGGAACCGAAAGCGACCGCCGGGCCGACTGACGGCGACAGAGACTGACTGGGGGGGGGGCCACCAATCCCCGTTGCAAGTCCGCCGCCTTGACCACTACACTTCCGCCCAGCTCGCCACCTGGCGACAACCGAGCGTACGAGCCGCTGGCGTACTTGCTTTCTGCAAGGGGACTTCGATGCGACGTGGCGTGGTGACATCTTTCGCCTTTGTGCTCTCGGCCGTCTTGGTGACCGGAGTCGCCGCAAACTCCATCGCGCAGACGAAGGGAGCCGGTGACAAGCCCGCTGCTGCACCGGCGGCCGCGAAGCCCGCAGCGACACCAAAGCCTGCGGCAAAGCCCGCGGCGAAAGACACGAAGCCGACCGCCAAAGCGGCAGACGCGGGTGCGCCCGTTGCCGCGACCGCGGCGACGCCGACCGGCGACGCCGGCGCAACGGCGACAGCGGCCGCCGCGCCTGCCACGCCGCTGGCCGCACCGTCAATGGACGGCTCGACGTACGCGGTGCGCCTCAGAGATCTCGAGTCGCGTGTCGACGAGCTCAAGGATCAGATCCGTCGCAGCCACACGCGGCTCGCGCTCTTGTCCGACACGATCATGACGGGCGGCATCGCCGGCTCCCGCGCAGAGATCGTCTTCAAGAACGAGATGTCGAGCGCGTTCAAGCTCGTTCGTGCGTCGCTGACGCTCGACGGCGCGATGCAATACAACCGGCAAGACGACACCGGCGCTCTCGCCGAACAAAAAGAGATTCCCGTCTTCACCGGCTCGGTGCCCGCCGGCGATCACACGATCGGTGTAAAGCTCACGTTTCAAGGAAACGGCTACGGCGTCTTCACCTACCTGAAGAGCTACCGCTGGGACGTGCCTGGTAACCACTCCTTTACGGCCGTCGAAGGCAAGACGATGCACATCATCGTAACGGCGCTCGAGAAGGGTGGCGTTACGACGCCGCTCAACGAACGGCCCGCCCTCCAATGGGAAGAGAAGGTGCAAGCGCTCGGGGCCGGACCAACGGCCGCTGCCACGCCGGCATCAGGCGGCGGCGCATCGGGTAGCGTCAATGCCGGCGCCGGCGGCGCGTCGGGCGGATTCTCGATCGGAGGGGGGACGAAGTGACAACGCGATCGCGTCTCGTGAAAGCGAGAAGGCGGCGCGCAAAGGGAACCGACGGGCAAGACCGCACGTCGGCTCGCCACGCCTTCGCCCGCCTCGGCGCGTGGGGTGTGGGTCTCTTGGCCGTCGTTCAATCCAGTCCCGCGTGGGCCGGGCCCGAAGAGAGCGCGTCAACCGCGCAGTCTGAGGTCATGGCGGCGGACCGTGAGTCAGGCTCCGTGCAGGCCACGGTCCGCAGCACGCAAGCTCAGCTGGTCACCGTCGAGCAGCGCCTCGCCAACGGCGAGATCCTCTACCGCACGGCCATCGCGACGAGCGACCCCGGCCGCCGGCGCGGCGACCTCGATCGCGCGCAGCTCGTCTTCAGCGAGATCATCGAAGGGTTCCCCGACACCCGTTCGGCGCCCGACGCCATGTTCCTTCGCGGCGAAACCTACTACGCCGCGGGCGAATACCTCTCGGCGCGTCGGGACTATCGCACCATCGTCGAGCGGCAGAATGACGGCAGCTACTCGCCGTTTGCGGGGCGAGCCGTCGCGCGACTCATCGACGTCGCGATTCGTCTCCAGGACTTCGCGAGCCTCGACGACATTTTTCAAAAGCTGAACCAGGTGCCGCCTTCGCAGGTCGACGCCGCGCTCACCTACGCCAAGGGCAAGGCGTACTACTTCAAGAAGGACTACGCGAACGCCAACCAGGCGCTCTCGCAGGTTGGCGTCGGAACGCTCTACGGTCACCAGGCTCGCTACTTTCAGGGCCTGCTGCGCATGCGCGAGTCGAAGCCCGATCCGGCAGCGACGGGCGCGCGCGTTCCCCCGAACTACCGGAGCGCCGTCGAGGCGTTCCGCGCGGTCACCGACCTCGCACCCGACACGGCGGAGCACCGCCACGTCATCGATCTCTCCTGGATGGCCATCGGGCGCCTCTTCTACGAGATGGAGCAGTACCAGCAAGCGGCTGACGCCTACCAACGCGTGGCGCGCGAATCGCCCGAGTTCGGGACCATGCTCTACGAGCTCGCCTGGGTCTTCGTCCGCATGGGCGACGTCCAGCGAGCCGAACGCGCCCTCGAGGTCCTCGCCATCAGCGATCCCGAGTCCTCTTTCGTTGGTGACGGCACGCTCCTTCGCGCCGACCTCCTCCTCCGAGCGGGCGCGTTCGACAAGGCGCTGGAGCTCTACCTCAAGGTTCGCGACGAATTCGAGCCGACGCGCGCGAAGCTCGACACCTTTCTAGCCACGACGACCGACCCCGCGGTTTTCTACGAGAAGATCTCCAAGCAGCAGCTCGACGCGCTCGACCAGAGCGAACAGCTTCCGCCGATCACGCTCAAGTGGGCGCGCGAGATGGAAGACGGGCCTGCGGCCTTCCGGATCATCGACGACATCAACGAGTGCAAGCAGCTCATCCGCTCGTCGGAGCTCGTCGAAAAGCTCATCACGGTCATCAACTCGCCGAGTCGCATTCGCGCCTTTCCCGAGTTGAAGGCCGGCGAACAGCAGGCCGTCGGCCTCCTCAACCGGATTGCGAAAGCTCGCCTTGAGCTTGCGAAGGCGCTCGACGGCGTTGAGCCGGCGCAGATGTCTGGCGAGATTGAATCGGTGCGCGCTCAGCGACGCCAGTTCATGGCGAGCGTCGGACAAATGCCGGTCCTCTCTGCTGAGTTCGAGCAACGTGACGCCGCTGGCATGAAGCAGTGGAACACCGTCTCGCAAGAGCTCTCAAGGCGGCTCCTCGAGATGGACCGGCTTCAGGCCGTCGCCAACGGCCTCCGGCGAATTCTGCGCGAAGACGCCCAGCGCGGCGTGACGCGTGATGCGCAGTCGGTGCAGCGATTCCAGGCCGAGATCGAGGCGAACGAGAAGCAGCTCAAGGTCTTTCGCGAGCAAGCGGCAGACCTTCGCAGACAGATCGAAATCGGTCGCGCTCAGGTCGGCCTCGGCGACGCGCGGTACCAGAGCGACGGCACGGCGCGCGCGTCGTTCCGCGACTCCTTCGACCGCGAGGTGCAGCTCGCGCAGCAAGGGCAGGCGGGGGCCGAGGCGCAACGATATGCGTCGCGCGTTTGGCCGATCCTCGTCCAGGCGCGCGCCGTTGAGGACCGACTCACCCAAGCGTTCATCGACCTGGAGAAGCAAGTCGAAGGGCGCGTCGCTGAGCTGAAGGGCAAGGTTGACGCCGAACGCGTCAAGCTCGGCGGCTACCAGGGTGACCTCCTCAAGCTCGACGGGGAGGCCAAAGACCTCGTCGGCAGGGTTGCTCAGCGCAACTTCCTCCTGGTCCGGGACAAGGTACGCAGCATCGTGCTGCGCTCTGACGTCGGCATTACGGAACAGGCCTGGGAGGTTCGTGAAGAGGAGCTCGAGCGCGTTCGTACGCTTCAAACGGAACGAGCTCGCCAAGAGCAGATCCTCGATGAGGAGCTGCGCGAAGTCCTCGACGATTCGGGCGACGCGCCGAAGTAGGCGGCCGCTGCGGCGGCGCCTTTCGCGACACTGTTTTCATCTCTCTCAAGGGACATCGAGATGACCTTCTCTTCCAAGTGGCTCACGATCTCAGGCAGCACGACGGCGCTCGTGCTCGCCCTCAGCGTGTCCTCGTCGGCGCAACAGCCGACGGCGCCCGCGACGACTTCGGCTCCAAAAGCAGCCGCCGACGCGGGGAGTGCCGCGGCGCCCACGTCAGCGACGTCTTCCACGGCGAGCGGAGACGCAGGTGCCACGACGCAGGCGACGCCCGCGTCCACCGCGACGGGACCGGTGGCGCGCAAGTCGTTGCCGCCGCCGCCGCCCCCCTCGGCGCAGCAGCGACAGGCGCTCGACTCGATGAAGCTCGAGGCCGACGCCTTCGAAAAGGGCGCGAAGGGCTACCGCGACGCGATCACGTCGATCATCAAGCTCCATTACGAGACCAAGAAGCGCGAGGTCCTCTCGGGGCTCGACAAGGAGATCGTCGTCGAGAAGGGCGAGCTCCGAAAGGCGCGCGACAACGCCATCAAGCGCCTCGAAGAGTTCATCGAGAAATACAAGGGCGACGCGGCGCATCCGGAAGCCACCCCGGATGCCATGTACCGCCTCGCGGCTCTCTATGAGGAGAAGGCTCGCTCGGAGGACTCGTCGCTCGATCTCTCCATTGGCCTCCGGCCTGCCCTTGGCCTCTACAAGCGGATCATCAACGAGTTTCCCAAGTATCGCGAGCTCGCGGGCGTCTTCTACTTCCTCGGCCACGCTTACAACGACTCGGGGCGCACCGACGAGGCCCAGCAGGTCTGGCGCTCGCTCGTCTGCCACAACAAGTACGCGTACCCGACGCCGCCGGACCCGAAGAAGCCGGACGCGGACACCGTCGTCCCGATGCCTCAAGACAACACCGAAGCCTATTGGACCGCGTGGCGCTCGCGTTTTCCCGACCCGAAGGCCCTCAAGAAGGGCGGGCCCGACACCAAGTACACCGAGGTCTACGCGAACGACTGCGAACACGTGGCCCAGTCCGCGCTTCGCCCCGGCGAGGAGCCGAAGTACGTCGCGGAGGTCTGGTGGCAGATCGGCAACTGGGAGTTCGACCAGCTCGACCTGCGTGCCGGCGTGGTTCGCGACGAGCCGAACGCCGTCTTCGCGTTCAACCGCGCCGCGAGCGCGTACCAACACGCGCTCCAGTTCCGCAAGCCACCGCTCTACGGGTCTCGCTCTACAAGTACGCATGGACGCTCTTCAAGCAGCAGCGCTACTCGGCCGCGACCGCTGAGTTCGTGAGGCTCTTGCTCTACACCGACGAGCAGCAAAAGCTGACGGGCGATCCCGGCGCCGACTTCCGCAACGAGGCCTACACATACATCGCAGGCTCGTTGACGGTCATCGACTTCAAAGGGCCCCGACCCGGAGGACCCGTACATCCAGCGGCCCGACATCATCGACACCGAGCCCCGGCCGGAAGTCGCTGAGCAAAAGCTTCGTGTCGCGCTCGATCGCGTCAAGGACCCGGCCCTCATCCCGCAGGATAAGGCCTGGACCATCGAGATCTACAAATCGTTGGCGCAGGAGTTCCGAAGCCTCAACCAGTTCAAGAACGCCGTTGAGACCTACGAGCTGATCCTCTCCAAGTGGCCCATGGACCCGACGGCGCCGGCCGTTCACAACGCCATCGCCGAGACCTACGACCAGATGGCCATCACCAAGCGGCCGGGAACGCCCGAGCACGACGCCATCTCCGGCAAGGCGCTCGAAGCGCGCACCAAGCTCGCCAACTACATCGGCAACACGCCGTGGGTCGACGCCAACAAGGAGAACCCTGCGGCGATCCAGAATGCTGAGCGCCTCGTCCGCGGCGGACTCCGTCAGGCTGCGGCACAGCACACCAACAACGGCCGCCAAGCCCTCGTGGCCGCCAACGAGACCGGCGATCCGAAGCAGCAGATCGAGCTCTTGAATCGTGCTGGTGCAGAGTACAAGCTCGCGGCGCTCGGCTGGCAGGGGTACCTGAAGCAGGACGAGAACGCGCCCGACGCGTACGAGAGTCGCTATTGGCTCGCCGACTCTCGCCACAAGCAGGTCCGCATCACCGTTCTCCTGAACAAGGTGGGCAAGGGCTTCCCCGAACCGACCGTCAAGGAGGTCGAGGACGCCAAGGCTGCCGCCATCGACGTCCGTGACTCCAACGAGGACGACAAGTACCTCGACAACGCCGCCTTCTTCGTGGTCGAAGAGGCGGACATCCTCCGCGACCTCGAATACAAGCGCTTCGAAGATTCCAAGGGGACATCCGGTGTCGCCAAGCGCGACCAGGTCCGCTTTGACGCGGAAGGCCCCGATCGCAAGGTCGTCAAGGACGCCGTTCCTCCCGTGGTCTTGACGAGCATGCAGGCGCGCGACGAATACGTCAGCCGCGTTCCTCAGCAACTCGACGCGCAGAAGCGCGGCATCGAATACCAGTTCTATTCGGCTGACATGTACTTCGTGTACGGGCAATTCGACGAGGCGCGCGCCCGCTTCGAGCCCATGTACAAGGAGAACTGCGGCAAGAACGAGTACGGGTACAAGGCCTGGGAAAAGCTCATCAGCATGAGCAACATGATGCGAGACAGCGAACGCTCGCGTCAGCTCGCCGAGGCCGAGAAGGAGAAGAGCTGCGCCGTCAACGAGGAGCAGAAGGCCTCGGGCGGGCTCATCATCAACCCGACCTTGCAGGAAGCCGCGTACATCAAGGCCCGCGAGAAGTTCAAGCAGGCCAAGGACGCGAAGCCGGGACCCGAGCGCGACAAGCTCTGGCGCGAAGCGGCGGGCATGTACGAAGCGGCGCTCTCGGCGGCACCGGCCCGTGACGAGGCGCCGGAGGCGGCCATGAACGCGGCCTACGCGTACAAGCAGGTGGGCGAGTTCAACAAGGCCATCGAGCTCTACAACAAGTTCATCGCTGAGTACGGCAGCGAGACGCGTCTTCAGACGCTCCAGAAGGGCGATGCAAAGGCGAAGACCGCTCCCGACCCGAAGCGCTACCAAGAGCGTCTGGGTTTCCTCGCGACGGCCTACGACGAACTCGGAACCACGTACTACGGCTTCTTCAACTACCAGAGGGCCGCGGAGACCTACGACAAGGTCGCCGGGAACGAGCGCTTCGACGACGCCCGTCGCAAGACGGCCGCGAAGAACGCCATGATCCTCTACGCCAACATGGCGCAGCGCGAGAAGATGCGTGGACAATACAACATCTTCCTAAAGCTTCGCCCAACGGCGGAGGAGAAATCGAACGCCGACTTCCTCGTCGCCAACTACGACTACGCGCAGTGGAACCCCGCCGGCGGTGACGCTGGGCAGAACCGGCAATCGCGACTCGCGGCCCAACAGTCGCTGGCGGGCTTCTTCAACCTCAACAAGGCGAACGCGTCAGCGTCGAAGTACGTGCTGCAGGCCGCCTACCAGAACGCCAAGATGCAGCGCTCGGCGGGCGACGCCGGCTACCGCACTTGGTACAAGAACACGATCGCGGCTTGGGAGACGTTCAAGTCGCGCGGCACCACGACGAAAGACGGCAAGAACGAGGCGCTCACGCCGCCCTTCGCGGACTACCCCGCGGAAGCGGAGTTCGTGTTGGCAGACGAAGAAATCCGCGCCAAATACGAGACCGACCGCCACAAGTACGTCGGGTCCACGGAAGACGTCATCGGCAAGTTCGACCCGAAGACCGGCCAGGTGCAGAAGCCCGGTCGGTACCAGACGAACGCCAAAGACGCGGAGAAGTACGACAAGGAGCTTCAACACGTCGTCTCCACGTATCCGAGCGTCGAGTGGGTGCCGGCCGCCATCGCGCGGCAGGGGGCCCTCTTCGACTCGCTCCGCACCGGACTCTTCAACTCCGTTCCCCCGGCCGTGAAGCTGTTCTCGCCGGAGCAGGAGCGGATCTTGAAGCAGATGGAGAACAGCGGTCGCGACGACCTCGCCGACAAGGCCGACCAACTGCGCGAGACCATCCGTGAGGGTTGGCGAAAGAAGCGCGACAACGAATTGGCGGCGTCGGACGAGATCATGGTTCGTCGGTATGCGACGGCCGTCGCGCTTGCGCGCCAGTACAACGTCAAGAACGCGGCCGTGACCCACGCCATCGGACGCCTGGCTTACTTCACGGACCTCATCGGGGACGCGAAGCTTGGCGAGTACGTCACCAAGACCATCGACCCCAACGACCCTTCAAAGTCCAAGAAGCTCGACTACCGTCCTGGTCAGTACCTCCAATCGCGCCCGGGGCTTCCCCAGGTGGCGGCACCCTCGGGGGCAGCCGACCCGCTGCCCATCGCGCCTTGACGCATCGCACCTTCATTCGGATGTCCACCCATCGCGCCCGCGCGGCGCTCGCTTGAGAACGACGAGGAACCGATGCGCCACGCGCTACGCACAAGCCTCCTGCTGATTGCCTCCTCCATGTCTGCCGCCGGTGCCTTCGCCGGTTGCGGTGGCGATCCGCAAGAGGTGAAGTACCCCACGACCGACGCCGGCGGTGCCGCGGTGGTTCGACCGGCGGACTCGAGCGGCCAGTCGGCCGTGGTAGGAGAGACCGCCGGCGGCGGGGGGACCGGCCTCACGGGCGCCGCCCGCGAAGCCTACGACCGCGGCTGGAAGGCGTGGCTGTCGGGTGACCTTGCTACAGCAAAGGCATCCTTCACCGAGGCGGCGCAGAAGGCCCCGACGAACCCCGCGCCGCAACACTCGCTGGGTGTGGTCCTCGAGCGGCTAGGGGAGACGGCGGGGGCCCAACAGGCCTACCGCGCGGCGTTTTCCGCGAAGCCCGATCACGAGCCCTCCGCGAGCGCGTTCGCACTGTCGTTGGCGCGATCGGGCCACGGCGGCGAAGCCGACACCTTCCTGACGGACCGCAACAACAAGCAGAAGGATAACCCGCGCGTTCTCACCTGCCTGGCCGAGGTGAAGTCGCTCGCCAAGGACAGCGCGACGGCCCAGCAGCTCGCGCAAGAAGCGTTGCGCATCAACCCCGACTACAAAGAGGCGATGGTCGTCATCGCGCGCGATCACTACCGTGCGGGCCGCATCGATCTGGCCAAATATGCGCTCCAGGCGATCCTCGATGGCTTCGGCGATTCCAGCCCGCCGCGCGACAAGGGCAACGCGGAGGCGCACCTCTTGCGGGGGATCATCGGTCGCGAGCAAGGTCAACGGCTCGCGGCGATGCGCGACTTCGAAGCGGCCAAGGCCAAGCGACCGGACCTTGTCGAGGCGCAGATCCAAGCCGGTGCGATGAAGCTCGAAGCTGGCAACGTCACCGAAGCGCTGCCGATGCTCGAGACGGCGGCACGCTACGCCCCCAAGAGCGCCATCGCGCATCTCAACCTCGGTGACGCGTACCGCCTGTCGACGCGTACCGACGACGCGAAGAAGGAGTTCGACACAGCGTTGTCGCTGGATTCGAGCTTGGCGGCGGCGCACTACAACATGGGCCTCATGTACCTCTTCGCGCCCAACATGCCCGGCATGACGTCGGACCAGCAGGTGACCTCCGCCATTCGTGAGTTCGAGACCTACAAGACCATGAAGGGCCGGGCGCCGGGCGGTGCAGAAGACGTCGACGAACTTCTCAACCGCGCCAAGCAGAAGCAGGCCGAGCTGAAGCTTGGGTCCTCGGCGGCCGCAGCCCCGCCTGCCGGTGCGAAGCCAGCCCCTGCCGGCTCAAGTCCGCCTCCAGAAGCAAAACCTGCCGCCGCCGCCGACGCTGGGGCCCCGAAGAAGTAAGCTGACCGAAGGAGCCATGACGATGAAGACATTTTCTTTCGCAACGGCGGCGCTCGTCGGCCTCTTCGCGAGCACGCTTGCCGAAGGCACCGCCTCGGCGCAGCAAGCCGGCCGCGTCATCACCATCGGCGAGGTCACGATTGTCGGACGCGTGCAGAAGCCGATCGCCTCCGTCGACGTGTCGAAGATTCAGGCGAAGCTGACCTTGGCGGAGCTGAGGCAGCCGTTCTTGGATCGCATCGAGCAGGCGACGCTCAAAGATCCCTTCTGATCGATCGTGTGGGCCTTCGGCGTAGCGGCGCTCGTTAGCGTTGCGTGCGTGGCCGCGGCGGCGCGCCGCCTCGTCTTCCTTCTCGACGCGTCGGCGTTCGACCCTGATCTGCTGCTCAACGCGTTGCGCGGTGACGCGGGTCAGCGTCTGGTGGGGCCCCTCGTCGATGCGATGGTCAAGGAAGGGCACGTCGCCGACGAATCGGACTTGCTGGTGGCCATCCGTTCGAACGCCGATCCGGGCATGCTTTCCGAGCACCTCCTTGAGCTCGACTACCGCTTCGAGCGCTGGGCGCGTGTGCCACGAGTATGTGCGAGCATTGCGAGCAGCACGGGGCTCCTTTTCGCGACATGGGCGATGCGCGCGGCCCTCGGCAGCGCACCGGCGCTAGGCGACGAGGCCTTCAACGGCGCCGTCGAGGCCGCCATCGGTCAGGCGCTGGCGGTCGTGGGGGTGGGCGCGGTCGGCACGATCGCGTGCATCGCCGTTGTGTACGAAGCGCGGAGGCTCGGCCGCGCACGCCGGTCGGCGTTTGATCAACTCACTCGGCGCTTGGAAGTGCTGCTCGCCCTCCCGGGGTAGTTTCCCTACAGCAGGCGCCGCCGAAGGCTCTTCTCTGCAGATGAAATCTCGTTTACTTTCCGAGCGGCGCGAGTTCATGGGAACATCGCGCGAGTCGAGGAGTCTACCTCTCGTACTCTTATCAGCCGCAAGGCCACTGGCTCCTTCGAGCCGCGACGTTGTTGATTGCACTGCGCGAGCGCGCGAAAGGTCTTCGAGATGAACGTCGGACCGCAGCCGGGAGGACAGCCGGGACGCCCCGGGCAAATGACCGCCGTCATGCGGGCGGTCATGCAACAGACCGGCCCCAAGGTGCTTCGCATCGGCCTCGTCCAAGGCGGACGAGTCGTCGAAGAGCGCATCATCAAGCAGCGCACGAGCGTCACCATCGGCGCGAGCGAAAAGGCGATGTTCGTCATCACGGCGCAGACCGTGGGACCGCAATTCAAGCTCTTCGAGCTCGTCGGCAACGACTACTACTTGAACTTCTTGGACGGCATGATGGGCCGCGTCGCGCTGCAGACCGGCATCAGCGATCTCGCGGGCCTGAAGGGGCAAGCGAAACGCGCCGGCAACGCCTACCAGGTGAAGCTCACCGAAGAGGCCCGCGGCAAAGTTGTCGTCGGCGACACGACGTTCTTGTTTCAGTTCGTCGCGCCGCCCCCGCCGCAACCGCGCCCGCAGTTGCCGCTCGCCGTCAAGGGCGGGCTCGCAAGCCAGATCGACTGGAACCTCACCATCATCGCGGCGTTCTCGTTCTTGCTCCACTTCGGGTTCATCGGCGCGATGTACTCCGACTGGCTTGACCCGGTGGTCAGCGACGACGTGTCCCTCGCGGGGCTGATCGATCAAATGCGCAACGTTCCGACGCCACCGGTGGAGACGCCGCCCGACACACCAACGTCAACGGCACCCACGGAGAAAGCGCCGGCGGCGGAAGCGCCGAAGGCCGGCGGAAAGCCCGCGGGCCCCGGTGACAAGGGCGCAGGGAAGGTGAGCGAGAAGACCGCGGCGGCGCTCTCCCAAAAAGCCGAGGCGATGGAGATGCAAATGCTCGCAGCCTTCGGCGGCGCATCGGCAGTGCAAGGCGCTCTCAACCGCAGCGACATTCCGCCGGCCGACTTGAGCGAAGCCGCGCGCTCCGGCGCCGGCGTCAGCAATACGGGCGGCGACCTGAAGCTCGGTAGCGCGGGCGGCGGGATGGTCACGCCGGGCAAAGCCGGCAACGGGCTGCAAGGCATCGGCGTCACGGGTGGTGGCGGCACTGGTGGCACGGCCGGCGCGGAAGGCGCCGTCAAAGGCCCCACCGGCGTCGCGAACATCGGGCGCGCTGAAATGAGCGTTCCCGTGGCAAACGCCGAGCGCACCGTCGCGGGGCTGCGCACGAAGTTCAAGCGCTGTTACGACAAGGGTCTTCAGAGCGACCCGTCGATGTCTGGCGCCGTCACGATCGTGACCAAGGTCTCCTCAAACGGAGAAGTCACGGCCGCCGATGCGCAGGGCAACTCGGGCCTCTCGGCCGAGGTCGTGACGTGCATCCAGCGCGCGGTGAAGGGCGCCCAATTCGAGGCACCCGGCGGCAGCGGGTCGACCATCAACATTCCGGTTAAGTTCGTGCAGCAGGGGAAGTAGCGAGTCCTGCACGGAAGTTCACGGCACACGTGACGCTCGGTAGCAAAAAGGGCCTCGTCGGTTGAACCGGCGGGGCCCTTGCTGCACCTATCCTCTGGCGAACCTTGTTGATCGGAAATCCGACAATAGTTTCCAATATCTACAATCACACCGAACAGACGTTGACACCGCAGCACCTCAGTCGATAGATTGCGTGTGCTCTAGGAGTGAACGCGTGGGTAAGTCCTGCCGCTCAGTGGGGTAGGGCTCGGAGGGTTAGATGGCGCTCGGCACCAAGCTAAAGTGGGTAGTGGCGTTTGCGGCGCTCGGGTTGGCGGCGACGCCGGCCATCGCGCAGCAGCAGACGAAATGCACCGATGATCGGCAGTGCTTTACAGGCGCTTGCGTCGACGGCGTTTGCAAGGCGACGGACGCCAAGCTGGACGTAATCACCCCCGCGAAGCTGTCGACACAGGAGCAGGTGGCCTACGGCGAACTCCTGATGCAGCGGATCGAAGGCGTTGCGGCATCCATCGGCAAACAACTGCGCGTCACCCGGGAGGGCAGGGACGTCGTCAAGAGCCTCTGCCTCAACGACAAGCTGAACCAGGTGGACGTGGCCAAGCGAACCGCCAAGGACCGGCAGGCGGCTCTCAAGGCGGCAGCTCAGGCTGCCCTGGACACGGTGAACGCGCTGCGCGCCGCACAATCCAAAGAGGTTGCGACGCACGAGTTCACCATCCTTCTCACCATTCAGCGTCGCGTCGAACAGCTGGCCTCGGAAGGCAACTCCTGCGTTGGGCAGGAGGACGCGTTCCTGGGTGTCTCGAAGGTCGTTGAGACCCGCGACAACAACCTTGCCCCGCCCTCCAGGGAGACCGAGTTCCCTCCCACTGACCCGACACTGATCACCGAAGTGCCGAAGTGCACTTCGTGCGTCCGGTAGTCGATCCCGCAGTTCACTATTGGTGATACGACGTCGCACGCGCGAACGTGTGTACCAGTCCCTTCTTCGCGTAACAGGAATGAAAACCTTCGAACTTGGCACGAGGCGGTCGTCGTTAGTTGCGGTGACCTTTGCAGTTGTTGCCCTAGGCTCTTCGCGGGCAAGCGCCCAGGAGTGGCTTAAGGACCGCCAATACCAGGAGGGGGCGGGCGTCCGAACGGGGGACTTGGAACTCCACCCGGGCTTGGGCGGCGAGGTTGGCTACGATTCGAATTACCTCTTGCGCTCGCACAAGACCGGGTTCTCGAATTCGGCGCCGACGTCCCCTGTTGAAGGGGCAGCGGTTCTCCGCATCACGCCGTCGTTGTCGCTCTCGACCTTGGGCGCGCAGCGCAAGGAGGGCGATGTTGATGTGGCGCCGCCGACCATCAAGTTCCGGATGGGACTCGCTGGTACGTACCGCCACTTCTTCGGCGCCAAGGTGATTGAAGATCAGCGGAACGTTTCGGCGAACGTCTCGGCGCGCCTTGACGTCCTGCCGGAGAAGCCGATCGGTTTCGGCGTCTTTGGCGGCTACGAGCGAACGATTCGCCCATCGACGGCGGGTAATCCCGACCTCTCGTTCAATCGCAATGATCTCTCCGCCGGCGGCGAGCTTGTCATGCAGCCCGGTGGCGGCACGCTCGATTGGCGGCTCGGGTACCAGTTCCGGGCCTCGTTGTTCGAGGACACGTTGGGTGTCCCGTACACCAACACGAATCACGAGATTTTTACGAAGGGTCGCTGGCGCTTCCGCCCGCGTACGGCGCTCCTCTACGACGCTTCGTTCCGATGGCTCAACTACTCTGAGAAGCAGCGCGCGACGACGGTCCTCAACAACGGATCGCCGACACGTGCGCGCTTGGGCCTCACGGGCCTGGTGACTCCGCGCCTCAGCTTCCTCGGCATCGCCGGTTACGGCACCACGTTCTTCGACGATGGAAAAGCTCTGACGGTTCGCCAGTTCGACAGCGTCATCGGGCAAGCGGAACTTCGCTACTTCCTCAGCGCAGCTCCGGACTCACCCGATCAGCCCGTCAGCCTCACCGTCTCTTCGGTGGCGTTGGGCTACAACCGTGACTTTCAGACGAGCTTTCTCGGCAACTATTACGGCCTTGACCGTGGTTACCTGAAGTTTGTCTACATGTTTGGCGGCCGCTTCCTGCTGAGCGCCGAAGGCGGCGTCGGCGCGATACAGTACCCCGAGGTTTTCGCGACGGGGACCAACGCGCAGGTCGCGGACAAGTTCACGGACATCCGCGCCGACGCGACGCTGTTTGGTGAGTACCGGTTCACGAGTTCGTTTGGGCTCAACACGACCCTGACCTACATCGAGAATTTCAGTAACAAGCAGCTGCCGCTTGGGACCGCTTCGCCGGGTACGGCTGGGCTCTTCGACCTGAGCTGGCGTCGGTTCGAAGCGTTCCTCGGCGCGCGCTGGTTCCTCTGAGTCTTGCTCGCAGTGCTCCGCGTTGGACTGCTGACGCTCGCCGTCGTGATGGCCGCTGGTTGCTCCGGCAACCGGCCGCCACCGCCTGAGCTGCCGCCGCTCGAGCGCAACACGACCCTCGGCCCTGGCGATCTCCTCCAGATCGATGTCGTGGGCGAGAAGGATCTGCCGCGGGAATACCAGGTTTTCTCCGACGGTTCGATCGAGTTCCCGTACCTGGACAAGGTCGCCGTGGCGGGGCAGGAGCCCCAACAGGTCGTCGAGACGATCAAGGCACGCTTGAAGGAGCAGAAGATCCTCGTCGACCCGAAGGTCACGATGATCGTCAAGCTCTACGCCTCGAAGTCGGTGAGCGTCATCGGGCAGGTGCAGAAGCCCGGGCAGATTGCGTGGTCGGAAGGCGTGACGCTCCTCAAGGCGATCTCGCAAGTGGGCGGGGTCACGCAACTCGCCAACAGCAACAGCGTGGTCCTCATTCGACGGACCAAGGACGGCCGCAGCCTGCGCGTCCTCGTGAGTCTCGACGGCATCATCGAGAACCAGCAGGCGGACATCCCGCTACAGGCTGGCGACACGATCAAGGTCGAGCAGCGCGCCTTCTGAGCGCCTTCTGAGCTGGCCTTCTGAGTTGCGCGTCTGAGTTGCCCGACAGCGACTCGACGTCGCTCTAGCGCGCGCCGCGAGGCCGATTGCAGCCGCCTGCGCGTCGGGTTACCCACGGCGCATCATGACGCTCCCGCGCTTCGACGAGAACGCCCCTCGCCCCATCGCCGAGCTCGGCGCCCAATCGGGAACGACCTTGGAGCGCCTGGTGGGCGTCATGCGACGCCTCTTGGCCGACGACGGCTGTCCCTGGGACCGCGAGCAGGACTTCGCGAGCCTCAAGCGCTACGTGCTCGAAGAAGCCTGCGAGGTGATGGACGCCATCGACACCGGCGACCGCGCGGCGCTCAAGGACGAGCTGGGTGACTTGCTCTTGCAGGTCGTCTTTCAAGCGGAGTTGGCGCGCACGGAGCGCACGTTTGCCATCGACGACGTCGTGGAAGCCATCGTGTCGAAGCTCGTTCGGCGGCATCCGCATGTCTTCGGCGACGTCGAGGCCAAGAACACCGACGAGGTCCTCTCCAACTGGGAGAAGATAAAGGTCGCCGAGAAGGGCGAGCGCGGCGTCCTGTCAGGCCTTCCGCGCAGTCTTCCAGCGTTGATGCGGGCCCAACGCGTCGGCGAGAAGGTGGCTCGCGTGGGCTTCGATTGGGACGATCGAAGCGGCTCACGAGCCAAGGTCACGGAAGAAGTTCGAGAGTTGGATGAGGCCATTCTGTCGGGTTCGCGCGAGGCCATCGAAGAGGAGCTCGGCGATGTGTTTTTCGCCCTCGTGAATCTGGCGCGCCACATCGACGTGGATGCGGAAGGCGCCTTGCGGAAGACCATCGATAAGTTCAGTCGCCGCTTCGAACACGTTGAAGCACGCGTTCGCGAGGTCCACGGCGGCTGGGGCGCCCCGGGCGAACCAAAACACCCGCTTGCGGTGCTCGATGGCTACTGGGAAGAGGCCAAGCGGCTCGAACGCAAGTAGCGCCTTTTGCGGCGCCGCGAAGGGCGCCTGGGGCCACCTGAGCGCCGGCTGCTGGGGCTAGGCAGCCGCCTGTCACCGGCCAGCGGCGCAGGCGCAGGCGCAGGCGCAGGCGCAAAAACGCGCTATACGGGCGGGAGACACGCGCCATGCCTGCTTTTACGGAAACCGCCGAAGTCCCGCCGCTCGCGCGCACGCCCGAGGAGTGGGCGCGCTTCGCGACCGCACACGGTGGGCGAACGTTCCACGGGCAGCAGATCTTTCGCTGGGTCCAGGGGCGCGCCGTGCTCGACGCGGACCGGATGACGGACCTCCCGGGAAAGCTGAGGGACGCGGTCCGTGAGCTGGTGCTCCCCACCGTCGTCACGGTGCGCGACGTTCGCCGCGCCGCCGACGCGACAAGGAAGCTCCTCGTAGCGATGGCTGACGGCGCCACCGTCGAGACCGTGCTCATTCCCGGGGTCACGGGGGGACGCTCCTCGCTTCCATCACCGCTCGAAGGGGACGCCGACGCGGCCGCCGCGGACGAAGACGAAGACGACCCCGCCGATGCCGACGCAACGTCGGCCCCAAAAGACGACGCCGCGGTGCGCGTCACGCAGTGCATCTCGACCCAAGTCGGCTGCGCGATGGGATGTGTCTTCTGCGCGAGCGGCGTCGCCGGGCTGAAGCGGCAGATGGGCCCCGACGAGATCGTCGCCCAAGTGCTGCTCGCGAAAGCCGAGCTCGATCCGACCGAGCGGCTCAGCAACGTGGTTCTCATGGGGATGGGCGAGCCCCTCCACAACTACGAAGCTACGCGGCGCGCCCTCCGGCTCATCACGCACCGAGAGGGCATCGGCCTGTCGCGCCGCCGCGTGACCGTCTCAACGAGCGGCCTTGTTCCAGAGATCGCGCGACTCGGCGAGGACTTCGGCGGACAAATCGGGCTGGCCATCTCGCTTCACGCGACGAACGACGAGACGCGCTCGCGGCTGATGCCCATCAACAAGAAGTACCCGCTCGACGCGCTCCTTGGCGCGCTTCGGGCCTATCCGCTCCCGAAGCGGCGGCGCATCACGATCGAATACACGCTGGTCGCCGGAAAGAACGACACGCCTGGTGAGGCGCAGGCGCTCGCGCGCCTCTTGCGGGGAATCCCCGTCAAGGTGAACCTCATTCCCATGAACCCCATCGAGGCGAGCACGCTCGGCCCGCCGGACTTGACGGGCGTCCTGTCGTTTAAACGCGTCCTCGTCGACGCTGGATACTCTTGTTTCATCAGGCGCCGGCGCGGCGATGACGTGAGCGCCGCGTGCGGACAGCTCGCCTTGAGCGGCGAGAAGCGACGCGTGCGAGTCCTCCGCGACTGACGGCCAGGCGTGTATGCTCGTCGCGTTTCGGCGGACCTGCCGCAACGCTCCAAGCCATGATCCTCGACGCGCACAGGCTCGCACGGGGCCAAGCGATCTGCTTGGTGGCATCGCTCGCGCTTGTGCCTAAGGCCGCGCTTGCCGGCGGCGAGGCCGAGGGCCGCTCCGAAACGTCTGCTGCCGCTTCTCCGGTGCACACCGAGCCAGTGGCGGCCCCCGCGGGCTTTTTGCCCTATTTTCGACTCCTCGGGACGCTGCAGGGCGGCACCGGCCTTCGCTTCAACAACCCCTATCGATTGGCCACGCCGCTCGGCGACAGCGCCGAATCGGTCTCCCGCACGGCCGCCTACGTCGACGCGGGTCTTGCTGTGCTCTTCGGCGCACCCACGCTCGTGCAGCACGGTCCCGCGCTGCGCCTGTCGGTCGGCCTAGAGGGCGTGCCCGAACAAATCCTCGCCCCGTCCTACTTGGTCTGCCGTGAGGTCGGCTCCTTCCAGCCGTGCGCCCGAGTCGGTGTTCCCATCGTGCTTGCGCAAGACTCGAACGCTGGCGTCGAGGTGGGGCTGGGCGTCTCGTATTACCTTCGCGCGGGCCTCGGCGTCCTCGCGGAGGCGAACGCGAGCCTCTTTTATGGAGCCGCCACGCGAGAGGTCGCGTATCCCGCTTACCCCATCGTGTCGGGGCAGCTTGGTGTCGTCGTTTCCTACGAGGTGCTGCGATGAGCGAGGCCCCGTCCTCCGACGTGCCGAGCCTACGCTCCGTCGGTAAGCGTTCCATCGTGGCCGCCGCCCTCTTCGGCGCTCTATCGCTCGCGCCGACGGTGGGCGACATCGGCGGCTGCGGAACGGAGCCGGAGGAGCTCTCGAGCGCGCGCTACGGCCGCGCCCGTAAGAATCTCGAGTGTGAACGATGCCGCGAGTGCTCGCTCGGGTCGAATCGGTGCCGCCGGGCGTGCGACGCAAAGAAGGAGCCCGAGGTCGTGTTGCCTCAGACGTGCCGCCCGCTCGTGCACGACGGCACGGTGTGCCTTCGCGCGCTCCTCGCGCTCTCGTGCGACGAGTTTGCCGGCGCCGTCGACGACCGCGCGCCACGGACCCCCGGCGAGTGCCTCTTCTGCGTTGAGACTTCGGACGCCGGCGCCGTCTCATTTGTCACCGACGCCAGCGCTTCGGGCAGGGATTGACCGTGAAGCTCCTCGCTGTCCTCGGTGCCTTGGGGGTTGCCGCGTGGCTCGCCGCGTGCAACCCGCAGCGCTTTGTGGCGTCTCCTGATGACTACCGCGACTACCGACGGGTTCGTACGGCGCTGACTCTCGGCGGTCGGCTGCGTGCCGCCGAGGAGTACCTGAAGGCGCGGCCCAAGGGCGCCTTCGCGGACGAGCTCAAGGCGCTGTTCGACGAGGAAGAGGCGCGCTACTTCGAGACCGCCAAGACATCGCAGGGCGGAACGCTCGAATACCTGACGTTCCTGCCGAGGGGCCCGCACGCCGACGCGGCTCATTCGCTCCTCGTCGCCTGGAACATGCGCATCGAAGAGGGTGAGGGCGTCACGCTCCTCGCCGAAGCGCGGCGCACCGAAGCGCGCCTTGCGGGTGCCCAGATTCAGCGGCAACTCGTCGGCGAGACGATCTTCGAGGGGCTCAAGGCCATTGGCGATCGCGAGCTCTACAACCGCACGCGGGAGACGCTGCCGGAGCCAGCCAAGCGCTTCCTCGCAGGCTCCGGGGGCGCGACCTGGGGGCCGATGCCCATCAGCACGACGCGCGACCTCTTCTTCGTGATCCCCACCAACCTCGAGCGTGAGTCTCGCCTGGCGACGCTCACCCTCAGCCTGGTCCTTGACGGCGCGCGCGTGCGGCGTGCCCGTCTCTCGGGACCGGACCTCTACGTCCATTGGCTGGAAGCCGACGCCATGCTGGCCCTCGACCCCGCCGACCCGGCGCAACGTCGCCGCGCCAACGCTCACGCCACAGAGCGGCTGACGGGATTCTTCGAAGGCACTTTCCCCGGTGAGCGCTGTGCCGGAGCTCGTGCGGAGGCGCGCGCCGCGGAGGTGCTCCTCGAGCGGGCCTGCGACGGCTTCCGCGTCAGGGTCGCGGCCGGAACTGGGCTCGGCGACGACGACGTCATTGAGGTGGCGAGGACCACCCCCTGAGCGTCTGACGCGGTATAGTCGCGCACCGCGATGCTCCCTTACATACACGTCAAAGACCTCGCGATCGGTCCCTTGACCCTTCATCCCTTCGGCATCCTCGTCGCCCTCGGCGTAGTGCTCGGCACGTGGCTCGCGACATGGCGCGCGCGCGTGCGTGGGATGGACCTCGTGAAGCTCAACTCCTTTGTGACGTGGATGCTCGTCGCAGGCTTCATCGGCGGCCACGTCTTGGACAGCATCTTCTACCACCCGAAGCAGGTCCTGAAGGATCCGCTCTCCCTCATCCGGCTCTGGGAAGGCCTTAGCTCCTTCGGCGGCTTCACCGGTGGCGCCATCGGGATCGCCATGTGGAAGTTCCTCGAGGTGGCTCCCAAGGGCGACAAGCGCCGCGGGTTCCTCGGCCTTCGACGCCGAGCCGTGCCCGAGACGACGGTGCCGTTCATGGACGTGATCCTCTCGGTCTTTCCGGTGGCGTGGATCTTCGGCCGCAGCGGCTGCACCGTCGTGCACGACCACATGGGCGCGAAGTCCGCGCCCGGCGCCTTCCTTTCCGTGGCCTACCCAGGGCCTGGCGATCGGCCGCAATGGGACAACGCCATCGACTTCTTCCAGGGCAATACGCATCGCTACGATCTCGGCTTGATGGAGCTGTCGTTTACGATCGTGCTGGCGGCGCTCCTGGCGCTCACCTGGAAGCGGCGCCTGCCAACGGGCACGTACATCGTGGCCGTTTGCCTGTCGTACGCGCCGGTACGCTTTGCGATGGACCGGCTGCGCATCACCGAAGGCGAAGCGGCGGACCCGCGCTACCTGGGCATGACGCCAGGCCAATGGGCGTGCATCGGGCTCTTCGCCATCGGCCTCGTCACGCTCTATTGGACCCGCTCGCTTCACAAGCGTGGCATTGACCTCACCGATCGCGTGCTCGCGCCGCCGGAGACACCCGTCGGCGCAGCGCCGGCCTAGGACCGCGAGCGGCGCGATGGCCTCGGGCTACGGCGCGTGCTGAAGCAAGAGCGCGCGCATGTCGTCGGGGATCGTGATCGACTTCAGAATCGTGAGATCGCTGACGGCGCACGTGTGCACGACGGTGGCGACGTGAGCGCCGTCGCGTTTGCGAAAAAAGTCGTACTTCAGCTTCGTCGACGAGCGGCCCACGTGCGGGATTGTCACATGAAGGGTGACCTGATCGCCGTAGCGCAGCGGGCCCCGGTAGTCGACCTCCACGTGGACCGCTGGGAGGCCGATGTGTCGCTCCGTGATGAGCCGCTCGTAGCCGCCCTCGAGTGGCCCGAAGAACGCCTCCATCGCTTCGTGACAGTAGTTGAGGTAGCGCGCGAAAAAGACGATGCCCGCCGCGTCCACATCCTCGAAATGAACCTTGCGCTCGTACGCGAACATTCTCAGGACGGCTCTTTGAGATCGGCAGCTACGGCGAGCACGACGGACGCCGCTAGCGCGGCCCTTTCGCGGTACGCGTCGTGCTCGACTCCGATCACGAGCTCACCAACGGCGCCGTCACGGAGTCGTTGCGCGACCGCCGGTGACAACGCGAACTTCAGGTAGATGACGGCAGACGCCCGGTCTTCGAGGAGGCGGTCCTTCGCCACAACGCCCACAAATCGCTCGCCGCCGCACTCGACATAGAAGGAGCTCTCGATGCCGCGGGCGCGCACAAGGAACGCCTCGCGCTCCTCCTTGTCGTGAATCTCGATGAGCGCCGTGACCGACAGCTCGCCCTCGCGCGGCACAAGCTCGTTGTAGGTCTCGAGCTCGTGGAGGACGGCGCCTTCGCGGGTGATGCGCTCGGTGCGGACCATCTCTTGAATCTGGAGCAGCACCGAGTCGTGGGTCTCGAAGACGGCGCTGATGCGCGCGCCGATGGAAAACCTTCGCGCCTTCTTCTCTTCAATCACGCGCGCCCGAAAGGCAGGACGAATCGGCTCGTATTCTCCGATGCCGAGGATCTCCGCTCGTTCGACAAGCTTCATGCTGCACCTCGCTTCAAGAACACCGTGGGGAACACGCCTGGAAGACCGGCGGGGGGCTTCAGTGAACGCCGACGGCGATGCCATAGGCTTCTGCCAGCGACTCGATAGGGTGGACGGGCTTGACGCCGTTTTCCTTGGCAAGGCGCTGCCCGGCGAGCTGGCAGTCGGTGACGACGACCTTCGCCTCGGCGTTGGTGACGCCACGCACCAGGCGGCCCGCGTAGCGGCGACCCTCTTCGTAGTACTGCGCCTTCATGCCCCACGTGCCGTCCACGGCGGAGCATTGCTCGATGATCTCGACCTCCGTGTCGGGCAAGAGCCCGAGCACGCGCGCCGGGTACGCCGATCTTCTGTGCGCGGAGGTGACAAGGCGCGTGATACGCGACCTTGCCGAGGCCACCGGTAAAGTCCTTGTTGAGCTTCTTCTGCTTCCGAAGGTCGTCCAGGAACTCCATGAGGTCCATGGTGGCGAGCGCGACTTCTTGCGCGTCTTTGGTCCCAAGAAGCTCGGGGTATTCCTTCTTCAGCATGTAGCTGCAGGTCGGCTGCGTGACGACGACCTTGCGGCCCTGACGCACCTCGGGAAGCAGCGCGGCGACGTTCGCCTTCGCTTTGGCGACGGCGCCCTCGACGTCGCCGCCGTCGACGTTCGGCATGCCGCAACACTCCTGCCGCGGTCGAACGACCGCGAAGCCGTTCTTCTCAAGCACGCGCACGGCGTTGGCCGGGACGGCGGGGAAGTTGTAGTCACCGAGGCATGTCGCGAAGAGCGCCACGGTCCCTTCACGGCCCGCTCCGTCGACCGGCGTGTGGTGCCGGAGCCACTTCTCAAAGGGCTCCACGGCGAAGGGCGGAAGGGGGAACTCCGCGGAGATGCCGGCCGTCGCCTCCATGACTTTGCGGACGAGGCGGCTCTGATGCACCAGGTTCGTAGGCCCGGCGAAGAAGCCGCTCACGAGGCTCCCAAGGAGGCCCGGCTCGCCGAGCGCACGGTCTTGGATCGGAATCCCGTTCCGGCGAGAGCGCTGCGCCTTCTCGCGCGCCAAGACCCGCGGCACGTCCACTTGCCACGCGTGGCCTTCGTCGACCGTGTACGGGCACTTGATGTAGCAAAGCTTGCACTGCCAGCAGTGGTCGGTGGCGCTCGCGAAGTCCTTGTCGTCGAGGAGCTCGGCGCCCTCCGCCCCACGCTTCTCGATGTCGCGATCGATGCGCGCGAAGATGTCGGGAAAGGAGCCGCAGTAGTTCACGCACATGCGGCAGTTGTGGCAAATCTCGAGGACGCGCCGCATCTCGACGGTGAGGTCGGCCGCGTCCCAATAGCGGTCCTCGCTCGGCGAGCGGACCGGGGGCGCATGCGGCATCGGGTCGATCTTTGACATCAGGTCCTCGTCCACTCGTCGAACATTGGCGGCGCCTCTCCCAACGCCGCCTTTGGTGGGTGGAGACCGCGGGGCCCCGCCCGCGAGCGGGAGCCCCTGATCTCGCGCCGGACTCAGCCCTTGAGGCTGTCGAGCATCTTGGTGAAGCGCCCCGCGTGGCTCTTCTCGGCCTTGGCGAGCGTCTCGAACCACTCGGCGATGTCGTCGAAGCCCTCTTCGCGCGCGGCCTTCGCCATGCTCGGGTACATGGTCTCGTACTCGTGGGTTTCGCCGGCGATGGACGCCTTCAGGTTCAGCTCGGTGCTGCCGATGGGGAGGCCCGTCGCGGGGTCGCCCGCTTGCTTCAGGTAATCGAGGTGCCCGTGGGCGTGCCCCGTCTCACCATCGGCCGTCTCCTTGAAGTTGCCGGCGACCTCGGGGAGGCCCTCGATGTCGGCAACCTTTGCGAAGTACATGTAACGGCGGTTCGCCTGGCTCTCGCCGGCGAAGGCGTCTTTGAGGTTCTGGTGGGTCTTGGTTCCTGCAAGCTTCGGCATGACGGTGTCCCTTTCTTCTACGCTGTCGCTAGTCACGTTTTCAGGAGTCAGTGCGCGCGGTCGCCGGCGGCGCGGTCTTGGCACTCACGGCAGACGCCGCGGTAGAGCGTTTCGACCGCGGCGACCTGAAAGCCGTGGGCCGCGAGCGCGTCCTGGCGGTCCGGCAGAACCTCACCGCGGTCTAGCAAGGGCAGGTCGAGGATGCTCTCGCACACGCTGCAGATGGCGTGCTCGTGGGGCGCGGTGTTGGGGTCGAATCGAGACGCGGTGCCGACGCGCAACAGGCCGGCTGTGCCAGCGCTCGAGAGCGCGTCGAGTGTGTTGTAGACGGTAGCGAAGCTCAGGCCCGGATGCGCGTCGCGCAGGCGCTCGTAGATCGACTGAGCCGTCGGGTGGGATGCGTCGTCGGCGAACAGCTCAACGATGGCGCGACGCTGCGCGGTGATCTTGAAGCCTGCCGCCCGCAGGCCCTCAAGCATGCGAAGCGAAGCGGGGCTCTTCTCGGGCAACACGCGGTCACCTTAGTGAGAATGATTCTAAATGACAAGGCCCGCGTGCGCGCCAGCCGCCAGCTCAGGGCTTCGGGCGGCGGCCGCCAAGGACCGCGAGCTTCAGGTACGAGAGCTGACTCGCCGCGGCTTGCTTCACGACGTCGAGCTTGCTCGTATCACGCCCCTTCGGTTCGCTCTTGAGCTCGCCGGCCTCGTAGAGCGTGCGGGTCTTGGCGCGCTGGAGCTTGCCGCTGGAGGTCTTGGGCAGGGTCCCCGCAGGCAAGGCGACGACGTCGTCAAGCGTGAGGCCGAGGCCTTCTTGGACCGCGCGGCGGACGGCTTGGCCAATCTCGGCGGCGCGCGCGAGATCTTCCGGCGCTTGCACCTCGAAGGCCAGCGCGACGCGCTCCCGATCACGTTCGTTGCCGCTCGGGTCGCGAGCGCCGAAAGCCACGACGTTGCCCTTTCGAACGCCGGCGATCTTCGACGCCTCCCACTCCATGTCTTGCGGGTAGTAGTTGCGTCCGTTGACGATGACGACCTCTTTGGAGCGACCGCAGATGAAGACACGACCGTCGTGGAGGAAGCCGAGATCGCCGGTGCGCAGGTAGTCGCCGGCGAAGCTCTCGCGCGTGCGCTCGTTGTCGTCCCAGTACGACTTCATGACGCTCGGACCCTTGATGCGTAGCTCTCCAACCTCTGCCGGGGAAAAGGGGAGCGCCGCTCGTCTCGTCCTCGAGCGCGAAGACGGCGATGGAGTGGTCGGGGAAGTTTGGACCGCACGAGACAAGACGGACAGCTTGCTCGGCGTCCTCGGGCACCGTCTTCACGACGCCGTCGGCCCACAACGTCGGGCCGTCGACGGACAGCGTCTTCATACCCTCTCCAAGCTCCGTGAAGGCGATGGCGAGCGACGACTCGGCCATGCCGTAGGATGGCAGGAACGCCTCCTTCTTGAAGCCCACCTTGCCAAAGGCGGTGACGAACGCCTCGAGCGTTTCAGGACGAATCGGCTCGGCGCCGCAGCCGGCGACGCGCCAGTTTGAGAGGTCGATGCCGTCGAGATCCTTCTCGCGAATGCGCTTCACACAGAGGGCGTAGGCAAAGTTGGGCGCGTACGCGATGGAGCCCTTGTGACGCGACATCGTCTGAAGCCACGTGACGGGACGCTTCAAGAAGAGCAGCGGCGGCTGGTACACGACGGGCGTCGCCGTCGTCAGCGGGGCGAGCACGAAGCCGATGAGTCCCATGTCGTGGTAAAGCGGCAGCCACGAGATGGCGACGTCGTCGGGGTTGATGCGCAGACCGTCGTGCATGATGCATTGAATGTTGGCGGCGAGGTTCCCGTAGGTGAGGGCGACGCCCTTCGGGCGAGACGTCGAGCCACTCGTGAACTGCAAGAACGCCATGTCGTCCATGGTGATCTTCTCCGGCCGAAGCGCCTCCATCGACTCGCGGATGGCCTCGATGGCGACCACCTGCTCGAGCGCCGGGCAGGCGGCCTGCACAGTGCCAAGCATGCGCTTGATGCGCGTCTCGGTGATGAGGGCGCGCGCGCCGCTCTTGGCGACGATGTGGCGGGTGTTGTCGAGGTAAGTCTGGAACTGGCCGAGGCCGAAGGGCGGGTAGATGGGGACCGGCACGAGACCCGCGCGCAGGGCGCCAAAGAAGCAGAGGATGAAGTCCTCGTTGGCCGGCAGGATCAGCGCGACGCGATCACCCTTCTTTAGGCCGAGCGCCTGGAAGGCGCCGCCATAGCGGCCGCTGGCGCGCTCGATGGCGGTAAACGAGAACGAGGTCTCGCTGGTGCCCTCAGCACCGGGGGTGCCGGGAACGCCGGTCTCCGGGACGAAGCGAAAGCCTCGCGACGGGTCCGCCTTTGCGGCGTCTTCGATGGCCTGAACCAGAGTGCGCGCTGCCATGGATTCGGCTCCTTACCAGAGGCCCCGGGCGTCCAGAAGCGGTTTGGCGCAAACGTGGAGCCTGGGCCGCCGTGTACTCAAGCCGGAGGCGGCGCTTGCGGGTGGCCGGCGGTGAGGGCGGAGCCAGCGCGCTCGCGTCATTCCGTTCCCCTGGCCACGGACACCCGATTTCGTCCGTGGCCAGGGCTGGGTTGGAGAAATGGCCACGAAATCGTCGCTTGCCCTTGGCCGAGCACGTGCAACAGCACGGGCCATGCGGCCCCCCCCGTCAGCGTCGATTCGCTCGCTTGTGGCATTCCTGGCGCTCGCACTTGGCGGGGCGTCCATCGCGTGCGGCACGTCCGCCCCAGCCGAATACGGCGAGACCGACGACGAACTCCGGGTAGGTCCCCCCAACGCTCGTGCTGACGCAGACGCCGAGGGCCGTGCGTCGGTGCGAGCCGGCGTTCTCACGCTCTCCTTCGAGGGCCCTTTGGCGAAGGAGGTCGTCGACGGGGAGCCCGCCCTTACGCTCCGCGGAAAGGCGAGTCGAAACCTATCGTCGCTCCTGTCGTTCGTGCCCGACGACGCTTTCGGAAAGGCAACTCTGACGGGCCCGCGGACCTTCGAGATTCGGCTCCAGGGTGGTCACGAAATCAACACCATCCTCTCGGGCATGCCGCTGCGGCTCGCGGTTCAAACGACGAGCGGGGCCGCAAAGGTCTACGAGGCGGCTCTCTATCTGGGCGGGCACTTCGAGTCCTCGCCGACGCCCCTTCGCGTCGACGGCTCCATCGACGCTGTTTGGTCCGGCGTGGCAAGCGATCCGCTGCGGTACCGCACGCGCGTGGTCGCTGCTCGAACGCCAGCGAGCCTCTCGGTGGTAGGCGTCGGCGGTGCCGCCACGACACTTCAGCGCTCACCGCGCGTCTTTGACGTGGACTTCGGCTTCGATCAGCTCCCGCTCGTCGCGCCCGCGGCAGCAACCTTCACGGCAGCGTTCGCCCACGCCGCACCGCTCACCGCCACAGCGACGATGGACCTCAGGCTTCGCGCGGTGGCCCTGACGACGGGCGAGCTCGACACCGCGTTCCCGGAGAAGTGCGAGGCCACCGTTCGCCGATGCCTCGCACGGAAGGGCGCCGCGACGGACCTCGGCGAATGCGGCAGCTATCGCGCCGTCAAGCGCTGCAAATACGAGCCGCCGCCTCCCGATCCGGGGGACGCGGCTGTGGCAGCGCGCATCGCCGCCGCCGTCGGAACAGCGACCGGCGTCGCCTTCAATCCCGCGGTCCTCTCGACGCGCGTCGACGGCCAGCGCACGGTCGTTCAGGTGTCCGTGGGCAATGGCGCGGCGGAATTTGCGCTCGGCGCCGCCGTGGAGCTGATCGCCATCACCGATCGGCCCCGTTTCACCGATGAGTGGACGGTGAATCGCTTCGAGCGCCAGCTCGGCGGACTCGGGCTCGCTGGCGGCCGCATCAAAGCCCACGGCTCGCCAAACGGCATGGCACCGGTCTGGCAGCTTGTGGTCGACAACGTCGCGGGCCGGTCGACGGTTGCCATACAGGCCACCAGCGAGTCGACGTCGGTGCGCATCCCGTGGGCCTACGATGAAGGCGCCTTCCGCCAATTGGCCCCGGCGCTCGTCGTCGAATCAGCCTTGGGTCTCGCGGCGCAAGCGGGCCTGTGGGCCGAGCTCGAGGTCTATCTGCGCTCCGTGGAGCGCTTCGCAAGCGCGTCGGGCCTCGAGGCGATGACGCCTTCCACCTCGCCGGTGGGCTTCGACCCGTCGACAGAAGTGCAGCTAGGCGCCTCAAGCATCTGGGGCGACAACGCGTTCTACGTGACCATGAATCGCGCCACCGGTGCGGTGCGCGTCGACAACTTCAACTGATGTCCAGGCGCCCAAGCGCCGGGGACAACGTAGGCAAAGGGCCGAGCGCCTTCCGGCGGGGCGTCGCGACCCTCTTTACAGGGCTCGGTTTTCCTTGGGATACTTCCGCCATGGGTCTCATCGACAACGACGAAGCAGCTCGCCGTTTGGCGCGCGCCATTGCCAGCGACATCTCCCTCTACAACGAGGAGAAGATCGTCAACGGCATCACCAACGACAACCTCTTCACGTCGTTGGCCGAAGAGATCGAGGAGGGCCGGGCTCTCTTCAAGAAGCGCGTCTCGCCGGAGCTCTACCCGAAGAACTATTACGACCGCGCGCTCATCGACATTGTGATCAAGAACAAGGGTCACATCAAGTCGAAGCTCTGGTAGCCGGGGCGTTGCTTCGGCAGGCTCGGGGCTGACGTGTCCTCCGAGCCGTTTGACCTCCTCGTGCCGCGCGCCGAAAAGGGCAAGCGGCTCGATCAGTTTCTGGTGGGCGCGCTCGCCGGCGCGACCCCTGCGCCCTCGCGCGCCACGGTCCAACGGTGGATCCAAGAGGGCCTCGTACTCGTCCGCGGGCAGACGGCCACGAGCGCGAACGTCCGCGTGGCCGAGGGTGACCGCGTGGTCGCCACGCCCGGCCCAGAGCCGCGCTCGGCGGCGGTCCCCGACGCCGAGGTCGTCTTCGAGGTTCTGCACGAGGACGCGTCGCTCTTGGTCGTGTGGAAGCCTGCGGGCCTGGTCGTGCACCCGGCCCGTGGGCATGAGAGCGGGACGCTCGTAAACGGGCTCTTGGCCCGCGGGTATTTTCGCGGCGACATCGCCGATGAGCGCGACCGCGAAGGGCACCTTCGGCCCGGCATCGTGCACCGGCTCGACGCGGGGACCGCAGGCGTGATGGTCGTGGCGCGAACGGCGACGGCGCGGGAAGCGCTCAAGGCGCAGTTCCAGGCCCACTCCATCGACCGGGTGTACGAAGCGCTGACGCTCGGCGTCGCCGAGGCGAAGACGCACTCGACCCTTCACGGGCGGCACCCCACCGATCGAAAGCGCTTCACGACTCGCGTGCGCGAGGGAAAGCGCGCCGTCACGCACGTCGAAGTGGTCGAGCGGCTAGGGGAGTTGGCGACCCACGTACGCTGCCGTCTCGAGACGGGGCGCACGCACCAGATTCGCGTCCACCTCGCGGAGGCCGGGACGCCCATCGTCGGCGATCCCCTGTACGGCAAGCGCGCCGGTCATCGCAGCAGCGAGGTGGCACGCGTCGGCGAAGCGCTGGGCCATCAAGCGCTCGTCGCGCGGGTCTTGGGCTTTGACCATCCCAAGAGCGGCAAGCGCGTGCGCTTCGAGGCACCGTTGCCTGAAGACTTCCTCCAAGCCCTCGCGGCCCTCCGGAGCCTCAGCTCCCCTTGAGCAGCTTCGGGTAGCGACGCTTCAGGACCGACAGGGCGATGAAGCCGACCAGGACTGCGAACCAAAGCGTCGAGAAGCGCACGAGGATCATGGACGCCGTGCTCGCAGGTCCGGGAACCTTGCCGAGCTCCATGAGCTGCCCCTGAAGGGCGCTCTCGGTCACACCAAGGCCACCGGGCACCGGCACGAGGGCGCCGGCGAGCGTGCTCGTCGCGTAGAAGAACGTGGAGAGCGGGATCGACACGTTGGCGCCAAAACCGCGAAGGATCACGTAGAGCGACATGCACTCGAGAAACCACGCGACGACCGAGAGCACCGTGGGCCACAAAAGGTTTCGCGGCGCCACCAAGACGGCGAGGCTCTCGTAGGCGTCGTGCAGCTTGGGGCCGAGCTTCGCGAAGGGGCCCGGCAACTTCTCCACGATGCCGATGATCGTGAGCGAGATGGAGCGCGACGCCACGATGACGAGCAACGTCAAGACGAGGACCGAGCCAACCCCAGCCCAGACGAGGCCGCCGGAGAAACCGAGCGAGCCGACGACGATGAGCGCGATGATGCCGATGAGATCGGTGACGCGCTCGGCGACGACGATGGGCGCGGTCTTGGCGACCGGCACCCCGTGGGTCTCGAGGAGGACGAGTGACTTGAAGACCTCGCCGACTTTGCCCGGCGTCACCGTGAGCACAAAGCCAGAGAGGAACGTGAGGAAGCTGTCGCTTGCCGTGATGGCGCGCTCGCCGTCGGCCTTTCGCAAGAGGCCGAGCCGCGCGAGGTAGAACTCCCACTTGAAGAAGCGAAGGACGTAGTTGCCGAAGGCCAGCGCGCAGCCGAGCACGAAGGTGCTCCATGCGTAGTCGCGGAGGCGCTCGCCGATCTCACCGACGCCTCGGTAGATGGCGAAGGCGCCGTAGACCAGGACGAAGAGGATCATCACGACCAACACCTTGCGCAGCGGAACGCCGGCGGGCTTGGGTGAGGTGGTGGACCCGCTGGTGGGCGGAACGTCACTCATCGCTTTGACCTTCGCGCACGAAGGATGCGCGGCACGAACATGGAGAACACGAGGGCGACGCCGAGCACCGCCGCGGCGGCGAAGAACCACGGCGGCGCTTCCCAAAGACCGCGCCGGAGGCCGGGTTCGGGGCGCTTGACGATGACGGTGTTGGCCTCTTGCACAGGTTGCCTCGCGACGGAGCCGACGCTCCTCGGCGCTCTTCTCGCGCGTCGTGCCAAGACTCTCTCGGCGCCGCAAGGCCTGATTGCCGCGCCCTTCACCGCAATGGGGGCGACAAGACGCGGTCGAGATCGACGTCGGGTCGCGCAGAGGCCCCGGCAACCTGGTACCTTGGGACGCCGTGTCCCACGAAGCGCCCGTCGATTCTCCAAAGGCTCCCTCCGACATCGAACTCCTGGACCGCGCGGCCTCCGCGTGTCGTCGGTTGAAGGAGGCCGTCTCCGCCAAGGTCGTGGGGCAAGAGCAGGTCATCGACTTGATGCTCATCGCGCTCTTGGCCCGGGGGCACGCGCTGCTCGTGGGCGTGCCGGGACTCGCGAAGACGCTCCTCGTGGCCTCGCTGGCGGAGGCGCTCGACCTCGGCTTCGGACGCGTGCAGTTCACACCGGACCTCTTGCCGGCAGACATCACCGGGACCGACGTGCTCCAGGAGGACGAAGACGATCGCGGCAGCGTGCGAAGGCGCCTCCGGTTCTTGCCGGGCCCCATCTTTCACAACCTCGTCTTGGCCGACGAGATCAACCGAACGCCGCCGAAGACGCAGGCCGCCCTGCTTCAGGCTATGCAGGAGCGACGCGTGACCGTCGGCACCACGACGCACACCTTGCCCGATCCTTTTCAGGTCTTCGCGACGCGAAACCCCATCGAACAAGAGGGCACGTATCCGCTCCCCGAGGCGCAGCTCGACCGCTTCCTCCTCGAGATCCACATCGACTACCCGTCGGAGCACGAGGAGCGCGAGATCGCCCGCCGCACCACGAGCGCCGACGTGCCGTCGGTGCCGCGCGTGCTCCGCGCCGACGAGGTGCGCGCCCTTCAGGGCCTCGTGCCGCGCATGCCGGTGACCGACGCGGCGGTGGCGCACGCCGTCGCGCTGGGCCGTGCCACGCGGCCCAGCGGCGGCTCCCAAGGGCAGGGCGCCGTCCCCCGCGAGGTGACCGAATACGTGCGCTTCGGCGCCGGCCCTCGCGGCTCGCAGGCCCTCATCTTCGCGGCCAAGGCCCGCGCGGCGATCCGAGGGCAAGCGGCCGCCGACGTCGAAGACGTTCGCGCTGTGGCCGTCGCCGTCCTTCGCCACCGCCTCGTCTTGAGCTATCGGGCGGAGGCCGAGGGCGTCCGCGATCTCGACATCGTGCAGCGCGTTGTGGCCTCCGTCGCCACGTGAGCGCGTGTCGGGTGGAGGGGCCCGTTTCCGAATAAATTGGCCCTCAGCCTCAAAAGGCTGAAAAATGCATGCATCCATGGCCGAACGAGGACCAACGGGCGGGCCTGGCGACGAACGTGGCGCCAAAGGTGGCTCCGCGAAGAAGGAGCCGAAGGATCCGAAGGAGCCCAAGGCGGAGCCCGTCCCGGCCGCCGCCACATCCTCCAAGAAGCTCGACGCAGAGGAGAGCCTCTCGGAGCGCGTCCCGTCGATTCCGCCGATTCCAGCGGCCGGGCCGTGGCGCAGCTACAAGGAGATCGTCTCGCAGCTCGCGGCTCGTGTCGTCGAAGCGCAGCGCCCCGTGCGGATCCTCCAGTCGATTCGCTGGGACGGGCAGGTCGAAGAGCAGTTCTGGAAGAGCAAGTGCAAGGAGCTCCCGAAGGTCGACGCGGCGTATTACCAGACCGTCGACCTCGGCTTCGACCCGAAGGCCAAAGCCGAGGAGTTCGAGGAGATCGCCCGTGACGTGGAGCAGGGCATCGGCGACGGCGACGCCATCGGCGGGATCCTGCGCACGACGGCGCTCGAGTACCGCGACGTGGTGCGCATGCTCGCGGCCCGCGGGACGCCGACGTTCTACGCCTACGCGCGGAAGCTCTATGGCTCACCGAAGGACAAGTTCCCGGACGGCAAGAGCACCGTTCGCGATCTGGGCCACGTGCTCTACGGCATTCTCACCAACGCCGACGAGAGCGTCCTGGGCCCGGCGCAGGAACGCACGCTGGGCGCGACCGAGTGCGCCGACGAGCTGAACGAGCGCTTCGGCCGCTATTTCGCCGACACGGAAGTGCGCGTCCACGTCGACGACTCGCTCTTGGCCGACGCGGCCGCCGGCAGCGACTACGTCAAGATCCGAAGCGGCGCGAAATTCTCGATGCGCGACATCGACATCCTCGAGGTGCACGAGGGTTGGGTTCACGTGGCGACGTCGCTCAACGGGCAGGCGCAGCCGGTCGCCAAGTGGCTCGCGAAGGGGCCACCGCGAACGACGGCGGTTCAAGAAGGGCTGGCGGCGCTCCTCGAGATCTTCACGTTCCGGACGTACCCGAGGCGCGCACGGCGACTCAACGATCGCGTCATTGCCGTCGACAAGGCGGAGGATGGCGCGAGCTTCTTGGAGGTCTTCGAGTGGTTTCGCACCGAGGGCTACGAGGAAGAGGAGTGTTTCCACAGCGCCCGGCGCATCTTCCGCGGCGGCGTCGTGGAAGGTGGCGCGCCCTTCACGAAGGACGCTTCGTACTGCCGCGGCGTGGTCTTGAACTACGCGTTCATCCGCAGCGCCATCCAGCACAACCGCGCCGAGCTGATTCCGTACCTCTTCATCGGCAAGGTCGCCCACGAAGACGTGCCGGTGCTCTACGCGCGGGTGAACGAAGGCGTCGTGAAGCCGCCGAGGTACCTCCCGAGCATGTTCCGGGACCTGAACGGCCTCGCCATCTGGATGGCGTATTCGAGCTTCTTCTCGCAGCTCGGCGGCGACGCCGTCGCGGACTACTACGGGAAGCTCTTCGAGCGAACGTGAGGGCGGGGGGGGGGAACGCTCCTCGACTCGGGTCGGTTAGCCCGTCTGGCGCTGCCTATGCCGCAGTAGCATCATCGACATGGCCATCATTGCCGTCCATCGTGAGTCAGGCGCTAAATACGTGATCTTGGGCGGAGGCATCCGCATGTTCACGCCCAGCCCTCCCATTAAGGCAGAGTCTCAACGCGAGACCAGTCACGCATCGCGCAGCGTACCCGTGACGATGATGGCCACCTGCGACGGAGAGGGCGTCATCACGTGGTTTCGCTGCGAAGACATGCGGGTCATCGAGATCGATGGAGCGCCCCCCAGCGCCGTGCTCGCGAGCCGACCGCATCGATGACGTGAGGGAGGACCCACCCGGGCCGAGCGGTGTCCTCTCCAACCAGGTGCGCATTCGTAGCGAAGGTCACGGAGTGAGTCCCGCGCGTCCGCTCAGTACGTCGTCGTAAACGAGTCCATCTTCGCGCTGTTGGGCCAGCCGAGGCCGCGCACGTGGCGGTCGACGCAGGACGCGACCTTGCCGTCGCTCGGGTTCGTGTAAACGCTGACGCCAACGGCGCGGCCGTTCTTGATGGCGATCTTCACGGTCACCTTCATGCTGTCGGGGGCGCCGCAGCCGCTGATGAACGACGCGTTGGCCATGGGCCCCGAGAGCTGCGCGTTGGTGAGATCGGGCCCCGACGACTTGCCCATTTGGATCTCTTGCACGTTCGAGTTGAGCGCCGCCTCGTAGCTCATGCCCGATGGAAAACCTCCGCCAGCGCCGCCGCTGCCAGCTCGCCCACCGGCGCCGCCGGCGCGCTTCTGGCCCTTCACGCCGCCTTGCACGTCGACGCTCACGCTGTTCTCGTTCTCGACGTTCACGTCGTCTTTGCGTTCGCCCACTTTCTTGTAGAGGAAGAGGCCGGCCGCGCCCACGATGCCGAGGATCAAGACGGCGCCAACGGCGGTCTTCATGATGCCGGCGGTCTTGTCCTTTTGGGCGACGGCGGCGACGGCCTTCTTCTCGGCGACGATCTCGCGCTTGAGCTCGGCTTGGTCGGCGAAGGGGGCGAAGTCCGCCCAATCGGCGATGGCCTTGCTGTCGCCGGAGATCTCGTCGCGCAGCACGTCCGTCAGCAAGAACCGGTGCGAGATGATCTGCTGCAAGAGCTCGACGGCCGCGAAGGGGCCGTGGTCCATGCGATCTTTGTGGACGACGTACCGCGGCCGCTGGTCCGACTCGAGGCGCTCCTTGAGCGCCGCGAGCTGCGCCGTCGGGTTGGCCACGGTGCGCGCCGACTGCGGCGCGGCGGGAGCGGCGGCGGCGAAGGGATCACTCAGATCCCCGCGTGACGACGCTGGCGCCGGCGGCGGCCGCGACGAAGGCCTCGAGGACATGGGCGCCGGCAAGGGCGGCGTCGCCAGCGCAGCGCCGCTCGCGTTGATGTTGGGAATGCCCGTCGGCACGATGACCGCGTCGTGCGAAGGCGCCGGCGCGTTCGACGGGATAAACGAGAGGCGTATGTCGACCTCGAAGTCACCGCCCTTGTCGAGCCGCGAGGCGTCCACGGGGGGCGGCGGGAGGCTCCGCTCGGGCGCGAAGCCGTGGAGCGCGCTCGCGAGGGCGCCCAAGTCGTCGGGCCGATGAGCCGGATCGGCCACGAGGGCCTTGGCGAGCAACGTCTCGAGCGCCTCGGTGATGGAAGGCTCGATCTCGCGAGGCCGCGCCATGCCCGTGCCCGCCGTTTGACCCGTGAGCGCCTCGTAGAGCATCGCACCGATGGCGAAGACGCTGCCGCGGCTGCCTCCGGGCTCTAGCGTTCGGCCAAGCTCGGGGGCCGTGCACGCGCGATCGCGCGGAGAGGTGGGAACGACGGCGAGCGAGGGCTCGATGCGGGGGGCGCCGTCGGGGCTCGCGACGATGCACGAGGGATGGAGGTAGAGCTTTTCGCCGCGCTCGTGGCGGGCCTTTGCGTCGAGGCAAACGGGCACGAAGACGCCGATGGCCTCGCCGACGCTCAGGCGTTGCCCCATTCGAAAGCGACTCTCGAAGAGGGACCGGAGGGTGGTGCCCAGCGGAGCACCGGCGAGAGGCGCCGGCCCATGGGCTTGGGCCGCAGACGACATCGACATCGAGTCAGAATACAGGACGTTCGCTAGTCCCGGCTACTGGCCACCGGAACGATCAGGCCCGCTCGCGGGCCGCCTCGGCCACAATCGTACGACCTCCGATCACACGCCCCGAGAGCGCCTCAATGGCCTTCGCGAGCATCTCGCGGCGCACATTGACGAAGGTCGCGCGGTCGCGAACCTGGATCGGCCCCGTGTCGGCGCGCTCGATACCGGCCCCGTCGGTGAGCAGTCGCTGAATGTCGTCGGGCTTGGCACCGTCGCGCCGCCCGACGTTGACGTAGAGGCGGGCAAAGGCCTCGTCGGACGCGTCGGCGACCGTCGCAGGCGCCGGCGCCGCAAAGGGGCCGGGCTCTTCGCGATAGCCCGGGAGCTCCGGCGTCTCGCGTTCAAACTCCACCATGGGCGGCGGGGCCGGCATCGTCGCGTCGGCTCGGCGGCGAGGCGTCGTGGCGGCCTTGGGCGGCGGCGCCACGATGGTGTTCGCCGCATCGAGCGGCGGCTCCGTCTTCGTGACGACGACGACATCGGGACCGCCGCCCGTTCGCAGCGTGCGCTCCGCGCGGTCGGCCGAGCCGCGACTGTCACGACCTTCACGGCGCCCGCGATCACGGTCGCGGTCGCGTTCACGCGTCGGCCGCTGCGCCGACGAGCGGCCACCTTCCGGCAGCGACGAGACCGCCACGGTCGACGGGACGGCGGATGCCGGAACGACGTCGGCGACGGGCTTGGGATTTTTCGCGCGACGTGCCTCGGCGGCCTCGCGCGTCGTATCCGGTCGCGCCCCGAGGTGCTCGCGCAAGAGCGACGCAAGGACGACCTCCCCCTTCGCGTGCGTAAGCAATCGGCGAGCGAGCGCGAGATCTTCGAGGTGAACATCCCGCGAACCGAACGCCTCCACGAACGTCTGGACGAGATCGGCTTCTTGCCGCGTCTTCATCTCCGTCGGCGTGGGGAGCTGCTTCTCGATGGGGCGAAGCTTGTAGGTCAGCCGCAGGAGGTAGAGCTTGCCGACGTCGTGCCCGGTTACGAGCGAGATGGCCATGCCGGTCTTGCCGGCGCGGCCGGTGCGCCCCGTGCGATGCACGTACGACTCGGCGGCCTCCGGGAAGTCGTGGTTGATGACGTGCGTAAGGTGCGAGATGTCGATGCCTCGGGCCGCGACGTCGGTGGCCACGAGGAAGCGAAGCTTGCCCTCGCGCGTGCGCGCCATGACGCGCTCGCGCTCGTTCTGGCCCAAGTCGCTGTTGAGCCAGTCGGCGTCGTACCCTTGGTTTTGAAGGGCTTCCGCCACGCGTTCCGTCTCGTCGCGCGTGTTGCAGAAGATGACGGCGCTCTCCGGATCCTCGACCTCAAGGATGCGCACCAGCTCCTTGCGCTTGTCGACGCCCGACGGCACCAAGTAGACGAAGTGGCTGATCTCAAGGGCGCCGACCTGATCGCTCGAGAGCGTGATGAACTCGGGCTCCTTGAGCTGACGCTCGGCGAGGCGCTCGATGTCCGGCGGGATCGTCGCGCTGAAGAAGAGACCCTGACGCTCTTTCGGGAGCGAATCGGCGATGGCGTGGAGCTCTTTGGCAAAGCCCATCGACAACATCTCGTCGGCTTCGTCGAGGACGAAGATGCGAATGCCACTCGTGTCGAGGGTCCCGCGACGAATGTGGTCGAGGACGCGGCCCGGCGTGCCGGAGACGATTTGAGCGCCGCCGTTGAGCGCCTCGATCTGTTGACCCATCGGCGCGCCGCCGTAGATGGGGAGGACCTTGATGCCGCGGTGCGCGGCGAGCTTTTCGAGCTCGCGCGACACTTGAAGCGCCAGCTCGCGCGTGGGCCCGAGGATGAGCGCTTGCACGCGCGGCTCACCGCGCCGGACGAGCTGATCGATGATGGGAAGGCCGAAGGCCGCCGTCTTTCCCGTACCGGTTCGCGCTTGAACCACGAGGTTCTTCCCGCGAACAGCGGGCTCGTAGACGGCCAGCTGCACCGGCGTCGGCGAGGCGTAGCCCATCGCGTCGATGGCGCGTCGGACCTCGGGGGTAAGGGGAAGGACGTCGAACGTCGGTTTGGCCGGTGGGGGCGCGCTCGGTTCGGCGCTCTGGGAATTCTCAGTCACGGCGGCCTTCTTAGCGCGAAACGCCGCCCGCCGGGGGGCTTTCGAGCCAAGGGCCGAGGGGACCGGTCTCGCGGGCGTGGCGACGTGCCCAGCCCTCTTGGATGCGCCGCTGCCGAATGACGGCGCTCAGGGCGTCTGCCTCCCCGGGTCCGCCGCAGGCGCGCGCGGCCTCGTTCCCACGGTCCCAATCGGGGTCCACGGCGCGGCGAAAACGTGTTGCCGCGTCCTCTTCGTCGCGAGCCCACAGCGAGGCGCGAAGCCCTCGATCGAGGGCCTGCGCGAGCGCTCGTAGCTCCCGTGCGCAGGGCTCCGAAACGTCAGGCCCGACCTTCGGATCGTTGGCGAATATCTGGGGAACGACCACCGCCGAGGTCCAGGCGATGAAGGTCAGCAGGACCGCCAGGTAGCCGACCAGGATGACACGCTGCCCTGGCCCCATGGGCGGCGCCGGCGGCGGCGTCCCGGGCGCGCGCTCCGAAGGGGCCGGCGAATCCATGCTCCTTGTTCCCGCACCCTGCGGGTGCCGTCAACGAAGATGGGCAGGCCGATGGGCCTTGACCCCCCACGGAAGCCCCCACATAGTTCAAATTGTTTTGAAGGTTGCGAGCGCCATGAATCTTGGATCCGATGGGCTCCTCGTCCCGAGGGACGCGGTCGCCTTGCTGGCTGACCCGGCGGCCCAGGCTTCCACGGATGTGCGCTCACGCCTGGGTGAGGTCGCCGCGCTCTTCGCGGACGATCTCGCTCGCATCGAAGAACGGCTCCTCGCCGCGACGCGCCAGGGGATGGCGCCTTCCACGGACGCGGCGCAACACCTCCTCGCCGCCGGCGGCAAGCGCGTGCGCCCCCTCACGGTGCTGCTTTCGGCGGCCGTATTCGGTCAGGCCGCGGGCGTAGCCGCGACCGTTGAGCTGGGCGCCGTCAGCGAGCTCATCCACCTCGCGACGCTGCTCCACGACGACGTCCTCGACGACGGGCTCGAGCGGCGCGGTCAACCGACCTCGCGACGCCTTTGGGGCAATGCCGTCAGCGTCCTCGCAGGCGATCTGTTGCTCACCCACGCGCTCGAGCGGACGAGCCGCGTGGGCATAAGCGACGTCATGGAGGACCTCTTCCGGACGCTGCGGCGGCTCGTCGACGGCGAGGTCGTTCAGCTGCGAGGCCGCACGCAACTCGACCCAAGCGAAGAGACCTACTTCTACGTCGCCCGAAACAAGACCGCGTCGCTCTTCGGCTGGGCGGCGCGCGCCGGGGCCCGAGCCGCCGGGGCGAGCGCTTCTGAAGCGCAGACCATGGGCACCTTCGGCGAGGAGCTGGGCATCGCGTTTCAGCTCGTCGACGACGCCATCGACTACGAGGGCGACACCGGGAAGACCAAGCTCGGTGACCTTCGCGAAGACAAGCTGACGTTGCCGCTCTTGCGAACGCTGGCGACACGACCGGAGCTGTTGCGTGACGTCGAGGCCGTCCGCGCGGGCGACGACGGCGAGCCCGTCGAGCGCCTCCTCGTCGCGGTGCGCGCTGGCACCGGATGCCGCGACACGAGGCAGCTCGCGAAGCTCCACACGGAGCGTTGCCTCGAGGCCCTCGCGGCAGCGCCAGCGGGGCCGGCGCGGGACCTGCTCGCGTCGGTGGCGCGAGAGCTCACGGGGCGCGGCCGATGAATCGCGCCGACAGCGAGCGCGCGCCGGCCTCCGCGTCTGACGTCGGCTCGGCGCGCGGCGGACACACGCTCTGGCCGAGCGAGGCGCTCGTGGGCGACGTCGTGGGTCGCCTCATCGAGTTCTGGGGTTTCAAGCGCAACATGGGCCGCGTTTGGACCGTGCTCTACCTCTCGCCGGAGCCCATGAGCGCGGAAGATCTTCGCCACTCGCTCATGCTCTCGAGCGGGGCCGTCAGCATGACGCTCGGGGAGCTCTCGCGCTGGGGCGTCGTCCGCAAGGTCTGGGTCCAAGGCGAGCGGAAGGACTTCTACACGGCCGAAGTGCAGCTTTGGAAGATGATCTCGCGCGTCTACAGCGAGCGTGAAAAGGCGGAGATCGGCAGCGCCATCGAGGCGTTCACCGAAGCCCTCCGCTCCCTCGACGCGATCGAGGCCAGCGACGCGGCGACGAAGGCGCGCGTAGCGCTGCAGCGAGAGCGCATCGGCAATCTCCTAGAACTGGCCAAGCTCGGTCGGCAGCTCCTCGACGTACTCTTGTCGACGGCGCGGCTCGACGCCGAGCCGCTCGTGAAATTCTTGCTCGGCGACAAGAAGAAGGACTGACGCGAGCGAGCGACGGCTCAGTTGAGGTTTCGCTTGTCGGTCTCTTTGTCGGCGATGGGGGCGTCGCGCTCCAAGAAGAACGACGCGATCTCGCGCTCGAGCGCCGCGCCCGTCTCTTCTTCCATGGCCTCCAGCGACCCGGCGACGCGCTCCACGTTGCGCTGGTAGACGAAGAGCCGCAGCGGCCCCGGCTCGCCGAGCTCGGTCGCCGATTGGTCAAGGAGCAGGAGAGCCCGCGGGTCGACGCCATCGACGACAATTTCGGCGCCCGGCAGATCGACCACGAAGACCTCGGCACCGCGCACGTAGCGCGCGAGGGCGGCGTCGAGGCGCCCCAAGATGCCCCGGACCATCGACGCGAAGGTGTCGGCGGACGGAGCCCACTGGGGCGGGGGACGCGAGACGTCGAGGCCGCGCGAGCGAAGCAGCGCTTCGGTGGCGCCGCGCGAGTCGCCGCGCTCGTCGCGCACGAGACCCAGGTAGTACGCAGCGTCGGCTGACAGAGGATCCTTGCGCGCCGCCTCTTCGATGTAAGGAGCCGACTTGTCGGCGCGGCCCAGCTCGTAGTAGCTCCGCCCGATGAGGAACGTGTAGCTCGGGTTGTCGTAGGACTTGTCCGGGATGCGGGCCATGACAAGGAGGGCGTCGTCGGTGCGACCGAGCGCGATCAGCGCTTCCACCTTGAGCAGCAAGCAATCGGCGCGCTCCTCCGGCGTCTCGGAGATCTCGTAGGCGTCCTCGCACATCGTGATGGCTTCTTCCCACTCGCCCATCGGGTGCAGCAAGACCTCGGCGGCGTTGAGCATGGCCTCGAAGTAGGTGTCATCGAGGGCGATGGCTTGACGGTAGTGCTCGAGGGCTTCGTCGCCGTCGCCGGCGAGGGCAGCGGTGTAGCCAAGGAGGTTGTGCACCTCGGGAGACTGGGGATCGATCTCGAGGGCGCGCTTCGCGCACGACGCCGCGCCGGCTGCATCGCCGCGCTGCGCCAAATCCCAACCACGGTCGAGGTGCGCGGAGAGTTGGTCCATGACCCCTCAGCTTTTTCCTGAAGCCGACTCCCTCGTCAAGGCCTAGCCGCCCAAGTGCGCGGAATCAGTCGAGGGCGCGATGCGAATTTTGTTGAAGGGTGCGGTCCGTCGAGAGACTTCGAGGGGCGTCGCTGCGCGTCAGTGCTCCGGCGCCGCCCGAACGACCACCAACGTGCCGGGCTTCTCGCCGCTGCTCCAGACGCCGTGCCACCCCTCCGGGTTCTGCGGCTCGGTCCAGTAGAACATCGCCCGCGCGTCGAAGGGCGCGAGGTTGATGCAGCCGTGGCTGCGCGTGTTGCCGAAGTTCGTGTGCCAGAAGGCACCGTGCAGGGCGATGCTGCCGTTGAAGTACATGATCCACGGCACGTCTTCGATGGAGTAGGGCCCGTCGCTCGCCACGTCGCCGTCCATGGTCGCGGCGATGTGTTTCTCGCGGATGCGGAAGCTGCCGGGCTTCGTCTCGAAGTTCTTCTCTTTGTTCTGCCGGTCCTTCTTGCCGCTCGAGATGAGCGTCGCGAAGACCGGCTTGTCGCCCTCGAAGGCCACGAGCGTTTGCGTCTCGAGGCTGACGTCGATCCACTTCTCGCCGGGCTTTAGCTCCTTGGGCAGCGGGCCGGGCTTGGTGACGCGGCCTTCCGATTCGCGCATCCACCAACCTTCGTCGCTCTCGTGGAACGCGAACCCGCCAGAGCGCATCGTCTTGCCGGTGAGGCCGATGGCGGTGAAGCGCGGCAGGGTCTCGCCGCTGGGCGTCATCTTCGTGCCGTCCTTCGACGGCGTGTACTTGCGCGCGCGCCAGAGCGTGAACCCGATGGGCAGCTTGGTGGGGAGCTTCACGGCGGGCTCGGCGTAGCCGCCGTCCTCGAGGCGGGGCGCACCGGCATCACCGCTCGGCGGTTGCGGCGGCGGCGGAGCCTGCAAGGCGGGTCCGGGCGAGGCGCCGGTGAGCCAAACGCCGTGGAACTGGGTGATCTTGTCGTTCACGAAGACGCGATCGTAGGGGACGACGAAACCCTCGGTGTTCTTCCACCAGCGTGAGCCGTTCTCGAAGCGCATCTCCTTGTCGAGGGCGAGGTAAAAGCCGCGCACCATGCGGCGCACGATGGGGCCCTCGCCGCGGAGCTCGTCGAGCGTGATCTGCGGCTTGCCGCCGTCGTGTTCGCGCAGGTACCAGGGCGTGCCCGCGTCGGAGGCCTCGAGGCCGGCGCCCAACGGATCGAGCGACGTGGCGGCGGCGGGCCCGCGGACGTCCCCCGCGTCGGCGACGTCGTAGGGGTTTCCTTCTTCGAGGCTCCGCTTCTTGGCCTTGGCCGAGAGCCACGGCTCGTATTGCTGGCGCTCCTCGCGCGACGGAATCGTCCGGTAGAGCGGGGCGCCGTGCGTGAGGTTGTAGCCATACTGGTAGGGCAGGGGCCCGTCCGTGGTAGGCAAATGCGGCGCGAGCTTCACGCGCGGATGGTTCATGTCGAGCGACGCGTATTTTCCACAGACGAAGCCGCCGGCGACGAGCTCGTACCAGCCGTCTTGGCAGTTGGGCTTCTTGTGGGCCTCGGCGACGACCGGCGCTTTCGCTCCGCGGCGCATGTACCCGATGCGCTTGACGCCTTCGCGGGCCGGATCGCGCTTGGTGCTGCCCTCCGGGAGCGGCCACTCCATGTCGCTCATGATCGGCGTCTGCATGAAGAGCGCGGCGAGGTACGGGCCGTCGTATCCTGCGTCCTTGATGCCATCCTTGACGGACAACGCCCCCACGCTCGAAAAGCCGGCGTCCTGCACGCCACTCGAAGGCGGCGCCGTGCTGTCGGACGCGGCGTCGGTCGCGGCGCCTTTCGGCGGCGACTGCGTCACGGGGCTTGGATCACGCTGCGCGCACCCCGCCGATGCGACCACCGTCGCAAGGACGCCCAGCACGCACACCTTTCGGGAACGACACAACAAAGACGGCCTCTCGGATTGTCTTGGTAGTACCCCTCGCGGAGGCTGTCGATCCAGTTCTCGGCGGTTTTTCTTGGCGGCGCGGCGAAAGCTCACAAGGCCCGCGCTGCGAGGACCGTGCCGAGCGAGCGACGGGGCAGGACGCGCATGAAATCGCGGGGCCTGACGGAATGCGGAGCGGCCGCCGACGCTTATGCCGTGGGTGAGCGAGGGCAGCTCCGTGTCCGCTGACCCGCACAAGCCTTCGCTCGGCGAGGGCGCCGGCGACGCGGCTCCGACGGCGCCGCACGCGACGGGTCCCTCGCCGGGAGCACCGCGCACCGGGCCGACGCGCTTCTGGGACGGTCGACGCGTCAGGCGCGCCCTGGCTTTCACCTTGGCCATGTCCGTCGCGGTGCACTACGCGCTCGCGCCTTGGAGCCTCTTTCCCGAGCGGAAGCTCGAGTTTCGCGAGGTCGAAGGCGAGCTGACCATCGCCATCGACACGATGAGTGAGCCGGCGCCGCCGCCGCCCGAGGCGCCACCGCCGGCCCCTCCACCGGTTCCCACACCGGAGGCCGAGGGGCCGGGGTCCACGAAGCGAGACGCCGGGCCCAAACCCCCGAGAGACGCGGGGCGCGACACCGCGAAGGAGCGCGCGCGCGACGCGGGCTCCGATGCCGACGTCGAGCTCGAGGACGGCGGTGCGCTCCCCCTTGTTGCGCGCGACGCTGGCGCTCCTGGCAGCAGCGATGGCGGCGAGCCGCGCGACGGGGGCGACTCGATCGCGCTCGCCGACGCCAGCGGGCTGCCGCCGGGAGCCAACGGGCCGCGCGATCCCCAGGCAATGATCGGTGCCGCGGGCGCGGTTCAGGCCGACGTGCCGCTCGTGCAGCTGCTCGTCAATGTTGCCGAGATCCGCAAGCACCCCGTCGGCGCCAAGATGGGCCCGCTGCTGAGCGCGATCCCCGAGTGGGACGAATACATCGCGGGCACCAACGTCGATCCGGTCCGCGACACCGATTGGATCTTGGTCAACGGTCCGTCGCTCTATTCGAAGCGCACGAGCCGCATCGCGATCATCATCCACTACTCGACGAGCGACGCGCTGGTCGACAAGGCGGTGCAGCACCTCTCCAAGAAGCATCCGTCGGGCGGGCCCTTCGACGCGGGCGTGCCGGGCGTGAAGGCGTACCTCGGCCACGCCGACTTCGCGCCGCGCGTCTTCTTGCGGCCTCAGAGCCACGTGCTCGCCATCGTGCCGCCGGACTACGCAAACACGGCGGCGAAGATCCTCAGCAAGGCGCGCATCGGCACCAAGGTCCAGCCGGGCGAGGCGATGCGCCTCACGTTGCGAAACCCGAGCCGGCCCATGCCGTTTCTCTCGCCGAACATCCGCGAGATGCGCCTGTGGATCGTGCCCCGCGCCGATGGCGGCGCCGACGTGCACGCGGAAGGTGACGTGCCCGATTCGGCGGAGGCCGAGAAGGTCGCCAAAGAGATCAAGAAGCTGGTTCGCGAACAGAACTCGCTCGGCGTGCAGATGATCACGCAGGGCATCTTGAACCGCACCGAGGTGAGCGCCGACGGCGCTGTCGTGAGGCTCCACGTGCCCGCCACGGAGGCGCAGATTCAGGCCATCCTGGACTTCGTCATGGCGTACCTGGGCGTCGGAAAACCTCGGTAGGCGAGGCGCGGACTCGCGGCGCCGCGCCCCCGCGCTTGAAATCGGTGGGTCCGCTTGCGATAAGGACCCCATGTCCTTCCGCGTCCTTCGCTCGCGCCACAGCCTCCTCACCGCCTTCGCCGCGCTCCTCGTCCTGTCCTCGGCATGCAACAAGTCCGTCGACGAGCCGACCCAAGGCGGCTTCAAGCCGGCCGCCGCAGCGCCCGAGCCGCCGGGCCCCACCAAGCTCGAGACCACCGACGAGGCCGTGGGCACCGGCAAGGAGGCCAAGAGCGGCGACAAGGTACGTGTACACTACACGGGCACCCTGATGAGCGGGAAGAAGTTCGACAGCTCGCGCGATCGCGGCGAGCCCTTCGAGTTCACGCTCGGCAAGGGCGAGGTCATCAAAGGCTGGGATCAGGGCGTCGTCGGCATGAAGGTCGGCGGCAAGCGCAAGCTCGTCATCCCCTTCGATCTCGCCTACGGCGAGGCCGGCTCGCCGCCCAACATCCCGCCCAAGGCGGCGCTCAAGTTCGACGTCGAGCTGGTCGAGGTCAAATAGCGTCAAGCGCGCCGGGGGCTCGCGGCAGCGGCGGCTAGGCGGGGACCACGCGGCGGAAGCGCTCTTCGAGCTCCGCCGCGCGCGCGAGCGTCAGCGGCCCAACGCGGAGTTCGCCCTCGCTCGAGGCGATGGCGAAGAAGTGAAATGGCCCGGCGCGCGAGCGCGTGGCGCCGGCGATGGACGGCCACGTGCGTCGTGAACCGGCGAAGGTGATCCCCGTACCGTCGAGCACGACGTCGAGCGGAAGCGTGGCCGACAAGCCCCACGCGGAGACGACCAGGAGTGACAGCGCCAACAAGGCGGCCCCGTAGAACGCGACGCCCGGCGCCGCGCCGGGGCGCTCGGCGCTGACGCCCAAGACCACGAGCAGGAGCGCCGCCACGTGCACGGCGACGGCGGAGGCGCGGAACGCCCTAGGCGACCCGGTGGCGAGGATCGTCGACCGCTCGCGACTCAGCGGCGGGGCCTCTTCGCCCACGGCGGCGCGGCGGAGGGCGCGCCTCACGAGGACGACGAAGGCGCTCGCGAGTCCCAGGTTGAGGAGCAGGGCGACGGGCGCGAGGCCGCGCGTCGACAGCAAGGCGTCGAAGGCGCCGTGAAGGATCGCCGCGAGGGCGAAATACCGGAAGACGAGCCCACGAGAGCGGCCCGGCAAGAGCGTCTGCCCTAGCGCATAGCCCCAGAGGGCGGCGAGGAAGAAGTGCGCCGGGATGCTCGTGAAGGTGCGCGCGAGCACGAGCGATGGCGCCAAGCGGCCTAGCGCGAAGTACTTCACGTTCTCGACGGCGGCGAACCCGAGCGCCGCGGCGACGCCGTAGACGATGCCATCGATGGGCTCATCAAACTCGCGGCGGCGCACCACGAAGGCCGCGGCGGCGAGCTTCACGCCTTCTTCGGTGAGGCCAACGACCAGCGTGAAGATCAGAAGCGCGTACGGAAACGCCGCGAGCCGGCCCCCCATGGTCGCAAACGTTGGGTTGGTCGCGAGCGACAGCTTGGCCCAGAAGATCTCGATGGCCGCCGCGGGGACGACGGACAACGCGCCGAGCCCGAAGACCACGGCGACGAGCCAAACGGGCTCCGGGTGCAGGCGATCGAAGCGCCGCACGAAGGCGAGCCACGCGCACGAGAGCACGAGCGGCAGAAGGAGCCCCAAAGCTGCCATTCCAAAGTCGGGAGAGAGCGGCTTGGTCGCGACGAACGTGAGCGGGGGCAGCTCGGGGCTTTGGAGCATGGCGCGGAGGCGGTCCGCGCGCGTGTACGCGTAGAGGCCGTCGCCGACGGCAACGGTCACCGTGTCGTCCCCCGCGAGGACCGCCGTGCCGAGGACCGTGTCGTCGCGAATGACGATGACGGGGGTGGACACCTCGCCGTCACCGCGCGGCGCGCTTCCCTTCGCGATGGCGGCGTGGACCTCGGCGCTCACGCGGAGCCGAATGCCTCGTCCGTCGCTGGTGACCTCGGCAAGAAGAGGGGTGCCGAGCGTCGTGGCGAGCGGCGCGCGCTCTGCGCCACGCGTCCGAGCCAGGTCGACGCCCAGCGGATCGTAGAAGAGCGCCAGGGCGCCCGGCGCGGCGTCACGAACGGCTGCGTTCACGGCGTCGGGCGAACGCGGCGCGCCTACCGCGTCCTTCGCCTCGCGATGAAACGCGACGCCGCCACGCCACCGCAAGAGCTCGCGCACCGTCGTGGCCGCCTCGTCGGTGACGACCACGCGCACCGTAGCCCCAGCGACCGTCACGGCGGCTGCCACGCGGGCGGCGGCGAGGCGTTGCGCGATCGACTGCCGAAGGGCTTCGTCCCCCGCGGGAGCCGCGTCGCTACGAAACTCGAGCTCGACGTCGCGCTGCCCGGGAAGCGACGCGCAACCAGAGAGCGCCGCAGCGATCAGCATGAGGAGGGCGAGGGCGAGCCGCACTCGGGCATCGTAATACGGAGGCGCTTCGCTGCCGCTTCGGTTCGCTCGGCCCTCCGCCGAGCCTCCGCCGAGCTTCGATCCTGCGAAGGCGCCTCGCGATTGCCGTTGACGCCCGCGACGCTTGGGGGTGAAGTCTGGCCATGGCCGACGCGACCCCCGTCTTTGTCGCCGCCGCTGTGGTGCTCGGACTGCTCGCCGTGTGGGCCGTGTCCGTCGCCGTGCGGCCCGGACCGAAATGGGCCGCCGAGCCGCCCTCGCCAGCGCCAGACGCGAAAGCGAGCGCCAAGGCCGCTGCCGACGCGCCGGAAGCCTGATCAGCGCTGCGGACGGGGACCTACTCCGACAGCCCGAAGAAGCTCCGCACCTTGCCCAGGATCTCCAACGCGTCACGGCTCTGCCGATCGCCGTCGACCGGTTCGTCGGCGCGCACGCTCATGAGCTCGCTGCGGCGCCGCGCCAACATCGCGCTCATCTCCAGCGCCACCTCGGGCCGGTCTTGCACCACGTGCTCGAAGCTCGACTTGTCGAGCCGGTAGCAGGTCACGTCGGTGAGCGCGACGACGTCGGCGGCGCGCGGCTCACCGGTCATCAGGCCCATCTCGCCGAAGAAGCTCGGCGCCTCGAGCCGCGCGACGGTGCGGTTGCTGCCGTCGGCGGCGCGCGTTCGGATCTCGACGGTGCCGGCCACCAAGATGTAGAGCCAGTGGGCGACGGCGCCCTGACGCGTCACGACCTCGCCGGCCACGAAGTGGGCATCGAGGAGGCGCTCCGAAATGGAGAGGCGCTCCGACTCTGTGAGCGACTGAAAGAGCTCCATCCGGGCGAGCGCTTCGGCGCGGACGCTGCGGTCCTTCTCAAAGCGCCGCGTCGCCCGCGTCTCGTCGTCGTTGGTCACGACGATGGAACGGGCCGGTCGGGCCAGGTGAATGCCGGCGCGATTGAGCGCGGCGTAGATGCGCGCGCGCACGACGGAGCTCGTGGGGTCGTCGACGGCGAGGTCCGTCAGGTGGTAGCGAACCGCGTAGGCGGCGTAACCCTCGCGCGTGAAGTCCATGCAAACGCAGCTCGGCTTCGGCCTCGCGGCCACGTTAGGAATGGGTGCGGCCGCGAGCGCGTCTTCGACGACCTGCACCACACGCTGCGGTGCGTGCTTGAAGTCGACGCAAAAGTTAACCCACATGCGCGCCTGCAAGGGCTCGCCGTCGCGCTTGCCCAAGATGAGGATGTTGCCGGCGAGGAGCGCCGAGTTAGGGACGACGAGCGTGGCCCAGTCGCGCGTCTCCAGGAGCGTGTGGCGCCAGCGGATTTGCTTCACCTTGCCCTGGCGGCCGCTTTCGAGCTGAATCCAATCGCCGACGTGGATCGAGCCGTCGAGCTGGAGCGCGACGCCGCCCAAGATGTTGCCGAGCGTCGCCTGAAGCGAGATCGCGAGGATGCCGCTGACGACCGCCGAGGTCGCGATGACGGAGCTTAGGTTCCACCCGGCAGCGTGAGCGACGCCGATGGTCGTCGCGATGTACGCGAGGCCGATGGAGATGTCGCTGACGATGGAGGCGGAGCTCGACCTTCAGGCGCGGCAAGAGCGCGTCGAAGACGAAGAGGCCGACGAGGCTGACGAAGGTGAACGCTTCGAAGAGGCTCGACAGGAACTTGAAACGCGGCCCCCAGCCGGGCAGGCCCGCGAAGAGCGCCTCCGCCACCACGAAGGTCGCGAAGAGGCCATAGAGCACCACGGTGCGCTTGATGTGGCGCCGCCGGTCCGGGGCAAAGCGATTGACGAGGAACGCGACGACGATGAGGCAGAGCGCCAGCCCCAGGAGCTTCAGGGGATCGCCCAGTTCGTTCAGTCCGGCGAGGGTGGGCACCGAGGCTGGGACTCGTCAGCGAAACGCTTGGTCGAGAAGGAGCTTCTGCTCGAGGTGGTGGCTGGCGTTGGAGCCCGTCGCCGGGCTTGCGCTCTCGGGACGCGCGGCGACCGACAGCGGCAAGCGCTCACCGATGACCTCGCGAAGCCGAGAGTTCATGAAGTACCAAGCGCCCATGTTGCGCGGCTCTTCCTGGACCCAAACGAGCGGCGTGCCATCGCGGAAGCCTCGAAGCGCCTCGGTGATGGCGCCGTTTAGCGGATAGAGCTGCTCGAGCCGCACGATGGCGACGTCTTCGCGGTTCGTCTCGCGGCGGCGCTTGGCGAGGTCGTAGTAGACCTTGCCGGAGCACAAGAGCACCTTGGTCGCCTTCGCGGGGTCGACGACGTCGTCGCCGATGACGCGACGGAACGAGCCTTCCGCCAGCTCGTCGAGCGTCGAGTGGGCTTCCGGAAGGCGCAGCAGCGACTTCGGCGTCATGACGATGAGCGGCTTGCGGAGCGGGCGGAGCACCTGCCGGCGGAGGACGTGGAACACCTGCGCCGGCGTCGTCAGGTTGCAGACCTGAATGTTGTCTTCGGCGGCCTGCTGGAGGAAGCGCTCGAGGCGCGCGCTCGAGTGCTCCGGCCCCTGGCCCTCGTAGCCGTGCGGCAGGAGCAAGACGAGGCCCGAGAGGCGACCCCATTTGTCTTCCGCCGAGACGAGGAACTGATCGACGATGACCTGCGCCGAGTTCAAGAAATCGCCGAACTGCGCCTCCCAAAGGACGAGGCCGTCGGGGAAGTCGAGGCTGTAGCCGTATTCGAAGCCGAGCACGCCGGCTTCCGAGAGCGGGCTGTCCCAGACCTCGAAGCGCGCGCTCCTGCCACCGAGGTTCGAGAGCGGCGTGAACCGCTCGCCGGTCTTCGTGTCGAAGAGCACGGCGTGCCGATGGCTGAAGGTGCCGCGGCGGGCGTCCTGCCCCGAGAGGCGAATGGGGTGACCTTGGCGAAGCAGCGACGCGTAGGCCAACGTCTCGGCCGTCTCCCACATGAGCGTGCCCTGCGTTTCGGCGCGCTTGCGGCGCGCCTCGAGGGCGCCGTGGGCCTTGACGTTCGCCGACATCGTGGGCGGGGTCTCGGTGAGCTTTTGCAAGAGCTCGAGGAGCTCGGCCTTCGGGACGGCCGTCTTCGGCTCGTCGGTCTTGCCGTCGGGGCCGCCGGTGTAGCCGCTCCAGATGCCTTCAAGCGAGCTGGGCTTGTTGTGGAAGTCGCCCTGGCGAGCGTCCTTGAGGGCCGTCTCGAGGGCGGCCTTGCTCACGGCTTCGATCTCGTCGGCTTGCTCCTGCGTGATCTGCCCGGCGCCGACGAGGCGCTGCACGTACATTTGCCGGACCGTCGGCTTCTTGTCGATGAGCGCGTACATCACGGGCTGCGTGAAGCGCGGCTCGTCGGTCTCGTTGTGGCCGTAGCGGCGGTAACAGTAGACGTCGATGACGACGTCTTTGCCGAAGCGCTGACGGAACTCGATGGCGAGGCGCGTGACTTGAACGACGGCCTCGGGATCTTCGCCGTTCACGTGGAAGACCGGCACCTTCATCATCCGCGTGACGTCGGTGCAATAGCGCGTCGAGCGGGCGTCGCCGGGGAGCGTCGTGAAGCCGATTTGGTTGTTCACGACGACGTGAACGGTGCCGCCGGTGGCGTAACCTTCGAGGCCCGCGAGGTTGAGCGTCTCGGGGACGACGCCTTGCCCCATGAAGGCGGCGTCGCCGTGGATGAGAAGCGGCATGACCTGCCGGCCCGGCTGCCGATCTTGCTTCGCGCGAACGCGTCCCTCGACGACAGGGTTGACCCACTCGAGGTGGCTCGGATTGAAGGCGAGCGAGAGGTGCACTGTGCGGCCGCTCTGCGTGAGACGGTCCTTCGAGTACCCGAGGTGGTACTTGACGTCGCCGGCGCCCATCCAGCGCTCCGGCTGCTTGTCGTCGAAGGCGGCGAAGATCTCACGGGGCTCCTTGCCCATGATGTTCGCGAGGACGTTCAGGCGGCCGCGGTGAGCCATGCCCATGACGATCTCGTCGACGCCGAGCCGGCCTGATTCTTCGACGAGGAGGTCCAGCAAGGCGACGACGCTCTCGGCGCCTTCGACGGAGAAGCGCTTCGCGCCCATGTAGTTCTTCGCGATGAAGGTCTCGAAGACCTCGGCGTCGGTCAGCTTCTTCAAGACGCGCAGCACCTCGAGCGGCGCGAGCGATGCGCGGTTCTTGGTGCGCTCCATCTTCTGCTGGAGCCAGATGCGCATGTCCGGCTCTTCGATGTGCGTGAACTCGACGCCAATCGAGCGGCAATACGTCTCGGTGAGGTGCGCGACGATCTCGCGAAGCGTGGCGCGCTCGGGCATGCCGTTGATGCCGGCGGTGGGGTAGACGATGTCGAGATCGGCGGCGGAGAAGCCGAAGTTGCCGAGGTCGAGCTCCGGCGCCGCGTCGGGCGGTTGGCCCAAGGGGTCGACGTTGGCAAAGAGGTGGCCACGAACGCGGTACGCGTTGATGAGTTGGAAGACGCGGGCGTAGCCTGCCGCCGTCGCGAGGATCTGCTCGTCGCGGCTGATGACCGGCGGCAAGTGGGCCGTTCCGTTGATGTACGCCTGGATGCCGCGCGTCGACGACGGCCCGCTCGCCTCGGCGCCGCGCGCCGCCGGCGCCTCCGAGCCCGTCACGCGATGGCCGTTGGTGCCAGGCCCGTTGGTCTGAGACGCGCGCGGCGCTTGAGCGGGCGCCAAGGACTGCTCGTCGAAGAACTTTCGCCAGTAGTCGTCGACCGATTGAGGACTCTGAAGGTACTGCGCGTGGAGGTCTTCCACGAAGCCGGCGTTGATTCCGAACTGATCGAACATGGCCTGTTACTTCCTCACTTCAACCAACTAGCGAGATCCACGTTGGGATCCAGGGCCACGACCATCGCGTCGATGGACATGGCGTCGAGCTTGTTGCTCGACAAGCTCACGACCACACCGTGCGGCGTACGCGTCAGCACCACATAGTGAGCCTGCAGGGGGCGTGCCTCGGCGGCGTTTGGCACGAGGGTGGGGGAGTTGTCGACGACGGGCGCCGCGGGCCGCGCGCTGCGCTTGGGCGCGCGCACCACGTCCTCGGAGCCTTGCGTGGGCCACGGCTCGAGATCGCCCGCATCAAGCTCCGGCTCACCGTCGGTGGGCGGCGGCGGGATCGACCCGATGGGCCCCGTCACTTGCGTCAAGTCGTCAGGGTCGAGCGGCCGCGTGAGCGCCGCGAGCGTCGGCTTCTTGACGTCGGGCCGGGAAGCGCGGCTCCTCCGCTTCTCCTCCGCCTTGTTGTCGGGCGCCTTGTCGGGTGCCCTCGCGTCGGGTCGCTTCGATTCGTTTCGGGCCGGCGGCGCCTGCGACGGTCCGCGCGCGGGCGGCGCGGAGGTGCGGGCGGCCATCGGCGGCGGCGCGCTGGTGGACTTCTTCGGCGGAGCCGAAGGCCTCGCGGCGACCGGTGCGGCGCTGCGCGCCGGCAGCGGGCGGGGCGCCACCGACGGCCTCACGCCTTGTGCCGGGGGCCCGGTGGGGCGCTTTCGGTCAGGGAGGACGAGCGGCGAAGGCTGCACCGTTGTGGCGCTCGGGTGCGCTTCGGTACCGGCCGAAGGCGCGGCCCTCGTGGCCGGGACCGACGGCAAGCGCGGCGACGACTCGATGAGTCGCGCGAGCTCCGACGCGGCCTTGGCGAGCTCCAAGTAGCGGACGTCGAGCCCTTCTTCGGACGCCGACTCGGCGGCGCGCTGCAGCCAGCGAAGCGCATCAGCCTGGTCGCCACGGCGCCAATTGGCCTCGGCCGTCGAGAGCGCCCATGAGACGTCTTCGTGATCCGAAGGGCTGGGCTGGGGAATGGGAGATTCGCTCAAGCGCGTTTGCTCGTTCGCTTTCGAAGCGTGGCCCTTAAGCTTCGGGCAGCGTGAGCTCTTTTACAAGCGTTTCTCTCAATATCCCCGCGGGCAGGCGGCCCTCGGCCCGCGCCTTGGCCCCGCCGCCGCGGAGGCCCAGCCGCGCCGAGGCGCGTTTCATGAACGCACCGCAGTCGAACGTTCGCGCCGCACCTCGCTGAACCAGGATCGGGTGATGACCGTCGACGAGGTCAGTGCCAACGACGACGGCGAGCGCCGCCGGCTCTTCCGTGAGGGCCTCGACCAAGGCCCGCAGGAACGCCAGATCGCCGCCGCGGAACTCGACGAACGTGAATCGCTCGTGCGCCTCCGCCGGCGGCGCGCTGGCGACGACGCCGCGCGCGTCGAGGGCCGCCAGCTCGCGGCGAAGGCGCGCCGACGCGTCACGCTCCGCCTTCAACTCGCCGCGCAGCTTCTCGAGCACCTGCGGGATCTCTGCCGGCGCGCAGGAGAGCTCGCGCCCGAGCTCCGTCACCATGCGGGCGCGCCACCGCGCGTCGGAGAGCGCCTCTTCGCCGGCGAGAAACGTGACCCGCATCATGCCCTTGTAGCGCTCGACGCCGGTCACGCGGACGCAGCCGATCTGCCCCGTGCGGGAGACATGCGTGCCGCCGCACGGGGTGACGTCGAAGGGGGCTCCCGCTTCGCCCATGACGACGACGCGCACGTCCGTCGAGACCTTCGGTGCGCGCCGCAAGGGCAGGGCCGCGAGCTCTTCGGGACTCGGGAAGAACGCGCGGACGGCGAGGTCCTCGCGAATGACCGCGTTGACGAGATCTTCCGCCCGGTGGACCTCCGCGTCGATCAGCGCGGGCACCGCGAGATCGATGGTGGAAGCGACGGCACCGAGTCGCGCCGACGCGGTTGCGGCGCCCGCGCCCGCGCGATCGAAGGCCGACGACAAGAGGTGCTGCGAGGAGTGCTGAAGCCGTTGCCGTGCGCGTCGCCGTGGCTCCACAGCCCCCTCGATGGGACCGGCGCGCAGCACGCCGAGCGCGTGCGCCGCGTCGGCCACGAGGTGGTGAATGACACCGTCGTCGTCAATTTGGGTGTCGACGACGTCGACCGATTCGGAGCCCCCGCGCAGACGCAGCGTGCCCACGTCACCGAGCTGGCCGCCGCTCTCGGGATAGAAACATGTCTCCTTGAGGACGACGCTCGGCTGCCCTCGAAAGCTGCCTTCGGTCACCGTGGCCGCTTCGAAGGAGAGCCGGAACGCGTCATCGAAGTAGAGCTTTCGCGTGGAGTCCGTGAGAGACACGCTTCCTTTTCGCCTGAGCGTCGGGCAAAAGAAAGGGTGACGTGCAACTCCACATCAACGGCAAGCCGGTCGACGTTCCGGACCAACTGACCATCGCCGGCCTCGTGGCCCACCTGGGGCTCAAGGGCCCCGTGGCCGTTGAGGTTAATCGCGCGATCGTGCCGCGGGCCGACCACGCGACGCACATGCTCGGCCACGACGACAAGGTGGAGATCGTCCATTTCGTAGGCGGCGGGTAGCGGGAGCTCACGACGCGATCGCGCGCGAAGGCGCTCGGCGGGGGCGTGATTTTTTTGATCACGCTCGGCGAGCTACAGCGAAGATTGGTAGAGTAGTCAGATCGTGGTGGAGACCGAGAGCAAGCCCTGGATCCCCTCCCGGCGCGCGTTGACGGCTAGCGGAGCAGGCCTGGTCCTCGTCTACGCGCCGGATCCGAGCACGGCCCCCCCGTCCTATGCCCTCGGCCCCACGACGACGTACGTGGGGCGCAGCCCGCCCGATGCGGGGCTCATGGTCACCGATGCCGCGGTCTCGCGTGTGCACGCTCGCATCGAGCTCGCCGCCGACGGCTTCCTCCTTACGGATCTGAACAGTCGCAACGGCATCGTCGTCAACGGTCGGCTCGTGCTCGCGGCGACGCTGCACACGGGCGATCTCGTGCAGATTGGCAGCGTCATCTACAAGTTCGTCCAGACCGGCATCGACGACTACGCCGATCACGGCATCGTCCTCGAGCCGGCGGCCGTGAAGCGGCAGCTCGGCCTCGTCGGCGGCGCGAGCGTGGGGCGCATCCTCGCCGAGCTCCGGCGCGTCGCGAAGACCGACTTGTCGATGCTCTTGCTTGGCGAGACGGGCACCGGCAAGGAGGTCGTTGCGCGCGCGCTCCACGACGCGAGCGGCCGCACGGGACAGTTTCGTGCGCTCAACTGCGCGGCGATCCCCGAGAACCTCGTCGAGAGCGAGCTCTTCGGGTACCGCAAGGGGCGCGTTCACGGGGGCCGAGCGAAACCACCCCGGCCTCGTGCGGTCGGCCAACGGCGGCACGCTGCTGCTCGACGAAATCGGCGACATGCCTCTCGAGGCGCAGGCGAAGCTCTTGCGCCTCCTCGCCACCGGCGAGGTGGTGTCCATCGGCGCCGTGACCGGCGATCGCGTCGACCTCCGGGTCGTCTGCGCGACCCACTGGAACCTGCCCATGCTCGTCGAGCAGGGGCGCTTCCGCGCGGACCTCTACGCCCGCATCAACGCGTACACGTTGCGGCTCCCTCCGCTCCGCGACCGGAAGGAAGACGTCGCGCTCCTGGTTCGCCACTTCCTCGACGCCGAGGGCGTCGCCGACGCGCTCCCAACGGTCGACTACATGCTCGGCGTCTGCCACTACGACTGGCCGTACAACGTTCGTGAGCTGCAGGCCGCGGTGCGCCGCTCGGTCGCCATGGCGAGCCGCGCCGAGGGAAAGACGATGCTCGAGCTCGAGCACCTCCCCGACTCGATTCGCGAAGCCATGAAGGAGTACGGCTTGCCCGTGGGTCGGCCGCAGCCGGTGCCGGGGCGCGCTTCGCTTCTGCCCGATGGCGAGGTCACCGAGGTGCCTGTATCAAGCAGCCGTACGCTCGTCACGCGGACGCCGACCGCGGAGGAGCTTCGCGAGGTCTTGACGCGTCACCAGGGCAACGTGGCTGCCGTCGCGCGTGAGCTTCGGAAGGACCGAACGCAGGTGCACCGATGGATGAAGGCCTACGGCATCTCGCCTGACGAGTTTCGCTAACGCACACTTCGTTGGCGGGCGCCGATCGGCCGGCTGAACGGCCGCGGGGCGCGCGTCATTCGCCCACGACGCGTCGCGCTGCGAGGACGAGCTCACCGACGCGATCGCGGGCGCCGCGCGCAGCCCGGTCCGAGTTGCGCTCCGGGGGCATGTCCTCGCCGACGACGACGGCGACGCGCGTGATCTTGGTCTTTGCGAGGCGCCCCAGGTGCTCGGTAAAGCTCTCGGCGACGAACGCCGCGTGGGTGCCGCTGGCGTAGGCGATGCCGACGGGAACGACGGGCACGTCGGCCGCGCGCGCCGCTACGAAGGCCCCCTTGTGGAAGGGCCGGACGAGGTCACCGTCGAAGGTCGTGCCTTCAGGAAACACGGTGACGCTCGCGCCGCCTTCGAGGAGGCGCGTCATGGCGCGAATGGCGTTGACGCCGCTCGCGGTGCTGGCGCGGTCCACGAAGACGGTGCCGACGCTGCGCGCCGCCGCGCCCACGAGCGGCCAGTGCGCCAGGTCGTCGCGGCTGACGACGTGGCCGCCGAACTCGCGCAGGAGAATGCCGATGTCGATGGTCGACCGGTGGTTCGCCACCACGAGCCGGCCGCCGCTGCGCTTGCCGTGGGCCGCCCCCACGACCGTCAGGTGGATGCCGAAGAGCTCGAGCAGCGCTCGCGACCACCGACGCACGTATCGCTCGCGGAGCGCGTCCTTTTCGGGCTCCGAGGCGAGCCGGTCGTGGGCGCGATACATCGCGAGCATGCCGCTGGTGAGCGACGCGAAGCCTAGGATGCGCCTGGCGCGCCGCAATTCGCTGCGGGCGGAGCCAACCACGGTCGTAACGCGCGTCGCGCCCTTCACCACAGCCTCCGCAGCGCGAACGCGAGGCGCTCGGTCGCGCGCTGCGCCAAGCCCCGCGTCTGCCAGCGATCGAGCTCGACCTTGTTCGCCGAGGCGAGGTCGTGCTCGAACCAGAGGCGGACATGGCGGGCGAAGGCGGCGTTCCGGACGACGACGTTGGCTTCGAGGTTCTTTCGGAGCGAGCGCGCGTCAAAGTTGTAGCTGCCGACGATGGTGACGCGATCGTCGATGACGGCCATCTTCGAGTGCAGGATCGTGTCGGGGAACAAGAAGAGCTCCGCGCCGCGCTTCATGAAGACCTCGTAGACGGCCTCCGACGCGCGCTGCACGAGCGGCACGTCGCTCCGACCCGGAAGGAGGATTCGTACGCGGACGCCGCGAGCGACAGCCCGAAAGAGCGCCCGCCGAACCCCCGCGTCGGGAACGAAATAGGAGTTGGCGATGTCGATGCTGCTCGTCGCTCGCGCAAAGGCGCGGAGGTATTCGCGCCGGATGGTTCGCGCCGGGCGAAAGCCGCTGGCCACTACGGAGACGGCGCGGACCTGCTCTTTGGGAAAGCGCGGGACGTGGCGCACGCGGCTGCCGCGCTTTCGCACGCGGCGCCACGTTTCGTAGAAGAGCGCGCGGACATCGGTGGCCACGGGGCCACGGACGGCGACGGCGTCGTCGCGCCACCCCTCGCCGCCGTCCCCGATCGCGAGCCAATGGCGCGCCAGGTTGATGCCTCCGCAGAAAGCGAGCTCGCCGTCGACGACGAGCAGCTTGCGATGGTCGCGCCGATCGAGGCGCGCCAAGTCGAGCTTGCCCATGAGGCGGCGCAGCGGATGAAACACCTCGACCTCGCCGCCGGCGGCGACGAGCGCGTCCCAAAACTGCGGCGTGAGCGACAAGCTGCCGACCGCGTCAACGATGACGCGCACCGTGACGCCGCGCGACGCGGCGGCCACAAGCGCACTCCGGAAGCTCCGGCCGCATTCGTCGTCACCGACCCAATACATCTCGAGGAGGACCTCGCTCCGAGCCTTGGCGATGGCCTCGAGCATGGCCGGGAACGCTTCGCGGCCGTCGCGAAGGAGACGAACCGCGTCGGGCTCAACAGGGAACCACGTCATGGCTTCGCTCCCCGCGGCGGCCTCATCACCACGATGACGGCGCCGTCTTCGGCGAGCGCCGAGCGAGCCGCGCCGTTCAGCGCGTCGAGCGTGAGAAGGGGGGCCGGCGCCGACGCGCCGCGAAACAGGGAGACGAGGCGCGCTCGCGGGTCGACGGAGCGCGCGGCCAAGGCGGCGGCGCGCTGCGTCGTGGCGCGGTCCACGTCGGCTTCGGTGAAGCCGCCGCGGCGAAGGCGATCGAGGGCGCCGCGGAGCTGCGCGACAGCCGCGTCGAGGGCGGCGTCCGTGGAGGCGACGTGAAAGACGAGCGCCGCGGCGGCCTTGCCGCCGAGGACGCGCACCGTGGCCGTACGGGCGAGGCCCCCTTGGAGCAGCGCCTTGGCGAGCGGACCGCCGTCGCCGGACATGGCGTCAGCGAGTCCGTCCGCCAGCTCGCGTTGGGCCGGCGCCAAGGGAAAGGCGACGTAGACCTCGTACGCCCCCGTCACGTCGACCGCGTAGGTCCCGGGCCGCGGCGCCGCGACCTCGTTAGGGAGTGGGCAGGCGCGGAGACCGTCGGGTCGCCGCACCACCCAACGATCGAGAGCGCGCGCGGCGGCCTCCGCTTGCGCGTCGTCGCCGTTGGCCAGCACTGTGGCTCGGAGCGGCCCCTCGCGGAGCGCCGCCGCCCGCGCCGCCAGGCTCGCGACCGAGACGCGCGCGAGCAGGTCGGGGTTGCCCTCCGGGACGAGCCACGACGGGTGCGTCTTGGAGAGCGCGTCGCCAAGCGTGTAGAGTGCACGCCATCGTGCGTCGTTGGCGCGGGCGCGGAAGGTCGAGCGAACGGCGGCGATGCGCGTCTCGTCGAGGGGATCGGCTACGAAGGCCCGCGCGGCCGCGTCGGCGATGCGGCGCGCATGTTTTTGCGGCGTTTCACCGGGGAGCGCGGGGCCGTGAGCGATGAGCCCGACGGCGTCGGCGGCCACGTAGGGTTCGAGCTGCACCAGGGAGCGGGGCGGCAGGCTCGCTTGCGCGAAGGCCGACGCGAGCCCCGCGTCGTTGGCGACCTCGGCGGTGGTGCCGCAGGGCGACGCGAGCAAGATCCACATCTCCGCTTGGCCGCGCTCGACGCGCACCTCGCTGGTGACCACAGGGCTCGAGAGGGCGCGCACGGCCCGCTCGACGGCTTGCTCGAGGCCCTTCTTGACGGTGTCCTTGGTGGGCGCCTCGAGGGCCGCGCCGTAGACCACGATGGGGTGGGCGGACGGTGGCGACGGCGCGCTCGAAGGGGGCGCCGCCGTCGTGGCCGCCGTCGTGGCCGCCGTCGTGGCCAGCAGAACCCAAAGGGCCGCGCGACCGGCAGCGTCGCGCGGGTCGGTGGCCTGCCGCGCGAGGCTCCAGCCAAAGTCCGGCGGCGCCTCGGCGTCGAGCTCGAGCTGCGCCTCTTGCGTCGTCAACGCGAGGGCCGTCGCGACACGCGACGTCACGCTCGCGGGGCCCAGCTCCTGCGCACCGAAGTCGAGCGTGACGCCGAGGCAGCCTCCGTCGAGGTTCGCCGTCGCCGCGATCTCCTGGACCTTCGGCGCGCCCTCGAGGCCGCGCATTCGCGTCAGGAGCGGACTCGCCGAGAGCGCCAGCGCACGCGCCGCGAGGACCGCGCGGGCCGGCTCCGTGGTGCGTACGACGACGTGGCCGCGGAGGCCCTTCTGCGGGCCCATGCCCGGCTGCTCCACGAAGGACACGGTCGCGGGTGCCGCGGTGGGGGGCGGCACCGGCGCGGCGGCCTCGCTAAAGGGCGAGAGTCGCGCCATGGCGTTGCCTGCACTCTGCACAACGGTGTGCGGCCCTACGGCCGAGAAGGCCACGCGCCCGAGTGTCACCGCGCGCTGGCGCGCTTGGTCGAGCTCCTCGAGCGTGAGCTCCGAAGGCCGGGCGCTGACGGCGAAGGCCTCGCCGCGGCAACGCGCCACGTCGCGAAGCGCACCGTCGGGCAAGGGCTTTTTCGACAGCGTGACGAGGCGCCGCTGGGCAAGGTCGAGCTCCTGCGCCGTAACGGGCGCACGGAGCGCGGCGTCAAGCGTCAGGACGAGGCCGCCGGCGGCGTCGGCGGTGGCACCAACCGGCACACGAATCTCAACGGTGCTCCAGCCCGGACGCACCTCGAGGCCCGCCGACGACTTGAGGCGCCCCTCGAAGAGCGCCGCCAAGGCGACCGCCATCTCCGGTTCGCGGGGGAAGCCCGCTAGGGAGAGCACGGCCCCGATGGCCCCGGCCGGGTCGCCGTCACGGGCGAGCGTGGCGAGCGGCGGCCTGCGGGGTTCTTGAACGACGCCGTCGAGCCGGCCCGGCGGCGAAACGACTCGGGGCGCCGGCGGCCCGCACCCAAACGCGAAGGCGCACGCGAGGGGCAAGAAGACGGCCGAGCGCACGGCGCACCTTATCGCAAGCCACGCCGACGATGAACCATTGCCGCACCGCGACGAGGTCGTGCTCGCTAGACGACGGCGATGAACGGCGGGCGTTCACCGATCCCAGGCCCGCCGTAACACTGTTACGGGAAACCGTAACGTGTGACGCAACGCCCCTCGCTCGGTGGCCAGGTGTTACGGGAGGCGCTCCCCGAAATTCCCCGCGAAATCGAGCCGCCCCTGAAGAAACCCGTTGGCATGAGCCGTGCTCTACCGGTCCTCGTGAGCTGAGACTCACGACTTCTAAAGGAGCGACGAATGAATCAGGTTTCCGAAAGCGGCGTTTTCCCGGCCTTGCGACTCGACAGCGCAGACGACGTCCTCGCGACCGTCGCGCTGAACGACGCGCCGGAAAGCGGCGTGATGCCCGCTGCGCCGTCGCTCGGCGCTCTCGGCGCGGCGGCGGAAGACATGGTCCTCGTGCAAGGCCTCGTGGCCGGCGACCCGCGCTCCTGGCGCGAGTTCAGCGTGCGCTACGACCGCCTCATCCAGCGCTGCATCGCCAAGGTCATCCGGCGCTTCGGCTCCCGCGTGACGGCGGAAGACGCCCGCGAGATTCAGGGCCAGCTCATCCTCTCGCTCCTCGCGAACGACAAGCACAAGCTGAAGAGCTTCGACCCGACGCGCGGCAGCCGCCTCTCGAGCTGGATCGGCATGCTCGCCATGAACGCCGCCTACGACTACCTCCGTTCGATTCGCCGCGAGCCCAACAAGGCCGCCCTCTCGGAGGCCTTCGACCTGCCGTGCTCCAGCAGCGACCCCTTCGAGAGCGCCGCGGAGCGCGAGCGCGCCGACCTCGCGGCTCGCATGCTCAGCGACTTCAGCGAGCGTGACCGGATCTTCGCGACCCTCTACTTCGCCGAGGGCATGGACCCGGTGGAGATCGCCGACCGCCTGAACATCAGCGTCAAGACGGTCTACTCGAAGAAGCACAAGATCCAGTCGAAGCTCGAGGCCCTCGCGCACCACGCCGCCTGATCTGCCTGCCTTATCTCGCCGCCGATTTCGAGGGTCGCTGGTCAGACGGAGCGCGCGTGACGAGGGAGAGCGCCCATGGTAGGTGCCTCTCGTGATGTCGCGCAGCCTCCCTCGGTGCCTCTGGACATGCCGACTCGCGCTGCTTTTCTCGCTGGCTGTGACCAGTTGCAGCAGCCGCGAAGGCGAGGGCGATCAGCCGCCGCCGGCCGGCTCGAACCCGCTTGGAGCCGGCAGCCGACTCCGCGATCTGCAGACGCCGGCCAACGCGGGCAAAGACGTCTTCGCCACTGCCGCCACGATCCTCGCCGTCGACCTCTTCGACGAGACCGGTGACGGAAAATCCCGCGGCACGATCTACGTGCAAGACTTCGGTTCCCAAGAGCCGCTGAGCGGCATCAGCCTCTTCGACGCCACGTTGGTGCCGGCAAGCCTGCGCGTCGCCCCCGGCGACGTCGTCGACTTGCGCGGCGAATACGCCGAGGTGACGCAGCTCGGGACCTTCAAGTTCCCGCAGGGCTTTCTGCCGCAGCTCGTAAAACCCATCACGGTGTTCCGCTTCGAGGCGGCTCCCGCCGTGCCGCGCGAGATCGACTTGGCCGACCTCGAAGACTTCAACGTCGGTCGCAAGTGGATCGGCATGTTGGTCTCGGTGCGCGACGTCTTCGCCGCGTCGGCGGTCATCGACGAGCCGTCGGGCCGCGCGTCGGTCACGCTCGCGAAGAAGCTGCCCGGCGCCGTCTTGACGACCTCACCGACCATCACCAACGAGCTTTCGCCGCTGCCCAAGGGCGCCGTCAGCAACGGGGCGCGCTTCGACTCGATCACGGGCATCGTCACGTTCTTCTCGAGCCTGCACATCGCGCCGCGAAACGCGGCCGACCTCGTCCGCGGCGGCTGAGCGGCGTGTTGCGGGCCTACGCCCGGGGCACTTGAGGTAAGTGGGCGAAGTCTGAGTCGCGCGTCAGGAGCGTCGCGTGGTGCTGGAGGACGAGCGCGGCGATCCAGACGTCGTTGATGGGAATCGGCGTGCCCTGCTTCTTCAACTGCAGCTTGAGCGCCGCGTAGAACACGGCGGTGTCCTCGTCGCACCGCAGCACGCCAACACGCGCCCGAGCGAGGAAGCGAGTCAACGTGGCCTCGTTGGCCCGACCGCGAGTTCCGTTCAGAAACCCAAAACGCAGCTCCGCGAGGACGGGGACTGGGACAAGGACGCGGTCGGCGGCCCTCACCAACCCGACGGCATGTGCTTCGCCTTCCATGACGAGGCGATAGGCGTTTGTATCGAGCGCAAGGTTCACGCCTTCACTCCCAGTCCTTCGGGTCAACGCGCCTTTGCTCGGCCAAAGCACGCTCGACGGCCTTGTCGGAGACCCACGTACCGAAGAAGTCGTCGAGATCGTCACACAGCGGCGGGTCAGCGGTTAGGCCCAGAGCTCGCTCAAGCTCCTGAACCACAAGGGTGTTCAGGCTGACTCCGCGCGCCGTGGCCTTCGCACGCAGCGCCTTGTGCAGCCCCGGTGACACGCTCCGAATGGTGTACTGATGTGCCTTCGACCGCATGCCTGCATGATGGCATTCAACGCAGGCACGTCAAGATCCGCTGCAATCTCACGAGCCCGCTCGTCAGCTCGCCAGCGCCCCGAACACGACCTCTCCGCCAAGCGCCGTCGCCACGACGCGCGCAGTCTCGAGTTCCTCGGCGCGGCGAAGCGAGCCTTGCACGACGACGAAGTCGGCGCGCCTTCCGACCTCGAGCGTTCCGCGCGTCGCGCCTTCGCCGCAGACTTCGGCGGCGGTGCGCGTGTACATGGCGAGCGCTTCGTCGAGCGAGACGCACTGGTCGCCTTCGTAGACGTGACCGCGGAGCGTCTTTCGCGACATCGCCGAGCGAACGCCGTCGAGCGGGTCGAAGCCGGCGACGGGGAAGTCGGAGCTGCCCGCGACGGGAACGCCGGCGTCGAGGAGCCAGCGCAAGGGCGAGTTCCGGAGGCCCGGGATCGAGGGCGCGGACGCGTAGGCAGGCAAGCTCATGAAGTGCGGCTGCGCGACGACCGCGACGCCCGAGTCTTTGATGCGCCGGACGAGCGGCTCGTCCAGGAACGTCGCGTGCTCGATGCGGCGCAAGGCCGCCGCCCCGTTCACGGGCGCCGCCGCGTACGCGCCGAGCGCCGTCGCGACGGCCTCGTTGCCCACGGCGTGAATCGCGACGGAGAAGCCGCGCTCGGCGGCTGCGCGAACGATGGCCTCGGCCTCGTCGCGGCGGTAGATCGCGATGCCGGTTCGCACCGAGGTCCCTTCGAAGCGAGGCTTCACGGAGAACGCCGTGCGCACCGCGTCGAGCGAGCCGTCTTCCGCGGCGCGCGCCCACGCGCTGAGCATGCTGCCGGCGGCCTGCCACCACGAGAGGCACATGGCGCAGCCGGGCGCGCCGTCGAAGACGAGCTTCACGGGCCCGACGCGCAAGAGCTCGCCGTCAGCCTGGCCCGTCACGGGGCCGTCGAGGATGTCCCACGGCGCCTCGAGGTAGCCCTTCGTCGAAACAGGGAACGCGAGCGTCGGCACGCGGAGCGCGCCGCGACGAAGACCCTCGCGGTAAAGCGTCAAGAGATCGGTCGGCACGGTCGCGTCGACGACGTAGGTCACGCCCTTCGCGAGGAGCGCCTCGTGGTGGCGCGTAAGGCGCGCAAAGTAGCCGTCGGCGTCTTGTGCGATGAGGCTCGCGCGCGCCGCTTCTTCGGCCCGGCACATGGCTCGCTCGATGAGGAGGCCATCGGGCACGCGGTCTTTGCCGCGCGAAATGGTTCCGCCCGAAGGACTCGCCGTGGTGCGGTCGATGCCGACAAGTTCGAGCGCGCGACTGTTCACGACGGCGCGATGGCAGCTGTAGTGCATCGCGAAGAGCGGGCGATCGGGGACCGCGTCATCGAGCTCGGCGCGCGTCGGCGGCCGACGCTCCTTCAGGTTGAGCTCGTCCCAGTCGCAGGCGACGAGCCACTCGCCGGGCGCGAGCTTCTCGGCGGCGGCGGCGAGGGCTCGCTGGAGCGACGCGACGTCGGTGACGAGAGGGCGCACGAGGCGAACCAGCGCGCCGTAGAGCGCGACGATGCTCGGGTGGTGGTGCGCGTCGATGAAGCCGGGCAGGAGCGTCTGCCCGCGAAGATCGCAGCGCTCGGCGTCAGCGCCGGCGACGGCAGCGACGTCACGTGCGGTGCCGACGGCGACGATCACGCCGTCGCGCACGGCCATGGCCTCACCTTCAGACGCGCCGGCGGCGCGGCTCATGGTGAGGATGCGGCCGTTCTCGTAGAGCTGCGTCGCCGTCGCGGGCGCGACGCTCACGACCGCGCCTTGGCTCGCACGAACTGGGCGATGCGCCGGAGTGGCACACGCGTGGGGCAGAGCGCCTCGGCCTCGAGGAGCTCGGCCTCGCTGGTCGCCGCGAGCGACACGAGCGCGGCGTCGTAGTCGGGCATGCTCCGCGAATCGGAGAGGGCGAGCTGCATGGCGCCGGTGCCGGACTTGAGCGAGCCGACGTCGCAGAGGCCGCACGCGATGCAGCCGCTCAGCAGCGGCAAGAGCACGCGATCCTCAGCCGTCATAGGCGGGAGGCGGTCCTCGGCGTAGTTCAGGCGGAACTGCGCGACACCGCGGCGCCGTCCGAATAGTCCATCGACGAGGCTCCGCACGAGCGACCACGCGAGAAGAAGAAGCGCGAAGAGTCTGCTCATGATCGAAAATTGCGAACTCGGCGGCCCTCCGGCGGGCCCGGCCGGCGCCGTGGCACCGCGAGCCCTTGCGGGACGCGGCACGCAGTGTAAGGGCAAGGTCCCATGCAGACAATTGCCCCGAGCACGGTCCTCGCAATCCTCGCTGCGGCGGCGCTCGCCGCCTCCGGCTGCGGACGGGCGAGCCCGGGTCCTCGCTTCTCGGCCCCCGCCGTCACGAGCGCGGCGCCCAGCGGCGGCGCGGGCCTCGATGGCCTCGTCCGCTCGTCGAAAGACGCGCAGGGCAAGGCCGACCAAGTGGGCCTCGCCACGTGGTACGGCGAGGCGTTCTCCGGCAAGAAGACCGCCTCCGGCGAGGCCTTCGATCCTTCCGCCATGACCGCCGCGCACCGCAAGTTGCCCTTCGGAACCTGGGTCGAGGTGCGCCGCGTCGACACCGGCGGCGTCGTCCGGGTGCGCGTGACCGATCGCGGCCCCTGGGGCGACGATCGCAAGATCATCGATCTGTCGCGCGCCGCCGCCGACAAGCTCGGCATCGTGAACATGGGCGTCGCCAAGGTCGAGCTGCGCGTCGTGTCGGGGGCGCAGTGACGGTCTACGCCCTCGGCGAACTGGTTCCGGTCCTGGGCCCCGGCGCCTACGTCGCGGAGACGGCGACGGTCATCGGCGACGTCGTCCTCGGCGAGGATGCGAGCGTGTGGTTCGGCGCCGTCCTGCGCGGCGACGTGATGCCGATTCGCATCGGCGCGCGCACCAACATTCAAGACGGCGCCGTCGTGCACGTCACCGGCGGCGAGGCGAAGACCACCGTCGGCGACGACGTCACGGTGGGCCACCTGGCGCTCCTCCACGGGTGCACGGTCCAAGACGGCGTCCTCGTGGGCATGGGGTCGGTGATCCTCGACGGCGCCGTCATTGGCGCCGAGTCGACGGTCGCGGCGGGGTCGCTCGTGGTGCCCGGCACGATCATTCCGCCGCGCTCGATGGCCATGGGCCGCCCCGCGAAGGTCGTTCGCGCGCTCACCGACGCGGATCTCGAGCGCAGCCGCACCGCGGCGCGCCTTTATGTGGGGTACGCCAAAGACTTCCGCGCGAAGCTCCGACGCGTCGACTGAACGATCAGGCGCCCGCGACGACCGGCAAGACGCGCCGCCCGGGCGCAGCCTCGCGCGCCTTCATCGGGAGCTTCTGCGCTGCGCCGTCGGTCGGGCGCCCCACGAGCGAGTGCTTGTTGGCCGAGAGGATCTCCACCTCGATGAGCTCGCCAACGAAGCTGCGATCGTCCAAGCCCGTCGTCTCGACGTGCACGATCTCGTTACGCTCGGTGCGACCCGACACGAGCATGCCCGCGGCGCCAGCGACCTTGTTCTTCTTGCTCTCGCCCTCGACGAGCACCGTAGCCCGCGTCCCCACGAGCCTCGCCAAGTGGGCGCGGCCTTGCGCTTCGACGACCTCGAAGAGGCGCGCAAGGCGCGCGCCCTTCACCTCCTCGGGCACGTCGTCGGCGAGCTTGAGCGCCGGCGTGGACGGGCGCGGCGAGAACTTGAAGCCAAAGAGCGCCACGAAGCCGACCTCTTGGACGAGCGACAGGGTCTCTTCGAAGTCGGCGTCGGTCTCGCCGGGGAAGCCGACGATGACGTCCGTCGACAGGGTCATGTCTGGCCGCGCCGCGCGCAGCGCCGTGATGCGCTCGATGTATTCCGCACGCTTGTAGCGGCGGATCATGCGCCGGAGCATGCGATCGCTGCCCGACTGGACGGGCATGTGCACGTGGTGCGCGAGGACGTCGAGCTCGCGGTGCGCCAGGACGAGCGACGGCACGAGGTGCCGCGGATGCGGGCTCGTGTAGCGGAGACGCATGAGCCCGGGCACCTCGCCGGCGATGAGCCGGAGCAGGTGCGGGAACTGGCTCTCGTCGGGATCGGCCGTGACAGGCGAGGGGAGCTTTGGGTCGCGGAAGCTGTCGACCGTTTGGCCGAGGAGGACGATCTCCTTGGTGCCTGCGTCGACCCAGCGAGCGATCTCGCGAACGATGTCGTCGGCCGGGCGGTAACGCTCGGGGCCGCGCGTCGTCGGCACGATGCAGAAGGAGCAGCGCTCGTCGCAGCCCTTCATGGTCGTCACGAACGCGCTGGCCGGCGCGGAGCCCTTCTTCGGCGCCGCCGCCAGGAAGCGCGGCGCGTCGAGGTCGAAGACAGTGCGGGCGAGGGGAGGCGTGCCGGCGCGCTGGCCTTCGACGAGGGCTGGCAGCTCCTCGATGTTGTCGGGGCCGACGATGAGGTCGACGTGGGGCATGCGCGCGAGGAGGTTTTCGCCCTCTTGTTGCGCCACGCAACCGGCGACGACGAGCACCATCCCCGGGCGCGCCGCCTTGAGCGGGACGAGCTTGCCGACCTCGCTCCGGAGCTTTTGCTCCGCCTTCTCGCGGACGCTGCACGTGTTCATGACCACGAGATCGGCCGAGGCGGCGTCGTCGGCCGGGGCCCAGCCGAACGCCTCGAGGACCTCGGCCATGCGCTCCGAGTCGTGCATGTTCATCTGGCACCCGAAGGTGTGGACGAAATAGCGGGAGCTTCCGGTCGGCATGGCGGCCTCGGGCTTTAGCACGGCCCCCGCTTTAGCGCGATCGACGCGGCTTTCCTCGCGGTAACATCGGCCGCGATGCCCCAGAAGTTTCAGACCCTCGTCGACCTCTTTGATCACGCGACCAAGCAGTTCGCGTCGCGTCCGCTCTTTGGCAGCAAGGTCCAAGGGACCTGGCAGTGGCTGACGTACGGGGACTTCGGCAAGGAGGTCGACAAGATCCGCGCAGGCTTCGCGCGCCTCGGGCTCAAGTCCGGGGACGCCGTCGCGCTCATCGCCAACAACCGCGCCGAGTGGGCCATCACGGCTTACGCAGCCTTCGGCCTCGGGGTCTTCCTCGTGCCGATGTACGAGGCGCAGCTCGACAAGGACTGGGAGTACATCGTCCGCGACTGCGCCGCGACGGCGCTCGTCGTCGCGACGCCAGCCATCGCGGAGAAGACCGCGCGCTTCTTGAAGGACGTCCCGTCGCTCAGCGCATCGTCTGCCTCGACGACGCCTTTTCGCCGACGAGCGACGCGATGACGACGTGGAAGGCGCTCGCGTCTGGCAGCGCCGACGTCCCGGCGGTTCATCCGTCGCCGAGCGACACGGCCTGCATCATCTACACGAGCGGCACCACGGGAAACCCCAAGGGCGTCGTGCTCTCGCACTCGAACCTCGCGGCGAACGTCAGCGCGGTCAACGAGATGTTCCCCATCTGGCCAGACGACCGCTCACTGTCGCTTTTTGCCGTGGGCGCACTCCTTCGGGCAGACCTGCGAGCTCCACACGCTGTTGAGCGTGGGCGCGTCGACGGGCTTTGCCGAATCGGTGGACAAGATCATCGCGAACCTCGCCGAGGTGCAGCCAACGCTGCTCTTTAGCGTTCCCCGCATCTTCAACAAGATCTACGCGGCGTTCAAAAGACCGTCTCCGAGAAGCCCAAGGCCATCCAAGCGCTCGTGCGCGGCGCGATGCGCGCCGCCGGCAAAACTCGAAACGGGGAGGCGCCTTCGCTCGGCGAGACGCTCATGCTCAAGCTCGCCAACAAGCTCGTCTTCTCGAAGGTGCGGGCCCGCTTCGGCGGCCGGCTTCAGTACGCCTTCAGCGGCGGCGCGGCCATCAGCCGCGAGGTCGCCGAGTTCATCGATGGCCTCGGCATCACGGTCTACGAGGGCTACGGCTTGACGGAGACGAGCCCCATCGCGACGGCCAACCGGCCTGGCGCGCGACGCATCGGCTCCATCGGCAAGGCCATCCCCGGCGTCGACATCGTCATCGACTCCGATGGCAAGAAGACCGACAAGGGCTACGCCGAAGGCGAGATCGTCGTCTTCGGACACAACGTCATGCAGGGCTACCACCGCCGCCCCGACGACGACGCCGCCGTGTTCTGCGGCCGCGACTTTGCCCCGTGGGGCGATCGCCCAAAGAGCGCCGACCGCGGCTTCCGCACCGGCGACATGGGCTACATCGACAACGAGGGCTTCGTCTTCATCTCGGGGCGCATCAAGGAGCAATACAAGCTCGAGAACGGCAAGTACGTCGTGCCGACGCCGCTCGAAGAGACGCTCAAGCTCTCGCCCTTCGTGCTGAACGCCATGGTCTACGGCGACAACAAGCCGTTCAACGTCGCGCTGCTCGTAGCCAACGTGCCGGCCATTCGCGAGTGGGCCTCACGCGACGGCATCTCGCTGCCAGCCAGCGAGGACGCCATCGTGGCCGACCCAAAGGTGCGCGAGCTCTTCAAAAGGGAGATCGCCGAACAGGCGTCGCATTGGAAGGGCTTCGAATCGGTCGGCGACTTCACGCTCGTGAGCGAAGACTTCACGGCGGAAAACGGAATGCTCACGCCGAGCCTCAAGGTGAAGCGCCGCGCGGTGATGGAGCGCTACGGCGCGCTGATTGAGGCGCTCTACAAGAAGGACAAGGGCGCGCGCTGAGGGGAGTCGCCGGAAGGCGAAGCCAGCACTTCGGGACTCGACCTGATACAGTCCCGCGCATGATGAAGGCCCCCGCCGCGCACGCTCGCTCCTCCCGTCGACTGCGTGCGCTCCTCGTTGGCGCCGCGGCCCTCTCACTCACGACGCTCCCATTTGCGTGCGTCGAAGAGGACGACAACGGCTCGCCGGACTCGGGCCTGGACGCGAGCGGCTTCGACGCCGGCGCCGACGTTCGGTCCGAGACGTCCATCGGCCAAGACACGTCGACGACCACGGATGCGAATCCCCGGCCGACGCGGGGCCGGACGCCACCGCGGACGCCACCGCCGACGCCAGCGGTGACGCGACCGGCGACGCCGCCGACGCAGGAGACGCCGCCGACGCGTCGACGCTCGCGCGAATCGTCTACATCTCGGGGAGCAACATTTGGGTGATGGATCCCGACGGGTCCAACAAAACAAACCTGACGAATACGGTGAGCACCAACTACGGAAACCCCGCCTGGTCGCCCGATCGCAGCAAGATCGCCTTCAATAGCGACAAGGACGACGGCAGCGGCGAGATCTACGTCATGAACGCGGACGGCTCGAACATGGTTCGACTGACCAACTTCGTGGGCGAGAGTGACGTCGAACCCGCGTGGTCGCCCGATGGAAACAAGCTCGCGTTCGCCAGCCGACGCGACCACCTCATCAGCTCGATCTATGTGATGGATTCGGAGACCGGCGCCGACGTGATCCGGGTGACGAACGCGGGCACGGGCAGCGATCAGGGTCCGTCGTGGTCGTCGGGCAACCGCATCGCGTTCTGGACCAACGAAGGCTCCATCGGCCTTCATATCGGCATCGTTGACGTGAACCCGTCGGTCCCCTTCGACGCGGGCGAAGCGGGCGCGGGCGTGTGGGGGACCAACCGCACCGGCCTCCTCTCCAACCTTGCCTATGGCTTGAACCCGGCGTGGTCACCCGATGGAACGAAGATCGTGTACTCGGCCGGCACTGGCACGCGTCACATTGGCATCATGAACGCGGACGGGACTGGCCAGGTCGACCTGACCGGCGGCACCCTCGAGGACTTCCCCAGCTTCTCGCCCGACGGCACGCGGATCGCGTTTGACCGCAACGTGAGCGGCAAGGTGCTCGTTCACACGATGAACGTGAACGGCTCCAACCAGACCGTGCTCACCGAGAGCGACGCCGGCCCGGGCGGGACGAACCCGGGCTGGTAGAGCGGGGCTGGTAGAGCGGGGCTGGTAGGGGTTCGCGACTCAGAGCTTCACCAACTCGGAATCGAAGATCTTCTTCGGCAGGTAGTCGTCAACGAGGCGCCTGTCGTGGAGGAGCGCGTCCAGTTCGACCGTCGCTCCCAAGTCGAGGAGGACTGCGAGTTCTTTGCGCACGCGGCTGTTGAGATAGGCGTGGGACGGATGAGCGAGCAGCCGGCGGATGGCCTCACGCTCGGCGTCGTCGAGCCGAATCCGGGCGCCTTCGCCGCAACGCTCGATCTCGGACGGATAGAGCCCCGCCCACCACACGTTGTTGCAGGCGAGCCATGGCGTCTCGAGCGCCGTCGAGATGGCCCCGTGCGCGAAGGTCAGGGCGACTTGAATGCCGCCGGGATCGCCGTCGACGCAGAGCAAGGCCGGGATGCCGAGCGTGTCGACCAGCGTGCCCACGTACTCGCGCGTCGACAGCCCTGGGAATCCTCTGAACATACGATGATGCAGCGGGCGGCCTCCCACCAGCGAGCCTCCGCAAGCCGAGCGGCGACGGAGTGCTTCTCGACCACGAGAATGAAGTCCGCGTCGGAGTCGACGAGTTCGATGTCGTCCGTGAATCGCGGGACCGCGAGCCCCTCGGTCCTAGCTTCGCCAAGTCGAGGACCTGTTCGCCATCGCGGAGGACGAGGTGGCCGAACATGAGGCCCCGCTTCGCCTCGACGAATCCAAGGGACCTCCGCCGGACACCGAGGAGGTTTGCGAGCGAGGCGATGGCCCGATCGCTCTCGACCTGGCCGGCGTCGCCATCGGCGAGCCTCGCTTGATGTTGGTAGTAGAGCCCACGCTTGGTGCTGTAGACGCCGTCGCGAAGGTTGGCGGACGCCACCTCGGCGGCCAGCAAGAGCCGCATGAAGGCCTTGCCGCTTCGGCGATCGAGCGCCAGACGTCGAACGTTCTGCCCGAGGAAAACGTTCCCTCGGTCGTCGTGGAGGCTGTTTATGCGATGCAAGTCGGGAACGTCGACCCACGGCACTTCGCCCGCTTCCACTTGCTCCGCGATGCACTGCCTGAACGCCGCGAGCCGCGCGCGGGCGTCGTCCGCGGCGACCTCGGCGGCGTGCTGCGCATGCTCTGGAAATGCGACGGGGGCACGCACGATGGGGTGCCGCTCACGCATCCGGGCCGCGCGCTCATCGTCCGAGGCCGCGCCGTGACCGCGAGCTGTCTCTTCTCGCATCGTGGCTCCAGTCGCGACGGGCCCGGGAACAACGGGCGCTCGACGGAACGCCGGACTCGACGAATCGGGCGCCCGCAGGCGCCCCGCCTGGAGACCCTTGATGCGCGCACGGATGATCGGCTCAGGGAGCGCCGCGGTGCGCCTCAGGTACGCGTCGAACGAGGCGATGACCTCTCGGGTTGCCGTCCGTGCCATCGGTTCTCGCCTCGGCGTTCAAGGTGCCAGCGTTGTGAGCGGCAAGTACTCCGGCGGGCGAGCGAGAACGCGAATCTTGAACCGGCGGTTCCTGATTAATCTCGCCCGGCCGTCGGAGCGATCAGGATACCACGTCGCGAGGAGGACCCCTGGCGGGCCGCGCCTAGCCGGGCTTCTAGTCGCCCGCCGGTCCGTCTTTGGCGCCGTCGGTTAGCGCGTCGTCTGCGCCCGCGTCTTGGGAGAACGACGGGCACCCAGCGTCGAAGACACAGGGCGCGCCATAGACCTCATGGGATGAGCAATCAGCCATGGACGCGCTGCTCGCGAGCGCGCCGGCCGTCACGACGTGCCAGCGCCACATTCCGCCTTTCGGCGAACGCGCGGCGAAATCGGCGGGGAACGGCGCCTTGCAGAACGGGCACGCAGGCTCGCTCTCCCGGGCGTGGCGCAGACACTTGGGGCAGGGGAGGAGGTTCATGAACGCGCCTTTCGCATCGCCGCTCGACAGCTTGGACTACTTCTTCGCGAGCAACGCTTCGAGCTCTCGGGCGCGCGCCCTCGCCGCAGCCTCGCCTGCGAGCGCCGCGGTGGCCACCTCGGACGGGAGCGGCACGAGGACGCCGTCTCGAAGGAGACGCAGCGCCACGGGCCAGCGCTCCGCCGGCGCCACGATCCATTCGAACACGCAGCCGAACGCTTCCGACAGCGTGATGCACGGCGTTCGCTCCGCTTCCACGACGCGCTCGACGAAGTCGCCCTCGACCCGATCCCAGACGCGGATGCGCGCACCCTCCGGTGCGTCGACGTCGAAGCAGACGAATTCGTCGACGCCCATCGCTTCGTAGGCTTCGCGCTTCTCGGTCAACGTCCAACGCTCGCGCGTATCCGATAGCGAGAGCACCTCGACGACCAGCTCGGGCACGCCAAGCTCCCAGGTCTTCCACGAGCCGTGCTCGAACATCTCGGCCTGCGGCAGGCCAAGCTTCACGGCTGCGTCCGGCGCACGGCGACCGCGATCGTCGTTCAGCGTCGCGTTCCAGTAGACGAACATGTCCGCCGAGACGGCGTTCGCCTCGCCGCAAAGCGCTCGCAGGAGCAGCTTCAGGAACATGCACAAGTCTTCGTGCCGAGGGTGCTGGCCCAAGTGCTCCTCCTCCGGCTCGGATTCCGGAAAATGAAGCGGCCGCACGGGGCGGACGTACGCGAGCTTGGTCGCGGGATTCGGCGACGACGCCATGCCCGCAAGTGTACCTGGTCTCTCTCGACGTGCCCCGTGCGGTCGCATCACCGGCACTCAGCAGGACCCGCGCCACGATGCCCGTCGCGGAACTCTTGGTGAATCGAGCGACGCGACCTGTCCGCGGACACTTTTCGCTGTCCGTGGACGGCCCGCTCGAGGGGCGCGGTCCGAGCCAGCACGGCGATGAGCGCCGTGACGGCAACCCTCCAGTCAACGATAGGCGAGCGCGACCGGATGGAACGCCTCGTCGACTGCGAGTCCAGCGCGCTGGGTCAGACCCAGGAGCAGCTCCGCAATGGCGATCAATTGGTTCGGGCTCGCGTCGTTGACCCACCGGTCCGTCGGTCCCGTCTCGGGGTTCATCGAACACCGGGGGCGGGCATGGAAGGGTCGCCGAGGCGGCGGCGTCCCTCCGGCGGCTCTGGGGCGAGCAGCGCAACGAGGATCGCTTCCGCCTCCGCTTCGGTGAGGGCCAGAACGGCCGTGCGCCGCCCTTGGTGGTCGGCCGGCTGGAAGTAGTGGCCTTGGGTTGTGAGCTCGATCCAGCAGCCGCCGTCCATCGGCGACAGGTGGAACTCGATCGTCGGCTTCGTCTCGCAGCCCCAGTCCCCACAGCATCACGTCGCCGGGTGCGATGAGTCGCGGCATGCCGAAAGGATACCCGAGGGCTCGAGCCCGCTCCCCCGGCGCGAGTGGTACGTTGAAGCGATGGTGTGGGCACGCCTTCTGGTCCTCGCGGCGTGTGCGAGCTGCGCGTCGAGCGCCGCCGAGACCCGGCCCGTCGCCCCCCCGAGGATCATCGTCGAGTCGATTCGCTGTTACGTGCTGCAGCCGGTTCAATTCGCTCGCGGAGCGGCCACCATGGCCGCCGACTCGGAAGCCGTCGTCGACGCGCTGGCGCGCCCGATGATCGACGATCCGAAACAGTTTGTGCTCGTTGAGCTTTCGGGGCACGCGTCGAACGACGAGCCGCATCCGTCGACGCTCGCGCATCAGCGGGCGACTGCGCTCCGCGATGCGCTCGTGGCGCGTGGTGTCGACGCGTCGCGCCTTCGCGCAAAGGGCTACGGCGCGCACTGCACCCAGCGCGATAGTCCGAGCGATGCGGAGGCCGCGTTCAAAGACCGACGCGTCGAGATTCGGGTGCTCCGCACCCTAGACGGCGAGACCGGCGCCGAGGTCGGCTGCCCCGCCGCGAGGACCGCCGGCGCCGAGTGAGGACGGACGGCGCGCGTCGCCGCCTCAGGGCAGGAACTCGACGCTCGCGCTTGGCGAGCTGAGGCCGGCGAAGCACTTGACCGTTCCGGTGCGCGCGATGGCGCAGAAGCCGTCGCGTGAGCCGTCGATGGCCACGAAGTCGCCGAGCGGCACCGTGAGGTTCTTGTTGCCGCCCAAGCACTCGATGTTGCCCCCGGTGCGGACGCCGCACACGCCGTTGTCGTCGACGGCGACGTCGCGAAAGGTTGCCGTGGCGCTCGTCGTCGCGCCGGTGCACTTGAGGATTCCATCGGCGCGCAGACCGCAGAGGCCGCCGTGGCCCATGTCGATGCGTTCGAAGGGCCCGCCGGCGAGGGCGTTCGCAGACGGGGCGGTTCCCCAGCAGACCACCTGGCGAGCCAGGTTGAGGGCGCACGTGCGATAGACGTTCGCGACGAGCTGAACGTAGGTGCCGGCCGGCACGCTCGTCTGCCCCGAGCCGTTCTTCCCGAAACACGCGACGCTACCGCTATTGCGGCGTGCGCACGCGTGGTCGTAGCCGACGGCAATCTCCACGAACGGGCCCGCGGGCAGCGTTCCAAAGCTGGCGCCCCAGCAGTGAATCTCGCCGGCGTCATCGAGGCCGCACGCGCCGTTCGTCCCCGCGCCGACGCTCGTGTACTTGCCGGTGGGCGGCGTTGCGCGACCGCCGCTGTTGTTGCCCCAGCAGGCGAGCGTTCCGCTCTGCTGCACGCCGCACGCGTAGACCGAGCCCGCCGAGACGCGCCCTTGCGGCGCCGACTTCGCTCCGCAGTCGACGGGGCAGCCACCGCTCGCGGCGTCGTCGCAGCTCTCGAAGGGCGACACGTGGCCGTCACCGCAGGTCGATAGCTTGCAGGTCGGCTGGCAGCTGCCGTCGACCGACGACATGGGACCCGAGTCGCACTCCTCGGCGGGGCCGACGTAGCCGTCGCCGCATGTCGCGTTCTTGCACGCCTTGGTGCATGCGCCGTTGTTCGCGTTGGCGGCGCCGAGATCGCACTCTTCGCCGGGGCCGACGAGGCCGTCGCCGCAGCGTGCGGCTGCGCATGCCGTGGTGCAGGCCCCCGCGTCGTCGTTGGCGGCTCCGAGATCGCACTGCTCAAAGGGGCCCACGAGACCGTCGCCACAGACCGCCTTCTTGCAAGCCGACTTGCACGCGCTCGTGTCGCCGTTGGCGGCGCCGTTGTCGCACTCCTCACCGACTCCCACGTGGCCGTCGCCGCAGACGTCGGCGACGCACTGGGGCGTGCACGCGCCCGTGTCGAAGTTGCCGCAGCCGAGGTCGCACGTCTCGCCGGCCTCGAGCGAGCCGTTGCCGCAGGTTGTTCCGGTGGTGACGCACGACTTGTTCACCGTGCGGAAGGCGGCCACGCCGCCAAAAGCACCGAGCATCGGGACCGCGACGAGCGTGACCTTGCCGTCGGGCTTCGCGGCGACGTCGAGGGTCGCCGTGAAGGCGCCCTGAGTGCAATCGGTCTCGCCGAAGGCGTCACCCTTCCAGACGATCTTGCCGGCCGAGCAGGTGCCGCTCACCGTCACCTTGCCGCGCACGAGCGCATCCTCGGCTGGCGCCGTGATGTTCACCGTCGGCGCCGTGTACGACGGGTTCGACGAGGTGCACGTGCCGTTGTGGAACTGGTTGCCAACGGTCCTCGGCGGCACGACGGTGACGGTCTCGCCCTGCTCGAAGCTCGCGCCCCCCTTGTAGTAGCAGAGGCGAAGGACGTACGGCCCCGAGTTGGCCTGGTAGGTCGGCGAGCGAAACGACCAAAAGGAGACGGGCGACGAAACGGTTTGCGTCAGCGAAGACGCCGGCGTCGTGTTTTGCAGCGTGCAGGTCGGTGGCGACGCGACGGCGCTCGCCACGTAGTAGTTCGACGCCGCGCCGGCACCGACGAACGAGAGTCGCGCGCGATCGTTGAAGGTGCTCGCTGTGCAGCCGAGCGCTGCCATATGGGGCGGCGCCCCGACGATCGGCGCCGCGGGCGCGCTCGCCGTCGTCCCACCGCTGTAGAGCGGAACGTCATCGCCGTTGTCGCTGCAGACGCGAATGCCATAAACGGCGCCGGCGGTGAGGTCTTTCAGCGTGATCGCCGTGCTCGTCGTCACCACGCCTTGCCCAGCGGTGCAGTCGGCCGGCGCGCTTCCCGTGGCGAAGGCCACTCGATAGCGGGTCGCGCCCGCGACGGCGGCGAAGCTCACGGTGGCCCAGTTGAGGCCTCGCTCGTCGACCGTCACGCTCGCCGGATCGGCCGCCGGGGCGCGATGCAGAAAGGCTGTCGCCGTGACGCCGGTCGAGACGTCCGGCGTTGGGTTTCCATTCCGCGCGCAGACGCGGAAGGCGTACTCCTTGTTCGGCACAAGGCCGCTGACGCTCGCAGCGTTGTTCGAGACCTCGAGCGTTGCGCCGCTGCACGACGAAGGCGCGGTCGAGCCCTCCTGGTGCACGACGCGGTACGAGGTCGCCCCGCTGGCGGCGAGCCACGCGAGCTCGATCGTGTCGGTGGAGCCGGTCTTCTGCGCGGCCACAAGATCGCTCGGCTCGCCCGGAGGCAGCGACAAGGTTCGCGTCACAAGCGTCGCGCCGGCGGAGAAGGCCTTGCCGCCGCTAGCGGGCGTCGTCACAGCGCAGACACGAATGGCGTAGTCGGAGTCCGGCGTGAGGCCCGAGAGAGTCTTGCTGAGACTGGGGGCGGGCTCGAGGGTGGCGCCGAGACAGTCGGCCGGCGGCGTGGTGCCCGCCACGTGAGCCACCGCATAGTCGGTCGCGTGGGCAACGCCGGTCCAGGCGACGTGCAGCTCGGTGGGCGCCAGGGACTTGGCCTTGAGGCCCGTGACATCCGTCGCGGCGGTCGGCGTCGCCTCCGCGTCAGGCCCGGAGCCGCCATCGGCGCTCACGAGGCCGCCTTCGGCCTCAGGCGGCGACGGGGGCGCCGGATTCGCCGCGTCGCCTACTGCGGAGCCGCCGCTCGGGGCCACGTCGACGGGGCCGGAGCCGCCGCAGCCGTAGAGCCCAAGGAGCCCGAAAATCACCACGGCGGTTTTCGTCATGGTTCATGGACGGGCCTTTCGGCGAGGCCTTCTGGTGGGAATGGAATAATTACAGTCTCAGGGGACTGGTGGCGGTCCCTAAAACGCCCGCCGTGGCCTGGGCCGCCGTCGATGCCGACGGCTGAAGCCCGTCAGCTCCTTCGCGTCGCTAGAAGCGCCCCGCGAGGCCCACCGACGACAAGCCCACCTGCGGCGCCACATACGACCCCGCGCGCGGCGAGGCGCGTTCCCCCACGAGAGCGCCCACAAGGAAGACGCCCGCACCGGCGGCCATGACGCCGAAGCCCACGTTCGAAACGTTGGCGAGCGTCTTCGACGACGAGATGGAGTCGGCCGCAGTGTTGGGGCAATCCTGCCCGTTGCACAGAGACTTGGCTTCGCTCGCCTGCGAGAGCGACATGAGGCCAGCCACACTGCCAACAGCAGCGCCGGCGCCGGCCACCCCCAGCGCGATCCACGCGTACGTTGGAACGGTGCCCGCCTCGTCTGGCCCTGAAGGCGTCTTGGCGGCTGCGTCGGGCGCGGGCCGAGCCTCGGTCCTCTCGGGCGAACTCTCCGGCGAGCGTGCGCCGGCCGACTCCGGCGAGAGCACCACGCGCAGGATCTTCTTCTCGCCGGGCCCAACGGTGAACGGCGTCTCGCTGGCTCGGTAACCCGGGAGCTCCACCTGAAGCACGTGAGCGCCTGGGTTCAGGCGCCGCGGGAGCGTGGCCGCGACGGGAGGCAACGGAGCGCCGTCCATCGACACGCGAAGCGAAGACTCTCCGACCGAGCGGGGCCCCGAGAGCTCGAGCTGCACAGTAGCGACCAGCCCCGCCGTGCGCTGCGAGATCGAGCCACACGTGGCGCGCGCCGCGCGGAACGCTTCCGGTTCGCGGGCGTCTTTGGGAAAGCGCGCGACGGCGATGCAGGCTTCGTGGGCTTCCAACGGATGGCCCAGGGCCTCTTCGGCGCGCGCCACCTCAACGCCGGTGGAAGGCACCTGCATGATGGCGTCAGCACCTCGGAAGGCGCGGAGCGCAGCGGCGTAGTTCTTCTCTCCGAAGAGCCGATCGCCCTCGTCGAGCAGCGCCCGCGCCGTCGCCCGATCGGCGGCCGTGGGCTCTCGCGCTTGGGCCACGTTCGCGGACAAGAGCAGCGACGCAAGCAGCCACGTGGTTCGCGCGGGTCTTCGAGCCATGCGGCGCCGAGCGTATCACCGCCGGGCGCGTGTCCGCTGCAGGCGCGGAAACTGAGTGACGCCCCCGAGCACGCTCGTTACGCTCGGCGGTTCGATGGCAACGGGGGCACGGAGAAGGGCAGCCGTTTTGGCGCTCACGTCGGTGTCGCTCGCGGCTTGTCAGCTGCTGAGCGGTGTCGGCGATCTCCGCGTCGTCGACGACCCGCCGCGAGACGCCGCGACAAGCCTCGACGCCACGGGCGTCGCGGCCGACGGCGCCCCCCTCGACGGAGCCGGCGCTTCCGACGGTTCGGCAAGCGAGGCGGCGACCGACGCCGCGAGCGACGACGCAGGCCCCGGCACCGGCGACGCAACCGTCACGGACGCTAGCCCCGGGACCGATGGCGGCGACGGCGGAGCGGCCGACGCCAACGTGACTGACGGCGGAGTCGATGCGACCGACGGCAACGCGGGCGATGGCGGTGACGGCGGTCTTGCGTGCGATCCTTTCGCCGGCAGCGACGGTGGCGCGGGCACCACGACGGGGCTCGTAGCGCTCTACCGCGGCGACGGAACCGACTGGGCTCCGAATCCGGTCGCCGCCACGCAAGTCGACAACGTCACCCTCGGGCCCGACCGCTTCGGCCGGCTATGCGCGGGCCAATACAACGGCACCAGCAGTCGCATCAAAGTGAGCGGCCTCGCCAAGCTACCCATCAACGACGCCGATCGGACCTTCACCGCGTGGATCAAGACCACGACGCCGGTGGCCTCCATCGTCAATTGGGGTCGCGCCGCCAGCGTCAGCGGCGGCCCGCCGGCAGCCACCGCCGGAGAGCGCTCGGGGCTTCTCATCCGCACCGAGCGGGTGCTCTTCGCCGGCGAGTCACCGAACCCGCCGCAGTTCGATCTGGAGGGCGGCGACCCCGCAGCCAACGGCGTTTGGCACTTGTTTGGGGCCTCCTACGCGCAAGCGACGCGCACCGTGACGATCTACGAAGATGGCGTCGCCATCAGCGCGCTGGTCTTGCCGACGGCCATCCACACCGTGGGGAACGATCTGCAAATCGGCCGGGCGCCGGAGCCGCGAACGGTGCCGGAGTTCTTCTCCGGGAGCATCGACGAGGTGCGCGTCTACGGGCGCGTTTTGAGCGGCCCCGAGATGCTTGCACTCTACCATGATCGGGGGTTCTTCCCGGTCGAGGGCCTCGTGGGTCACTACCGGGGCGACGGCGTCGACCGCTCACCGAGCCCCGTCGCCGCGACGGCGCCCTTGGCCGGCAACGCGGTGCCCGACCGGCAAGGTGTCGCCAACCAAGCGCGCGCCTACATCGCGAGCTCGACGCAGGCGCTGACGGTGCCGAGCCAGGCCAAGCTGCCCCAAGGCAACGCCGATCGAACGCTCTCGGCGTGGATTCACGTACCGAGCACGGGTGGCGACATGGGCGTCGTCAATTGGGGCAGCTCGGTCATCGGGCGACGCTCCGGCCTCCTCGTGGGGTACGACACGTTCCACGCCGGCGGTCCCGCCTGGTACGCCGCCTTCGCCGGGCAAGCGGCCGATCTTCGCGCTTACCCGGCGAGCTTCACCACGGGCAAGTGGATGCACCTTGCAGCGACCTACGATCACCGAGGCACGGCGGTCCTCTATCTCAATGACGCGCAGGTCGCCCTCGGCGGGCTAGGGCCCAGCGCAGCCGTCCTCAACACCGACGCGACCCTGCCGATGTACATCGGCCGCTCGCCCGATCTCGCCGGCGTGCCGCACGAATTCTTCAACGGCGCCATCGACGACGTGCGCGTCTTTGGGCGAACGCTGACGCGCGGCGAAGTGCGCGCGCTCGTGCACGAGCGGGGCTATAACCCGCTGTAGCGGAGCCCGCGGGAGCTGCGGTGGGTCGGGGCGCGCTGCAGGCGTCCCTCAGAGCTTGACCAACTGGGAGTCGAAGACCTTCTTCGGGAGGTAGTCGTCAACGAGGCGCCTGTCGTGGAGAAGCGCGTCCAGTTCGACCTTGGCTCCCAAGTCGAGGAGGACGGCGAGTTCTTCGCGCACGCGGCTGTTGACGTACGCGTGCGACGGATGGGCAAGCAGCCGGCGGATGGCCTCACGCTCGTCGTCGTCGAGCGGAATCCGGGCGTCGGCGTGGCAGGTGCGCTCGATCTCGGACGGATAGAGCCCGGCCCACCACACGTTGTTGCAGGCGAGCCAGGGCGTCTCGAGCGCCGTCGAGATGGCCCCGTGCGCAAACGTGAGGGCGACTTGAATGCCGCCAAGATCCCCGTCGACGCAGAGCAAGGCCGGGATGCCGAGGGTGTCGACCAGCGTGCCCACGAACTCGCGCGTCGAGAGCGATGGGAATCCCTCTGCGCACACGATGATGCAGCGGGCGGCCTCCCGCCAGCGCTCCTGCGCAAGACGAACGGCGATGGAGTGCTTCTCGACGACGAGAATGAAGTCTGCGTCGGAGCGATCTCGACGTCGTCCGTGAATCGCGGGACGCCGATGCCCCTCGGTCCAAGCTTCGAGACGTCGAGGATCTGTTCTCCATCGCGGAGGACAAGCCAGCCGAACATGAGGCCCCGCCGAGCCTCCACGAAGCCGAGGGATCTCCGCCGGACACCGAGCAGGGTTGCGAGCGCGGCGATGGCGCGATCGCTCTCGACCTGGCCGGCTTCGCCGTCGGCGAGCCTCGCCTGATGCTGGTAGTAGAGCCCGCGCTTGGTGGTGTAGACGCCGACGCGAAGGTTGTCGGACGCCGCTTCGGCGGCCAAAAGGAGGCGCATGAGCGCCTTGCCGCTTCGGCGATCGAGCGCCAGACGCCGAACGTTCTGTCCGAGGAAGACGTTCCCTCGGTCGTCGTGGAGGCTGTTCATGCGATGCAAGTCGGGAACGTCGACCCACGGCACTTCTCCCGCTTCCACTCGCTCCGCGACGTACTGAGTGAACGCCGCAAGCCGCGCGCGGGCGTCGTCCGCGGGGACCTCGGCAGCGTGCTGCGCGTGTTCTGGAAATGCGATGGGGGCACGCACGATGGGGTGCCGCTCACGCATCCGGGCCGCGCGCTCATCGGCCGAGGCCGCGCCGTGACCGCGAGCTGTCTCTTCTCGCATCGTTGCTCCAGTCGCGACGAGCTCGGGAACAACGGGCGTTCGACGGAACGCCGGACTCGACGAATCGGGCGCCCGCAGTCGCCCTGCCTGGAGATCCTTGATGCGCGCACGGATGATCGGCTCAGGGAGCGTCGCGGTGCGCCTCAGGTACGCGTCGAACGAAGCGATGACCTCTCGGGATGCAATCCGTGCCATCGGTTCTCCCCTCGGCGGTCAAGGATGCGAGCGTTGTGAGCGGCAAGTACTCCGGCGGACGAGCGAGAACGCGAATCTTGAACCGGCGGTTCCTGATTAATCTCGCCCGGCCGTCGGAGCGATCAGGGATACCACGTCGCGAGGAGGCCTCCCACGCGGGCCGCGGGTGACTTCTAGTCGGCCGTCGGTCCGTCTTTGGCGCCGTCGGCCGCGCCCGCGTCTTGGGAAAACGACGGGCACCCAGCGTCGAAAACACAGGGCGCGCCATAGACCTCATGGGATGAGCAATCCGCCATAGACGCGCTGCTCGCGAGCGCGCCGGCCGTCACCGCGTGCCAGCGCCACATTCCGCCTTTCGGCGAGCGCGCAGCGAAGTCGGAAGGCAACGGCGCCTTGCAGAACGGGCACGCGGGCTCGCTCGTGCGGGCGTGGCGCAGACACTTGGGGCAGGGGAGGAGGTTCATGAACGCGCCTTTCGCATCGCCGATCGACAGCTTGGACTACTTCTTCGCGAGCAATGCTTCGAGCTCTCGGACGCGCGCCTTTGCGGCGGCCTCGCGCGCGAGGGCCGCTTCCGCCACCTCGGACGGCAGCGGCACGAGCGCGCCATCTTGCAAGAGACGCAGCGCCACGGGCCAGCGCTCCGCCGGCGCCACGATCCACTCGAACACGCCACCGAAGGCCTCCGATAGCGTGATGCAAGGCGTTCGCTCCGCCTCCACGACGCGCTCGACGAAGTCGCCCTCGACCCGATCCCACACGCGGATGCGCGAGCCCTCGGGCGCGTCGACGTCGAAGCAGACGAATTCGTCGACGCCCATGGCCTCGTAGGCTTCGCGCTTCTCCGTGAGCGTCCAGCGCTCGCGCGTGTCTGAGAGCGACAGCACCTCGACGGTGAGCTCCGGCACGCCAAGCTCCCACGTCTTCCACGAGCCGTGCTCGAACATCTCGGCCTGCGGCAGGCCGGGCTTCACGGCTGCGTCCGGCGCACGGCGACCGCGATCGTCGTTCAGCGTCGCGTTCCAGTAGACGAACATGTCCGCCGAGACGGCGTTCGCCTCACCGCAAAGCGCTCGCAGGAGCAGCTTCAGGAACATGCACAAATCTTCGTGCCGAGGGTGCTGGCCCAAGTGCTCCTCCTCCGGCTCCGATTCCGGAAAATGAAGCGGCCGCACGGGGCGCACGTGCCTGAGTTCGGTGACGACCTTGGTCGCGGGATTCGGCGACGACGCCATGCCCGCAAGTGTACCTGGTCTCTCTCGACGTGCCCCGTGCGGTCGCATCACCGGCACTCAAGCAGGACGCGCGCCACGACGCCGCACGCGGAACTCTTGATGAATCGGGTGACGCGACCTGTCCGCGGACACTTTTCGCTGTCCGTGGACGGACCTCTCTAGCGATACGCAAGCGCGACGGGATGGAACGCCTCGTCGACTGCGAGTCCAGCGCGCTGGGTCAGACCCAGGAGCAGCTCCGCGACGGCGACGAGCTGGTTCGGGGTGCCGTCGTTGATCCACCGGTCCGTCGGTCCCGTCTCGAGGGGCAGCGTCATCCGAACGCAGCCGACGGAGTCGGGCATCGAGGAATGGTCGAGGCGGCGAGGCCCATCGGGCTCAGACGCGAGCAGCGCAACAAGGGTCGCCTCCGTCTCCGCGTCGGTGAGGGCCAGAACGGCCGTGCGCCGCCCGCGCTGGTCGGCCGGCTGGAAGTACTGGCCTTGGGCGACGAGCTCCATCCAGCAGCCGCCATCCATCGGGGCGAGGCGGAACTCAATCGTCGGCTTCGTCTCGCAACCCCAACCCCACAACATCACGTGGCCGGGTCCGGTGAGGCGCGGCATGGCGAAAGGATACCCCAGGGGTAAGAACGCCTCCGACAGCGATGACGCGGCGTCCGCACCTCCGACGACTGCACGGCTCCGCGTGGAGTCTGCACACGGCTGCGCGCTCGCGCCGGGGCAATCCGCTTTCGCCTTCTGTTGGCAAAAATCGCGCTAAAGTGAGCCATGGCGAGCCGCAAGTGGCAAGGAGGGCGGGTCGCGAGCCACGAGGCGCTCGATCGAGCCGACGAGGCGTTTTGGGAGCGCGCGGGGCCCGCCGCGCGGTTTGTCGCATCCATCGAGCTTGCGCTGCAGACCTGGAGCTTGAAGCACCCCGATGAACCTCCCCCGCGATTTGGCCGCGATGCTTTCGGCGTTCGAAAAGCGAGGCGTGCGCTACCTGGTCGTGGGCGGCCACGCCGTCAGCCTCCACGCTAGACCCCGTTCGACCAAGGACCTCGACCTTTGGCTCGACGCCAACGCCACCAACGTTGCGCGCGCGTGCGTTGCGCTCGCAGATTTCGGGTTGCCGTCGACCCTTGTCGAGGAGCTCCGAGTCGCGAAGCCCGACGAGATCATTTGGATCGGGCGACCACCAGCGCGTGTCGACTTCTTGCTGACACTCCCTGGCGTGACCTTCACCGCCGCTTGGAGTAGGCGCGTGATGGTCGACCTGGCTGGTGTGGCCGTTTCGGTCATTGGTCGTGAGGATCTCATTGCGAACAAGGTGGCCGTGGGGCGACCGCAGGATCGTCGCGACGTGCGGGCCCTCGAGAAGGCCGCGGCGACGGCGTCGCCAGCCAAACGTCGTCGCACGCGAACTTGAATGGGCGCGACGCGTGGCTACGCGCGGCTACGCGCGGCCGCTCACAGCTCGCGCTCCGAGATGCGCGCGTAGCCTTCCTCGCCAGCCCGGCAGAGCGCGCTGAGCCTCGAACAGACTAGGCGGTTCGTCGCGTCGCCGGCTTCGTCGGCTCGGCCTCCCAATCAGGGAAGAGCAGGATGGCCGGGTGCGTGTGGAGTGCTCGGGCGAGGCGACGCGCCCTCTCCGCGCCAAGCTAAGCGCCCTCCTTCAATGGCCAGAGGCCGGTTGGGGACGCCGGCCGCTTCGCAGGGGGGTCATACTTGAAGCTTCCGCATCTCGGAGCACTCGCCCGGCCATGTGCCCGCAGCTCGGCTGCATGCTCACGTTGCCAGACCTCCTCGCGGACGGCCCGCTCACAGCTCGCGCTCCGAAATCCGCGCGTAGCTGTCCTCGCCAGCCCGGCAGAGTGCGCTGAGCGTTGCGATGCGCGGCATCTCGGTCGCGAGCCAGTACTCCATCGAGAGGATGCGCCCGCGGAGGAAGTCGACCTCTTCGCTGCCAGCGCCGCCAACCCTGCTTCCGCCGCCGCCACCCGCCGCCGCGAGCCGCTCGGTGGCCGCAGCGCCGCACTCGAGGTGCTGCCAGCCCACGACGAGCGTCGAGAAGAGGTCGAGGTAGTCGGTCGCGTGGAGCATCATCGCGGCCACATCACCGGCGGCGCCGCGGGCGCCGAGCTCGGCCGTCAGCGCGAGGACGGTCGCGAGCCCCTCGCCGACGACGGCGCACCACCGCTTCTCAACGCCCGCACGCGCCGCCCGCTCCACCGTGCGCTCGACCTCGACGCGCAGCGCGAGCATCGCCGCGCCGCCGCCGGCAACGGCCTTGCGACCGAGGAGGTCCATCGCCTGAATGCCCGTTGTTCCTTCGTGGAGGCTGTTGAGCTTCTGATCGCGGAGCCACGCTTCCACCGGATATTCGCTCGAGTAGCCGTAGCCGCCGTGGATCTGCAGCGCGAGCGCGTTGGCCTCGTAGCCCCGCTCGGCAGGGAACGACTTGGCTACGGGGGTGAGCAGATCGAGCAATACACGCGCGTGTTCGCGCTGCTCCGCGCCTGCGCCGTGCTCGGCGACGTCGGCGAAGAGCGCCGCCCGCGTCACCGTCGCCATGGCGCCTTCGACGATGGCCTTCTGCCGGAGGAGCATTCGCCGCACGTCGGTGTGCATGACGATGGGGACCGGCGGCGTGCCCGGATCCTTCGCCATGAGCGGTCGCCCTTGTCGGCGTGTCTTCGCGTATTCGAGCGACTCGAGGTACGCGACAGAGGCGGTCGCCACGCCGTTCATGCCGACCATGATCCGCGCCTCGTTCATCATCTGGAACATCGCCGCGAGGCCACGGTGCGGCTCGCCGACGAGGTACCCGTGACAATCGCCCCCCTCGCCGTACGAGAGCGCCACGCTCGGAAGACCACGCCAGCCGATCTTGTGGATGAGGCCCGTGACGGCGACGTCGTTGTCGACGAGACGGTCGCCTTCGACGCGACGCTTGGGGACGCAGAAGAGAGAGACGCCCTTGGTGCCCGCCGGCGTGGACGGCGCATCGATGCGCGCGAGCGTCATGTGCACGATGTTCTCGGCGGCGTCGTGATCGCCACCGGAGATGAAGATCTTCGCGCCGCTCATCCGAAAGCTGCCATCGGCCATCGGCTTCGCCAGCGCGGCGACATCCGCGAGGCTCGAGCCGGCCTGCGGCTCCGTGAGCGCCATCGTGCCGGTCCAACGTCCTTCGTAGAGCGGTCGCATGTACCGCTCGCGCAAGGACTCGTTGCCAAACGTCTCGAGCAAGTGCGCGGCGCCGCCCGACAGGCCCACGTAACCGTAGGCCGAAAGGTTGGCCGCCATCAGGTACGCCGTTGCGAGCGAAAAGACGCTGAGCGGGAGCTGCATCCCGCCGACGGCTGCGGGCCGCGTGGCGACGACGAGCCCTAGCTCAGACAGCGCGGGCCAGAGTTCGCGCATGCGCGGGTGGACGAGGACGCGGCCTGCCTCGAAGCGCGGGGGCGTCTCGTCGAGCGTATTGTACGCGGGGTAGAGCACCTCTCGAGCGAAGCGCGCTGCCGCACCGAGCACCGAGTCGAACGTCATGCGCGAGTGCTCGGCGAAGTAGGGGAGCGATGTGAGCGCCGTGACCTCGAGGACGTCGTAGAGCAGAAAGGAGACGTCTCGATCGCGGACGAGCGGGTTCATGGGCTCCGCATGGTAGCGCTCCCTACGCCGCACGCGGCTCCCGCGTTGCACGCAAAGCGGCCCTTCGCTAGCGTCGCGCCGATGCCGTCGAGCAGGAAGCCTTCGAAGGGACGGCGCCGCCCTGACACCGAGGGGCTCCCGGCGCTGATCGATGCGCTGAGCGCACGACTTCGGCGGGAAGGCGACGCGACGCGCGCCGCGGGGCAGAAGGCGTACCTCAAGAGCGAGCTCGCCTTCTTCGGCGTGGCGCAACCGGTTATTCGCGTCCTCGCTCGGGAGCTCGTGCGCGAGCACCGTGATGTGGCGCCGCTCGTGCTCGCGCGAGCCCTCTTCGAAACGCGGTGGCACGAGCATCGCGCCGTCGCGATCGGTGTGCTGGAGCTTCGCGCGTCGGAGCTAGGGCCATCGGCGCTGCCGAGGCTCATCGAGCTGGTCCGCGAGGGCGCCGGCTGGGCGTACGTCGACTGGCTCGCCACGAAGGTCATCGGCCCCATCCTCGCGGCGAACCCGCGCGAGCTCCGGCGGCTCGAGCTCTGGGCCGGCGACGACGACTTCTGGGTTCGCCGGACGGCGCTCCTCGCGATGAACGACGCGTTGCGAGCCGGCGGTGGCGACTTCGAGCTCTTCTCGAAGCTTGCGGTGCCGATGTTGGGCGAGCGCGAGTTCTTCATCCGCAAGGCGATCGGTTGGGTGCTCCGCGAGGTCTCGAAGAAGCGACCGGCGTTGGTCCGCGCCTTCGTGGAACGGCACCGGCACGCCATGAGCGGCCTCACGCTCCGCGAGGCCACGAAGTACCTCGCGGCTCCGGCCGCGGAATCGGGGCGGGGGCAGGTAAGAGGGCAGGTGAGAGCGCGCCCCGCGGCGCCGAATTCCGCGGGCGCGCGTCCGCGAGGGCGGCGCCCGCGGAAGCGATGACGGGCGCTCGGGCGGCGGGCGGCTAGAGGCGGCGCGCCGCGGCGCCGCGAATGAGTGCGAGCAACCGAACGCCGCACCACCTACGGCGGGACGAACACGTCCGCTGCGTTTCCCGGCACGGAGCCCGCGCCTCCGACTCCGTGAACGAGCAGCGTCGAGGGTCCATACTCCACGCTGGCGCCCGCGTTTTGCACGATCGCGTACGACGAGCCCCCGGCGCCGCGGCCACCGTTGCCGCCTGCGCTTCCGGTGCCACCGACGGTGCCCACGCCGCCTTGGCCTGTGGCGAACTGCGTCGCCGCGCATGCCCCCTGCACGCTTTCGCATTGCGTGGCGCAGGCGACGGGCGGCGCCGCTGTGCCTGCGAGCCCCGTCCCCCCCGGACCGCCTGAGCCGCCGGGGCCGCCAAGCGCTCCCGCACCGCCGTCGCCCGCCTTGAGTGCGCCACCCGAGAGAACGATCGTCGCGTCCCAGGCGAGCAGCGCGACGGTGCTGCCGCCGCCGGCACCACCCGCGCCGCCGCGTCCGCCATGGCCACCGCAGCCTGACTTGGCTTGCGTGCCGCAGTAGCGCAGGCTCGAGCTGATCGAGCACGTGGTCGTCCCTGCGCATTGGTTGACGCAAGCGACGCATTGGCCATCTCCGCCCGGCGGCGCCGCGTTGCCTGCGAGGCCGTCGGCCCCGGGGGTACCCGCGCGCGCTTCGTATCCGCTCCGGGAGAACGTGCCCAACTCCGTCGCGTCGGCGCCGCTCGGGCCAGCGAGCGTGGCGGCTGCGCCGTCGGCGCTGGGGCAGTCGTCGGCGCCGGCTTCGCCCGTCGTACCGCTCGCGCCAGGCGAACCTTCCGGCGCCGCCGCCACGGAGATCGTCACGGCTGTGAGCTCGACGCGCGTGGACGCACCGACCGCTCGGAGTCCGATCGCGCTCTCGCCCGGGCCGCGACGGGTCGGCCGAAAGGTAAGGTCAATGAGCTGCGCAGTGCCGCCAATGTCTTCGGCGACAAGATCGGCCGCCACGAGGGTCGTCGCGTTGGTGATGCCTTTGCAGTCCTTGGCCCAGGTGGGAGGCCCGGGGTTCGCGCGAGGCCGCGGGTAACGCTCCCACCCACCCTCAATGACGAGGTCCGCGCGGAGGGAAATGGTCTCGCCGCCCAGAGTGCCTCCGGCCACGAAGATCCGTTGGGCGGCCAGGTCCCGAGTCGCCCATTGGATCGTCTTGCACGGCGCCGCGGCGTCGCCGCACGTCTCCGAGTCGGTGCCGTCCTTCGCGACGAACGTCCCGGATGCTGCGCCCCGGAGGCATACGGGCAGGGGGGGATCGGGCGGAGCGGAGGGACTCTTGGGAGGCACGACCCCGTGCGGCATGGCCCACACGCCTGAGGCGGGCCCACAGTTGGAGCACGTATTCGGTATGCGCGCGTCGCAGGACGCCAACGCGCACGCGCTCGCGAAGATGACCCACGAGCGTAGACGCATCGCCCCCATGGCTCGCGCGCGGAGCAACATGCATACCCGGTGCGCCCGCGCGGAGAAACCCGCGCGGGCCAAGACGGACATATGACGCGCGTGTCGCGGGGCTGGCCTTCGTCGCCTACGGGACCACGAACACGTCCGCCGCGTTGCCTCGCACAGAACCGGCGCCTCCGACTCCGTGACCCAGCCTCGTTGTCGGTCCGTACTCCACCGCGGCGCCTGCGTTCTTGACGATCGCATACGACGAGCCCCCGGCCCCGCGACCCCCGCTCCCGCCCGCGCTTCCGGCGCCGCCGACGGTGCCGGCACCGCCTTGGCCGGCGGCCGGCTGAGTCCCCGTGCAGCCGCCGAGGATGTATTCGCACTGGGTGCTGCACGCGACGGGCGGATCGGCGATGCCCGCGCGGCCCGTTCCTCCGGCCCCACCCGGCCCGCCAACGCCCGGGGAAGCAGCCGAGCCTCCGTTGGCTGCGTAGAGTGAGCCGCCGTTGAGCACGACGGTGGCGTCCCACGCGAGGAGCGCGACGCTGCTGCCGCCGCCCCCGCTTCCTGCTCCGCCGCGTCCTCCTCCGCCGCCACAGCCGGACTTCGCCTGACTGCCGCATTGGCGCAGACTCGTCGCCACAGAGCACGTGGTCGTGCCCGCGCTCGTCGTGGCCGCGCATTGGGTGACACAATCCACGCATGTACCGGTCCCTCCGGCGAGCGCGGCGTTGCCGGGAAGGCCGTCGGCGCCGGCCTGACCGTCTCGCGCCTGGTAGCCTTCGGCCGAGAACGTTCCCGTCTCCGTTGCGTCGGCTCCATTCGCACCAGACGTCGTGGCGGCGGCGCCATCGGCGCTCGGGCAGTCGTCGCCTCCCGCGTCTCCGGCGGCGCCCTTCGCGCCCTTCTTCCCCATCGGTGCGCTCGCGCTGATTCGAACGTTGTCGAGTTCGACGCGGGTCGTGGCACCGACGGCCCGGACGCCTATCGACGTTTCTCCGGGAGTGGTCTCGGCGACTTCGAGTTCGAGGTCGATCAGCCTCGCCGTGCCCGCAACATCCTCAGCCACAATCGGGCCGGTCGAGATCGCCGTCTTGGGATTACCCTTGCCCGGGCAGTCCTTCTCCCAGACAGCCATGCGCAGAGGGGCCAAGAGACTCATCGGTGCAGTGGCGCCCAGAACAAACTTTCGCCGCCAGCCTCCTTCGATGACAACGTCGCGGCGGAGGACCACCGGAACCTCAACGTGGTTCCTGGGGATCGCGGCACCGTCGACGACGACGAGCTTGGCGTCGGCTTTCCGCAACGCCCAGCCGAGGGTTCGGCAAGGACCGTCCCAGTCGGGGTCGTGCGGCGAGGTGTACTGCGGGTACCGGCCGCCGCACCTCTCCCCATCGGCCCCGTCTTCCGCAACGAAGACCGCGTGTTCGACGGTCCTCGCACACGTCGGCTCCGCGGGCAGGGGTTCCGGTGGCGTCTCCGGCGCATCGGGGACGGTCCGCGCGTACGGCAGGTCGTCCGTCGGTAGCTTCTTCACGTGCTGGCTACACGCCAAGACGCCGCACGCGCTCGCGAAGAGCATGCACACGCATCGACGCCTCGCCCCCATGGCTCGCGCGCGGAGCAACATGCATACCGTCGCGCCCCCGCGGAGAAACGCGCGCGGTCGGGGAGGGAAGTATGACCCGCGTGTCGCGTTTCCCGACCCGTTGGCGGCGGACGTCGCCACGGGCTCCGCGGCTCAGCGCGCGACCTTCAGCCTCGCCATCAGCTCACGGATGGACGTCGTCCACTTGGGGTAGAGGTCCTCGTTGTCGGACCAGAGCTCGTTCAGCTCCGACGTCTTGCCGAGGACCTTCTCGAGCGCGTCAATCGCGAGCCCCCTCAAGTCCTCGACGTGGAGGCCAGGTTGGAGCTTGCCGAACAGGTTCACGTTGCTCTCGTCGGAGGCCTCGTGGCTGTCGGTCCGGTACGTCGTCCCGTTCAGCAAGTTGTCCATGTACGCCGCAGAGACCGTCACGCGATGGCAGGCGTCGTAATCGAGGCTCTCGGCGGCGAGCGCTTGCTCGAAGGAGCTCTTGAAGAACGCGCGCGCGTCCTCCTTGATCTCGTCGGTGAAGTCGTACGCCGTGTCGTCGTCGAAGATGCCGTAGTCCCAGGCGCCCATCTCGGCCCTCCATGCGGTGGCGGTCGGTGCGCGCCATTGTCGTCGGGGCGCGGGGGGATTGAAACCGGTATGCTTTGCGAATGATTTCGCGCCCGGGCGAGGCGAGGGGCTCGTGATCGCGTCGGCTTTGGGCGGCGTATCTGGCGTCCGAGGCCGGGGGACGGGAACTCATGAAGAAGTGGTCGGACATCAAGACGAAGAACATGTCGCCTGAGCGCCGGGCGCGGCTCGAGCGTGACGTGGCCAACGAGCTTCTCGTCATGGACTTGCGCGGGGTTCCGGAGACGGCAGGCCACACGCAAGTTGCGTTGGCCGAGAGAGACATGACGCAATCGGAGCTATCTCGCCGGCCGGCGACCTTAGGGGCGCCCGAGGCCCCCAAGCGCCGTCGATGACCATGGCGCTATCCTCACCGTCGGTGCGCGCGGCGGTCAACAGGGGGTGCGGTGTTTGGACGGTGCTGCTGCCGCTCGCGTTGGGCGTGGCGGCCTGCGGGACGCCTACGCGCACCACGGGGCCTGCGCCCGCGCGTGAAGCGCCACGCGTAGCGGCGCGTGAGCAGGAAGCCCCTCTACCGCCGCCGCCCGAGGCGCTGGCCGCGCTGTTGCGAAAGGTTCCTCTCGTGACGAGCAAGGACCGCGGGATCAGTGACGAACAAGCTGCGCTCGCGAAGGCGATCCAAGCCTACGGCGCCGCCGCCGTACCGTACTTGCTTCCGTTGCTCTCAAGCCCTGAACCTCACATCCGGTACATCGCGGGCTTCATCGTGAGCGACATCGGTGGCCTCACGGAGAAGAATCTCGACGCGCTCATCGCGGCGGTAGAACGCGATGGCGGCTGGGTACCTTCGGCCATCGCTCACATCGGGACGCCGCGTGCGATGCAGTATCTTTTGGACGCCCTGCCCAGGCTGCCGAAGACGATGACGCAGGTGACCTTCGCGCTCGAGACATTTGGCCCGCGCGCATCGATTCCACTCGCTCAGTTCTTCGAGCGGCCAGAGCCCGTGAGTGCCGAGGTGTCGGACGCCATTTGCCGAATCTTCCGCTCCACGGCGGCGGATGCAGCTCCCGCTGTTGGCGTCTTGCTCGCGCGAGCTCATCGCGAGCAGGGTCCGCGGCAGAATCGCGTCTTCGCCATCCGGGCGATCGGCTGCATGGGCATTGCGGCGCGAGCGGCTAGCCCCGCGCTGAAAGCCGTTGCGGCGCTTGAACCGCGGTTCGCCAAGGAAGTCGACGACGTGCTGGTCGCCATCGGCGCGCCCGAGGGCGTGGCCATCTTGGTCGCGGAGTTGCGCAATAGCCCGGATGTTCCTGGGCTAAGGACGCTCGCGCGGTTGGGCGGGGCGGCGCGCGATGCCGGTCCCGCCGTCGCCGCGCTGGTCAGTGGCGCCGATCGCGAGCTGCGTGTCCCGGCGGCCCGTACGCTCGGGTTCATCGGATACGACCAAGGCGCTCCGCTACTGATGGGGCTCCTCACTGCGGAAGACGATTGGCAGTTGCCGTACGTGGCCGCGGAATCGCTCGCCCGGCTGGGCGTGGTAGCCGCGCTGCCCGCCCTCGATACGCTCGCAACGTCGCACTGGTACCCGCCCGTTCGGTCCAACGCCCGGCGCGCTGCCGAGGTGCTCCGTGGGCGCGAGCGATACCCGGCGGCGGAGGCCGGAAGCTTTGACGGCGCGTTTAACGAACACGAGTTCATCGAGACGCCGTCGAGAGGGCGACGGCCCACGCTGGCGCCAGACCGGCACGAGCTCAGCGCTGGCGAGCTTAGGGCACTGAGCTACGTCGTCGAGTCACTCGGTCAGGACGGCATGACGTCGACACCTACGAGCCAGATCCCGGACGTCGGGCTGAAGACGACAGACGGTTTCCTGGTCGGCTCGAGCCGTGGTGAGTGGCGAGGGGAGCTGATGCACTTCACCCAGCGCAAGGGCTCTCCCACGCCGCTGCTCAGGGAAAACATCGTCGGCATTCACGCAACCTCGATTGGGATCGTCATCGTCACCGGGCTCGCGCGCCTGGCCTACAACCGGGGCGCGCTCTACCTCGCCAGGCGGGCCGGTCCCGGCAAATACGAAGTCACCTATTGGAAGACGCTCCCCGGCGCGCCGCGCGCATCGGGCCTCACGGCGGACGGAGCGCTCTTCGTTTCGTGCGTTGGCGGGGACCTCCTCGTCAAGGGCTCGCGCATTGAGATGGCGGGGGCGGCGCCCTAGGACGCCGGTTCGACGCGCGAGCGGCCCGTGCGGGGCGGCCGCCCTGTTCAGGCTGTCCACACGGCTCCGCTCGTGCGCCCCCCCGTCCTGAACACTCTGAACACCCTGAACACGCGCACGCAGCGCCAGCCTCGCGTAAGTGCGCGAACGCTCGCGGCGGCGCGCGACCGACACGGCGGCACGCGGCGTGCTCTAGGGCGTCCGTCGCGACGATGTGCAAGGTGCACGTCGCGCGGCGTTCAACACAAGCCACACACACTTCGTGGCCTCGCACGGCGGACGCGTTTTGCGCCGCCGCTCTGCGCGGGCGCACGAGAGAAAGCGTCACGTCATGAAATCCTCCATGCCTGGTCCCCAAACCCTCGCCCAGTTGCCCAACCGCGCCTTCGCATTCCTCTCGGCGCTCGGAACTCAAGGCGAGCTCCGTCGCGCCATGAGTGAGCACGGCTACACCCAAGACGAGCATCGCGAGGGCTGGCGCCTCCTGCTCGCGGCGTCCGGGTCGGAAACGCGCGCCGAGTCGGCGCCGGGCGTCTCGCTCGCAACGGAGGCCATCCGCGCCCTCGACGAGTGGGACGAGCTTGGCTTCTTGAAGGCACACGGAGCGCTCGCGTACCGCTTTCCCGAACAAGCCGCGTTCGTCTTTCAAGATCTTGCCGCGACCGAAGGACCGCTCGCGGTGCTCGGCGTGGCGAAGTTCTTGGATCGCCTCGACGCACTCGAGAAGGGCGAAGGGCGCGCGGATACCCACGACGCCGACACCAAGGCGCTCGAACTGCTCGCCACACGCGGCATCGGCACCGAAGAGCGCGCTCGCCTGCGCGCTCTCGTGGTGGAGGCGCAGGCTGAGCCGGACACGAAGAAGCCGAGCGAGGCCGTACAGAAGGAATCGGACCACGCGGTGGCGCTCGAAGCGCTCTACGCTTGGTACGCCGAGTGGTCCGACCTCGCGCGCGCCATCGTTAGCAAGCGCGCGTCTCGCATCACCATGGGGCTCGCGAAGCGCAAGCGTGCGGCCGCATCCCAGGTAGGCATGGTGGGTGGCACGGATTCGGACGACGCGCCCAATGCGAAGGGCGCGCCAACCGCCCTCGGTGCCCGTTCGCCGAATGCGCCCGTCGGCTGAGCGCTCGTGAGCCCGCGCCGTGCACGTTTGGCACGGCGCGGGGGGAGCGAACCGACGCGCAGAGACCCATGAGCCAGCGAAAAGCGTCTCTTAAGCGGTCGGCGCGTCTCTTAAGGCACGCCCGGTCCTTCGTAGCCCGATCCCGAAGGCTCTTTTGCCGAGGGCGAAGCGCATTGTGCGCCGGGGAGACCTTCGTAAGCGCAAGGTGGCGTTTCCAGCACGGCGCCGGCAGCGATTTAGACGGGGCGTGATGCCTCGTAGAGGCGAGGGAGCGCGAGATACGCGAGGCGCCGCGTCTCCTTAGGCCACGTCGACGTGGATCCGCTGCTTTACGAAGCTGCGGCGCCCCTTCGACCGCCCTGCGCTCTCGCGCACGAGGCTTCCGCCTCGGCGTACGAAACGACGCGCCGCGGGCAGCAACCAAGCGCCTCGCCCTGCGAAGGGAAGGCCACCCCACCAGCGACCCCGACCAAGTAGGCGTGCCATGTACATTCCTCTCTACGAAGCTCTTGATGGTTGGATTCTGCTTCCGGGCTACGCGCCCGATGGCGACTCGGTTCGGTTCTTCGCGAAGGAGCCGGCGCGTTACGGCGCGCTCCGCCGGGCGCGGCTCTTGCGCCGCGGCGCGACGGACGGGAGCGTACAGCTCCGCCTTGAAGGCATCGACGCGCCGGAGTTGCACTACGCCCAAGCGTCGCAGCCGCGCGGCGAGAGCGCGCGCGATGCGCTCCTCGCGTGGCTAGGCGTCACCGGCGTCGCGTGCGCGGCTGACGGCGCGACCATCGTGGCGGCGACGCCGCCGGCGGTGCCCGTGACGCTCTTGGCGAACGCGGTCGACGCGAGGGGCCGCGTCATCGCGTACGTGCTCCCGCGGCGCTCCGAAGAGCGCGCGAAGCGCCACCGCGCGACGACCGAGCGCATTCGCACCAGCGCGAACCACGCGCTCCTCGAGGGAGGGCACGTGTACCCGCTCGCGTACACGTCGATGCCGGAGGTGCACGTGCGCCTCTTTCGCGCCGCAGCCCGGCGCGCCCGGGCGCGCAAGCTCGGGATTTGGCGTGACGACGCGACCTCGCGGGGCTTCGAGCTCCACGGTGCGCGCTCGGTGGGCGCGCACGGCGCGCTGATTTTGCCGAAGCTCTTTCGGCGCTGCATGGAGTTCTTCACGAAGCGCTACGCCGAGAGCTTCACGGGCTCCTTCGTGGAGTGGCTCGCGAGCCACGGCTCCGCGGGCGCGCCGTCGCCCGATCGCGTCGTCTTGCGCCACGCCGCGAACATTCCCTTGTCCGCCTTGGTCCGCGTGCATGGCTCCCGCCTAGCGCTCACCGCCGACCTAACCGAACTGAAATTCGTGGAGTCCTAGCCATGCTCAGTCCCGTAAACGTGCACGTGAACGTGCCCGACTCTCTCTCTCCTTCTTCCTCTCCCACGCCGTCGCCGTGGCCTCGCCTCGAGTCCTTCGCCCTCTCCCACTTCGGCGTGCGCGCCTTTCGCCCCGGTCAGCGCGCGCTCATTGACGCGGTCCTCGCAGGCGAGGACGCGGTCGGGATCCTGCCGACGGGCGGCGGCAAGTCGCTGACGTACCAGTTGCCCGCGCTCGTGCTGCCGCGTCCCGTCGTCGTCATCTCGCCGCTCATCGCGCTGATGAAAGATCAATGCGACCACATGGACGACGCCGATGTGGACGCAGCCGAGCTGGACTCGACGCTCACGGCCAGCGAGGAGCGCGACTGCGAGCGAGAGATTCGCGCCGGGACGCATCCGCTCGTGTACGTGACGCCGGAGCGTTTCCGCACGGAAGAGTGCCAGGCCATGCTTCGGGCGCGCGGCGTCTCGCTCATCGCGGTGGACGAAGCGCATTGCGCCTCGTCGTGGGGCCACGACTTTCGACCGGCGTACATGGCCATCGCGAGGGGCGCGGAGGCGCTCGGGCGGCCGCCCATCTTGGCGCTCACGGCGACGGCCACGAGCGAGACCGCGGCCGACATCGTGAAGCAGCTCGGCATGCGCGCGCCTCGCGTGGTGCGCACGAGCCTGCTGCGCCCGAACTTGAGCTTCGAGGTGGAGCGCACGGTCAACGAGATGGCCAAGCGGACCGCGCTGCTTCGGCTCTTCGACGACGAAGCGGGCGCGGGCATCGTTTACACGGCGACGGTGAAGAAGGCCGACGAGCTCTATCGATGGATCGGGGCGCTGCGCGTGCCAGTGGCGAGGTACCACGGGCGCATGAGCGCGGCGGAGCGCGAAGAGAGCCGCGCGCACTTCATGAGCGGGCGCGTGCGCGTCATGGTGGCGACGAAGGCGTTTGGCATGGGCATCGACAAGGCGGACACGCGCTTCGTGGCCCACTACGAGTTCCCCGATTCGCTCGAGAGCTACGTTCAGGAAGCGGGCCGCGCGGGCCGCGACGGCAAGCCCGCGCGGTGCGTGCTCTTGTACCGATTGGAAGACCGACGCGTGCAGCGCTTCTTCTTGGCGACGAGGGCGCCGGGGAGCGGGGACGTGGAGAAGGTGGTGGCGGCGGCGGGGTGCTTCGGGGACTTCTCGTCGACACAATCAACATCAACATCAACATCAACATCGAGGACGAGGGAGAGCGCAGTCGAGGCGATCGCGCGTGCGACGGGGGTTGGGCGGCGACGCGTCAGAAGGGATCGTCGCGCATTGGCAGCGGCTCGCGGATACGCGCGGAGGCGGGGGCGGCGTACGGGACGTCGTCGACGCGCTCGTGAGCGAATACGACGCGCGGCGCCTGCGGGACGAGGCACGGCTGCGGGCGATGATGCGGTACGCCGAAGGGGTGGGGGACCGGGCGGTGGCGATTGCTGAGTATTTCGGGGAGGCGGTGCGACGGCCGTAGGTTCAGCCGCTTGCCATGCATAATTCTGTATGGGTATCGGCCCGCGTAGTACTCATTTAATTAATTGTAATAACTAACATAATAGTCGCAAATGACGGCTGCTCTTGTCAGAAGAGTAACATTAGCTACCTTACACACGAGGAGCCCATGGCCGCCGCATCCAGCATTCTTCGCCAGGTAAACGGAAGGGGTCGTGGGACTGTCTTTACGGCCCAGGATTTCGTCGACGTCGGCTCGCGAAACGCGGTCGATCAGGCCCTCGCCCGTCTTGCGCTAGCTGGGCGGATCCGCCGACTCGACCGCGGGATCTACGACTTGCCACGGACGCACCCGAAGGCTGGTCTGATGTGGCCGTCCGCCGACGCGGTGGCCCAAGCCGTGGCGAAGCAGACCGACAGCCACCTGCAACCTTCCGGAGCCAGCGCCGCGAACGCCTTGGGGCTCAGCACTCAGGTTCCGGCGCAGGTCGTGTACCTGACCGACGGTCCTTCTCGGAACGTCCGCGTGGGCAACCTTATGGTTCGGCTGAAGCACGCAGGCCGCGTTGACATGCTGCTTCCACAATCGCGGGCCGGCATGGCCATTGTCGCCCTACGCCACCTGGGTCGAGATGCCGCATCAACGAGCGTCCTTCAACGCCTTGCCGCTACGCTCGACAGCGCGAAGAAGCAACTCGCCCGGGTCCGCCGACAACTTCCCGGATGGCTCGGCTCGGCGGTTGACGTGGTCATTGGCGGAGCTGAGGCTCATGCCTGACATCATGACCGACCGCAGCGAGCGTGACGCGTTCGTCAACGACGTGGCAGCCCGGCGCGGTGTTGCAGCGTGGGTCATCGAGAAGGATCTGTGGGTGTGCTGGACGCTCGCGAGACTGCACGAGATCGACGGCATCCCGCAGCTCACCTTCAAAGGCGGGACTTCGTTATCGAAGGTGCATGGCCTTATCGAGCGGTTCTCGGAGGACATCGACCTCACGTTCTCCCGAGACGGCTGGAACTTCGTGGGAGAGCGGGACCCGCTCAGCGCTGGCCTCAGTGGAAAGAAGCGGCAGGCACTCGTCGACGAAATCGGCGAACGCTCTGCGACGGTCGTTCGAGATGTCGTCGTTCCGGAGCTGCGCGCAATGTGCACGCGCGATCTTGGCGCGTCTGGATGGCGCGTTGAGGTCGACGACGTCGACCGCCAGGCGGTTCTCTTCACATTCCCCGATCCGGTAGCGACCTACGGCTACGGGCAACCTCAGGTGAAGGTCGAGTTTGGTGCTCGCGGCGATCCCTGGCCGACTTCGCGGCGAACCATCGTTTCGTACATCGAGGAGACTCACGGCGGAACGACGCCGACCGCCACCGTGGAGGTGATCGCCTTGGAGCCCGAGCGGACCTTCTGGGAGAAGGTGACGCTCCTTCACGCTCTCCATCACGGAACTCGCGCGAAGCCCGACAAGAACGTTCACCGGCTCTCGCGGCACGTCTACGACGTCCACCGGATCTGGAACACGCCCAAGCTGAGAACGAGCATTCTGAGCGCCAAGCTCCTGCGGGCCGTCGTTGAAAACAAGCAGATCTTCTTCAGGGAGACCAAGGCTCGCTACGAGCTCGTGACGAACTTCGAGCTGAACTGCGCCCCCCATGACGACCTCGCCGCTGCCATGCGCGCGGATTTCGCGGCCATGGGGTCGATGTTCTTTCCTGCGTCCCCAGTGCCGACCTTCGACGAGGCACTCGCGACGCTCAAGGAGATCGAGGAGATCGTCGCCAGCTGGAAGACCGCGCCGCCCGCGTAGCGGCGCTCAGGCGTCGCGCTCGTGAGCGAGTACGACGGGCGACGCTGGCGCGGCGAAGCGAGGTTGCGGGCGATGATGCGGTACGCCGAAGGGGTGGGGGACCGGGCGGTGGCGATTGCCGAGTACTTTGGGGAAATAGCGGCCAACGCCTTGCCGAACGCCGACCAAATGTCATGAAACGTTATGTCATGAGCCGCGCACCGCGCATGAGCATCATGTTCAAGACCACGGATGAGGAGGTCCTCAATCTGGCGAGCATCATGGTCGCCATGAAGGACGCCGGGCTCGATCATGGCTTCATCGTGAAAGCGTCCGACTTGGCGCGCACCGATCAAGGCACCTACGATCTGATGGCCCTTTGGCTGAACGCGGCCGGCGACGCATCCGAACGCGACGAGATCGTCGCGGACATTCAAGACTCGCTCGACGACTGCGCTGACGCGCCGCAGGAGCCGACTCAGATTAAGTACGACCGGCTCGAAGACGTCGCCCAGCGCGTGATGGCTGAGAAGGCGAAGCTGCGCCAACTCATCGATCGGCATGGCGGCGTCTCTGCTGTCGCCGCCAAGTGCGGCATTCCGCAGCCCTCCCTAAGCCGGATGTTGAACTCGGCGTCGATCCCGCGCCGCTCGACCCTCTACAAGATCGCCAACGCGCTCGGGCTTTCGGAAGAGGATGTCGTGGTGGAGTGGAGTCGGTGACTTGTGACGCCTGAGACCGGCGATTGCGCGGCCGCACAGCGCCTCATTCGAGCGACGCCAACCACTTGAGCACGACGTCGGCGCGCGCCTGACCGACAGCGTCGCCCTCGAAGTGTCCGGGAAGAGCGTCGATGAACGCGTCCTTGGAGCGCAGAGCGACGAGCTCGGCACGCACGGCCGACACCACCTAGGTGCTCTCGGTTCGAAGTTGTTCACGTAGATGAGGGATGCCCGCGAGCACGAGGAGCGTGTCTTCGAGGTCGTGGCTCGCTTGGTAATCGCCGCGGCCCCGGCCTCGAAACGCCTCGAGCTTCGTGGCGACGAAGTAGATGGGTGTGATGGCGAGCACCTTCAAGCCAGGCGCGATCTCGTGCGAAGTAGCCTCAAGGGCCGCTTGCTTGTACCAGCGGTTCGTCGGGCCGATACCCGTGTCCGCCGTCGCCACGATGTCCACCCGAATGTTCGCGAACACGCGGCGACAGAGCGGCGCGCCTTCGTCCACGCACTCGCTGAAGCCCCGCGCACGAAGCCTTTCGACGAAGGCGTAGTAGTCGGCGGTCGTGGCGACATCGACGACGCAAGCGACGTCCACGGTGGGCCGCACGTCGACGCCGCCTTCAAGCGGATAGAGAGCCGTCACCGTTCCGCCGACGAAGACAACGGGCGGGTTCTCGCCCCTAGCGTGCTCGCGCCACGGTTGCAATCGCCGCGCGCGCGCTCGAGCGTTGGCTGCTCACGAGGAGAGCCTCTTCGTGAGCTCGTCTTTCGCAAGAGCGCGCTCCCGAGCTCGACCAACACGAAGAGCATCGGCGAGCGCGAGGTAGTCGTGCAGGGCCGGGTCCTCGGCTGCGGCGAGGGGAACGTTCTTGTAGAGGGGCGCGACAACGCGACCGCGGACGGCCTTCGCGCGATCGGCGGTCGGCCAGACGGGGGTGTCTTCTTCACCGAGTCGGACCTTCCCCTTGAGAACCGACGCTCCCACGGACGTCGGCATTCCCTCTCCGAAGTGGCCGAGCTGCGCCGGAAACACGTACCGCAGGCCCGAGACAAGGAACTCAAGAAGGCTGGCGCGCACAACTCGTCGTTCGCGCGGGTTGAAGAGGTGGCAAGCGGCGAGACGCTTGAGGCCGTGGTTCACCTCGCTCGCGCTCATGTGAAGGGCCTTCGCCACCTCGGGCTGCGTCCACGACGAGCTCGGGGAGGCGACGAGCTTCAGCGCGACGACAACGTCTTGCGGTTTCAGGCGGAGGTCCATGGCACTGAACGACTGTAGCGTGCGATTTGCGAATTGCAAATGTCTCCACATTACCAACATTTATCTGAGCTAGGGCGCTCGCAAGCATCAGCGGAGCTGCGGTCGCTCATTGATCGGCACGGAGGCGTCGACGCGCTCGCCGCGCCCGCACCCTTCGAACACGGGCGCAGGCGCGCGTCTCACCCCTCCTCAAAATAGTCGCTGTCCACCTTGCGCTGGAACCAAACGGCCAGCTCGCGCGCCATGCGGAGCTGATGGAGCGCCTCGGCGTGGTCGCCGCGATCTTCGTGGACCGCCGCGTTGCCGACGCGGCGCAAGTCGTGAAAGAGCTGCTTCTGCGTCGCGCCGATGGCCCCGCGGTCAAAGAGGCGGTCGATGAGGAACTGCTGCTTCTCGTCCGGGTCGACGAAGAGCGCGACCTTCGCGGCGGCGCGCTTGGCGAGGACCTCACCGAACTGCCGGAGCTTGAAGAGCGTGACGGCCGGATCGCGCGCGAAGTGCTCCTCCGCCTGCGTCGCGAGGGCGACGAGCCGCGCGTCGTGGTACGCGAGGAATGCGAAGTTCGGCGAAGGCTGCGTGTTCAAATCGCGCGCGGGAGACCCAACGCGGCCCCCCTCCGGAGGCCTAGTGTACGGAGATTGCGGGGACCGCTCGCGGGATTTTTGGCGGGGGGGGCCGTACTCGGGGCCACTCGCGAAATCAGCGCCCCGAGCGATCGCCTCGGTGTACTAACGAAGGACGGGAGAGGAGAGGGGGGCCGCCGTGAAGACCAAGGGCATCGCGTTGGCGCTCGTCGCGGGCGCACTCTTCGTCGCGTGCGGGTCGCGCTCCCTCACCGAGGACCTCGCGCCCGCGCTTTCCGGCCCGATGACCGCGGGCCCCGACGCGACGGATGTCACGCTGCCTGCGTCGCCGCACGTGATCGTTGTTCGCAAGGCCGGCGACCTCTCGGGGCTCGTCGAAAGCGAGCCGCCTGGAATCAACTGCGGCGCGACGTGCGCTGCGGAGTTCGCGACCGGGAAGCTGGTCCTTCAAGGGAAGGACACGCCGACCGCCAGGTTCATCGGTTGGCGCGACGGCGCGACTTGCGCGGGGGGCGCACCATGCACGCTCGAGGTCGCGCGACTGCCGTCCGTGACGTTCGTGACCGCGGAGTTCGCACCGAAGAAGAAGCGCGTCACAGTGAACGTCGAAGGGAAGGTTGGCACCGAGCCTGCTGGAGTCGTCACGGGCCTCGGGGCACCCTGCTCGGGCACCTGCGCGACGGACGTTCCCGTCTCGGACGCCATCACGCTCACGGCCACGCCCGCCGTCAGCGCCGCCTTCGTCGAGTGGCAGGGGTGCACGAAAGTGAACGACGATGTCTGCACGGTCTCCGGCCCACAAGACGCCACCGTCACCGCTCGGTTTGTCTCGTGTGGCCTAAGCGGCGATAGCCGCTACGTGGATCACCTTCTGGGACGTGACGAGCCGCGCCTGGGCCACGGGCCCGGCGTCTGCGCCAACCGGACGCTCGGGTACGCGCTTAGGTACGCGAGCGGCGACGTGTACCTCGCGCCTGGCATCTACCCCGGCGGCGTGAGCGGCGAGTCTCAGGGCTACACCTTGGTGGGCAAGCAGCACCTCTACGGCGTGCTCGGCGACGCCTCCAAGGTGGTGTTCGAGCCAACGTATTATCAGGGGACCACGAGCGTGACCTTCAAGGGAGAGTCCAACGGCGTGACCTCCTGCACGTTTCGAGGTTCAACTGTGCAAGGCCTCTTTGGCATTGTCAGTGAGCCGACGTCTCTTAGCATCATATCGTCGAAGGCAATATCTTCGACGGGCTATCCATGGACATGTGGGTCCGCGGCGGTGAGCTTACGATCATGCACAACGAGTTTCGTGGATGCGGCGCCGGCTGCGTCCAATGGGACGGTCTTGCGACCTCGAGCACGTTTTCTTACAACGCGTTCATCGACACGGGGGTCGCCATGAATTGCACTCATTGGCCGAATCCCGGGCTCGCCTTCCTGGGAAACACCAAGGCTGGCGCAGGACTGCACCGCTGCCTTGGCTGCGCGAATTGCGGCGCGCTCTGAGGCTGCGTTCCGGAGGCCAAGATTGCGGGGAGCGCCCCGCAGACGCACGACGCGGCTGCCTCGCGTAGGCTCAGCCGGAATGGAACACGCGATTCCTCTGATCGTTCGCCTCTATGAGATCGTCGACGAGCTGGAGCGCCTGTATCCGGGGCGGCACTTCACGCCCGATGGCCATATGGTCGGAAGCATTGGCGAGGCTTGGGCCCAGTGGGTCTTCGATCTCGACCTCTTGCCAGCGTCCGCCCCGACGCACGATGCCAGGGCGAAGGACGGCCGCCTGGTGCAGGTCAAGGCCACGCAGGGCAAAGCCGTCGCGCTCTCGAGCGAGCCGGACTACCTCATCGTCCTGAAGCTCGCTCGCTCGGGTCACGCCGAGGTCGTCTACAACGGTCCGGGCGCGGAGCCGTGGTTGGCCGCAGGCAAGCCCGCAAAGACCGGCCAGCGACCGCTGAGCCTCAGCAAGCTCCGGGCGCTGGACGCACGAGTACCCGTGGGCCAGCGGTTTCCCGTCGTGCGATGCCGCGGGGCGGCCTGATCGTCGAGGTCACTTCCACGCGCGCATCTTCCTCAGCCGCGCGTACACCGTCGTCCGCGAAATCCCTAACTCCCGCGCGACGGCAGCCACGTTGCCTTGGTTGCCCTCGTACGACGCGGTGAGCGATGTGTCGTCGATGCCCCTCGGCTTGAAGGCGCTGAGCGCAGCGGCGGCCGCGGCCGCGTCTCGCTCGGGTCCTTCGACCGGCACGCCACCCGTCGCGCCGCCCTCCGCGCCTCCTCTCGGCGGAAGCACGCTCTCCTTCACGGGCGCCGGCGGGCGATCGCTCGCGAGCACGGGCAGGATGGTGCCCTCGGCCCGGATGACCGGCTGCTCTTTGCGCGCGGCTTCGGCGGCGGCACGCCTCACTTCGGCGATCAGCTCGCGCACGTTGCCGAAGTCCCACGACGCGCGCATGCACGCCTCGACGAACCGCGCCTCCGCCACCGGCGCGCCGGCGATGCTCTTGCGCGCGAGCTCGACCAAGAAGGGAATCTCGTCGAGCCGCTCTCGCAACGGGGGCAGCTCCAGCTCGCGCTCGGCGAGGCGCATGATGAGGTCGGCGCGGTATTGCCCTGCGCGCGCCATGTCGCGCAGGTTGCGGTTCGTGGCGCTGACGACGCCCACGTCGATCTTCTTCACGTCCTGCGTGCCGAGCGGCCGGATGACGCGCTCTTGCAGCGCCCGAAGCAGCTTCGGTTGCACGTCGAGGGGAAGCTCGCCCACCTCGTCCAAGAAGAGGACGCCTCCGTTCGCGGCCTCGAACGCGCCTTGCACGTCGCGATCGGCTCCGGGGAACGCTCCGCGCCGCGCGCCGAAGAGCATCGACTCGGCGAGCTGATGCGGGATCTCGGCGCAGCTCACGGCCACGTACGGTCCGCGCGCGCGCTTGCTCGCGGCGTGGAACAGCTTCGCCATGCGCTCTTTGCCGGTGCCCGGCTCGCCGCGCACAAGGAACGTGTCGAAGTGTCGCGCCAAGTCGGCGATCTCCTCGCCCACGGCGCGCATCTCGGCGCCCACGACGACGCCGCCTTCGAGCAAGTCGGTGCGGCCGGCGTACGGCTCGAGATCGGCCACGGCGAGGAAGAGGCAGCCCCCGATGCGAAACAACGTCGGCAGCGCAAACCCGTGCGTCACGCCCTCCGCGAGCTGCCGATCGCCCACGTGCGTGCCGTTGCGGCTTCCGAGATCGCGAAGCCGCAGCTCGCCCGCTTCGAAGCCCACCTCCGCGTGCCGTCGCGATGCAGCGTTGTCGCTCTCGGGCAGGACGATGTGGCACCGCGCGTCGCGCCCCACGTCGAAGGGCCGCGCCTGGAACGCGTACGTGCGGCACGTGGGCGCGTTCCCAGCCCAAAGGAGCACGAGCCCCGGCTCAGGCGGCCGCTCGCGCGTGAAGAGAGGCGTATCGTCGGCGGTCGTGTTCGAGGACACGGAGAGGGAGGATAACCCGGGTGGCGCCGCTAAAAGGCAGGAGTGTCGACGAGCCTGAAGGACGTTCGCTCGTGCGTCATCCGCGCGGGCGCGCCCGATTCTCAGGGCAATCGAACATGCCCACGACGGTCACCGCCCTTTGGGGCGTGCCGTTACTGCCTCGGTACTCGTACGTTCCGGTGACGACCCCGCAAAATCGCGCCGTATCCGCGACCAGGAGGGCGCTCGCATCACCGACGGCGAAGAAGCTGAGGGTCTCATCGCCGGCTTCGACCAAGCCGGCCGTCACGCGGTGCCCCTCCACGTCGGCGGCGCCCGACTGGATGAGCGTGACGACATGCCCCATCCGCTTGCCGAACGCCGTATCCGGGTCGCGCCACACCTCTTCGAAGGACGTCTCGTTGGGCACGTCCACGTCGGTCCAGCAGAGGTGTTGCGACGCCCACGCGGCCAAGAGGAGGGTGCCGTCGTTCTCCTCACTGACCATCGCTGCCATCCACTCCCGAGCGACGCGGACGGCGGTTTCGAAGTCGCCGATGGAGAGCATTTCGTCGGTCGATAGCGAATCTCGCACGGCCCGCCAGTCTGACACGATCGACCCGCAACCGCGCCGTCAAGTGGGGCTGGATCCACCGGTGGGCTTCCCTGACTTCTCCGTAACAGCGGCCTCACGTGGATCCTCCACGTGCCCCCCGTGGAACGACCGCACGGGGCACATCAAGAGATGTCCGGCTAAACTGGGACCGCCCCACTCCAAGGAGCCCCTAGGGCAACGTCAGCGTCATCGCCACGCCCTGATACCCGAGCGTGTTCTGACCGTCGATCACGCTCAGATACCAAGGGCCCGCCGCTGCTGGCTTGGTGAAGTCTCCGAAGGCGCCAGAACCAGGCGTGTACGTCCATTGCGTGGTGGCTGCGTCCGGGTCGAACGGATCGGGCTGCGCGCCGCGCTTCAAATAGAGTTCGACGTCGTCGCCGATACAGTCACCACTGCTGCAGGTGCCGCCCCTGAGCGAAAGGCGAACCTGTGACGCGCCGCCCGGCACCACGAAGCAGTACTCGCGGGGCGAGTTGCCATTCGGCGTGCTCTTCAAGGTGATCTTTTGGCCCACGGTCAGCGTCGGCACTCCCGGCTCGCAACCCGCCGCGGCTGCGGCGTCGTCTTCGCCTCCACCAGCATCCGCCCCTCCGCGTCCGCCGCCTTGGCCCGAGCCACCGCCGTTGTTGCCTGGCTTAGACGTCGCAGTGCCGCCGTCCGCGTCGGCGCCTGCACCGTCGCCGCTACCGCCACCGGACGGGCCATAGGTGCCCGTGCCGCTGCAGCCCGCCGCAAGACTCGCCCAGAAAAGCAGCCCGTAGGCTCCCGTGTGCACGCTCATCGATTCCTCCTTCTCGTCGAACAACGCGAAGACGGACGTGCATTTGGACCGTCGCAGAAGAAGTGAAACGTAAATGCGGGCGGGCCGCGCAAAACGGTACCCCTTGAGCCCTCCAACTGGGAGGCCGCGCGCGCAGCGAAGAACGAGCGCGCTCGTGCGGAGCACGCCGAGGGCCTTGAAATCCGGTGCTCGTTATTGCGTCGATGCGTACGGCGCGCGTGTTGAAAGGAGTCGGCCACCTGGATGCGGCCCACCGCGTCCAAGGCGATCGCGTTGGGGCTTGAGAAGTCGACGTTGCGAGTCCCCCGTGGCCGTTGGCCGTTGGCCGTTGGCCGTCCGAGCCCGTCCGCGGCCACCCTGGCCGCCGAAAAGCTCAAGGGTCTCCCGCGGCGTCCGATGGCGCGCGTCGTGCTCCACGTCTCCCCGTGGAACGACCGCACGGGGCACATCAAGAGAGTCCGGCTAAACTGGGACCGATGGCGTCACTGCCCAATCCCAAGCTCACCTATGTGCGCCCCGTGCGGCCGCTCCACTTTCCGGAATCGGAGCCGGAGGAGGAGCACTTGGGACAACATCCGCGCCACTGGGATCTCTGCGTTGCGCTCGTGAACGTTCTTCGCGCCGTCTGCGGCGAAGCGAACGCCGTAGCGGGCGACATGTTCGTCTACTGGGTGGCGACGGTGAACGACGACCGCGGTCGCCGCGCGCCCGACGCGGCCGTGAAGCTCGGCCTCATGCAATCGGAGCTGGTGCAGCACGGCTCTTGGAAGACATGGGAGTTTGGCGTGCCGGAGCTCGTCGTCGAGGTCCTCTCGCTGTCGGACACGCGCGAGCGCTGGACGCTCACCGAGAAGCGCGAGGCCTACGAGGCCATGGGCGTGCGTGAGTTCGTCTGCTTCGACGTTGACGCGCCCGAAGGGAAGCGCGTCCGCGTCTGGGACCGCGTCGACGGAGACTTCGTCGAGCGCGTCGTCGAAGACGAGAGAACGCCATGCGTCACGCTCTCCCATGCCTTCGGCGTCTCACTCGACTGGACGGTCGCGGCCGCCGGTCGATGGTCAGCGTCCCTCCGAGTCCTCAAAGACGGGGCCCTCGTGCTCATGCCCGAGGAGGCTGCGCTCGCCGCACAAGCGAGGGAGGCCGCCGCGATGTCGCGGGAGGCCGAAGCGAACGCGCGCGAAGCCGTCGCCAAGCAAGGCGAGGCGGACGCCAGGGCCAGCGAGGCCGCCGCCCATGCCCGCGTCCGCGAGCTCGAAGCGCTACTCGCCCAGGCGACCGCGAAGCGCTGATCCGCTCGGCCCGCGCCCGACGGCCCGCGCCCGACGACGCACGAGCGACGCTACGCCAAGCGCCGATGGCTCGCGCACGGCAGCGCCGCGCGCACGCGCTCTTGGTACGCGAAGTCGAGCGTGGCCACCGCGACGCCGACGCCTTCGCTCGCTTGCGCGATGACTTCGCCCCACGGATCGATGATGACGCTCTTGCCGAACGTGGCGCGGCCGCCCGAGTGCGTGCCCCACTGACCGGCGGCGACGACGAAGGCCTGGTTCTCGATGGCGCGGGCCCGCAAGAGCGCGATCCAATGATCCTTGCCCGTCTGCAGCGTGAAGGCCGCCGGCACGAGGAGCACGCGGGCCCCGGCGATCGTGAGCTTGCGATAGAGCTCCGGGAAGCGGAGGTCGTAACAGACGCTTAGACCCACCGAGACGTCGCGCACGTCGACGGTGAGGGGAGCATCACCGGCGGTGGTGGCCTCGCTCTCGCGGTAAGAGCGGCCGTTGGGCACGTCGACGTCGAAGAGGTGAATCTTGCGGTACGCGGCCACGAGCTCGCCCGCCGGCGAGAAGACCGCGCACGTGTTGAAGGGCCGCGCGGCGTCGGGGCTGCGCTCGGGCATCCCGCCGCCAACGAGCGTGAGCTTGTGCGCCCGCGCCGTCTCGCGGAGGAACGTCACGATGGGGCCTTCGCCATCGAGCGCCTCGGCGTGGGCGCGCTTCTCGACGTCGCCGGCCATGAACGCGAAGTTCTCCGGGCTAGAGCACCAGCTCGGGGCCGCGCGCCGCGGCCTCGGCGACGAGCTCGCGCGCCTTTGCGAGGTTGGCGGTGACGTCCTCTTGGCTGGACATCTGCACGACGGCGACGGGCAAGGGGCGGGGAGCCATGGCCCCCGAGTCTACCGCGAGCGGGCGCTGTCGAGTCCTCCACTCGTCGGGCGCCGACGCCGATCAGCCAGGTGATAAGCCATGCCGACCGGCGATAGCGATCAGCCGTGCGATCAACCCATGCCGATGGAGGTCACCAGGATCGTCACCGCCTTGAGGGCCTCGACGGCTCCCGCGCAGGTCGCGAAGGTCGCATGACTCTTGGCGAGGACGACGACCTTGACGGGGGTCGGCTCTCCGTTGAGCGGCGCCGGGGCGAGCGGCCTCGTCATCGTAATCTCGAAGCGATAGCGGCCCGCCTCTTCCACCAACCTTACGTTTCGCAGGGTCTCCGTAGGACTGCAAAGCTCTCGGGCGGACTGCCCGATGAGCGACGATGCGTCGCTCAACATGTCTCGCGTGGTGAGGAACGCTTCGCCGGGGTCGGTGCCGTCATCGAAGGGGCCGCCGTCTAGGAGCGGCTGACCGTTCTGGTTGACGATCACGAAGGTGCGAGCTTCAGGGTCGACGCTCACGCGAGCCTCCCCAAAGATCGACGCAACGTCGATGGCGCCGCGCTGGAGCACCGCCGCGTAACGCGCGGCCTCGCCAGCCTTGGCGTAGGTCGAGCGGGCCAGCAGGTTGCTGCCCGACTTGACGGTCACGAACTCTCCGTGTTCGTCGTGGGCCACTTCGACGTTCTTGGTGTTCGTCCGCGCAAAGAAGAAGCGCGCCGCGCCGCGGCGAGCGGAAGCCGCCGACACATACGCCTGGGCCGAGTAGATGGGCGCGCTCTTTTGGTCGGGCGTCCGGACGATGAACCCGAAACCCGTCTCACCGGGACCGTCGAGCGGAACCACCTGGAGCATCGGCAGGGTCGCGCCGCCTTCCAACGCGTCCAGCCCGCAGGCCGACTGCTCACGAACCATCCGTGGCGCCGACGAGGGGGCACACTGCGTGGCGTGCCCCGCCAGCGCGCCCTCGTCGATGCCCGCGTCCGCCCCGCCGCCTCCGCACGCCACGACCGCTAAGAAAACCAGGGAAAGCGAAATCTTCCTCACGTTGCACCTCGACGGTGCCGAAGCAGCCAGCGTGCCAGCGGGAGCAGGCGGCAGGCGCCGACTCTGCGTTAAAAGCCTCCCGGAATTACCGGACGCGGTTCGCCACGACGTGGATCGACCTACGCAACTGGAGGCGCTGCGCCGCTGCGTTCGCCCCCACTCCGAGCAACGTGTCCGCGAGCGCCGCAGCTACCGCCGGCGACGCGGAAAGACCTTGTCGAGGAGATTGGTGAGCGATGGCTCGGTGCTCTCGACGTCAGCCGGCTCGTGCTCTCTGATTCGTTGGACGATGCCCGCGAAACTCATGCCGCTCGTGTCGCTCTTCGCGAGGACGGTGCGCCGGGAAACTTCGTGCAGGTGATCCCGTCGGTCGTGAACGGAGCGGCTCCGCGCGCGCCCTTGATGCCGATGGAGAGCCGACTGGCGTCGGCAGTCTAGCGCGGGGGTCCTCGTGGGGGATAACTCGACATTGCGCCGCGAAGGCGAGGAAGGCCTGAACGCCGGCCCCGGCGCTTGCACCTACGCACGCCATGAAGTGGCTTGCTTGGATCTCGGGCGCGCACGCGCTCTTGGCTGCGTTTGCCGCGTGCGGCGGGACCGAGGCCGCGTTCATGGACGACGGCGACGCCTCCTCCGACGCGGGGCTCGCGCTGCTCGACGGGGGTGCCTCGGCGACGCGCGGTGACGGCGCCGCCGCAACGCTCGACGCGGGAACGAAGGCCCGAGACGCGGCGCTCGCCAAGGAAGCGGCCAGCGCCTGTGTCCACGCCGGCGAGCATCGGATGCCTGGCACCGAGTGTTGCGCGGGCGAGGGCGCGGGCTCCGTGAAGGAGTTCTCGCTGTGCTGCCGTGGCCCCGGCGGCGACTGCGATCTCACGACGCCGAACCCGGACGCCTTTTGCTGCTTCCCAGGCGCCAAGTGCAACCGCAAGACGGGCCAGTGCGAGGCCCGCACGTGCTGGACCGGGCTCGACAACTGCCTCATGGGTGGCCTGCCGTGTTGCGACGCGGAGCTTGTTTGCGATCCGCGCGACGCCGGGCCGTTTCCCCTCTCGAAGCGCTGCTGCCGCCCCGATGGGCTCGAGCCTCCGCCGGGCCAGTTCGATTGCTGCAACACGCAGCTCCACACCAACAAGGACGGCAAGACGGTCTGCGGCCCCGGCCCGGGCCCCCGTAGCGACACGCCGCGACCGCGCTCCCACCGGCTCGGGCTAGCGGCGGCGACGCGGGAAGACCTTGTCGAGGAGGCTCGTGAGGGACCGCTGCGTGCTCTCCGCCTCGGCGGGCGCGTGCGCTTTGAATTGTTCCACGATGCGGGCGAAGCTCTGCCCGAGCGTGTCGCTCTTCGCGAGCACCGTGCAATTGAACTCGTCGGGGAACTTGGTGCACATGACGTTGCCTGCACCGCGTTGGACCTTGGCCGTCGCCGAGGCCTTGGGAAGCTCCGGCAGACCCGCGGCGACGGCGTCGGCGAGGGCGCCGGCCAGCGTGATCGCGTTGGCGCGCCGCTCGCTATCCTCGACGACACCAGGCATCACCTCGTCGGCCTGGGGGTCGACCTTCACGACCGCCGAAACCAGATCGCACTCGCGCCCTTTTTGGCAGACGATCCCGATGCCATCCTTCGAATACGGGTCGGCGCCGCGCGCGCCTTTGATGCCGATGTAGAGCCGCGTGTCGTCGACCTTCTCCGTCGCGCCGGAGGCGAGCTGCTTCTCCATCGCGTCGTAGAGCACGGCGACGTCGGCGGGGTTCTTGGTGATGATCGCGTTGACGAAGGCGTAGTTGGCGAACTCCGAGTCGCCGGCGGCCTGCGTGGCCGCGCCCTCGTCGGTTCCCTCGAGGTCGTCAGCGCCGCTGCAGGCGACAAGGATCGGAAGCGCGAACAGGAGTTTGGAGAGCGTCTTCATGGTGGTGGGTAGTGCACCGCCCGTGCCGCCCACGTTCATCGAGCGAGGCGCGCAATCCCGCTGATTTTCGGCCATTTCAGGCGGGCAAGCGCGTCCCGATGGACCTCGTGGCGGCAACGAACACCACGGAGTGATTTCGCGAAGGGTGCCATCGGGAACACAAGGCGGCCGGGGAGGCTCGTGAGCCCCGCGAACAGCCACGCCGTCCATTCAGCCACCAAGACGCTTCTTCATCCGTGCGGCGCCCTGCGCGCCGCACGGAGCACCTCTGAGGCGCGGTGCCTCCCGCGAGGCACGAAGCGAGCGTCGGCGTGAGAGGAGGCCGGGTTCTTTCGCAGCTTGCGGAGAAAGAACGAGGGAACCCGCCAGGGTTCCCCTTTACAGATGTTCGCGCGCGATGTCGGACCACGTGCCGTTGGGCTCGAGCTCCAAATACCGGCGCCAGTGCGTCCGAGCGCGGCCGCGTTCGCCCGATTGCTCGAGCGCCATGGCCAAGTTGAAGTGCGCGTCGGCGAAGCGCGGATCACGCTCAATGGCCCGCAAGAAGAGCGGCACCGCCGTCTTCGCTTCGCCGCGCTCGAGCAGCACGTAGCCGAGGTTGTAGTGCCCCTCGGGCTGCGCGTCGTCGATGCTGAGGGCCTTGCGGTACAGGGCCTCCGCGGAGAGCGCGTCACCGCGACGGAAGAGCACGTTGCCGAGGTTCGTGTACGCGATGGCGAGCGTCGGATCGAGCTCGATGGCGCGACGGTAGAGCGACTCGGCCTCGTCAAACGACGCCGGCTCTTCGTCCAGCGTGCTGGCCTTGGCGTAGAGCTCGTAGGCGGAGCGGGCGCGGGACGTGAAGACCTCGGGACGCAAGACGCGAACGACGTCGTCGCGCAGCGTCTTCACCTGAAAGTCGAGGACGAGCTGCCCCGTGACCGGCTCGAACGCGACGTCGGGCGTGCGGACGACGACCCGGCGGCCGTCGCTCACGAGCCGCAGCTCTTGAAGCGGACGGGTCACGCGGGGGAGGGCCTGACGGAGCGCTCCGATGGCGCGGGCCACTTCGCGGAGCTTCACGTCTTTGCTGAGCATCAACGTGGCGCGTAGGGCGATGAGATCCTGGAACGTGTACGCGCGGCGGCCCGACTTCATGCCGCTGGGCGAGACGACGGTCGCGCGATCGAGGGCCTTCAGGCGCCCCGGCGTCAGGTCGAACAGGCGACAGACCTCGCGCGGCGTAAAGACATCGCTAATGGGCTCGCGAGCCGAACCGCGCTCCTCCGGTTCGAGGGGCGTCTCGGTAGATCGCGTCGGCGCCTGCTCGCCGCCGACACGCCGCCCTCCACCGGGGCCGAAAGAGACGTGGATGACGTTGTCCATTCCTCGCTTGCGCTTGCTGCTCTTTTTCGAGCCGGTTCCGTCAGTCATGGGGCGTTCGGCCACCGGGGATCGTTCCCGGAGCGCGAACACCAATCAACGGCGCTTGCACGTCGACGTCAATCCTCAAGCCCCTCGGATCGGCTGCGGCCCGAAGTTCGCAGTGGGCGCGGCCTAGCGCACCGGGAGCCCGAACGGAGGCCTCGCTGTGGGCCAAGCGCAGCACGCGGAGCCGCAAATGCGGGTCCTTGCCGGCCAAGACGAGGAGCCGCGCACGCTCGAGCTCGTCGGCCTCCGGGAGCTCGACGACGAGGCTCGTCGAGCCGTACCAGGTGAGGCCGTCGCCCTCGGCCCGAGAAGAGCCCTCGCTCATGACGTCGGCCGCGTCGACGAGCTCGCGCCAACGAACGTCGCTCGTGCGAACGAGCGCGCCGGCGCGCGTGCGACCGATGACCTCGCCGCGCGTCTTGGTGAGTCCCGGTCCGCGGCGGCTCGGGCTGGTTGGGATCGTCACGGAGCGGATCGTGCCGTGGTGACTCCGCGGCGTACAACAATCCGGGGGCTGCGCTGGATCGGCTCAGCGCTCCAATGCGCGGCGCGCCTCGATGACTGAATCGGGCAGGGGGACGGTGAACGCCTCGACCGTGACGCCGGCCTGCGTCGACTCGATCCAGGTGGCGTGCGCGACGAGGCTCTCGCCTGGCGCCTCCCCCACGCTGCCGACGTTGACGATGCGCACGCCGCCGACCATGCGCTCGAAGGGCACGTGGCTCATGCCGCACACCACGACGTCACACGGATCGTCGCCGATGAGCGCGAGCAGCTCGTCGTCGGTCAGATCGTGGCTCATGGCCTCGGCGGGATCGGCAGGCGCGCCGTGCACCAAGACCAGCTCGCCGCCGTCCTCGAGAGCCATGCGCTCCACAAGGGGAAGCCTTCGGAGCCGCTCCAAGACGAGCTCGCCGAGCTCGGACCGAACTTCCTTCATGCGCGCGAGGGTGCGCTGCTCGCGCTCGCTGGTGACGTGGATCTGGGCCGGATCGAGCGTCGCCAGGGCCTTGTCGGTCAGGCCTTGGACCATGATGGCGCCGGCTCGCGTGAGGCGACGCCAGGTCTCGAGGGGCTCCGGCCCTGGAAAAACGATGTCGCCGGCCACGAGGAGCTTGTGAAAGCTCTTGCGCTCCGCCGTGGCCAACACGGCGGCCAAGGCATCGAGGTACCCGTGGACATCGGACACGCAGAGCAGCCGCATCGCGCGAGAGCATACACGCAGCCCAGCCTTTCGGGGACGACCTCTGAGCACCTGGTGCCACCTCTTCGCGTTGCGGCTCGCGTGGCGGGATGAACGGACGCTCATCCTCCGGTAGGCTGATGGGCCCCGGCTCGCCTTGGGCCGCGGCTGCCTGCCGCGCCGTTTCATGGCCCACGCCGTGAACAGCGACCGCCTCCTTTCATGCCGACTTGCCCCACCTGCCGAACTCGCTACGCCGACGGCGTCGACACCTGCACCGCCGACGGCGATCTCTTGTTGCCCGACCAAGCCTTCACCGGCGTGGACGCGGAGCTCGAGGAAGGGCGCGTCGTCGGCGAATACCGCATCGAGGCCAAGATCGGGTCGGGCGGATTCGGCACCGTGTACCGGGCCGTTCATCCCCTCATCGGAAAGGCCGCGGCCATCAAGGTCCTGGGCCGCCAGTATTCGGGCGATCCCCAGATGGTGGCGCGCTTCATCGCCGAAGCGCGCGCCGTCAATCAGATCCGCCATCGGCACATCATCGACATCTTCGCCTTCGGCTCGCTCGACGACGGCCGCCAGTATTTCGTGATGGAGCTGCTCGAGGGCATGACCCTCGACGCCTATTTGAAGCGCAAGGGCGGTCGCCTCGCGCCGGAGTGAGGCGCTGCCGATCCTGCGAGCCGTGGGGCGCGCGCTCGACGCGGCACACGCCCGCGAGATCGCGCACCGCGACCTCAAGCCCGAGAATGTGTTTCTCGCGATGCAAGACGGCGAGATCTTCCCCAAGCTGCTCGACTTCGGCATCGCCAAGCTGATGGGCACGTCGGCCGGCTCGGGAGGCCTCAAGACCAGCACCGGACAGCCCATCGGCACGCCGCACTACATGTCCCCGGAGCAGTGCCGCGGGCGCGACGTCGATCACCGCACCGACGTCTATTCGTTTGGCGTCATGGCGCACGAGGTCCTCACGGGCAAGCTCCCGTTCTCCGGCGGCGACGTCATGGAGCTGCTCATCAAGCAGGTCCAGGCGCCGGCGCCCCCCATGTCGCGCGTCTGCAAAGAGCTGTCGCCGGCCCTCGACGAGCCGGTCCTCGCCATGTTGTCGAAGGACCCAAAGAAGCGCCCCTCGACGCTCGGCCAAGCCGTCGAAGCGCTCTTTCGCGCGGCGAATTCCGCCGGCTACGCGGTGCCGCTCGCGCCCGTCGGCGGCGATTCGGGTGCGCGCATCGTGCCGCCCCCGGACATCTCGACGGCGAACACGATGGCCGAAGCGGAGACCCTCGGCGCGAAACCGTTCACGCTCCAAACGTTTCAAGGCACGACGACCGAGTCGTTCGCCACGGCCCCGTCGGCGCGCGCGAAGCGACGAACGCTAACCAAGGCGATGGGCCTCGGCGTGCTTGGCGCGGCGGTGCTCGCCGGCGGCGTGTTCGCAGCGACGCGCAACGGCGCCGCGCCCGCGAGCGTGCCCGCGGCGCAAGTCGCTTCCGCGGCGGCGCTCGCGCCGGCGGCGCCGCCACCGGCGATCGACCCCGCGAGGGCCGCACCCACCGCCACCCCCGAGGCGCGCGGATCCGACGCGACGGTGCGCGTCGTCATCCAGTCGACGCCCGCCGGCGCGACGGTGTTTCGCGGCGATGAGAGCCTCGGCACAACGCCGCTCACGCTTCCGATGAGGAAGGGGAACGAGAAGGCGACCTTCTGGCTCAAGCTCAGCGGGCACGACCCGGCGCCCGTGGAGATCGAACCGTCCGAGTCCCGGACCGTCTCGGTTGGCCTGAGGGAGCGCGCCGCTCGCCCGCGCCACCAAGGTCCTGGCCAAGCGCAACCCGGCAGCACGGACATCGAGAAGAACCCGTTCTGATCGACCGCTCTGATCGGCCTCGGATCAGCCTCCTTTCAGGTACTCTGCCGCTCTTCGCGAACTCGCGCCGTCACAGGAGACCGCTTGTCCTTCTTCTCTTCCCGTTCGTTTTTCCGTTCGCCTTCCCGCTCGTTGCGCGGCCCGCTCAGCATCACCGCCGTCGCCAGCTTCGCCGCCCTCGTCGCTGGCGGTTGCGCCACGCTGCCGGCCATCGAGGCGGGCACCTGCGGCAACGGCATCGTGGAGGCCTCCGAAGGCGAAGACTGCGAGTCGCTCCTCGAAGGGCGCATCGCCTCGCGCGACAAGGCCATGTCGCTCGACAGCAACCTTCACCATTGCGGTCGCTCCTCCGGCGAAGGCGCGTCGCGCGCGCCCGAGTCGTGTCGCTTCACGTGCGATCGCGCGGCGCCAGCAACCAAGGCTTGCCCCGAGAGCCGCGTCTGCGGCGCCGACGGCATCTGCCGCGAGCCGAGCGGGGGCTTCGGGCGCGTGGAGTCGGTGCCCGCCGAGGGCGTAGCGCTCAGCGCCGCGGACTTCGATGGCGACGGCCGGGCCGAGCTCGTGGCGACGGGCCGCCGCAACATCGAGGTCGTCACGTGGGACAAGGCGACGCGGCTCTTGGAGCGCATGACGCGCATTGGCTCAAGGACCGTGCGCCCGACCGCCGGCTCCTTCGGGGCGAAAGAGCAGGCGCCCGACGCGCTGGCGGACCTCGCGGTCATTCGCGAAGGCGGCCTCGTCTCGCTCTTTCGAGGCACCAAGGGGCGCGATCTGGAGCCGCAGTTCTTCGCCGCCTTCAAGAGCAACGGGACGAACTTTCAGCTCATCCCCGTCGACGTCTTGCCGGGTCGCATCGCCGGCACGACGCCTCTCGAATACGGGCTCGAGGTCCTCGTGTACGTCACGCGCACCAAGAGCGACGGCACCGTCGTCAACGAGCTGAACTTCCTCGACGCGACGCTCAACCAGTTCACGCTCGCGACGACGCCGAAGAGCGCAGCGGAGCTCGCCGGACCGCTCCGCGTGGGGCGCTTCCACGACTACGTCGGCGTGCCGGTCGCGCAGTTTGATCAGGTGCTCCCGTGCGAGTCGCTGGTCTTGCCGTTCCGCGGCGACGACGCGGTCACGCTCATCGAGCCCTGCCGACGAAAAGGGGCGACGGTGGAGGCCAACACGCTCGGGCCCGACTACGTGCCGACGCCGGCGCTGAAGCTCGACGACGGGTTCCGGTCGGACCGAAAGGCGTTCACCTCTTCGACCTCAACGACGACGGCCACCTCGACGTCATCGTCGACGGCGAGAAGACGCCGGCGGCAGGGGGAGGCCGCCAGACCCTGGTGGCGTTCGGACTCGGCGACGGACGCTTCCACGGCGTCGGCTGGGCCAAAGGAGCGCCGGAACCGTCGACGCCCGACGGCACGGCTCGCCCCAGCGACTTCGCCGACTGCGAGGCGCAGCTCGGCTTTCCGCTCGCCTACGGTCAGCTCACGAGCGATCGGCAGGTCGACTGCGTCTTCGCCGCGGGCATTCGCTACCGCGCGCAGGTGGAGCGATGGCTGGCCGCTGGAAAAAACGAGAGCGAGGCGTTCCAGGAGGCCATCGTCACGGACTTCAACGGCGACGGGCGCGCCGACGTCGTGACGACCTCGAAGGTGTCGCTCGACACCTTCGCGAGCAACGGCGGCTTCGCGTTTCGCTCGTCCTTCGACGCCATCGCGCCTCGCCTCGCGGCAGCGGGCGACGTCGACGGCGACTTCGTCAACGACATCCTCTTCAGCGCCAACGTCGACGACCAGTCGGCGCTGCTGTTGCTCCGCGGCGGGCGCTCCTTCTCCGAGGCGCCGACGTCGCTCGGCAAGGCGCCGGGGATGCTCCAGGTGCTGACGGGCGCGGTCTCGAACCCCATCGGCGGCCTCGACGACGTCACCGACATCGGCGTCGTTTGGAAGAACGCGCCGGGCGGAGACTTCTTCGTCTCGCTCTTTCGCGGGAGCACGAAGGGTGAGTTCGACGCGCCCTTCGCCGTCAGCGCCGACGGTCGCTCGCAGGCCGTGGCGCGGGTGCTCGCGGCAGGCCGCTTCACGGCAGGCGCCCGCGACTCGCTGGCGGTCGTCGCGACGGACACGGGCACCTCGACCGAGCGCCTCTTTCATGTGCCCTTCGAAGAGGGCGCCGCGCCGGGAAAGATGGAGCCGTCGGATCCGCTCGACGGCGCCTACGAGTGGCCCAAGGCGAACCTCGTGGCGATGAAACAGGAGGGCGCGCCGTCGGCCGTGGCGATGCTCGTCCCGCCGGCCGCCGGCGGCGAGGCGGGCGCCGTCTTCGTCGCGCGCGTGGAGGGCGGTCGCTTCACCATCACGCGGGCCGCGACGGTCGCGCACAAGCGTCGCGATCGGACCAGCGACGCCATCAGCGACGACTTCAACGGTGACGGCCACCCCGACCTCGCGCTCGTCGTCGAAGACGACGCGAAGCGCGCGCTGCTCGTCTCGCTGGGAACGGGCGGCGCTTCGCTCTCACCCTTCGTCGAGGTGCCGATGGACAAGGCGCCTCGCGCCGTGGCCGCCGTCAGGCTCAGCGGGAAGCGCCGGCGGGAGCTCGTCGTGCTCTCCGCCGACACCGTTCGCCCGGTCCTCGTCGATGGCGCACCGCGCCTCGGCGACCCGCTCATTGAAGGCGTCGACGACCGCGCCACCGCGCTCGTTGGGGCCGACTTCGACGGCGACGGCGTCGACGACGTCGCCGTCGGCGGCCTCGATGGTGTGGAAGTTCACTTTGGCCGGGCGGTGTTGCCGTGAAGATGCATCTTGCAAGCGCTTCCAGCGTCGCCGCCGTTCTCTCGTCGCTCGTCCTGGCCTCGGCCCCGGCCCACGCCGAGTCGCTCCTCGACAAGGACGCGCCGCGAAAGCTCTTCGACGCCGGCGCGCAGGCCTACTCCTCGGGGCAGTTCGCGGCGGCCATCCAGGCCTTCGACCAGGCGCAGAAGCTCGCTCCCCGCGCGCAGATTCTGTTCTCGCTGGCGCAGGCGCAGCGGCGGCAATATTTCGTCGACAAGAACCCGGATCACCTGCGCGCCGCGCTCAAGAACTTCCGCGCGTACCTCAAGGAGGTCCCGGAAGGCGGGCGCCGCGTCGACGCGGCGCAAGCGCTCGGCGAGCTCGAGCTGCTCGAGACGCGCATCGAAGGCGCTCAGGGCCGCGGCGGCAAGGAGCCGGCGCGCCTCATGGTCCTCACGCGGGCGCCCGGCGCCATGGTCTCCTTCGACGGCGGCCCCCCGAAACCCGTGCCTCACGCCGCCGAGGTGGCGCCCGGGCCCCACCGCGTGCACGTGACGGCGGAGGGCTTCTATCCGGAGACGCGCGACGCCCTCGCCATCGACAACGCCATCGTTCCCTTCGACGTCCCGCTGCGCGAGAAGCCTGCGACACTCACGCTGGCGGGCCCGCACGGGGCCGACGTCTTCCTCGATGGGCATCGCGTCGGCGCCGTGGGCCCGACGCCGCTGTCGGTGCCCGCGGGCCGGCACGTCGTCACGGTCCAGCAAAACGGCCACTGGCCGTTCTCCGAGGAGGTCGACCTTCGGCGCGGCGCGGAGCATCGCCTCGAGACACCGCTCCCGGCGACGCGGCAACGTTGGGCGTCGTATGGGCTCTTGGGCCTCTCGGCGTCGTCGGCCGTCGTGGCGGGCGTCTTCGGCTACCTGGCGCTCGACCACGAGTCCGAGGCGAAGTCGCTCGACAAGCGGCGGCAGACCGAGGGCATCTCGTCGGCCGATCGCGAGCAATACGATCGCGAGATCCGCTTGCGGGATCGGATGGCCGTGGGCAGCTACGTGTCGCTCGGCGTCGCCGCCGGCACCGGCGTCCTGGGCGCGGTTCTGTGGATCTTCGATCCGCCAAGCTCGCGCCCCCGCGAGGTGCGTGCGCGTGACGCGGCGCCCGGAGCGGACGCGTCGCCGAGCGTCGAGCTCAGCCTCGCACCGGGTCCCGGCGGAGGCGGCGCGTCGCTTCGCGGAGCCTTCTGATCGGGCCCGAGCGCTACGCGCGCTTCTGCCAGACCGGCTTCTCTCAGACCGGCTTCTCCCAGACCGGCGGGCGCCGCTCGAAGTAGGCAGCCACCGCTTCTTGGTGATCGGCGCCGGCCCAGGTCTCGGCAAAGAGCTCACGCTCGAGCGGCCGAAGCGCGTCGTAGGCCGCGCGCCGCGAAGCCGTGAGCAGGCGCTTCATCGCGGCCACCGCCGAGGGCGACCCCTGCTCGACGTCGCGGGCCCACGCGAGCGCTGCCGCGACGGCGTGCGCGTCACCGTCTTGCTCGGTCACGTGGTCCACCAGGCGAAGGGCCTGCGCCTCCCGCGCCAGAAGCTCCTGGCCCGTCAAGAGCAAGCGAGACGCGGCGCCGTGGCCCACGACCGAAACGAGGCGCGCCAAGGTGCCCCACGAGGTGCACACGCCCATGCGCACGTGCTTGAACGAGACCCGCGCGCTCGCGTCGGCGACGCGCGCGTCACACGCCATCGCGAGCTCGGCGCCGCCGCCAAAGGCCACGCCCGACAGCGCCGCGAAGACCGGTACCGGCAAGCCCTCGATGCGGCGGCAGAGCGCCTCGCCGGCGTCGGAGAAGCGCGCCGCGTCTTCGCGCGTGACGACCAAGCGGGCCTCTCGGAGATCCGCGCCCGCGGAGAAGACGCCGCCTTCGCCCGTCAGCACCACAGCGCGGAGCGAGGGGTCCGCCTCGGCCGCCGAGAGCGCGTCCGCGAAGGCCGTCATCATCGCTTCGTTCAGAGCGTTTCGTTGGTCGGGACGATCCATCGTCCAGACAGCCACGTTGCCCTCACGCTCAACGCGCAACATGGCGGACCTTCAGGGCGCCGCACGCCGCACGAGGCGGCTCTTGGGCGAGCCCACGTCCAAGAGCTCGCTGGGGCGAAGGCGCGTGGTCCGCCTCTCTTCGTCGATGACGAAGTCGCGCTTCTTCCGGCCCTTCCATCGCAAAAAGAGCTTCTCGGCGTGGGTCACGATGGCGCCCGCGACGTCGACGCCGCTCGTGCGCTCGATGCCTTCGAGGCCGGGGGAGCTGTTGATCTCGAGGATCTTCGGGCCGTCGCGGCTCTCCAAGAGATCGACGCCGGCGACCTCCAGGCCCATGACCTTGGTGGCCATGGTGGCCGCCTTGACGAAGCGCCGATCGAGATCGACGCGGACGCCGAGACCGCCGCGGTGCAGGTTCGAGCGAAACTCACCGGCCTTCGCTTGGCGGCGCATGGCCGCGACGACGCGGTTGCCCACGACGATGGCGCGGTAGTCGCGGCCGCGCGACTCGGCGATGTACTCCTGCAGGATGATGTCCTGGCCCATGGCCCAGAGCGTCTCCAAGAGCGACGTCACCGCTTGCGGCGTCTCAGCGATCATCGTGCCGATGCCTTGCGCGCCTTGCTGGAGCTTCACGATGGCCGGCGTGCCTCCTACGAAGGAGAGCGCCATGTCGACGGACGCCGGCGTTCGTGCGCAGACGGTGCGCGGCACGTCGATGTTCTTCTTCGTGAGCAGCTGCATCGCGCGGAGCTTGTCGCGGGAGCGCGCGATGGCGATGGCCGTGTTCATCACCGGCACGCCCATCATGTCGAACTGACGCACGACGGCGAGGCCGTAGTTGGTGATCGAGGCGCCGATGCGCGGAATGACCATGTCGGCGCGCGGGACCGGCCGATCGCCGAGGAACATCGACGGGCGCCCGCGCGAGACGGCGATATGAAAATCGAGCGGATCGGCGACCGTGACGTCGTGGCCGCGGGAGCGCGCCGCGAGCACCAAACGGCTCGTGGAATAGAGCGAGGCGTTGCGGGAGAGGACGAGGAGGCGCACGTTTTGCTCGACCCGAAGGCCGTAGGGCGAAGGTAGGGGGAGCCGGCGCATGAGCGCAAGCATCTCGAATTTGGAGGGAAATTCCCCGGCAAAGCGCGGCCCGACGGCCGCCGGCGGGGCCGGCTCGCGCAAGCGGTCGCGAAGTCGCGGCACCCACGCTAGAGTCGGTCCCCCATGCCGCTGCCGCGCCGCCCCGACGACCTCTCCGGCGATCTGCCCCCACTCGACGGGCCCCTCGAAGGCGAAGACGAAGACGAGAGCGGCGGCGAGGCGGCGATCGGACGAAGAGCTCGACGCGCTCATCGAGCACGCGGGCGATCCGTTGGACGACGCGACGAACGAGCACGAGCCCGTCCTCGGCGAGACGTTCAACGCGGCCCCGGGCGCAAACGAGAGCGACCTCGAGCACGACGACGCCGAGTCGGTGCCCGATCTCGATGTCGGCAACGACGCCGTCGACTTCGAGGAAGGCTTCATGGACGACGCCACCGAAGACGCCCCGGCGGAGGACACGGACCTCGCCGCCGAGATCGCGCCCAGCGTTGGCGACGCCGGCGAGGAAGGTCCGTCGGACGCCGACGAGGCGCTTCGCGAGGAAGATCTGCCGTCGCTCGACGCCGACGACGGCGGGGAAGGCGACGAGCGGCATTTCTTCGACAAGCTCGGCGGCGAAGAGGCGCCGCTGCCGTGGGCGCGAGAGCGCTGGGAGCCGGCGCCCGTGACGGTGCGGCCCGAGGTCGGGCCCGTCTCGTTGGTGGCCGCGGCGCCGCTGGGGGCGCTGGCGCTCGGCGAGCGATTGATGCGCGTCGAGATCGACGGCCCTGTGGTTCCGCTCGCGGCCGAGGGGCTCCCCGAAGAGGGGCGGCGAGCGCTCGTCGTGGGACCGACGCGCTCGAGCCATCCGGCCATCTTCGTGCAAGCCGCCGCTGGCACGTACCGCAGCGACGACGGCGGCGCGTCCTTCGCGCCGAGCGACGCGGCCCCGCTCGAGGTCGGCGTCGACGTCGACCGGCTCGGCATGCTCCTGCCGACGGGCTTCGAGATCGCCGCCGCGACGCGAGCCGGTGACGGCTTGCTCGTGCTGGTGCGCGCCCTCAGCTACGGCCGCTTGTACTTGGCGACGCTGGCCAAAGATCGGTGGGAGCTGGTCCTCGAGTTCCCCGAACCCGAGTCTGACGCCGATGGCGGCGCGAGCGATCTCACGCTTGGCTGGGATCCGCAGCGGTCCCTCTTGTGGGTGGGCGGCGCCTTCGGCCTCCTCGCGCTCCAGCCCCGCCGCGGGGCCTGAAGACGGAAGGAGCTGGCTAAATGGCCGGGCCGACCTTTCTTCGGTATGCTGCGGGGTCCTTGGAGCGTCCGCCTCGGTGACCATCGCCCGCGAAGAGTTGGTGCTCGCGCTCGCCCCGTCGCTGGGGGAGGAGAAGAGCATCGAGGTCGTGCTCGGAGCGCTCACGCGACTCGGCTACGAAAACCCGTTGCTCGACGCGACGCAGGTCGACGCGGTGCTTGATTTGCTCGCCTCGGAGGCGGGCCTCGTCGGTGTCGCGGCGCGCGTGGCCAAGCAACGAAGCCGTGTCTTCGCCGATGAGCCACAGAGCGGCACCACGGGCGAGTCGAGCTCCTCGACGAGGCGCTCCATGTGGCCGCGCGGTGACGCGCGCATCTACGAGTCGTCGTCGACGCTCCGCGCGCCATCCATTCCGCCTTCGGGGCCCCCGCGCTTCCGCGCCAAGGACTTGGCGCGAATGCTGGCGCCCACGATTGGTGACGCGAGGGCCGTCGAGACGGTGGCCGCCGCCGTTGGGAAGCTCGGCGTCTCGCCCACGGACATGACGCAAGAGGAGGCGCTCGACGTCCTCGAAGCGCTGGCCGGCGAGCCGGGGACGCTGGGCGTCACGGCGCGCTTCGCCAAAGCGCGTCTCCTCTTGAAGGCGTAAGGGTCCCCGGTTGCCTTCCAGCGGTTGACGCCGTTGCGACGCAGCCGCATGGAGGCCGCATGACTCGACGCACCATTGCCTTTCTCGCCCTCGCATCGACCGCGGCCCTTGGTGGCCACCTGCTCGCAGCCTGCGGGGAGGACGATGGTGGCGGCGGCGTGGATGCGGGCGCCGCGGACGTGAGCCTCGACACCTCGCTCCCGAAGGCCGATGGCTCCGCGGGCTCCGACGCCGGAACCCCCGTCGATGCGAGCAAGACCGACAGCGCGGCCACCACCGACGGCGGCCAAGACGCCACGGTGGTCGTCGATGCGTCCCTCGACGCCGGTGCCGACGCGGCCCTCGACGCCGCGACCGACGCACCGCCGTGCGTCCCGCTCGTCCTGCTCGACGGCGGCGGCGTGGTGCCCACGCCTTACCTTCAGGCGAGCGACAGTCCGTTCCGCTGCGTGCCTTTCACCAGCTACTACCACCTCGACAACCTCGAAGATGGCGGCATCAAGAAGCCCGGCCTCACGGCGCTCTCCGGCGTGTCGACCCTGAGCTCGTTCTCGGGCCTCGATCATCGACTCCGTCGACGGGGACGACGGGACGCTGAGCGACGGCGGCACGATCGGCTCGTGCCCCGGCTGCAACTCTTGGTTCACCGGCAACAGCACAGCGGGCATCGAGTTCCAGTTCAACGAAGCCACGCTCGGCGCGCTGCCCACGCATGCGGGCCTTGTCTGGACCGACGGCTCCGGCAACGTCACCGTGACGTTCTCAGCCTTCGGCGCCGACGGTGGCGTGCTGGTCAGCTACGCGACCTCGGGGATCGGTGACGGCTCGAACAACAGCACGAGCGCCGAGGACCGCTTCTTCGGGGCCGTGCATGATGCAGGCATCAAGCGCATCAAGGTGACGCACACGTCCGGCGGCCTCGAGGTCGACCACGTGCAATACGGGCGGTGAGCCCCGCCGATGGCCCCGGCGTGCGGCGCAATTGACCCATGGCCTCTCGCGTCGGCCAGCGCTACCCTGCCCGCCGATGTTGAGGCCCTCGCTCTCTCCGCGGCTGGCATTCCTCGGTCTGACGGCTACCCTCGCCATGGCGTGCGGCGAACAAGGTGACGGCGCGGTCACGCCAGGGGAAGACGACCGCACCCTCGGGGACGCGCAGGCGGAGCCTCCTAGGGCGCCGCAGCCGCCTTCCTCGGACGCGGGCGCCGCGAGCGACGCGGCCGACGCGACGGCGGTGAGCCTCGCGGAGCGATGGCTCGCCTTCGCAGAGAAGCGCGGGGCAGCGCGCGGCGATCTCGCCATTGGGATCCGCGGTCGCGACGTGCACGGTGTGCGGCACGCCACGCGTGTGGGCGCCAAGTTCGACGACACCCTGATCGTCGTGACCGGCGGCACGGTGACCGTGTTCCCCGTTTCGACGCACCCCTTCGAGAAGACCTCCACGACCGTCCCCGACGTCACGGCCGACGGCAAGCGTGACGTCGCCATGATCCGGCCCGGTCTCTACCGGGCCGTGCTCCGCGACGCGAGCCGCAACATTGGCGGCGCGCTGACGTACCACGTGCTCGCCACGAGCGGCTCCGACCGCATTCCTGCGTGGCGGAACACGAATCAGGACGACCAGTACTCGGACGCGGAGAAGAGCGCGTCGGTGGCCCGCGGCGACTACGCGACCGCGATTCTCTTCCACCAAGCGGCGGCGTCGCCGCCCGCGCAAGGCTGCCAGGTGATGGAGCCGGGGAGCGTGGCCAAGCTGCTGCCCCTTCTCAAGGACGAATTCCGCTACTTGCTCGTCGATGACGGCGACGACGTACCGAGCCTCTAGGACCGCTCAGCCGCGGCCCTCGCGTGGCCCTGGAGCCTTCCGCGCTGCGCGACGCCATCGGTCGCGCGCTGAGCTAGATTGATGCCCGTGAGCATCATCGTCCAAAAATACGGCGGCTCCTCCGTCGCCGACGTCGCAAAGCTCGGACAAGTCGCGGACCGCGTCGTCGCCGCCAAGCGCTCGGGGCACGACGTCGTGGTCGTCGTCAGCGCCATGGGCAAGACCACAGACAGCCTCCTCGCCCTCGCGCGCTCCGTCGCCGAGGGCGGCCCCGGCGGCGCCTCCGAGGCGCCCCGCCGCGAGCTCGACATGCTCGTGTCGACCGGCGAGCGCGTCTCCATGGCGCTCCTCTCCATCGCCATTCATGCCCGCGGCGAGCAAGCCATCAGCTTCACCGGCAGCCAGTCCGGGATCATCACGAGCGATCGGCACTTCGACGCCCGCATCATCGAGGTCCGGCCTCATCGCATCGAAGACGAGTTGGCGCGCGGCAAAATCGTCATCGTCGCCGGCTACCAGGGCATGAGCTACCGGCGCGAGATCACGACCCTGGGCCGTGGCGGCTCCGACACGACGGCCGTCGCCCTCGCGGCAGCGCTGTCGGCCGAGCGGTGTGAGATCTACAGCGACGTCGATGGCGTCTATTCCGCCGACCCGCGCGTCGTGCCCGACGCGGCGCACCTGCCCACGCTCGACTTGGCCACGCTCGGCGAGATGGCCGAGGCCGGCGCGAAGGTGCTGAACGCCCAGGCCGTCGAGTGGGCCCGCCGCGCGAAGATCGCCATCTTCGCGCGCAAGACCAACGATCCCGTCGGCGCCGGGCGCGAGACGGTCGCCGCCGGGGAGGCCCCTTCGTCCGACGCGCGCGTGCGCGGTGTCGTCGGCGTCGGGAACATCGCGGAAATCACGTGCAGCGCCTCGGTCCAGCGCCTCGCCGCGGCCGCCACCGAGAGCGGCCTCGCGCTCTACGATCTCTCCGGCGACGAGCGCGGCGCCCACGCGGTCGTGGCCCTCGCGAACGTGCCAGACTTTGCCGAGCGGCGCGCGGTCTTGGAGCGGCTCGCGTCGCCCCTCGAGATCCGCACCGACGGCGCCCTCGTGAGCCTCGTGGGCGCTGAGCTCGCCGGCGAGGCCGCCAACGTCGCCAAGGCGCTCGAGGATGCGGGTGCCCATCCGCGCTTTCTCACGAGCGGTCCGCTTCGCATCTCGGCGACGATCCCTGCGGGAGCGCTCGACGCGGCGCAGCGCGCGCTGCATGCGCGGTTTGTGAGCGCGATCTAGCCGCACCGACGTCGGCATGCACAAGAGCGCGCCACGGTCGATTGCGCCCGTTGACCAGCGCGACAGGGCCATGCGACGGTCACGGCATGACTCGGCTCGCGCGCTCGCACACGGTCCCGCTTTCCGACGGCGTTCGGGTGAAGGTGCAGTTGGGCGTGGCGAAGGCACGCGACGGCGGCCGTTACCTGACCCAGCTCGCGGCTTCCGTCGAGGAGCCTGCCGGTTGGGCCCTGTCGGCCGCGGTGGCTGGCACCCCGACTAACCGTGGCGCGGGCACCGGCGCTTCCGTGATCATGGCCCAGGCGCTCGCGATCACACAACGGCGAGCGACGCTCCGAGGAACCAAACTGCGCACAACGGTCATCGAGGCGCTCGCCGACGGCACGGTCACGACACGGTAGAGCCCGCGCTCGGTCGCTCGCGCAACGCAGCGCGCACCAACGTGCGGTCGACGCTCAGCGACAGTCCCATGAGCACCCGGATTCGAAGCAACGAACCGTAACGGCGCGCCCGCACCCGGCGGCGAGGACCGCGACGCGGTCGCGACCGCTGTACCGCTGCGTGGCGCTGCGCGTCTCGATGTCGTCGTAGTCGCACCCGAGAACCGTCGAGGCGCGCAGACGTGCCTCGTGGACGAGGGCCTCGTCGGTCGCACATCCGCATCCGGTCGCAAAGAACGCGAGTGCGGCGAGCGCAAGCGTGGCCCCGGCACGGCGCATGGACCTTCGACGTCCGCGCGGCCCCCGGCATTCCCTCGGGCGCTACGATTCTCGGAAGCTCAGCCGGTTTCGCCCGCCCCCCGCAGGTGGCGCCAGGAATCGCGTGCGCGCTTCGGCGCTTAGCGGCCCGCGTCACACGCGCAGCCCCGCGGCCCACGCGGCGGTGGCGACCTTCACGAGCTAGCCCCCGTCACACAAGGTCGCCCGGGCGGCTCGCTCCGCAAGCTCGGGCGAGCACCGGACTTCCCACTCGGCGGACAGCTCACGCGGCGCGCCGGAGCTCAGGAGCAAAGCGACCCCTGCGTCGTTCACGCGGCAGTCCACGCCCAGTGTCGTCCCCTGATCAGCGGACACGCACAGAACCTTGACGAGCCGTCGACAGGCAGCGTCCGGTGCGAGCAGAGTTCCGATCCGAAGCGAGCACGAGCCGGGGCAGCTCTCGGATCCATACGCAAGGCACGGAGACGGATCCACGGCAACATCCGTGGACGCATCAACGACGCCCCCGTCGACCGCGTCGAGGCGCGCGGCGCATCCGACGCCGAGTACGCTCGCGAGCCCCAGCCAAAGGCCGACGATATGCGCGCCGCGCATCACGGCTCCCCCTGCGAATGCATGACCCAAGCTTCAGTTACCCCCATCGCACATCGTCACGTGAAACGCGCGGTCCATCATTTCCCTAGTGCAACGCGCTTGCCACGCGGCGGGCAGCTCGGCGGGGGCCCCTTCGTTCAGCACAAGGATCGCGCCCGCATCGTTGACGCGACAATCGCTGGCGAGCGTGGCCCCCTGCTCCGCGTAGGCGCAGATGAAGTCGACGCGATTGCCGCAGGAGGCGTCAACGGCAAGGGTATAGCCCCGGCGCAGCACGCACTCCGCTGGACATTGGCTTGGGGCGAACGCCGCGCACGCCACGCCGGCCTCTGAACCTGCGTCAGTGCCGGCCGGCGGGTTCCCCCCAGCATCGTCGAGCCGGGCGGCACACGCCGCTGCGCTCGCGCACGCGAGGGCAGCGAACAGCCCGGCAAGGGCGCCGCGCATCACGGCTCCCCCTGCGAGTGCACCACCCAGGCCTCCCAGATGGTCAAGCCGCCCGCGGGGACGGCATAGGGATGCAGCTCAATTGTGTACGAACACGCACCAGGGTTGATCGTCCCATCGAGTGAGGTTACCGCGATGCGCATGCGAACGTCGTAGTCCGTTTGAGAGGCGATCGTTGAGGTCGCGCGCCCTGCCGCGCGCATCACCGCCCCGCCGCCGCCCTCGCGAGCGCTCGCCGCGCCGCGTCGGGCGCCTCGGGGTGCCCCACCGGGTCGAGCGACGACGCGACGAGCGACAGCGCCGCTCCGAGGACGCTCATTTCCTGTTTGAGCGCCTCGTTGCCGTCACGCTCCGCGATGCGCGCGATGCGTCTCACGACCGCCAACTCGGCGGGCACGCGCTTGAGCTCGCGGTACCGCGCCGCCAGCGCCCGTAGCGCGTCGACGCCGCCGCCGCGCGCCGCCGCTTCCTCGAGCTCCTTCACCGCTTCTTCGCGCTGGCCCACGCGCCACAGGGCGCCGGCGCGCGCGATGCGAAGCTTTGCGCCTTCGGCTCGGTTCGCCAGGCCGACCGTGTACACGCGGAGCGCTTCGGTGAAGTCGCCGCGCTTCTCACGGAGGGCGCCGAGGCCCAGGTAGCAGCGCTCGCAGCTTCGATCGAGCGTCACCGCGTCGGTGTAGCGCCGCAGCGCCACGTCCTCGTTGCCCTGCGCGATCTGGCGCTCCGCCGACGCGATGAGCTCGTCGACCGACGACGCTCGCGCCTCGCCTGCGAAGACGAGGGCGACCACGGAGACGACGGCGGACACCTGGAGCGCAAGCAGACGCGACCGCCTCATGACGCGCCTCAATGGCCCGTGCAAGGTGAGGACGCGTCCATTCCCGTGCGGCGCCGCTCTGCGCCGAACCTAGCCGACGCTCTGCGCTTCCGCGATGGCGTCTTCACGGCGAGGCCGGAGGTTGATCTTCAGGATCTGCTTCCGCACGCGGACCGCCTCGGGCGTGACCTCGACGAGCTCGTCGGCGTCGATCCATTCCATGGCCGTCTCGATGGTCAGCGTGCGCGGGACGTCGAGAGCGACGTTCTCGTCTTTGCCGTGGTTGCGCACGTTGGTGAGCTTCTTCTCGCGGATGGCGTTCACGTCGGCGTCGTTGGGCCGGTTGTGCTCGCCGATGATCATGCCTTCGTAGACGCCCGCGCCGGGTGACACGAAGAAGATGCCGCGCTGCTGCAGGTGATGGAGCGCGTAGGGCGTCGTGACGCCTTCGCGATCGGCGACGAGGGCGCCCGTTTGGCGCTTCATCATGGTGCCGCCCCAGGGCTCCCAGCCGTCGAAGAGCGTGTTCAAGAGGCCCATGCCGCGCGTCGAGGTGAGAAACTCTCCGCGGAAGCCGATGAGGCCTCGGCTGGGCACGCGGAACTCGAGGCGCGCGCGGCCGTAGCCGGGGTTCGACATCTTGATCATGCGGCCGCGGCGCTCGCCGAGGCGCGTGGTCACGACGCCGATGAAGTTGTCGGGGACGTCGACGACGACGAGCTCGACGGGCTCCATGGAGACGCCGTCTTCGACCTTGGTGACGACCTCGGGGTTGCCGAGCTGCATCTCGTAACCTTCGCGCCGCATCGTCTCGATGAGGATCGCGAGCTGGAGCTCGCCGCGGCCAAAGACCACGAAGGTGTCGGGGCTGTCGGTCTCTTCGAAGCGCAAGGCGAGGTTCTTGCGGACCTCGCGCTCGAGGCGCTCGCGAAGCTGACGGCTCGTGAGGTATTTGGACTGCTTGCAGCGACCGGCGAAGGGCGACGTGTTGACGCCGACGCGCATCTTCAAGGTCGGCTGCTCGACGTGGATGCGCGGCAACGCTCGCGATTCCCAGCCGGGCGTCAGGTCGACGATGGTGTCGCCGACGTAGACCTCTTCGATGCCCGCGATGGCGACGATTTCGCCGGCGGCGGCCTCGGGCATGGGCGTGCGCTTCAGGCCTTCGAAGGTCGAGAGCACCTTGATGGCGCCCTTGATGACGAGGCCGTCCTTCAAGACGGCGACGGGCATGTTGGCCTTCACGCGACCCGACACGACGCGGCCGACGGCGAGACGGCCGACGTAGTCGTCGTGATCGAGGTTGTTGACGAGGACCTGCACCGGGGCGTCGGGGTCGCCGGGCGCCTGCGGGACGCGGTCGATGATGAGCTTGAAGAGCGGCTCCAAGTTGGTCGACGTGTCTTCCAGGGAAGACTTGGCGATGCCCTGACGGCCGATGGCGTAGACGACGGGGAAGTCGAGCTGGGCGTCGTTGGCGCCGAGATCGCAGAAGAGGTCGAAGACCTCGTTCAGGACGTCGTTGGGGCGGGCGTCGGCGCGGTCGATTTTGTTGATGACCACGATGATGGGGAAGCCCAACTCGAGGCACTTGCGGAGCACGAAGCGCGTCTGCGGGAGGGGCCCCTCGGCCGCGTCGACCAACAGCAAGGCGCCGTCGGCCATCAAGAGGGTGCGCTCGACCTCGCCGCCGAAGTCGGCGTGGCCTGGGGTGTCGACGATGTTGATCTTGGTGCCCTGCCAGCGCACCGAGGTGTGCTTGGCGAGGATGGTGATGCCCCGCTCTCGCTCGAGGTCGTTCGAGTCCATGACCCGCTCTTGGACCTGCTCGTTGTCACGGAAGGTCCCCGCCTGCTGAGCATGGCGTCGACGAGGGTGGTCTTGCCATGGTCGACGTGGGCGACGATGGCGACGTTGCGAAGGTCCAAGGGCATTCTGGGGCGCTCAATAGCACAAAAGCGTCCAAGGGCCGCCCACGTACGCCCTGGGTGGTGGGAATCGGTCGGGGAGGGGACGGCGTTCTGTCGTGAGGCGGCGTGCGAGGCGACGCGTCCGGCGGTTCCGGCCTAGGTCGCGCGCGGCCCGAGGTCCCGGCCATCGGGCCTCGTTCTTCGCGCTTTTCGCGAGGAGAAAGGCGACGTACGAGCAGCCCATGTGGAACCTCAAGGCACCGTTTTTGGCGGTGACGACGCGGCGTTCGCCCCGAATCGAGCTGGCGCTGCTGGCGGCCCTGGGCCTCTCGTGCCTCTCGGGCCCCAGGCCCCCCGTCGTGGCGCCGCAGCGCACGCTGGGCCTCGGCGCAGCGGACAAGGGCACCAAGGTCGACGGGCCCTTCCGGGTCGCTCACGCCTCTCCCGAGGGGGAGACCGAGGAGCCGTCCGAGGTGAACATCCTCTTCAGCCGCCCCATGCGCCCCCTCGAGCTGGCCGGCACCGAGAGCGCTCCGCCAGCGACCCTCGTGGCCGTCGAGGGCCGCTCGCCGCGAGGCGAGTGGAAGTGGCTCGGCACCTCGGCCTTGACCTTCGCCCCTTCGGAGCCCCTGGCTCGCGCGACGAAGTACCGCGTCACGGTGCCCGCCGGCACGCGCGCCCTCGACGGCTCGACGCTCGCGGCGGCGCACGTCGTCGAGTTCTCGACGCCGCGTCCGCACATGGTGTCGAGCCAACCGGCGTCGGGCTTTCAACATCTGTTGCCCTCGGCCCCCATCGAGCTCCTCTTCAACCAGCCGGTGGCCTTGGCGACGCTCGAGAAGGAGCTGCGCTTCGAGCTCCCCAACACGAAGCGCGCAGCCATCAAGGTCAAGGCCTCGTACCCGAAGGCCGATGTGCCGACGCGCGTGCAGGTGCTCCCGGCGTCGCCGTTGCCGCTCGACGCCGACGTCACGCTCACCGGCTCCGCCGAGCTTCGCGGCACGGAAGGACCGCTGCCGACGGACCACGCCGTGAGCGTGGCGCTCCGCACCTTTGGCCCCCAGCGCGTCGACGCCGTCGACTGTTACAAGGACACGCCCAACAAGAAGTGTTCGGCCCGCGACGGCTTTCGCGTGGAGCTCAAGAACCGCGTCCGCCTCCGCGACTTCGCGCGCAGCGTCGTCGTGGAGCCCGCGACGCGGCTCGATTGGGGCGCACGCCTGCGGAGCGGCGACGACCGAGACCTCACCTCGAGCGTGCACCTGCCGGCGCGCCTCGGGCCAGCCCGCTCGTACCGCGTCACGGTGAAGGCCGGGCTCAAAGACGAGTTCGGGCAGGCGCTCGCGAGCGATCAATCGTTCACGATGGAGACCGACGACGAGTGGCCCGAGGTCGAGGTTGGCCTCGCGGGGACGGTCTTCGACGCGCCGAAGAAGGCGCCGCCGGCGATCCCCATCGCCAGCGTCAACGTGAAGGAGATCGAGCTGGCCGCGGTCGCGTTCGACGAAGCGAGCTACGCGAAGTGGGTGGCGACGAGGCGGCGGCGCGGGAGCCAAGGCTACCCCTCGCTCCTCGGAACCGGCGCCAAGCAAACCAGCGTCGCCCCCGGCGCGGCGCCGAACGCGCGCCACGTCTTCGCGCTCGATTTGGCCAAGACGCTCGGCCGCTCCACGGACCGCGGCCTCTTCGCCTTCGGCCTCCGGGCGAAAGGCGGCCGCAACCGAAACAACATCGAACGCATCCACACGCTCGCCAGCACCGACCTCGGCATCAGCGCCAAGATGAGCCGCTTCGGAAGCCTCGTTTGGGTGACGAGCCTCACGACCGGCAAGCCCATCGCGGGCGCGACGGTCACGGTCCGCCGCGCCTCCGGCGACGAGGCCTTCGCCGGGGCCACCGACAAGGACGGACTCGTCGCGATCCCCGCCGAGCGCTTTGATCCAGCGCCGCCGCGGCACCGGGCCGACGACGACGAGCCGCTGCTCTTCGCACGCCTCGGAGACGATCTCGCCGTGCGCCACGTGCGCGACATGCTCTCGCCATGGCAATACGCGAGCCACACCGATCCATCGGGGAGGCTCGATCCGATGGGCTTCGTGTTCGCCGATCGCGGCGTCTACCGGCCCGGCGAGACCATCCGCACCAAGGGTCTCTTCCGCCTCCAGACCCCCCGCGGAACCTCGACGCCGAAGGGGAGGGGCGTCGACGTTCGCGCCTTCTCGGCGCAAGGCGACGAGGTCTGGAAGAGCACGTCGCAGCTCGGTGAGTTCGGCGAGTTCGCCGTCGACGTGCCGATCCCGCCGACGGCTCGCCTCGGGAGCTTCGAGGTCCGCGCTGAGCTCTCGCGCGGCCCTTCCGACAAGGGCGACGACGGCGCCGGCGTCGCGACGGTGAGCGTCGAGCTCGCCGCGTACAAGGCCAGCGAGTTCAAGGTCGCCGTGGAGCCGGAGCGCCCCAGCTTCATCCGCGGCGACAAGGCCGGGTTCGTCGTGCGCGGCGACTACCTGTTCGGTGCGCCCATGAAGGGCGGCAAGGGCCGCCTCGCGATAAGGCGCGGGCCCGGCTACTTCTCGCTCCCGCTGGGCGAAGAAGCCGAACCGGAGACCTTCTCGTGGACCGACGACACGTTCCTCCGCGATCAACCGAACACGACCTCGCACGCCGAGCAGATTCACTCGAGCGAAGGCGAGCTCGGCGCGAAGGGTGAACACGCAGCGTCGGTGCCGCTCACCCTCGTGGGGCAGCGCGGCACCGAGACCTTGAGCATCGAAGGCGAGGTGCAGGACTTGACGCGCCAGTCGGTGGCCGCGGAGGCGAGCGCGCTCGTCCACCCCGCCGAGTTCTACGTGGCCCTCAAGCGGCCCAAAGACGCGTTCGTCGATGAAGGCGCCCGCGTCGAGCCGTCGGTCCTCGCCATCGAGCCCACCGGCAAGCGGCGCGCCGGCGTCAAGGTGACGCTCGAGCTCTTGCGGCGGACCTGGCAGACGGCGCTCCGCGGCTCCGGCGAAGCGGCCGTGACCCACGAGACGCGCGTCGTCGACGAGCCCGTGGAGAGCTGCACCGTCGTGACCAAAGCCGATGCGCCCGCGGCTTGCCCGCTGACTTCGAAGGCCGCCGGCTACCACGTCATCCACGCCACGACGCGTGACGGACGAGGCAACGCCGCGAGCGCGAGCCAGTCGCTCTATGTCCTCAGCCGCGGCGACGGCAAGGACAACGGCGCGCCTTGGCGGATGACCGATGGCTCCCAGCTCGAGCTCGTCTCGGACAAGGCGAGCTACGACGTCGGCGACGTCGCGACGATCCTGGTCAAAAACCCGTACCCGGAGGCGGAAGCGCTCGTCACACTCGAGCGCGCCGGCATCACGAAGACCGAGCGCCGGACGCTGCGCGGCCCCACGCCGACGGTCAAGGTGCCGGTCACCGCCGAGATGTACCCCAACGTCTTCGTGGGCGTGCACCTGGTGCGGGGCCGCACGAAGGATCGACCGCTCAAAGGCGCCGACGTCGGCGCGCCGGCCTTCCGACTCGGTTACGCCACGCTCGCGATTCGGCCCGACGACCGCCGCCTCAAGGTGCAGCTCACCCCGTCGCAGAAGGAGTTGCGCCCGGGCCAGGAGATCGAGGTCGACGTGAGCGTGACCAACCGCCGCGGCGAGCCGGTGCGCGCCAACGCCACGGTCTACGCCGTCGATGAAGGCGTGTTGATGCTCACCGGCTACAAGACGCCCGATCCCTTGCCGACCTTCGGAGCGCAGCGCCCGCTGGCGGTCTTCTCGCTCGAGAACCGCGACGACTTGGCTCGCATCTTTCGCCTGTCGCCGGCGCGCCCTGGCGAGGACAAGGGCGCCGACGGGGGCGGCGGCGGCGAGGGCATGCGCGCCGACTTCCGCTCCACGGCGTTCTTCGAGCCCTCGCTCCTGGTCGACAAGGGACGCGCGAAGGTGCGCTTCAAGTTGCCCGACGCGCTCACGACGTACCGCATCATGGCCGTCGTCGCCGACCCCGGCGATCGCTTCGGCTTCGGCGACACGCAAGTCATCACGAGCCGAAGGCTCATGCTCCGGCCCGCCCTCCCGCGATTCTTCCGCACCGGCGACGTCGTCGAGGCGGGCGTCATCGTCACGACCAAGGGCTTGGGCAAGACGGTGGCGGATGTTTCGCTGGAGGCTTCCGGCATCGACGTGGAGGGCGACCTCAAGCAACGCGTCTCGCTCGAAGCGTCGGGCCAAGCGGAGGTGAAGTTCCGCTTCAAGCCGTCCTCTGCTGGGACGGCGACATTGAACTTTCGCGCAAGCGCGGAGCGCGAGAGCGACGCGCTCCGGCTTACGAAGACCGTCAGCGTTCCGACCACCATGGAAGCCGTCGCGCTGGCCGGCGTCACCGACACGGCGAGCGCCGAGCAGCTCGGCGACCTCCGGTCCATCCGGCCCGACGTGGGCGGCCTCGAGGTCCCGCTCTCATCGAGCGCGCTCGTGGGCCTCGACGGCGCCGTCAAACAAGTCCTCGAATACCCGTACGGCTGCACCGAGCAGCTCACGAGTCGCCTCGTGCCGTACGTCCTCGCCGCCGACCTCTTGCCCTTCGTCGGCGCACCGGCGCCGAAAGACGCGCCCCGGACCATCGCCGACACCATCGGCCGAATCCTCAAGTCGCAGAAACCCGACGGCACCTTCGGGTACTGGACCGACTCGGGCTCCGGCGATGCGTGGCTCACGGCCTACGTAACGTGGGCCCTCACCGACGCAAAGAAGCGGGGCCACGCCGTGCCGAGCGACGCCCTCGACGCCGCGCTCCAGGCGTTGCACACGCTGTCGCGGGAGCGCAAGAGCAAGCTCGGCCTGGCCCAGAGCGCGTTCATCGCCGACGTCCTCGCCGTCAGCCAACGGCCCGACGGCGGGCTCATGACCGAGCTCTACGGCGAGCGACAGAAGATGCCGCTCTTCGCCCGCGCCCTGCTCGCGCACGCGTACGCCATCGCGCCGAAAGACGGTCCGCAGAGCGGCGTGCCGCGCGCGGAGATCATGAAGGAGCTCTTCCGCGATCTCGACAACCACATCCGAATCACGCCCGCTGGCGCCGTCGTCGCGACCAACGTGGGCGGCGAATACGCGCCGCTGCTCGACTCGGACGCGCGCACCACGGCGCTGGTGCTCCGCGCCCTCGTCACGGCCGAGCCGAACCACCCCTCGGCGGGCGCCTCGCGCGCGGCCTCGTCGGTCTCCGCGAGGGGGCGGCGTTCCGGTCCACGCAGGAGGGGCGAGCTTCGCGCTCGTGGCGCTCGACACCTACCGAAAGGCGCAGGAAGGGGCGCCCATCGACTTCGACGCCCGCGTGTTCCTCGGCGAGACGCTCCTTCACGAGAACCACTTCGAGAGCGCCACGGCGGTCGTGGCCAACGTCCCCGCGCGCTCGCTCATGGCGGGCCCCGGGACGGCCTTGACGTTCCAAGCGCTCGGCAGCGGGCGACTCTTTTACGAGGCGCGCCTCCGCTACGCGCGCACCGATCTGCCACGCGACTCGCTCGACCGCGGCCTCTTCGTGAAGAAGACGATGCGCGCCGTCAAGCCGGACCAGATCGAAGCGGCGCTCCTCACGGCGGCGCCGTCGTCCGCGACGAGCGTCAACGCCGGCGATCTCGTGCTCGTGGACCTCTACCTCGTCACGGCCACGCCACGCACTCAGGTCGTCCTCGACGATCCGCTGCCGGGCGGCCTCGAGGCCATCGACACGCGGCTTCGCACCTCGTCGCGAGCGGCGGCGCTCGTCTCCAGCGGACCAAGCCGAGATGGCGACGATCAGGACGAGGAGGACGAGCGCGCCAACGGCCGCGGCGAGCTGACGGCGCCGTTCCACCGCGAGGTTCACGATGACAAGGTGCTCACGTTCGTGGAGGACATGGCGGCGGGCATCTACCACTACCGGTACCTGGCCCGGGCCACCTCGCGGGGGCGCTTTCGTGGTGCCCGCTACGCGTGCGGAGTGCATGTACGAGCCCGAGGTCTTCGGCCGCACGGCGGGGCAGGTGTTCGAGGTCCGATGAGCCGCGTCGGACTCGAGACCCTCGCCGCACGCTTCCCACGAGCGTGGCGCGCCGCGCGGCGGGCGCTCCTCGCGCTCAGCCTGGCGGCGGCCGCGCTCTCGTTCGCGGCCGCCATGACGCCGCTGCCGGAGGAGCTCCGTGAGCCCGCCGGCGACGCGCCGAACCGACGCTCCTTGCGCGTCCTCGACCGCAACGGCCGCCTGCTCCGAGAGGTCCGCGCCGACGATCACACGCGCGCCATGCCGCTGCGCGAGGGCGACCTCGGCGCCACCGCCGCGCTGGCGCTCATCGCCGCCGAGGATCGGCGCTTCTACGGTCACGCGGGCGTGGATCCCGCGTCGGTGATGCGCGCCGCGGCGATGAGCGTGTGGCGCGGGCGCATCGTCTCGGGGGCCTCGACCTTGACCATGCAGCTCGCGCGGCTCGTCCGGCCCCATCGGCGAAACGTCGTCGGAAAGGCCGGCGAGGTGCTGCTCGCGCTGAAGCTCGACGCGTGGCTCAGCAAGGACCGGATTGTCACCGAATACGCGAACCGCGCCCCCTTTGGCCCCGACGTGCGAGGCCTCGGGGCCGCGGCGCGGCACCACTTCGACAAAGAGCCGCGGGCGCTGACGGCCGGCGAGGCGGCCATGTTGGCGGCGCTGCCGCGCGGCCCGGCGTATTACGATCCGGCGCGCCACATGCCGCGACTCGCCGCGCGGCGCCTCGTGGTGCTGGAGCGCATGCGCGCCTTCGGGCTTGTCTCGGAGAACGAGCACACGCTGGCCGCCGCTGAGCCGACGCGACCTCTCGGGCGTGGCGTCGCCCCGGCGGCCATCCACTTTGTCTCCGCGGTGCTGAGGGGCTCCCTCGATGACGGGCGCGTTCCCCCCGGCAGTATCGGGACGACGGGAACCGTCCTCACCACGCTCGACGCCTCGCTGCAACTCGAGGTGGAGCAAGCGGTCCGCGCCAACCTGCGCCACGTGGCCGCGAAAGGTGTCACGGCGGCGGCCGCCCTTGTCATTGACAACGAGCGCGGCGAGATCCTCGCCTACGTAGGCTCACCCGACGCTTTCAATGAGCGCGCCTTGGGCGGCAACGACGGCGTCCGCGCCCGGCGTCAAGCCGGCTCGACGCTCAAGCCGTTCCTCTACGGCCTCGCGCTTGACCGCGGCGAAATCGACGCGGCGTCGCTCCTCGCAGACGTGCCGCTCACGGTGCCCATCGGCGCCGGCGCCTTCGTGCCGCACAACTACGACGGGAAGTTCCGCGGTCCGGTGCGCGCCCGCGTCGCCCTCGCGAGCTCGCTCAACGTGCCCGCCGTTTCGCTCATCACGCGCGTGGGCGTCGGCGCGTTTCTAACCGAGCTCCGCAGCGCGGGCTTCTCGCTACCGGAGAGCCCCGAGCACTACGGGGAGGCGCTCGCCCTCGGTGACGGCGACGTCACGCTCCTCGAGCTGGCGCGCGCGTACGCGGCGCTCGCACGCGGCGGGCGCACGCTGCGGCTGCACGGCCTCGCGAGCGAGCGCGCCCCGACGAACTCGGCGCCGCCGGCCGCCGAGGCTGACGACGGCGCGCGCGTGCTCTCTCCTGCGAGCGCGTGGCTCGTCTCCGACATGCTGGCCGATCGCGAGGCGCGCATGCCGGCCTTCGGCGAGCGCAACGTGCTCGAGCTGCCGTTCCGCGCGGCCGTCAAGACCGGCACATCGAAGGGGTTCCGCGACAACTGGGCCGTGGGCTTTACGGCGCGCGTCACGGCGGCCGTGTGGGCCGGAAACTTCGATGGCACAAGCATGCACGACGTGAGCGGCATCGCCGGGGCTGGACCGATCCTGAGAGACACGCTCACCGCCGCACACGCTCGACTTCCCAGCAACGACGCCGACGTCGCTGCGCCGGACGGGCTGATTCAAGCACACGTGTGCGCGCTCTCGGGCAAGGCCAAAACGCCCGAGTGTCCTCACGCCGTTCGCGAGTGGTTGCCCAAGGATCACGAGCGCACGTCGTGCACAATGCACACAACGGCGCTCGTCGAGACCAAGACCGGGCGCCTCGCCACCAGCGCCTGCGATGCTCGGAGCGTGGAGCGGCGCGTCTTCGAGGACTACCCCGCCGAGTTCCTCGACTGGGCGCGGGGAGCGAAGCGGCCCCTCATGCCGGAGCACGCCGCGCCGTGCGGCGCCTTACGCGACCACGCGACCAGCAGGGAAGCGGCCGTCCGCATCGAGCACCCGGCCCGCGACGCACACTACTACCTCGCGCCGGACCGCCCATCCACCATCGCCGTGCGTGTCGTCGCCGAGCCTCGCGCCCAAGTGGTGCTCCTCGTCGATGGTCGCGAGGTCGCCGCCGCGAAGGCCGGCGAGCCGCTCCCGTGGGTACCGTCGCCGGGTCGTCACACGCTGATCGCCGAGGCCCGTGGCGGTCGAAGCGAGCCGGTCGAGGTCGTGGTCGACTGAGACACGCTCGCGCTGCGGGAGCCGCGCGTGGGCCCTTGCGGTCGAGACCTACTTGCTGAGGCCCATCCGCTTGCGCGCCTCCGCGTAGGCGTCCGACATGGAGAAGACCAAGAGCTCGCGCGCCTCCGCCGTGCGCGAGAGCCAGCTCGCGCGCGCATCGCCGGTGGGTGCCCCGGCAGGCATCCCCGCCGACCAAGCCATCGCGTCGAGCGCGCCGTTCGGATCACCGACCGCGAGCAGGGCGACGCGATTGCCCCATGCCAGCAGCGCCGCGCCCACAGCTTGCGGCTGACCGAAGATGCCGCCGGCCGCTTCGAGCGCCAAGAGACCGATGTCGGGCGACGCGCCTCGCTGCAGGGCGCCTTGCAGGCGCTTGACGCCCTCGTTGATGGGGCCCGCGGGCAGACCCGGCGGCTCCCACGAGGGGTTGAACACCTTGAAGAACGCCCCGAGCGCGACGGCCGCATCCTTCGGCGGGATTCGGACGAGCGCGCCAGCGCGCGCCGCGACGAGCTTGAGAGCCCGCACCATCAAGAACGCACGCGCGGTCTTCTGCGGTGCCTTGAGCAACGCTTCGCCGACGACGAGCGTCGGCGGCAAGGTCGCCACCGGCACGCACATCATGCCGATCTGCGGCGAGACATGGATCTGAACGCCGGAGATGCCCATCGCGGCGGCCAAGGCTTGGACCTCGCCGCCGAAGGGATGGTTGAACGTCAGCGGCGTGGCGCGGAGTCCCTTCAGGTCGACGGGCGCGAGCACGTCGAGCGAATCGCCGGTGCGCGTCAGGAGCGCGCGGAGCGCCGACGAGACCAGCTCGGGCGCGAGCAGGTCATCGAGGGCCGCGTCGCCCGCGCGCGCGCCGGCGCCGGGCAGGGAGGTCTCGCGCCCCTCGATGGCCGCGAGCGACGCGCCCACGAGGGCCGCGGCGTCATGGTGTCCGCGAAGCTCATAGACCGTCGTCATGATGGCGAACGCCTCGGGCGCGAAGCGACCGGCGCCGAGCGCGCGCCTCACGTCACCGGCGGTGCGGTCGAGCAGGATGTGCACCGCCGGCAGCTGCCGATGCCTCGTGTAGAAGTCGGCGAGCGCGCGGAGCAGCGTCACGTCCTGTGGCAGCTCACGCCGGGCCGCCTCGAGGGCCTGCTCGGCCTTGCGCAAGTCGCGAGCGACCGTCTCGAGGACGCGCGCGAGCTGGATGCTGCGATCGCGCTTGTCGGCAGGTGTGGTGGCGCGTTGAACGAGCTCGTTCTGCATCTCGAGGGCGCGCGCGGAGTCGTTCTGCTTCGCGTAGATCCCGACGAGGCGCTCCATCGTCGGCTCGTCGTCGGGCGCGCGCTTCAGCACCTCGCGGAAGGCCAACTCAGCGCGGCCCATGTTGCCTAGGTTGTCCGCGTACAAGGCGCCGAGGCGCGAGTAGACCGCGCGCTGCTCCTCGGGCGCCGACACGAGGCGCGTCAGTCGAACGAGCGCCTGTTCGGCGGCGGCGTGATCGCCGCTGGCGGCGCAGAGTTCGGCGAGCGCGTCCAAGGCGCCCGCGTGATCGGCGTGGATCGCCAGCGCCGCCTCGAGAGCGGCGCGCGCGCGCTTCGGCTCGCCCACCTCGGCAAGGATTCGACCGCGCTCGACCTCGAGATCGAGGCGCTCGTTCTCGTCGGAGGCCATGGCCGAGCGTCGCTCAAGGAGATCGGCGAGCTCCGCCTTCGCCCCCGACTTGCCGTAGAGGGCGGCGAGGCGCGTGAAGACGTCGGCGTGAGCGAGGTCGACCTTGGCGACCTGCTCGAGCGCGTGACGCGCCCGGTCGGGGTTCCGCAGCTCGTCGCTCCAAAGGACCGCGGCGCGATGCCAAGCGGCCAGCTGATGCGCCGGCACGCCGCTCGTGCGCGCGACCGACTCCAGCGCCTCGGCGGTGCCCGGGAGGTCGCGCGCGAGCTGCCGCGCCTCCGCCAGCTTCTCCCAAACGGCGACAGCCCCTGGTTCGGCGCGGGCCGCTTCCTCGTAAGCCGCACGAGCCAGCTCGAGGCGCTCCATGCGAAGCGCCGCGTCGCCACGCCGCGAATGAAGCGCCGCGAGGTCGAAGGAGCGTTGCGTGCGCAAGGCCAGCTCCGACGACGAGTCGTAGTCGGCCTGGTGATCGCCAGCGATGCGCGCGCGCGCGTTCCAGACGCGGAGCGCCCAGAGCGGTGGCACCTCATGTTTGCGCGCGAGATCGGCCAACTCGCCGATGCTCCCGTAGTCGCCTGCGCGCGTGCGAAGCCAGGTTCCGAGGGCAGCGTGGGCCACGCCCTCACCCCCGAGATCGCCGGTGAGGCGAGCGGCCAACGCGGCGGCGATCGGCTCCAGCTCGTCCTCGCGCCCCTCGCCGATGAGCGAGTGCTCAAGCATGCGAAGGCTCGGCAAATAGGTTGGATCCTCTTCGAGCACAGAGCGATGCCAAAGAAGGGCGCCAGAGCGGTCGCCCTTCGAGAGGTCCACCGCGGCGAGCCGCTCGTAGGCTTCGCGCCGGTCGATAGCGTCGGAGCCGGCCTTGGCGGCGGTCATCAGCTCCTCGCTGAGACGTTCGACGGCGCCGGCGGCGAGCTCGGCTTCTTCAAGCAGCAGCGACTCCAGGTGGCCCGAGCTTGCCTCCGCCAAGGCGCGTGCGGCGCGCAACATGCCCGTCGTGTCGCCGGCGCTGGCGTACGCGCGAATGGCCTCAAGGAGCCAGACGGCCTTCGCGTGCGTCTTCGCCTGCGCCGCCTGGGCCTCACGCCAAGCGCCACGCTCCTCTGGCGAGGCCATCGTGAGGCGCTCGAAGAGTTCGCGGAGGGCGATGTCGTTGGGGCGCGCTCGATGCGCGTCGATGAGGAGCTGGCCCGCGCGCTCCGGCTCGGTGTCCGCGATGAGGAGGGCTTCGCGGACGCCGTCGAGCGCGATCTCCATCGGGTCTTTGCTCTTGCCTTGCCTCGCACGAATCGCCTCGACGACCTTCTCGAGCTCGCCGCGGCGTCGCGCGGCGCGCTCAAGCGCGAGTGACGCGACGGTAAACTCGGGGTCCGCCTCGAGCGCGCGACCAAGGGCCGCGACGCCGTCGTCAGTGGCGCCGAGCCGCGCGAAGAGCTCCACGCTGGTGATGGCCGACGACGTCGTCGCGCCGAGGGCGGCCGCGCGCGCCTTGAGACGCGCGGCTTCGTCGTGCGCAGGATCGAGCGACGCGAGCGCGCGAATCGCCAGCAGCGATGACGGGTCCTCCTCCGCAAGGCGCCGGAACGCGTCACGCGCGCTCTCAACGTCTCCGCCGCGCTCCGCCACGAAGGCCGCAGCGAGCGCCGTCGCCGCCACCGGAGCGTCGCCGCCCCAGGCTCCTACGGCCTCGGCCACCGGCGCGAAGCGGCTCGCCTCGCGCGCGCCGTCAACGACCAGCGCGCGCATCTCGAGCGGCATCGCGTCGGCGAGCGACGCCACGGCCGCGGAAAGGGCATGTGCGGCGCCATCGGCAGCCAAGAGACGCCCCAGGTGCATCTCTTTGCGCGCCGTCTCCTGGCCGGCAACGTGACCGTCGAGGGGGGTCTTCACTCCAGCGGCCGCGGCCGCGAGCGGCTGCGTGCTCTGCGTCGCCGCGACGACGCTGTTCGTCATGCGAACTTCGTCGGGCCTCGCGCCGGCCAACATTTGCAGCACGAGCAACTCGGGCGCGATGAACGCGTCGCCGCCTGCCTCGAGCAGGTTCGCGAGGCCCACGGAATCGCCGGCCTCGAGGCATCGCGCCGCGCGCCACCGCGTGACCTCCGGGCCCGCGAGCTTCGCCACAGCGGCCGCCGAACGCTTCGCCCCGTCCGGCAAGAGCGCGAGCATGGCGGCTTCCAACCACATCGCGCCAGCGCCCAGGCCGTCGTCGCTGGTGAGCTCGGCGACGGCTTGCGCTGCCTTCGCGAAGTCACCCTTGGCGAGCGACGCGCGCGCGTTGCGTAGCGGATCATTGGCAGCGGGCTCGATCGCCGCACCGCGCACCTCGACGCCGCGGAGGCGAAGCGCCGCGGAGGCCGCGCGCGAGAACGGAGAGAGGTCTTCCGCGTCGGGGATCCGGAGCGCGATGCTGCTCGTCTCGCCTCGCGCCAACGCCATCGCGGCCCGCGACAAGATGAGCCGCGAGTCCTGCGCGCCGACGCGCGCCGCTTGCTCGTACCGCTTGCGTGCCCCTTCGTCGTCGCCGCCCACTCGCAGCACATCGGCGGCGAGCAGCGCATCATGCATCTTCGCGCTTACAACCGGCGTGGCCCGCAGCGAGTGGTCCACCGCGTCGAGGAACTGAGCGCCGTCGCTGGTGCCCACGAGACCCCGCAACTGGCGGTGTGTCATCGCCATCTGCGGCACCGCGTCCCGGGCTTCTCGGGCGAGATGGATCGCGCGCTCGCGCTCGCCCGTCATGGCGACCATTTCGCTCACGACGAGCAACTGCCGGGCGCGCGCGCTCTTGTCTTCAAGCTTGCGCGCTTCATCTTCGAGCCATGCGGCGCGGCCGAGGAAAGCCTCGCGCACCGGCCCCACGAGCCACTGCGCCACCGGTACATCGGCGCCCCACTCGCTCGCGAGCGGCTCGTCGAACGCCCGCGGGAGCGCGCCGACCTCGAGCTCGGAGCTTGAAACCTCGAGGACCGCGTCGCTCTCCTTGCGCTCCTTCGCCGGCGCCTCCTCGGCAGCAGGCGACGACGGCGCCGGCACCGGCGGCTTCGCCGAAGGCAGCGGCATGCCGCCGAGACCAAAGGGCGTCGCCGTACGAAGGCCCGTCACCGACTCGGGCGCGGGGTCGCTCGGCGGAGCAGGCCTGCGCGACGGTTCGACCCGGTCTTGCGGCCGCGCAGCCGCCGGCGCGGGAACGGGCATCTCCGCGGGCGTCGGGAGCCGCGTGTGGGTCACCTCTTCATCGTCGGGCAAGGAGCCGCCGCTCGGCGCTGCAGCACGCACCGCGGTGACAGACTCCTTGAGCGCCGGGTCGCTCGCGCGGCGGGCCTTAGGCCCGGCGGCGCGCTCGGCGACGCCGTCCGCCGCGGCATTTGGCGAAGGGGAGGCGGGTGCGGGCTCAGAAGCTGCGCTGGCGTCCGGCGGCGCAACCGCAGCCGCCGTCGTGCTGGCCGTCGCGAACATCGCGTTCAGCTCGGCGGTGGGCAAGGCGCGCACGGCCGTGGGCTCCTCTTCGTCGGCGGCCCAGCTTGACTTCGGCGGCCTCGGCCGGTCGCTCGCGACCGCAACCGCGACCTCTTGGGTCGGCGCGGGCGCAGCGGCCGGCGGCGGCGCGGGCGACAGATCCGCGGCAGGCGGCGGAACCGCAGCCGGCTCAAAGAGCGCCTCCACGACAGCGGGGGTCGGCGCCGCTGCGGCGGCGGGCAGCGGAGGGCGCGGCTTCGGTGCCGCCGGCGCCGGCCTCGGTGGGACCGACGCCACGGGCCGTGGGGCCGCAGGCGGCGCGGGCGGCGCAGGCCGCGGTGGCGCGGGCGTCACGTCGAGGATCTCGGCGACCGAGTCGTCGGGGAAGCCATCAAGCAAGGCGTCGAGCTCGGCGTCGGAGGGCTCGGCCCCGAGCAGCGCTCCTAAGGTCGACGTGCCGGGCACCTTCGAAGGGCGCGCGTCGAGGCGCATGCTCTCCGCCGGAGGGTTCTTCGTTGAGATGCGGGGCTGGGAAATGGGCTCTTCGGCTGGCGCGAGAGGCGAAGGCGTGGGCGCCGCAGACGCCACGGCAGGCGGGGAGGCGGCCGCAACGACGGTGGGCTCCGCGGCTGGAGCGGGAGCGGGTTCAGGCTCGGCTGGCGCCGTCGGTGCCTCGCGCGAGGCGAGCGGCTCGGCGTCTGCGGGTGGCAGCGGCAATTCGTTCGACGATGCGAACGTGGGCGCATCGTCGAGATCGGCGGCCGAGCCGGGCGCAAGCTCCACGGGAAGCGCGACCGGCGGAGGCTGGGGGAGTGGCACGACCGCAAGCGCCGGCTCTGCTGCCGGCGCGCTGGCGACGGCAGCATTGGACGCGACGGGGGCCAGTTGCGAGTTTGCCTCGGCGACCGGCGCCACCACGGCCGCGGGAACGTCCGGTGACGCGTCGGACTGCACGCCCTCGACGTGCTCGTCGGCCGTCGGCAAGACGGCAGCAGGCGCGACCTGGGGCTCAACGGGCACGGCAAGCGCCGCCGTGTCGGCCGGCGGCTCTTCGTGAGGATTCCACTCGACCGTTCGCGCGGAGTTGGGGCCGGCAACCTCGAGCTGCATCACCGCGGTCCGCGAGGCCGGCTCGGGCTCGTCGCTCGCCCCGTCTTCAAAGGGGGCCGGCGCCGGTTCGGGGACCGACTCCGCCGGCTTCGCGGCGCGAAGGGACGACGAAGACCGGTACAGCGTGCGCGTCGAGGGCTCTTCTTCGGGGGCCGGCGGCGGTACGGGATACCGCGGCGGCGGCCCCGGCATCGGCATGTCGCGGGGCGCGAGATCGGGCAAGAGCGCCGGATCAATGGCGGGAATGGAGGGGGCGCGGGGCGCGCGCGAAGGCGCACCGCTGCGCTTCCGCTCAGCAGGCTCGGGTGCGAAGGTCGTGTGCGCCCAATCGGCGAGCGCCTGCGTCCAATCGAACTCGTCTTCCGGCTTCTTCTCGCTCATCCCCTCTTCTCGATCATCCTACGGCCCATCGTTCTTTCGGACGCCCCACGCACTACACGCCCTCAAGCCCGAGCGCTCGCCGCAACTCGACGTAGGTCGGCGAGAGCGCGAATCGCAAGAGCTCGGTCGCGCGCTCATCGGCGCGCAACGAGCCCTGCACCTTCTCGAGGGCGCCCTCAAGGAGCTCGCTGAGCACGAACCCCAAGTCGCCCGACGCGACCGACGCCGCGCGCGCCTGCGAGGCGAGCGCTCGCCGGCGGTATTCGCGGGCATCGGCGCCGCTGCCGGCGATCTCCATGCACAAATCGTGAACCGCCTTCTTCACCTTGCGCGGGATCGCCTTGCCGACGGCCTTCTCGACCTCGGCCAGCACCGCGTAGTGCGGTGCTTCGATGGCGACATCGACAAGCCGACACGTCGCCACGACGATGGCGGCGACGGTGGTCTCGTCGCGGAGGCGCAAGATCGAGGTCCCTCGCGCGAGGCCCAAGAGCTCTCGCGCCACCCGAGCGGACGCGCGCGAGTCGAAGGGCGAGGGCACCTCGGGGCCGATGACGAGCGCCGGCACCTCGCCGGGGACGCCCTGGACCGCCTGCGGGTCTTTGCCGCCGACGTAGACCTCGAGAGCGCCGATGCCAAAGGCGCCGGCCCACGCGATGATCTCGTTGCGGAGCGCGAGCCCACTCTTCGGGTCCACGCGATCGCGCTTGGTCACGCCGAGGGCCGCCAAGGTCGGCCCCAGCGCCTCGGCGAGCGTTGGCGCGAGGAACGCGAAGAGCGTCGCCAGCGGTCCGTCGTCACCGGGCGCTAGGAGTGCAGAGAATTGGTCGTCGCCGAGGGCGACGGAAGGAACGCCGCTTGACGACCGACGGGCCGAGGAGGAACCGCTGAGCGCGCCCTTGACAGCGGAGGCGACCGCGCCGAGCTCGCGATCGCCCAACGCCGCGGCGACTCGGACGAGCCGATCCGCGTTGGCTGCGTCCACCGGATTGAGGCGCAGCGCCGTCAGGAGCACGTCGCGCGCCCGTGAAAGGTGCACGCGTTTCTCCTGGTCCGGAAGCGCGAGCCCGAGGAGCATGTCGATGGCTTCGCCGTCGTTGGGTGACTCGGCGAGGAGCTGCAAGACCGGCTGCGCCGCCTTCTCGGGAGCCTTCAGGCGGTCGCGGTGAATGGCCATGGCGAGCCGCGCCGCTTCGATGCGCCCGCTCGCCTCCGGCCGCTCACGCATCAACTGCTCAAGGATCGCGATGGCTTCGTTCCACGCTCCCGTGCGCGCCGCAGCGCGCGCGAGGCGCTCGCGAACGGGCATCGTCGAGAGCCCCGAGCGATGGAGGCCGATCAACACCTCGAGGGCGCGGTCGAAGCGATCGAGCTTGTTCTCGAAAAGGTCAACGGCGGCGATGCCTGCCGTCAAGCGACTCTTGGCCGGCGCGTCGGACAGGCCCGCGAGGCGCGCCAGCGTGTCGCCAGCCTGCTCGAACTCGCCGCGCTTGATAAAGATCTCGCCGGTCAGCGCCAGCGCGCCGACGTGCTCTGGCTCGATCATCGTGACGTTCTCGAGCGCCTTCAGGGCCCCGTCGATGTCGCCGCGCTCTCGGAGCACGCGCGCTTGCTCCCAGAAGAGCTTGGATATCTCCATCGGCTCATCGCAGACCTCGAGGCGCCTGCCGATCACCAGCAGGAGTTGGTCGCCGTCGCGCCGATCGCGCAGCCGCCGGAACAGGCGATCGAAGGCCACGGCCCGCCGCGGATCCTTGGCGAAGGACGCCGCAAACGCCGACTCGGCGGCCGTCGCATCGCCGCGCTCCTGCGCCAAGAGACCGGCTTCCTCCAGGAACGCCGCCGAGCGGCTCGCGTCCTTGCACCGACGGCCCAGCTCGAGCGCGGCGCGCGTTCGCGTCGTCATGTCGCCCTGCAACTCGGCCGCCGTTCGGAGCCCCTCCCACGCGGCGAGATCGGCGGCTCGCGCCGACGCGACCTGAGTGAACGCTGCAGCCGCCGCCGCCGCGTCGCCGCTCGCAAGCAAGGACCAACCGGCCATGGCGAGCCCGTCGAGCCGCGCCTCTTCGCCGAGCGTCGCCCCAAGACCCGCGAGGGCGAGGGCGCGGCGACGCGGGTCGCTGCCGGCAGGCGCCAGCTCAAGGTTGGCGAGATGCGTCGCGTCGCTCGCGCCCGCAAGTGGCGGCGCGTCCGGGGCTCGTTCACCGGCCAACGACTCCAGCAACGCCGCGCTGGCGAAGAGAGCCTCCCGCGTCTCTCCACCGAGAGCGTCGCCAATGGCGCGTCGCGCCGTCGCCTCCTCGCCGATGGCCCCTTGCGCCATGGCGGCGGCGACCCATTCGAGGCCGGCGCTGACGAGGCCGCCGGCCGAGAACCACGCGGCCGCGGCATCGGTGGCCTTCGCGGGCTCGGAGCGAACGGCGGCGTATCGCTCCGCGCTGGCGATGGCGCGTGCGCGGTCGCCTTTCGCCGCGAGGACCGCGACGGCGCGCGCGACGAGGTCGGCGTCGGGCGACGCATCGAGCAGCGTGGCCAGCGCCAACGAAACGGCGAGGTCGCCCTCGGGAACTTGGGTGGCGACAGCGCGGCCTAGGCCCGCGCCGTCGCGAGCCTGCAGCGCAACAGCGGCCCGCTCGAGGGCGACGAGGCCGGGACGCTCGCCCATGCCTTCCGCGTCTTCAAGCGCGCGCGTTCGTGCCGAGGGGCTCGCGGCGGCGAGGCCGCGACGCGCCCAAGCGGCCGTCAACGCGCCGACCCCCGGGACGTGTTCGGCGGCGGCGTCGAAGGCCACGAGGGCCGCGTCCCGCGCCTGCGCGTCCCACAGGAGAAAGCCGGCCTCGAGCTCGAGCGCCCCGGCGACCTCACCGTCGCTCGTCTCGGCGGCGGCACGGCGCAGCGTCCCCGCGGCGCGCTCAAGGCGCCCCGCGCTCTGCTGCAAGCCCGCCAGCATCACGGCGACGAGCAAGCGACTCGGATTCTCGTTGAAGAGGGCGTCGAGACGCAGCTCGGCGCCGTCGGGATCACCGGATTTGTGGAGCAGGCGAGCGCAGAGGAGCGTGAGCCCGAGGCGCACGTCGTCGCGCGCTTCGAGGCGCGCGAGCCGGTCGAGCGCCACGGCACGATCGGCGAGCGCCAGCCCCGCGCGCTCCGGCGTCGGGAGGAAGGCGAGCAGCAACGACGCGATCCACGCCCCCGCGTTGTCGGCCGCGTCGCCCGCGTCGCCGGCGAGCGCCACCAGCAACTTCGCGGCCGTTGCGACGTCGCTCGCGAGCAGGCGCCCGCGCACCATCTCGAGGCGACGCTGAACGCGCCCCTCGGCGTCCTCACCGAGGGCGAGAAGCTTCTCCGTCTCCTCCTCGTACCAGCTCGCCGACCCCGAGGCCGCAGCGAGCGACCGCGCAAACTCGTGCACGAGGCGCGGCGCCGCGCCGCGCGACAGCGCCTCGGTGAGGACGACCTTGGCGCGACGTTCGTCGCGGGCTTCCGTGGCCCAGACGAGCGCCGCGAAGAGGAGCGACCGTTGCGCGCCTTCCGGCGTCGGCAACTCGCGCGCGAGGCCCTCGAGCTGCTTCGCAAAGCCAGTCGGTTCGCCGGCCGTCGCGTGGAGGTCGATGGCAAGGCCGCGAGCCGGGACGGAGCCCGGGTCGGCCAGCACCGCTTGAGCCAGCGCCTCTTGCGCCGCGGCGCCATCGCCGAGGCTCGCTGCGTGTTCAGCGATGCGCAGCGCCAGCGCCGCGCGAACGCCGGGCTCGTCTTCGTCCGCGAGCCGACCTTGGGCGAGCCTTGGCGGCGAGCGCCGTGTCGCCGACCTCCTCGGCGAGGCGCGTTCGCGCGTTCGCGAGCGCGGCCCGCGCGAGGTGGTCCTTGCCGAGCTGAGGATGCGCGAGCGTTTCGTCGAGCAGCTTCGCGGCGCGAGCCACGTCGCCTGCTTCACGAGCTCGGTCAGCGCCCTTGAGGGCGCGATGCGCCAAGAAGGCCGCCGTCCGCGCAAAACGCGGAACACCTGCGTCGTCGCCGGCAGCCGGATCGTCGAGCGCTCCGGCAACGAGGCGCGCTTGCTCCTCGATGGCCGCGGCGACGAACAGCATCGCCTTGTCCCGGTCCTCGCCTTCGCACTTGTCGACGAGCAACCGCGCGACCTCTTCGGAGCGACGCGCAGCGACGTATCGAACGGTGCCGCCGAGGTCGCGCGACTCTTCGAGCATCGCAAGGGCGCTGCCTAGGTTGCCTTCTTCGGCCTCGAGGCGCGCCGCATCAACGAGAAGCAGGGCCCGCCAAGGCGCGTCGCCGGGCGCGCGAGCGCGGGAGACGAGCGCGACAAGGCGCGCGGCTCGATCGCCGCCTTTGGCCGCAAAGATCTCGCGCAAGAGGCGCACCGTCGCGATCTCGCTCTCGCCCGCCGGCGCTTCGACGGCACGCGTGAGCGCCGCCGCCGCCTGCGCCACGTCACCCGACGCGTCGATGGCGTGGAGGGCCCGCATCACGAGGGCCCGCACGAGTTGGTCGCCCGTCTCGGCGCCATCGACGAGCGCATCGACGACGCGTCCTAGCTGTTTGAGCGAGCGCCGTCGCTCAAAGAGCCTCACGAGCGCTTCGGCGGCCTCACCACAGTGGGGCTCGGCATCGAGGACCGCCAAGTATTCGCGCACCGAGCCGCTCTCGTCTCGCAGCCGCTCTTCAACCTCGCCCAACTCGAGCAAGAGCCGAGCGCGGCGTGATTCGTCGGGCGCGCCGGCGACCTCGCTGCGAAGACGACTCGTCGCCGCGTTCACGGCGCGGGCGACCTCGGGCCTCACCGATTCCGGCGGCGAAGAGAGCGAGCTTCCGGGGCTCGAAAGGGAATCACTCATGGGCGTCCGGGCGCTGCGGGCGGTAAACCCGACAGTTCAGCCTGCGCGCATCCTACAGTGCCCGTCCTGCGAACGGATCGAGCTTTTGGTCCTCACCGAAGTTGGTCAGGGCGAGTCGCACCCTATGCGCCCATAGGCGCTAGCTGATCAGACCGGCTCGTCGGAGGGCTCGTCAGAGGGCTCGTCAGAGGAGCGTCTTGAGCTTCTCGTTGACCTTCTCTTCGATGGTCCCCTTCATCACACGAAGCATGAGCGGCAGGTCGACCGCCACGTCGACGCTCGTGTCGCTGACCCGCACGAAGCCCTTGGTGCCCTTCGCCGCGCCGCTCGGGGCGTTGAATTCGATCTGATCGCCAACCCACTTCCACGCGAGGCCAAGCTTGGTCTCCATGCTCTTCGCGAGCTCCTCGGCCTTCTTCTTGGCGTCTTCCTTAGAGAGCGTGTGCGCGCGCGAAATTTCGATGGTGGCCATTTTTCTTCTCCGTCAGTCGATTCGTTTGACGATCCAATAGCCGCGCGGCGTATCGACGGGGTCGCTCACAGCGCCTGCCGGCATGGTGAAAAGCACGTATTCGGGCGCCGGCTCAAGGACGCCGCGCGGCACCCGACCGAGATCCTCGATCGACCCCGAGTCGCCGCGCACGACGGCCGCCTTGAAGTCGGTGCGCGCATCGGACGCTAGCTTCTGCGCCAGCTCGAGCGCCTGCGCCTTCGGTCGCGCGCTCGTCGGCGCGCCCTGGGCCCCCGCGTAGGCCACGAGCACGACACCAAAGCGCACCGACCGCGGCGCCTTCTCGGGCAGCGGAGGCACGGGAGTGCCATCAGGCAAGCGTGAACCGGGCACCCCCGACGGGGCGGCGACGGGAGCGCCGGCGTCGAACTCCGACGCGCTCGTCGTGGTGACCGCCGCGTCCGACAGCGCCGCGAGCGCCACCGCGGCGTCGGCCGACCCCAACCCATGCGGCTGCGCAGCCGGGATGGTCTTTGGTCCCGCCCGCCACAAGAAGAAGAGCGTCAGCGCGAGGACGCTCGCGCCGACCAGGATCGAGAAGCGGCGCTCCATCAGCTGCGCGGAGGCTCTGCCGGCACGTCGTCATCAGCCATGGGCTCGGGCGGGCCCCACTCTTCGAGGGGACGCATCGTCGCCGGCGGCGGGTCGCCGTAGAGTTCAAGCTGCGCCGCGAGCCAATTTTCCCGGCCAACAAGCGTCTTGGCTTCTTCCTTCGCTTGGCTCCCCGGTGACGCCTCAGCGGCGAGCTTGGCGAGCGAGGCTTGCACCTCCGAGAGCTCTTTTCGAACCACGACCGGGTCGACGCCCTCGCGCTCCACGTATTCGTCGGTGAGGATCACCATTCGCAAGGGCCCGGCCTCGGCGAAGCCCGCGCCAATGGCGCAGCGCTTCTGGTCTTGGCCCACGCGGTAGGTCACGATGCCGGTGCGCAGCGCGGCGAGAACCGGCAAGTGCCCGGGAAGGACCCCGAACTCGCCGTTGACGCTCGGCGCCGTGACCTCGTCGACGGCAGCCATGAGGGCCCGCCCCTTCGGCGTCACGATCTCGAGTTCGACCCTCGTTGCGTCGGCCATCGTCGTTCTCTTTCTTTCGTAGCTTCTTTCGTAGCTTCTTCGTCACGGGCGCGAGAAGGCGAGGCGCCGATGCCCCGGGAGGGCGACGGCGCCTCGATCGGCTCAGGCCTTGGTGAGCTCAGCGGCCTTGGCTTCCATTTCCTCGATATCGCCAACGAGGAAGAAGGCTTGCTCCGGGTACTTCGCGTCGTCGTCGTAGTGCCCGTCGAGGATCTTCTTGAAGCCTTCGATGGTCTTCTTGACAGGAACGAGTCGTCCGCCCTTGCCGGTGAACTGCGCCGCGACGAAGAAGGGCTGCGAGAGGAATCGCTCGATCTTGCGGGCACGCGACACGATGGCGCGATCGTCTTCGCTGAGCTCGTCCATGCCGAGGATGGCGATGATGTCGAGCAGGTCCTTGTACTTCTGCAGCGTCTGTTGCACGCGACGCGCGACGGCGTAGTGCTCTTCGCCGAGGATGTGCGGGTCGAGCAGCGTCGAGGACGAGTCGAGCGGGTCGACGGCCGGGTAGATGCCCTTCTCGGCGATCTGACGAGAAAGAACCGTCGTTGCGTCGAGGTGGGCGAAGGTTGTCGCCGGCGCCGGGTCGGTCAAGTCGTCGGCGGGCACGTAGACGGCCTGGACGCTCGTGATGGACCCCTTGTTCGTCGAGGTGATGCGCTCTTGGAGCGCGCCCATCTCGGTGCCCAGCGTCGGCTGGTAACCGACGGCGCTCGGGATACGGCCGAGGAGAGCCGAGACCTCCGAGCCGGCCTGGGTGAAGCGGAAGATGTTGTCGACGAACAGGAGCACGTCCTGGCCTTCTTCATCGCGGAAGTATTCGGCGACGGTGAGGGCCGAGAGGGCCACGCGAGCGCGGGCGCCCGGCGGCTCGTTCATCTGGCCGTAGATGAGGGCGGCCTTCGAAATGACCGGGTCGCCGCTCTCGAGCTTCGACTCCTTCATTTCGAGGTAGAGGTCGTTGCCCTCGCGGGTGCGCTCGCCGACGCCGGCGAAACATGAAACGCCGCCGTGGGCTTTCGCGACGTTGTTGATGAGCTCCATGATGAGGACGGTCTTGCCGACGCCGGCGCCGCCGAAGAGGCCGATCTTGCCGCCCTTGCGGTACGGGGCGATGAGGTCGATAACCTTGATGCCGGTCTCGAACATCTCGATCTTCGTGGACTGCTCCTGGAAGGTCGGCGGCGCGCGGTGAATCGGCGCGGTCTTCTTGGCGTGGACCGGACCGCCCTCGTCGACCGGCTCACCGATGACATTCAGGATGCGGCCGAGGCATTCGGGGCCCACGGGCATCGCGATGGGCGCGCCCGTGTCACGCACGTCCATACCGCGGACGAGACCGTCGGTCGTGTCCATGGCGATGGTTCGGACCGTGTTTTCGCCGAGGTGCTGGGCCACTTCAAGCGTGAGGTTGTCCTTGGCGCCCGAGATGCCAGGGTTGGTCAGCTTCAGCGCGTTCAAGATCTTCGGCAGGTTGCCGCCCTCGAACTCAACGTCGACGACCGGTCCAATGACCTGAACGACCTTGCCCTTCGCCGTGCCCGACCCAGTCGCCACCGTGGATTGCGCCATGGAATCCTTGCTCCTTCAGAGAACGTCCGTGCAACGGACCCTCGGCGCGGCGTCTATCATGGCCTGCACCTTCGTTCAATGGGTTACGCGTGCCGTCGCAGGGACCTGCATAGGGGCGACCTTGCGGTGATGCGAGGTCGCCTGGGCGGGGAGCGGTTTTCGCGGGAAAACCAGAAATTCCCTTGCCGATCCCCTGAACTTCTGTATCCCAGAGCGCCCCCCTCTTGATCTCTCCCCAGACCATCGAACTGGTTCGCGAACGCACGGACATCGTCGCGCTCGTCCAGGAGAGCGTTCCGACGCTCAAGCGACGGGGACGCTCTTTTTCCGGCCTTTGCCCCTTTCACAACGAGAAATCGCCAAGCTTCCACGTGAACCCGGAGCGGGGCTTCTTCCACTGCTTTGGGTGCAAAGAGTCGGGCAGCGCCATCGACTTCGTCATGAAGCTCGAAGGCCTCACGTTTCCTGAAGCCGTTCGCGCGCTCGCCGAGCGGGCAGGGGTCGAGGTCGAAGAGGAGCGGAAGGGCGACCGCACGGAGGTTGACCGGCAAAAGCGCCTCAAAGACGACCTCTACGCCGTCAATCAGCTGGCCGCCGTCTACTTCGAGAAGATGCTCAGGGAGCATCCGGATCGGCGCTTTGCGCTGGATGAGCTTGCTCGCCGAGGTCTCAAGCCAAGCTGGGACGCGGCCGTTGGGGCCGAAGCGCCGCTCGTGGCCGACGAGACCAAGGCGACCTTTGGTCCCATCGACGACACGCTCCAGGCCTTCCGCATCGGCTACGCGCCCAGCGGCTGGGACGGCCTCGCCACGTTCCTGAAGCAGCAAGGCATCTCGCCCCTCGTCGGCGAGCAAACGGGGCTCCTCGTGCCGCGGAGCTCGGGCTCGGGTCACTACGACCGCTTCCGCCACCGACTCATGTTCGCCGTGGTTGACCCGCAGGGCCGCGTCGTCGCCTTCAGCGGCCGGGCGCTCGCGCCCACGCCGCAAATGCTCGCCGACAAACCCGACGCGGAAAAGCCGGCAAAATACATCAATTCGCCCGAAAGCCCGGTCTACTCCAAGGGACACGCCCTCTTCGGTTTGTTCCAAGCGCGGCACGCCATCCGGAGCGCCGAGCAGGCCATCGTCGTCGAGGGAAACTTCGACGTGGTGTCGCTTCACGCGAAGGGGTTCACCAACGTCGTGGCGCCGCTTGGCACCGCGTTCACCGTCGACCAGGCCAAGTTGCTCTGTCGCTTTGCGCCCACATGTCTCGTGCTCTTCGACGGCGACGCGGCGGGGCGCAAGGCCATCCGGCACTCGCGAGGACCGCTCCGCGACGCCGGCGTTTCGGCCCGTGTGGCCATCCTGCCGGAAGGCGTCGATCCCGACGATCTCGTGCGAACGCGCGGACCAACGGCGTTGACCGACGTGCTCGCGCGCGCCACCGGCCTCCTCGAGTTCCTCATCGAAGATGCCCTCGAGGCGGGCTTCGGGGAGGCGGACATGCGCGAGAAGGCCGCGCGCGTCGACGCGGTCAAGAAGCTCCTGTCCGAGGAGGACGACCCGCTGGTGCGGAGCCTCGCCAAGGCGCACGCCGACCGCCTCGCGGGCCGCATTGATCTCAAGGTCGCCGATTGGCGCGCGCGCCACGTGTCGGAGGAGCCTTTCCGCGCGCTCGAGCAGGCCATGAAGCTCGCCCTCGCAGAGGAGGCCAAGCACCGGCCCGGACCTCCGGCCGTGGGGCCGGCGAAGGCTCGCATCTCGCCGAAGCCGCCTGGCTCGGCGCAACGGGCCCAAATCATCGGAGCCTTGCTCGAGTACCCGCAGCTCCTCGGCGATCCGGACATGAAGCAAGCCCTCGAGATGCTCCAAGGCCTCTCGGTGCGGACTGCCGCGGCGCTGTCGCAGGCCACGGCGGGCGGTCAGAAGCCGCTCGACGCAGCGGCCTTCGTCGCGGCGATCCCGCCTGAGGTCCAGGCCTTCGTCGTGAAGCGGCTGGCGGCGCCGGAGTTTGAGTCGCTCGAGGCGGCGAAGGGCGAGGCCCTCGGAAACGCCGAGAAGTTGCGCGGCATGCTCGTCGCGGAGGACGCTCGCGAGCTCACGCACGAGACGGCGCGTGCAGCGGGGGACTGGAACGCCGAGGTTCGCTTCGCACGCGAGGCCGCCGAACGCGTTCGAAGTGTGAAGGCTCCGGCCCGAACAGGCCCCCCTGTCGATGGCACAAGTCATGCCGAACGGCCCGATCCGCCGTCTTCAGAGGGGGAAGATTTGTGAAGGGGAAAAAGCTTTGGTTTTGGACTGGACCTGAAGCGAAAGCTGAGTATTAGGACGGGTCCCTTCATGGAAACGCCCACGCGCCGACTCCGCATTCGGCTTGGGTGACTCGGCCTGGTGGTTCAAGGGCACGGGAAAGCGCTCGCAGCGGCGAGCGACATTCGATTAGTTCGAGGGAGCAGAGGCGCACGATGGCGAAAAAGAGCGACCGCAAAGAGGGTGTGGAGCAACTCGTCGAGAACGGGAAGTCGAAGGGCTTTTTGACCTACGACGAGGTCAACGACGCACTCCCGGCCGACGCCGTTGTCGACCAAATGGACGACGTGATGGGCGTCCTCGGCGACGAGGACATCGAGATCGTCGACGCCGCCACCCAGGTGAAGATCGCTCCCAAGCGCATCGTCGAGGAAGAAGCCGAGAGCAAGCAGAAGCAGCTCCCGCGCGAGAAGGAAGAAGACGGCGCCGACCACTACTCGAAGTCGAACGACCCCGTTCGCATGTACCTCCGCAAGATGGGCAGCGTCTCGCTGCTCACGCGTGAGGGCGAAGTCGAGATCGCCAAGCGCATCGAGCAGGGCGAACACCAGATCCTGAACGCCATCTTGAATTCACCGGTCGCCGTTCGCGAGATCATCGATCTCGGCGACAAGCTCCGGAAGCACAAGATCCGCGTCAAGGACATCATCCGCGACGCCGACGACGAAGACGGCGAGTTCGACGAGGAAGAAGCGGACCGCAAGATCCTCCGCCTCATCGACAAGGTGAAGCACCTCGACAAGGTCATCGAAGACCACAAGGCGCAGCTCGAGACGTGCGCCCAGTCCCGCAAGAAGGGCATCGAGGCCGAGGTCGAGGCGAGCCGCCTGAAGATGGTCGAGACGCTCGAAGAGATGCGCCTCAACAAGAAGACGATCGACAAGGTCGTCATGAAGCTCCGGTCGCTCATCCAAAAGATCGAGCGCGCCGAGAGCGGCACCGCCGAGCTCGAGAAGAAGACCGGCGTCGACATGGACCAGCTGCGCAAGGAAGCGCGCTCGGCCCGCGGCGACGCCAACGCAGAGCGCCGCTTCAAGCGCAAGCACAGCGTCACCATCGAAGAGGTCCTCGCGGGCCACTCGCAGGCGCAGAAGAAGCTCAAGGCCGTCGAGGAGGAGCTCGGGCTCAACGTCGAGCAGCTCAAGGCGACTTACGACGAGATCTTCAAGGGTGAGCGCGTCGCCGAGCGCGCCAAGGCCGAGCTCGTCGAAGCCAACCTCCGCCTCGTCGTCTCCATCGCCAAGAAGTACACGAACCGCGGTCTCCAGTTCCTCGACCTCATCCAGGAGGGGAACATCGGCCTCATGAAGGCCGTCGACAAGTTCGAGTACAAGCGCGGCTACAAGTTCAGCACCTACGCGACGTGGTGGATTCGTCAGGCCATCACGCGCGCCATCGCCGATCAGGCCCGGACCATCCGCATCCCGGTCCACATGATCGAGACCATCAACAAGCTCATTCGTACGAGCCGCTACCTCCTCCAGGAATACGGCCGCGAGCCGACGCCGGAAGAGATCGCCGAGAAGATGGAGCTGCCGCTCGACAAGGTCCGCAAGGTCCTCAAGATCGCCAAGGAGCCCATCAGCCTCGAGACCCCCATCGGCGAGGAAGAAGATTCGCATCTCGGCGACTTCATCGAAGACAAGAGCGTCGTCTCGCCGGCCGAGGCCGTCATCAACATGAACCTCCAGGAGCAAACCCGGAAGGTCCTAAAGACGCTGACGCCACGCGAAGAGAAGGTGCTCCGCATGCGCTTTGGCATCGGCGAGAAGAGCGACCACACGCTCGAAGAAGTCGGCCAAGACTTCGAGGTCACGCGCGAGCGCATCCGCCAGATTGAAGCCAAGGCGCTCCGCAAGCTCCGGCACCCGTCGCGCTCGAAGCAGCTGAAGAGCTTCATCGAGAGCTGAGCTCGGTGACCGAGCCGGCAAGCGCGCCCGCTGAGAAGACGACGGTTCCCGAGAAGGGGAGCCGTCGTTGGCTCGTTCGCGTCGTGGAGACCTTTGCCGGGTCGGGCCTTGGATTCGTTGTCTGGACGTTGCTTGGGCCCGGCATCATCGGAGGCCTCTACGCGCCGCTCAGTCGCGACGCCTTCTCGTGTGAGGGTTCTGTTCGCAGCGCGCTCGAACGCTTCGTCTTCATGCAAGCGATTTGTGCCGTCGGTGGAGCGGCCCTCGTTGCGGCAACACTGTTCTTCGGCCGCCGCTGGTGGGCGCGTCGCGCGCAACGGAAGGCCGTGGCGCCAAGCGCGTAGATGAAGTTGCCGTCCCCGCGAGCGTCGCCCCCGATGGTCGCCGGACTGGCCATCGCGTTTTGCCTCGCCGGATGCGAGCGCGGCTGCGCGAAGGAGTGGCTCGCGGCGAGGGAATTAGGCCCCGCGACCGGGGGCGCGCTCCCCACGGCGGTGCCTTGCCCGGCGGAGATGTTTCGCTGCGTCGGCGGGAGCGTCTTCACCATGCGCCAACCCAAAGAGCGCTGCACCTCGCCGGAGGGCTGCCCATGCCAATGGAGCGAGGTGATCCGATGCGATGGCGGGTGCGTGGCGGAAGCCGTTGAGCTTGCCTTCGACGATTGGACGCGCGGCTCACAGCTCTGCGCCGTCCCGGTGCCGACCACATCAGTGCTCCCGACGCTGCCGCCGCCCGACTCTGGCGAACCGATCTGCGACGTGGAGCGCTTCCGCTGTGATCGCGGTGTCGTGTTCGAGTGCCAGCCGAGCCCCGTCGGAGCTGTTGCGCGCTCCGTCGCCGGATGCGTGAGGGGATGTGCGGAAGAAGGCGTTGTGGTCGCCGGAGAGGTGACCTTGGCGCAAGCTGTGATGTTGGTGTGCGGGCGCTGAGGGAACGATTTCGCGCGGCAAACCGTCGCCTTCTGGGGCAATCCGCCGACGCTGAGTACAGCGAGAATTGACGCACGCGAGGAAGCTTCGCGCGTCGATGGGTTCGCACCTCAGCTCACGAGGGCGCGCGGGCAGTGGAACAAATGATCCACGAAAAACGTGACGGCGTTCGCGCGCCATGTCTAGGATTTGCTGGAAAATTACGAATGACGTCGCGCTTCCGCGGGAGGCCGCGGCACGCCCACCGTAAGACGAAATCGACACGGTCCGCACTCCGCTCGGGAGGTTGCGACATGTGTGCACGGGCTCGTCCGTGGTTGGCGAGGTGTTTGCTTCAAAGTTGACAAGCGGAGCGGGGAGCAATGAACGGCATTCACTTGAGCTTGACGTTGTGCGCCATCGGCGGCCTCTTGCTCTTCGGAACCGAGCGGCGAGGAAGGGCGACAACGCCGCCGTCCGCCGACATCGTCACTGCGGCCGCAACCGTCGAGGCGCCCACGCCTGTCGAGGCGACGCCCGCGCCCGACGCAATCGTTGCCCCGGAGACGACGACCGGCCTCGCAGCGAAAACGCCGGCCACGCCGGCGCCGACGACGTCAAGCAACTGCCCCGTCGGCATGGTGGAGGTCGAGGGCGACTTCTGCCCCAACCTGGAGCAGAAGTGCCTCCGCTGGCTCGACCCCGAGACCCGCATGCGTTGCGCGGAGTTCGCCCCGACCGGTGCCTGCCAAGGCAAGACCGTGCACAAGCGTTTCTGCATGGACCGCTTCGAATACCCGAATCAACCGGGCGAGAAGCCGGTCGTCATGAAGACTTGGTGGGAAGCCAAAGCGACCTGCGACGTCCAGGGCAAGCGGCTTTGCGGCGAGAGCGAGTGGACGTTGGCCTGCGAAGGGCAAGAGCGTTTGCCGTACCCCTACGGTCACGCGCGCAACGCCGAAGCGTGCAACATCGACAAGCCGTACCTCCTGCCGGACGAGAAGGCGATCGCCAACCCGCAGACGCGTGACGCGGAGGTGGCTCGCCTCGATCAACGCGAGGCCTCGGGCGGTCGCGACTCGTGCGTGAGTCCCTTCGGCGTTCACGACATGACCGGCAACGTCGACGAGTGGGTCGTCAACGAATCAGGCCGCCCCTACCAGAGCGGCTTGAAGGGCGGCTACTGGGGCCCGGTGCGCACGCGCTGCCGGCCCATGACGACGGCGCACAACGAAGACTTCAATTTCTACCAGATCGGCTTCCGCTGCTGCGGCGAGGTGCCAGGCGCGGCGAAGATGGCCTCTGCCAAGAAGCCCGCGAAGGGCGAGGCGACCAAGTCTGCCGCCAAGAGCGACGCCAACGAGGGCTCGTCGAAGGCCAAGGGCTCGTCGTCGGGCAGCGCCTCAGGCACGGCGCTCGCGGGGAGCTGAGAGCGCGCGCCGCTACGGCGCCGACTCGCCGGTGTCCGGCGCGCCCGCGTCTTTCGACTTGGTCACGCGCAGGGGCGCCTCGCCGTATTCGGTGCGCATCTTTCGCGTCAGCGAGTCGGCCAGCGTCATCTCGTGATAGCGCGGCATCTGAGGTAGCTGGACGATGACGCTCACGAGGGCATCGTCGTCGCGCGACCGGACCAGCTCGATGGAGCCTGACGAGGGCTTGTTGCCGGACTCTGGCGATTTGTACTCGAACATCACGTAGCCGGCGGCGTCGTCCTTTTCGACGACCTTGAAGCCCATGTCGACTCGCACGAGACGCAGCGCCGCGTTCCACGTTCGCTCGAACCCGTAGCGCGACTCGACGGAGGTCTTCGCAACGGCCTCATCGCTCGTCAACACGATGGCGGAGGCCACAGCCGCGCCACTCAACGCGCCCAACAGGGGGGCGGAGACGACCACTCGCCTAAGGAAGCCGCGCAGGAGCATCTGCCTTCGCTATCGCAAGTGGCTCGCTCCAGCCAAACAACCTGCGCGCCGGGGCGAGGGCTTGAGCAGGCCGGTTCGCGCTTACGCCTCGTCGCGGAGCTTCTTGAGCGCACCGCCGTCGACGAGCAGGAAGCCCGTGGCTGCGAGGATGTGCCAGACCAACTGAATCGAATAGAGCAGGAAGACGTAGGCCGACCCGGGCCCCGTGACGATGTCCGTCGGGAAATACATCGTCATGCCGGCGTAGATGCCGAGGTGGAACACGCCGAGCAGGCCCGGCGGACCAGGGATCAGGATGGTGATGCCCAACATGCCCATGAGCGCGCAGGTTTCGCCGAAGGTAATGGCGCTGCCGTCCACGTGGGCAACTCCGCAGCCCCACGCGAGGATCCACATGCCGAGGGCGTTCAGGCCCCAATAGAACGACGTCTCGAGGAGGAAGCCGGCGGCGTCGCGGCCTCGACTGAAGAAGTGGAGTCCGTCGGCGAGGCGCTCGGCCATGCCGGCGAGCTTCTCGCCCAGCCGCGGCGACACCAGCCCGAAGACGGCGAGCGTGAGCCGGTGGGCCCATGCGCGCGCGAAGTAGTAGACGCCGATGACGACGAAGGCGGCGAGAAAGACGCCGAGCATGAGAAAGCCCGACGCACGAACCTGCGCCACCGAGATGGGGAAGCCGACGACCTTTTCCGGAAGCGGTTCGATATGCGGGACGAGCACGAGCGCCACGGCCAGCACAGCGCTCAAGTAAAGGCCGTCGACGACGCGCTCGGCCACGATGGTCCCGGTGGCGGCGGAGCCGCTGATCACGCCTTTTTGGCGGATCATGACCGGCCGCACGAACTCACCGAGTCGGAAAGGTAGGAGCAAGATGGCCGCGAAGCCGACCCAAGAGACCGCGAGGATCCGCCTCCGCGGTACGACCGCGATGGAGCGGAGCAAGTACCGCCAGCGCACAGCGCGGAAGTAGTGCATGACGAGCAGCGGCACGAGGTAGGCCGCAACCACCCACCACTTCACGCGATGAAAGTCGCTCCGCTGAGGGACCAGCGAGAGACCGCCCTTTTGGAGGCTGTAGATCAAGAGGACGGTGATGACCGCCGACAGCAGCAGCTTCACCCGGTGGCGCGCGACGAAGCCCGGACCGCCGGGGTTCGGCGGCGGGACCGACGAAAGGGTGCCGCTTGTCACGCCGCCGCGCTCCGTTCTCTCAATCACACGCTGAAGTAGCGAATGCCACGGCCGGCCGAGGTGGGCTCGAAAGCGCTTTTGACATCGACCAGAATGCCGCGATCTTTGATGCATTCGAGGAGCTTTGGTCCAGCGTCGGCGAACTCCTTGTGGGCCACCGCAAAAACGAGCCCATCGAGGCCTTTGAACTCAGAGAGCGGCGACAGCTTGAGGCCGTACTCGTGCATCACTTCGTCGGCGTTCGCGAGCGGATCGTGAATGAGAGGCTCGATCCCGAACTGGCGGAGTTCTTTGACGATGTCAGGCACCTTGCTGTTGCGCACGTCGTTGCAGTTCTCCTTGAACGTGAGCCCGAGGATCCCGACGCGCGCCCCCTTCACGGGCGTGTCTTGTTCGATGAGCAGCTTGATGAGCTTCTGGGCGACGAAAGGCCCCATCATGTTGTTGATGCGTCGGCCCGCGAGGATGACCTCCGGCTGGTAGCCGAGGCGCTGGGCGGCCGTCGTCAGGTAGTACGGGTCAACCCCGATGCAATGCCCGCCGACGAGGCCCGGCTTGAAGGGCAAGAAGTTCCACTTGGTGCCGGCCGCCGCGAGGACGTCCTTGGTGCGGATGCCCATTCGGTCGAAGATCACCGCGAGCTCGTTCATGAGCGCGATGTTGATGTCGCGCTGGGTGTTTTCGATGACCTTCGCCGCCTCGGCGACCTTGATGCTCTGCGCACGGTGCACGCCCGCGTCGATGACCGCGCCATACGTGGCGGCGACCCGGTCGAGGGTGGGACCGTCTTCCCCTGAGACGACCTTGATGATCCGCTCGAGGGTGTGCTCCTTGTCGCCCGGATTGATGCGCTCCGGCGAGTACCCCAGCTTGAAGTCGACGCTCTGCTTGAGCCCCGACAGGCGCGCGAGGATGGGCCCGCAGATGTCTTCCGTGACGCCCGGGTAAACGGTGGACTCGTAGACGACGACGGCACCCTTCGAGAGGGCCTTGGCGACGGTCTCCGAGGCCTTGACCACCGGCGTCAGGTCCGGGACGTTGTTCTCGTCGACGGGCGTCGGTACGGCGACGACGAAGAAGGTCACGCCCTCAAGCGCCGCCGGGTCGTAGGTCATCTTGAGTTTGGTGCCCTTCAGGACCTCGGCCGGAACCTCGTGGTTGCGGTCGTAACCTCGGTTGAGCTCGTCGACCTTCTCCTTGTGGATGTCGAAGCCCACCACACCGTCAAACTTGCGCGCGAACCCGAGCGCCACCGGCAGGCCGACGTACCCAAGTCCAATCACCGCGATCCGCTCGCTCATCGGTTGCTCCACTGCTCAGGCGCTCTCCATCGAGGCCGCACTGAGCGGGCAGCCTTACCACGAGCCCGAGCAGGCGACGAGCGCCCTCGTGCCGCGCCTTTCGGCGCCCGCGGCGGCTCACCGACTCGGCTCACCGCAGGCGCGCGGGGGGGGCCAGGATCCGGCCGGGCCCGTCGCGCAAGAGGGCCACCACACCGGCGTCGCCGACGCGCTGCCGCAAGCGCTCGATGCCCCGAGCGACGTCGTCCACGTCGGCCGGGCGATGGGCGTCGGAGCACGCCGCTTCGTACGCCTCCTCATCGAGCAGCTCCTCGGCGGCGCGCTGCGAGGCGCGGCCGTATTTTCCAACGAGCGCTGCCACATCCAAGAGCAAGTGGGCTCCCGCATCCAGGAACGGCTCGAGGCACCCGACGTCCTTCCAGACGGGCTGATATCGCTCGGGGTGCGCGATGACGACGTGAAAGCCGGCTCGGCGGACGTCGAAGAGTCGGTGCTGCAAGAACGCGGGGAACGCCTGGGGCGAGAACTCGACAAGGATTGATTTGCCACCAGGGTAGGGGAGACTCTGGCCCCCTACGATCCTGCCGAAGACCACGTCGTCGAAGAAGTGCTCGCTCGAGAGGTGCACGACCGGCAGGCCGGCGCGATCGGCCGGAAAATGCTGAAGCGTCTCGGCGTACGCCGCCTCGAGGGCGGCCCGGTCGTTGTTGAACATGCCGGGACGCATGTGCGGCGTGGCGACGACCGTGGAAAACCCTACGGCGTGAAGGCGCCGCAAGAGTTCAACGCCTTCGCCCGCCGACTTGACGCCATCGTCGATGGCGGCGACCCAGTGGGAATGCAAGTCGACGTAGCCGAGCACCGGTCAGGCTTAGCACGTCTCGTCGAAACGAACGCTTCGCAGCGAGCGCGCTATCCGGGAGAAACGCGCACGCGTTAGGATGGCCCGTCGTAGCGCACCATGGCCTCCTTCAATCCCCTCACCAAAGAGCTGGTCTTCAAGATTGTCTTTTCCGGGTGCGGCCTCGGGGGAAAGACCACAACCCTGGAGCGCCTCTACGAGGCGGCGCCGGTCGAGCGGCGAGGACAGCTCGTCTCGTTGGCCACCGCGAGCGATCGGACGCTCTATTTCGACTTCCTGCCCCTCCGTGGCGAGCGGGTGCGGGGCCTCGGGGTGCGCCTCCAGCTCTTCACGGTGCCGGGGCAGGTGCACTACGCCGCCACGCGCAAGCTCGTCCTGACAGGCGCCGACGGCATCGTCTTCGTCGCCGACGCCCAGGCGGCGCGCCTCGACGCTAACCTGGAGTCGCTCGAAGACCTCGAGAAGAACCTGGCCGAGTTGGGCCGCTCGTTGGCGACGATGCCCCACGTCATGCAGTGGAACAAGGGCGACCTACCGGCCACCATGAGCCCCACCGCGCTCGATGGAAGCCTCAACCGGCACGGCGCGCCGGCCCACTCGACGGTGGCCGCCACCGGCGAAGGCGTCGCGGCGGTCCTCGAGAGCATCACCAAGGTGGCCGTAGCAGCTTACCTCTCGACCTTGCCTGACGCGGCAGGCCAGGCGGAAGAGGTCCGGGACACGACGCAGCGAATCAAGTTCGCGCCCGAGGGCGTCGGCCTGGCGGCAGCGGTACGCGACTGGACCGAAGGCCGTACCCTCGAGACGTCGCTGCCCGAACGCGCCTCGTTGACTCCGCGGACCGGGCGGCGATCGGAAGCGCGCGCGGGCAGCCTCGGCCCACCGAAAAGCGGCAACGGCCCCACGTCCAGCGACCGTTTCTCCTTGGCGGAGCTCTTCCCTGGCGCCGACCGCGTTGACGCACGCGGCGCGGAGGATCTGCTCCTTCGAGGCGACACCGCAGGAGCGGTCCTGGCGAGCGAGGCGCTGAGCGCCAAGTCCCTTGCGCTCATCGGCGAGGAGCGGGGCGCGGCGTGGCTCTTGGCGGGACTCCCCGCCGACGGATACCGGACGTTCCGCGCCCTCGTCGCGGCGGCTCATGCCCACACGCCCATCTCGCGGGACGCGGCGCTCCGGTGCCTGCTGTGGGCCGCGATGGCGGCCGTCGCCGCGCGACCCGACACGAGCCACCTTGTAGGCGGCGGACACTAATCGACCAAGACTTGCCGGAACATGGAAGTTGGTTGTCACCGCGTGTAGAATCCCTTGGCATGTCGGGCCAGGTGGCGGCTGACGAGGAGCCGGAATCAGAGCGTGGCTACACGTTGCGACGAGGCACCCGCCTCGGTCGATACGAGTTGCTGCTTCCCATCGCGAAGGGCGGAATGGCCCGCGTGTGGGCTGCGCGCCAGCACGGGCAGCGCGGCTTCACGAAGCTCGTGGCCATCAAGACGATCCTTCCGCACCTCGCGCGTGAACCAGAGTTCGAGCGCATGTTTTTGGACGAGGCGCGCATCGCGTCGCTCGTTCACCACCCCAACGTCTGCGAGATCTACGAGCTCGGCGAGGAGGGGCAGGTCCTCTACCTCGCGATGGAGTGGATCCACGGCGACTCGCTGATCCACATCCTGCGCACGAGCGAGACCACCACCGAGCCTATGCCGCTGCGAATCGCGGCGCGCGTCGTCGCCGATGCGTGCGCGGGCTTGCACGCGGCCCACGAGCTCGTCGACGAGGACGGCCAGCCCATGAACGTCGTGCACCGCGACGTTTCGCCCCACAACATCCTGGTCTCCATCGATGGCCACGTGAAGGTCGCTGACTTCGGCGTCGCCAAGGCCCTCGGGCAATTGCACCAGGCCACGGTTGCGGGACAAATCAAGGGCAAGCTCAGCTACATGGCGCCGGAGCAGGTGACCGGCTCTACCGTCGATCGTCGCAGCGACATCTTTTCGCTTGGCTGCGTTCTCTACGAAGCGTGCACCGGCATGCTCCCTTTCCTCGGCGAAGCCGACCACCAGATCATGCACGCGCTCATGCGCGGCGAATACGTGATGCCGACCAAGCTGGTGCGGGGATTCCCGCCGGAGCTCGAGGCGATCATCGCGCGCTCGCTCGCGTCCGATCCCAACAAGCGTTACGCGACCGCGGAACGCATGCGTCTCGCCCTCGAAGAGTGGCTGCTCTCGACCGGATCGGTCGTCACGGCGGCCCACGTCGCGCAGATCGCGCGCCAGCGCGTCGGCCCGACGATCGACAAGCGCAAGGAGAAGATCAAAGAGGCGAGCCAGAACGATCTGCTGCGCAGCACGGGCCACATGACCATCCCGCCGGCGGTGGGGGGCAACGCGAGCGGCGTCCAGATGACAGGAACGGCGCCCGGCGAGGCGAGCTATCCCGGTGGCGGCAGCTACCCGACGGGCACGGAAACGGGACTGACGCAGGCGCCTTCCACGGGCAGCTATTTTGCGGCGGCCGGCATCGGCGTCTTCGTGGCCCTCTTGCTCGGCGCGGGAGGCATCTTCGCCATGCGCGCCATGGCGCGACAGCCCACGATCGTGGTGGCGCCGGCTGGCTCTGCGCCCGGCGACGTCGCCGCCCAACCGCAGGCCGCCCCGCGAGGAACGGAGACTACGCAGACCTCGCCAACGGCCCCGCCGACGGGCTCGACGCAGGCACCGACGGCGGCCACGGCGCCGCCGCAAGCCGTGGCGGCGAGCGCGCTCATCATCCGAACCTTCCCGCCCGACGCGATGGTGCTTGTGAACGAGACGCTCTTGCCGCCGGGTGTGCGCCAGATCGCGAGGCCGCCGGCGGGCGTCACCATGACGCTCAAGGCGAGCGCCACCGGCTACCACGAAGCCTCGAAGGTGCTCGACGCCACGTCGCCGGACATCGTCGACGTCGTCCTCAAGAAGAAGGAGGGCCGCGTCGGACCAGGCCCCGGCGAGGGTGCGGTCACCCCGCCGCCGGTGGTGGCCCCCACGCCACGCAAGAACCCGGGAAAGACCGCCATTCCCGAGAGCCCCTACTGATCTCTGCTCTCTCCGCGACGATCTCCTCGCGTCGCCACTTGCCCCTCACCGAGCCTGGAGCCTTCCATGCGACCGCGAACGCTTGCTGCCCCGCTTCTCCTTACGATCGCCTGCGCCGCCCTGACGCCGACCAACGCCTCCGCGCAAGGTGCGGACACGTCTGTCGACGCCGCCGCCGAGGCCAAACGGCAATTCGTGTTGGGCCGGCAGGCCTTCGACGCGAAACGCTATGCCGACGCCGCGCAGAACTTTGAAGCGGCGGCCGCCTACAAGCCGCACCCCGTTGCGTTCTACACGGCGGCCGTGGCCTGGGAGCTGGCAGGTCGCTCCGACCGCGCCGCCGACGCCTTCGCACGGGCCGTCGACCAACCGGGCCTCAAGGAAGATGACCTCAAGAAGGCCAAGGAGCGGCTGAGCGCCCTCGAAGGCGTGCTCGGCACCGTGACCGTCACGGCGCCGGAAGGTTGGAAGCTGCAGCTTGACGGCAACACGGAGACACCGGCGCCGGCTCGCCTTCACGGCAAACCCGGCCTTCGCGCCCTGTCGTATCGAGCGCCAGGCAAAGGCGTCGAGAAGAAGGAGGTCTCGCTCGAGGCCGGACAGAAGCTCGCCATCTCGCTGCCCGAGCCGCCGCCGCAAGTCGTGACGCAGCCGGAGCCACCCAAAGAGGAAAAGAAGGCTCCGACGGTGGTTGTGCAAGGCGAAGACCCCTTCGTGACCTTGAAGAAGTCGGCGGGCCTCGTGGTCGCGGGCCTCGGCGCCGCCACCCTCGTGGGCTCCGCCATCCTGTGGTCGCAGGCTCAAGGCGCTGGTGACTCCTACAACGCGGCGCCGACACGTACCGCCCTGGACCACGGCGAGAGCATGGAGACCTGGACGACGATCACCTTGGTCACCGGCGGTGTGCTGCTCGCCGGCGGCGTTGCCCCTCTACCTCGTGCCGATCAAGGTCAAGTCCTCCGCGACGGCGAGCCAAAGCTTTCGGACGGCGATTTCACCGACCCTTGGCGGAGCGATGCTCCGCGGCCAATTCTGAGGATCTATGCTCCACCGAACCTTCCTTCGCGTCACCGCAGCCTCCTCGCTCGCGCTGACGGCGCTCGTCGCGTGTTCCCTTGGACTCGACGCCTCCAAGCTGGACGTCGTCGTCACGCCAACGATCGACGCCACGACGGAGGCGGAGGCGCCGCCCGACACGGGCACGGTGAAGCCCGGCGAGACGGCGTGCGTCGACGACAGCCAGTGCCCCGTCAAGGGCTGCTTCTCGGGGCGCTGCGTCCCCGGCGCCACCGGCAAGGTGTGCCTCTATGAGGTCTGCCCTGCTCCGAGCGCCTGCACGCATCGTGCGTGCGTCAACGGCGCGTGCGTAGACCCGGCGACTCCGCACCGGTTCCTGGCAACGAAGATGACGCTCGGCAAGGAGGGGCTTGGCTGCGGCGACAAGCTCGCGTCCTGCGTCGCCATCGTGCATCCCTTCGCCTTTGTGGGGCACAAGACGGCGCCGGGACCGACCGCGTATCCGATCGTTGACTTCACCGCCGGGGATGCCGGCGAGGCCGTACCACCCCAGGCGCTTCGCATCGAAGGCGCCGAGTTCATCGTCACGCGCATCGTTGCGAGCGGACGCCGCGTCTGGGTCATCGGTCAGCCGTCTAGCAGCAACTCGGTAGACATCGCATGGATCGACGTTCCCGTCGGCGCCGATCAAGCCAAGCTCGTGGCCACGGGTCGTGGCTTCATCGCCCTCAACCCGGGCGACGCCATCGAAGAGGTCTTCGCGAGCAAGGGGGAGGGGATCGTCGCCTTCTTGAGGCCGAAGCCCAGCGAGCCGCGCTACGCCGCCGTGATCAACGTCGAGTCGAACAACACCGTGTCGTCGACGCCAAAGTTCACCCAAATCCAGGACTGGAACGGCGTCGCCCCGCTCTTGACCTCGTCCGGTGACCGCGTCATCGCAGGCCAGGCGCCGGTTGACGCGGGGTTCCTTGTCGAGATTCTAAAGGGCGCCGGGACGGCAACGGCCATCGCGCAAGGCCAGCGCGATCTCGCCGCGTTGGCCATGGGCCCGATCTTCAACGACGTCAGGCTGGCCTCGACGCCGCTCGGCGCGGTCGTGGCCATTGCGCCAACCGCCGCCGTCGTCGACGGTGGCGTCGTGGGCTTCGACGGCATCGAGGTGTCGTGGATCCTCGAGGGCGCCGACGACAACACCTTCGAGGGAAAGCCGAACGTCGCGCTCACCAAGTACACCGGCGATGCGGCGCTTCCGCCCGCGCCTCCAGCGGCGCTCGTGGGCCCCATCGCAGCGCTCGGCGAGGACCAAGTCATGACCATGACTCTCGAAGGTGACGGCGGCTCCTCGTTGATCAGGGTCGTCCGCAAGGATGGCGGCCCCGACCCCGACTCGCAAGAGCTCGTCGCGGCCCCGCACGCCAACTTCATCATGCGCGGCGCCCTCTCGGGCTCGGGGAAGCCCTACGGCTACCTGTTGTCGAAGCCCGCGAGCGACACCGACGGCATCCACCTCCAGGTGTTCGACGTCGGCTGCAACAAGCTCTGAGCGCCGCGTGGCGCGGCCCGCGCGCACCTCCCAGCGAAACGCGGGCCCGCGTCCGCCTAACCCCAGCGGACGAGACCAACCTCGAAGGGGTGGGTCATGCTCTCGTTGGTGGGGATGATGCGCGCCGCGAAGCCGTGACTTCCGCTCCCGACCGTCGCGATGCGCCCGCTGTAGCGGAACAGTCCCTTTTCGATTTTTTCCTCGAGCTTCATGCGCGTGACGTCGCCGTGCTCGGGGAGTTCGACGGGGCCCGGCGCGGTGCCGTGGTAAAGCTCGACGCGAACGTCGTCGGGCGTCAGCGTGCCCAAGTTGACGACGACCTCGACGTGCAGCGGATCGCCGACGGCGACCTCGGCCGCCGACTTGAGCTGGACGCTGCGGACCGCAACGTGAGCCCACGCGCCTTCGACGCGATCTTTCCAGGCGGCGAGACGTTTCGCGCCAGCGAGGTTGTCGTGCATCATCGTCTCGGAGAGGCGCACCGCCGGCACGTAATATTTCTCGGCGTACTCGCGCACCATGCGCGCCGTGTTGAACATCGGCGCGAGGTGCACAATCGTCGACTTCATGCGCTTCACCCAACGACGCGGCAACCCGCCGGCCGAAGGCTGACCACCGGAGCGAGCGTCGCGGCCATGGTCGCGCTCGTAGAAGAGAGGGACGACCTCGCGTTCAAGCAGGTCGTAGAGCTCCTCGGCTTCGAGTGCATCGCCGGCCGCGTCGGTGTACTCCTCGCCATGGCCGATGGCCCAACCGACCTCCCAGCCGAAACGCGCTCGCGCTTCGTCCCACCAGCCATCGAGGATGCTGACGTTGAGGGCGCCGTTCGCGGCGGCCTTCATGCCGCTGGTGCCGCTCGCTTCGTGGGGCCGGCGAGGCGTGTTGAGCCAAACGTCGACGCCTGAGACGAGGGCACGTCCGACGCGCATATCGTAGTCCTCGAGGAAGATGACCTTCCCCGCGAGATCCGGGTCGCGGCTCTCACGGACGATCGTTCGAATGAGCTCCTTGCCGCCCTTGTCTTGCGGGTGCGCCTTGCCAGCGAAGACGAGCTGCACCGGGCGCTTCGGATCGCCGAGCAGGCGCTTCACGCGGTTCAAGTCGGAGAAGAGCAGCGCCGCGCGCTTGTAGGTCGCGAAACGACGAGCGAAGCCGATGGTGAGGGCCGCCGGGTCGAGGACCTCGTCGGCTTGCCTCAGCTCGTCGGTGCCGCGGCCGCGGCGCTGGGCGATGGCGCGGAGCCGGGCGCGACACATGGTCACGAGCCGGTGCCGGCGATGCTCGTGGACTTGCCACAGCTCCGCGTCGGGGATGTCGTGGACGCGAGCCCAGAGGCCGGTGTCGTCGGAAGCCTCGGCCCAACGTGGCCCGAGGTAACGCGTGTAGAGCGCACCATGTTCGGCTGACACCCACGAGGGGAGATGGACGCCGTTGGTGACGGAGCCGATGGGAACCTCGTGGTTCGGCAGCTCGGGCCACAAGTCTTGGTACATCTTGCGCGAGACCTGCCCGTGCAGCGCGCTCACGCCGTTGTAATGATCGCTCGTGCGGATGGCGAGCACGGGCATGGAAAACTGCGACGTTCGATCCTTCGGATCGGGTCGCCCGAGGCTGAGCATCTGGTCTTCCGTGAGCCCGAGCGCGATGCGGTAGGGCTCGAGGTACCGGCGCACGAGCTCGGGCGCGAAGGCATCGTTGCCGGCGGGCACTGGCGTGTGCGTCGTAAAAAGCGTTCCCGCCGAGTTTGCTTCCTTGGCGACGGCGAAGCTCGCGCCACGCTCGCGCATGAGGCGGCCGATGCGCTCGAGCGCGAGGAACGCGGAGTGGCCTTCGTTCATGTGGCAGACCGTCGGCTGCACGCCGATGGCCGCGAGAGCGTGAACGCCGCCGATGCCCAACATGATCTCCTGGCGCACGCGGAACTCTTGGTCACCGCCGTAGAGGGGCCCGGTGATGGCGCGGTCCTCCTTCGTATTCTCCGGCAGATTCGCGTCGAGCAGGAGCAAGGGAACGCGGCCCACCTGCACGCGCCAGAGCTGTGCGTGAACAATCCGATCGGGGTAGGTGACCTGGATAACGAGGCGCTTTTTGTCTTTGCCTTCAACGGGCACGACCGGCATCGCGGTCCAGTCGTTCAGCGGGTACTTCTCCGTCTGCCAGCCGTCGTCGGAGAGGACCTGGCGGAAGTATCCCTCGGCGTAGGCGAGCCCTACGCCGACGAGCGGCAAGCCGAGATCGCTCGCCGTCTTCAGGTGGTCGCCCGCCAAAACACCGAGGCCGCCGGAGTAGATCGGCAGGCACTCGTGCAGGCCGTACTCCATGGAGAAGTAGGCGATGGTCGCCTTCTTGGCTTCCGGGAACTGCTTGGTGAACCAGCCGTCGCGAGACATGTACGCCTGGAACGTCGCCCACGTGGAGTCGAGGTGCGTGAGCGCGGCGTCGTCGGCGGCCATCGCGTCGAGGCGCTTCTGCGACACCTTCGTGAGGAGAGCGATGGGGTTGCCATGGACCTCCTCCCAAAGGACCGGATCGACGCGGGCGAAGAGGTCTCTCGCGTCGGGGGACCAGGCCCACCACAGGTTGTAAGCGATGTCGCGAAGGCGCTCGAGACGCGCGGGCAGCCGCGGAACGACGTTGAAGCGATGAACGGTGGGCATGTTGGGCCGGGGAGGATACAACGCTTCTCGAGGCGAAGTGCAGAGCCATCCACAGTTCGCCGGCCCCGCGCTTCCTGGCGTCGCCCCCCGCTCCCCGCCGATGCCGTGGCGCGCCCCATGGGGCTTGGGCCACGCCGCCGTCCAGACGGCCTTTGCGGCGATCCCGCTCCTCTCGCCACGCCTCGCTTCAACACTCCTGCGGGTGCCCGTGGCCGGCGGCGCCGTGCACGTGCACGTCACCTGGCGCGCTGCGAGCGTGCGCGCGCGTGCTCCCGTCGCCCTCATCGTTCACGGCATCGGCGGCTCAAGCAAGAACGTCTACGTGCGACGCGCTGCCGCGCAGCTGCTCGGTGGCGGTTATCACGTGGCGCGCATGGACATGCGCGGCGCGGGCGAAAGCGTGCATGATGCACCAAGCCTCTATCACGCGGGACTCACCAGCGACGTTGCCGCCGCCGTGGCCGCGCTCGCGGAGGACCCCCGGGCATCGAGCGTCGTCCTCGTGGGCTTCAGCCTTGGCGGGCAGGTCGTCTTGCGACTCCTCGGCGAGTGGGCCGACCACGCGCCTTCCGCCGTGGTCGCGGCGCTCGCGGTCTCGGCCCCACTGGACCTCGCGCTGTCCTCGCGACTTTTCGAACGCCCAGCCCTTTGGCCGTACCGGCGCTATGTCGTCAAACACTTGCTCCTTCAGGCGCGCGCGTTCCAGGAGTCGCGCCCCAAAGAGGCCCAACGCCTCCGCCTCGGCGCCCTTTCGGCCGGCTCGACGATTCGCGCCTACGATTCGGCCGTGGTGGTACCGCTGCACGGCTTCGCCGACGCCGACGACTACTACCGGTCGGCGAGCGCGGGGCCGCTGCTACCGTCGGTGCGGGTGCCGACCTTGGTGCTCCACGCCGCCGACGACCCGATGGTGCCGCTCTCGAGCGTGCTCCCGTCGCTCGACCACGCCTCCAAGGCCGTCGAGGTCGCCATCAGTCGCGGTGGCGGCCACGTCGGTTGGGCGGAAGGCGTCACGGCCGCAGCCTTTTCGAACCACTGGCCGCTGCGCGTCGCGCGGGCGTTCCTGTCTAGACACAACGTGGCCTGAGGCCACCGTGTCCGAACGGCGCTAGCGCCCAAGCTGCATGGACTCATCGGCCGCCACGACGACATGTTCGAGGGCGCCGAGACCATCGATCTCAAGCACGATGCGATCGCCAACCTTAAGCCACTGATTGTCGGTGATCTTCGAGCCGTTCAGCTCGAGGAAGCAGCCGGTGCCGCAGGTCCCCGAACCGATGACCTCACCGGGCCCTGCCCACACGGAGTCGGTCACGCGCTCGAGAATCTGCGCGAAGGTCCAGTTCATGTCGCGCACGTTGCCTCGCGAGACGACCACGCCGTTGACCGTGGCGCGCATCTCGAGATCGAAGACCAGCCCACGCTCGGTCTTGGTCGCGCGCGGCAAGAGCTCGTCGAGGGTGACGAGCCACGGCCCGAGGCCCGTCGCGAAGTCCTTGCCCTTGGCGGGGCCGAGCGACAGCTTCATCTCGTCCATCTGAAGGACGCGCGCGGAGAAGTCGTTCATGATGGTGAGCCCGAAGATGAGCTCGTCGGCGCGCGAAGCGGGGACGTTCTTTCCGCGCTTTCCCAGGACGACCGCCGCTTCCAGCTCGAAGTCCAGACGCTCCGCTTGGCGCTTTTGCACCAAGAGTTCGCCCGGTCCGATGACCGATTGGTGGTTCGTGAAATAGAAGACCGGGAACTGATCGAACTCGGGGATCATCTCGAGTCCGCGGTTGCGGCGTGCCGTCTCGACGTGCTGGCGGAAGGCGTAGCCGTCGCGCATGGACGGCGGACGCGGCACCGGGGCGAGGAGCTTGGTCGACGAGAGCGGCCGCGCGAGGTCGACGGGCAGGCTCCCGTCCGCGAATCGAGCCAGGAGCTCGTCGGCGAGCGGCCGCACCACGGCGGCGTGCTCAATGAAGCCCAGGATTCCGTGCCCGGCCTTCTCGCGGACAGCCGCGACCTGGCCGGTGCCGCCTTTTTCACGGTCGAGCCACAAAAGGCCGCTTTCGAGGTCGATGACGAACGTGGCCGGACCCTTCGCGTCGTGAGCGACGATTCCGCCGCGCTCGCTCCCTTGGCCCTGATCGAACGTGACGAGCTTCATGGCCCGCTTCTACCATGGGTCGCATGCGCTTTTCGCCACTGCGATGGGTCCCCGAAGGCGCCATCGGCATCCTTCACGAGGTCGGGCGGCATCTCCTAAGGCGGCCCGTCGTGGGAATCGCTGCGGCGGCGACGACGGCCGACGGTCGCTACCTGCTGATTCGCCGCGGCGACACGGGTACGTGGGCGTTGCCCGGCGGCACGTTGGAGTGGGGCGAGACGCTAAGGAACGCCCTTCCACGAGAACTGGAAGAGGAGGCCGGCGTCGTTCAATGCGATTTCGGGGGCGTCGTCGGGGTTTACTCGGCCCCGCACCGCGACCCACGCTTTCATGCCGTGACGATCGTCGTTCGGTGCGAGGTGGACGAGCCACGCAAAGCGCCAAAAAACCCGCTCGAAATCCTTCAGGTCGGCCTCTTTCGAGCCGCAGACATTCCGCGGCCGCTGGCCATGGGCATGGATGCGATGCTCGACGCGGCGATGGCGGGCCGAAGCGGCGACTGGGAATGAGGCGGCGGCGAGGGAGACGCGAGGTGCGACACTCGAACACCCAACGGGCCCCGTCGTCGGGGTAGGCTGGCCGCGTTTCTCGTGCGTTTCTGCGCCGCATCAAGCGTCTTGGGTATCGGATAGATCGAGTGGCGGCTTCGGCCGTAGGGAGTGGGAAACATGGAACGCATCGGCGAATACCTGGTCCGGCGCATGCTCGGCGAAGGTGGCATGGGCAAGGTCTATGAGGCCGAGGAACGACTGAGCGGCCGGCGCGTCGCGCTCAAGGTTCTGAAGCCCGAGCTCGCCCGGAGCGAAGATGGCCGACGGCTGTTCTTGAGCGAGATGCAGATCCTCGCGCACCTGGAGCACCCGGCCGTGGTGCGGAGCCTCGCGTCCTTCGAACACGAGGGCCAGCTCGTGCTCGTCCTTGAGTACCTCGAGGGCAAGACGCTCCGCGACGTCTTGCGCGAAAGACCGCGTCTGCCCTGGACCGAGGCCGTCGAGATCGCGTGCCGCATCGCCGAAGGTCTCGACGCCGCGCCCCACCAAGAGCCATCCATCGTGCACCGCGACCTCAAGCCAGAGAACGTGATGGTTCTCCCGAGCGGCTCGCTCAAGGTGATGGACTTTGGTATCGCGAAGGTGCTCGCGGCAGCCCAGGCGACCCACACGCAGAGCCTCGGGACGCTCCAGTACATGAGCCCCGAGCAAATCGACGCTCGCCCCATCGATGCGCGAACGGATCTCTATGCGCTCGGCCTTGTGCTCTACGAGATGTTGTCGGGCAACCCTCCCTTTGTCTCGTCATCGCCGCGGGAGCTCCTGAACCTCCAGTGCACCGCGGAGCCGCCGGCGCTGCCCGACGACGTTCGCCGGTCGCTGCCCCGCGGCGTCGACGCCGTCTGGCGCTCACTTCTCGCGAAGCGGGCTGAAGATCGCCCCCCGTCGGCCCGCGACGTCATCGAACGGCTGGCGCCCTTTCGGGCTGCAGACGACGCCATCTTGGCCCCCGCGAAGACGGTAACGCAGGCGGCGGCCCCCGACGACAAGCCACCGGCGACGCAACGCATGGACGGCGCGCCGGCTCCGAAGACCGACACCCAGAAGAGCGGCGCTCCGCCCGTGGTGAACGCGTCGAGGGAGCCTTCGCCCACGCCCCGAGCCGACACCATCGCGCTCCTCGAACGCAAGACCGCCGCGTCGGACCTCTCGACACCGCGAGCCCTGCTGTTCATCGTTGGGCTCTCACTGTTCGCCGGCATCGCGACCTACCTCGCGCGCATGCAAGCGCAGGGCGGTGGCCCCGAGCCGGCGCGCTCCGCGGTGTTGCCACCGCCGCCGCGCTAACCCTCGAGGCGAGCCATGGCTGCGGAGACGCTCGAACGCGTGACGCTTTCCGAGGCAGCGGGGATCCCGCTGCCCGCCGGCGAGCTCCGCCTTTCCGCGGGCGCCTCAGGCCCCCGCGTGGGCACGCTCGGGGACCGTGAGGTCGAGCTCCTGCGTGTCGCACCGGGACACGAGAGCGCCGCACGCCGCCTCGTCGCCCTGGGCGCCGCCGGTGTTGGTGGCGTCGTCGCGGGCGGCGTGACGGCTGACGGCGAGCTCGTCGTCGTGCGGAGGCGCCCTTTGCGCACCGCTTCGGACTTGGCCGCCGGCGAACGCCTGCCTCCGGCCCGGGCGCTGGCGCTCACGCGCCAATTCGCGCTCGCGTTGGCGACGCTTGAAGAGGCATCGCTCAGCGCCGGAACGCTCCGCCCCATCGACTGCGTACTCGACGACGACGGTTGGCTCCTCGCCGACGGCCTCGTTCGCGCGCTCCTTGGACAAGCGGCGACGACCGCGCTGGGAACACAACCCTCGCCGCGGTGGACGCCGCCGGAGCAGGCCGACGGTGCGTCGTGGAACGCGGCAGCCAACCGCTACGTCCTCGGGCTCATTGCCTACCGGCTCTTAGCTGGCGAACATCCGTTCTCGGGCGCTGGCCTAAGGCACGCGCACGCCACCCGAGAGCCGCCCCCCTTCGAAGAGAGCGTCCTAAGCACCCTGCGCCCCGGCGTTCAGGCCTTCGTCCTCTCGCTCCTTCATCCCAACGCCGAACAGCGCCCAGCGAGCGCGCGGCTCGTGCTCAAGGCCGTCGAGACGTTACTCGACCGCGGCGTCACCGCGCGGGAGGGCGCAGCGCCCGAGCGGCGAGCCGCGACGCCGGTGCGCGCGCAACCGTCGGAACAGCCATCGCGGCCATCGGCGGAGCCCGCACCGCCCGCGCGTCGACAGCGCGCTGCTTGGTCCCGCAGCGTAGCGACGCTTATCCTCTTCGCCAGCGCCGTCGTAGTGCTCGCGGTCTGGTGGTTTGCGCCGCGAGGCGATGCGCAAGCGGCGCGCTCGCTCGTCGCGACGCGTTCACCAATCGCCGGCCGCTCGGCGCAAACATGTGCCCCGTGCCACGCGAGAGAGGTCGCCGAGTGGCGTCGCTCGGTGATGGGGTTCGCCGCCAAGAGTCCGCTGTACCTGGCACTCGAGAGTGCGGTTGAAGAGCAAGTGGGGCAAGACGCGCGTTGCCCCGGTGGCGCGGGGATCCTCAGGAAGCAAGGCGCCGGTGCGTGTTTCGACCCCGCGAGCTCCGTCGCCGTCACGGGCAGCGGCGGCGAACACTGGTGCGTGCATTGCCACGCTCCCCTCGACCAGCTCGCGTCGACGGTTCCACCGTGGAACGGCGCCGACGTCGCGGCGCGCGGAGGACGAAAGCCCCTTGGTGAGCTGTTCTCATCGGAGGCGGCGGAAGGCATCACGTGCGTCGCGTGCCACACGTCGGTGGGCCCCGTGGAGGCCCACGCCCAGAGGCGGCGCGGCGACCAACGCGGCGGCCGGACTGGCGATCGATACGAAGGCAATCCCACGTGGACCTCCACGCAGACGGGCGTGACGTTCCCGGCGCGCCCCGAGGACGCGCTCGGCTTGGCCGGCATCTCCAACAGCGGGTACCGGCTCGAGCCACGGTCTCTCTTCATCGACACCGTCACGGCTACCGGTCCGATGGTCCACGCCGCGCAAGAGCGCGGAGCCCGTGCCTACCTCCGCTCCAGCGAGTTCTGCGGGGCGTGCCACGACGTGCGGCTCTTTGGCACCGACGTCGTCGGGGTCCGCGAGCGCGGCGAGCACTTCAAACGCCTGCGCAACGCCTATTCCGAGTGGAGCGCTTGGTCCAAGGCCGAAGAGCGCGCCGGAAAGCGCGCTGCGAGCTGCCAAGACTGCCACATGAGCACGTTCCCCGGCGTGTGCCAGGCCGGTGCGCCGCGGAGCGACGAGAAGAGCGAGTCCTGCCCTCCCGGGACCGGCTTCGTCGCGCGTGCGCCGGGAGCGTTCGGACGAAGCGCGAGCCACTACTTCACCGGGGTTGAAGTCCCGATGGCCGACTCCTTCCCAGCAAACGACGCCGACGATCGTTCCCTCGACAGCGACGGCGTGCCCATCGGCCTCCGTGCGCGCCGGGACCTGCTCCTCAGAAACACCTTCACGCTGAAGTTCGGGAGCGCCCGCGCCTCCGGCGGGCGTCTGGAATTGCCCCTGGAGATCACCAACGTCGGCGCCGGCCATCGCGTACCCGCAGGCTTCAGTCAGGAGCGCGAGTTCTGGATCGAGCTCCGGGTGCTCGATGCGCGCGGTCAGACGGTCTACGAGGTCGGCCGTGTGGACCGGCCCGACGAGGATCTCGCCGACAAGCGGTTCCTGCGCGTCACGACGACGGAAGGGGCGCGGGATGGTCGCGGCCGACCGCTCGGCATGTTTGGGGCCGACGTCGCCGACGGCCCCGACGTCGGCCGTTGGTCACCGGATCCCTCCCGCGGCGGCACGGAGTTTCGCGGACAGGGCCTGATCAATTTTCAGAACGGCTTCCTCAGGTGCGTACGGTGCATCGGCTCGGTGGCGAACGACGGCTCGTGCACGCCACTCCCAGGCCAAGAGGGCACGCGCGCCGCGCGCCTCGAGGACGGCGACTACGACGCCGACACGGGCCAATGCCGCTCCAACATGTTCGGCGGTCACGAGCTCTTCGAGACCTATTTTCCCGTGGGCTCGCTCGACGCCGATCGCGGCGTACTTCGCGCGCCTGACGCCATCATCGACACGCGCTCAGCGCCGCCCGGCGTTCCGCTGCGCTACACGTACGCGCTGAACAACGTGGGGCAGAGGCCGCTACCTCTTCGTGCTGAGGCAAGGCTTCGGTTCCGAGCGTTCCCGCCGTTCTTGCTCCGCGCGTTCGTCGCCTACGAGCGAGGACGCGCCGCGCGGGGTGATCGCCGCGCCGGCCCACAGATGGACGAAGGCATGGTGAAGAAGCTCGAGATCATCGACATCGCGAACGCGAGCACTGAGATCCGGTGACACTCGCCAACGTCGTATGGGACGCGCCCGCGCTTCGTGGCCTCGACGACCGCGCCCGCGGCGATCTCGCCTTGGTGGCGAACCGGCGGACGCTCGAAGGAGGCGCCGAGCTCTTTCGCGCGGGCGACGCGGCCGATCACGTGTTCGTCGTGGAGGAAGGCACGGTGCTCGTCAAGGACGGCACCGGCCGGCTCTTGCGCCGCGTGATGCAGGGCGAAGGCCTCGGTGAAGAAGCGTTGGTCTTCACCTTTGGGGCGCGCCTCGCGTCGGCCGTGGCGGACGGACGCGCCGTCGTCGTCGGCCTGCCGGCCGCGCTGCTTCGGCGTGTGTGGCTCCGCGCCGGCAGCGGCGGCCACGCCGCCAAGATCACGCGAGCCCTTACGCGCCAGGCGATGCGCGACACGCTGACGGTGACCGTGCCTTCGCTTCGAAGCGAGGAGGTCGAACTGCTGCTCGATGCGTCGCGCCTCCTCGAAGTGTCGCGCGGCGACGTCATCTTGCGCGGCGACGAGCGTCGCCCGTCGCTCTACATCGTCGCGGGTGGCCTCGTGCAATTCGAGACCGAGGGAGACGGGCCAAAGGGATACGCGTCGGCGCAGGACGTCTTCACCACGGGCGCGCGCGCTGTCGCGGCGCGTCCAACGTGGCTGATTCGGCTTGAGGACGCCGCCCTCGCCCCCAAAGCGCTCGTCGACGTGGCGGAGCGAGGCGCGCGGGACCGCGCTGACGGTGGGGCCCGCGTCGAAGACTTGGGCCGCCTCGTCGAGGGCCGGTCGCTCCTGTTGCTCGACGGCGACGCTTGCGTTCGCTGCGGCCACTGCGCCTCGGCGTGCGCCGACGCTCACGTCGATGGCTTGAGCCGAATCCTGCGCGCGGGCCCCATCGTGTCGCTCGCGGTCATGCCCCAGGCGATTCTCGCTTCGAGCTGCGAGCACTGCCGAACGCCCGCGTGCTTGCCGGCCTGCCCAACGGGAGCGATCCAGCGGAGCGAAGACGGACGCGTCGATCTTCGTCCCGAGCTCTGCACCGGATGCGGCAGCTGCGCGAAGGCCTGCCCCTGGGACAACCTTGCCCTGGCGCCGAGGCCCGGCGGCAAGGGCGCCGAGCCCGGCACCAGCGCGGACGTCGCCATCAAGTGCGATCTGTGCGCTGGAACTGGCCACGGGCCCGCCTGCGTGAGCGCGTGCCCAACGGGCGCGCTCATCCGCATCGATGGCCCCACGTCGCTGACCGCTGCGCCCATGGAGCGCGATGAACGCCCCGTCCTCAAGGCCGCCGCCGTCACGGCGCTCGTCGCGCTCGCGTTGGTGTTCCTCGGCGGCGCCGTGCGCGCCGCGCGCGTGCCCCTGGGCGTCGCGGCCGCCCTCGGTCTTGCCGTTCTGATGGCCTACGGCGCGCTCAAACGTCGCGCCGGAGTGCGACGCGTGCTCCGCCTTCCGGCGGCGACGGGGCAGGGGACAGCCAGAGACCGCTACCTGGCGCACGTCGCCATCGGTGTCGCAACCTTCGCCGCCGCGCTGGGTCACGCGCAGGGCTCCAGTCGCTCCACCACGTTGGCCCGAGCGACGCTCTTTGCGCTCTTCGCGGCGACGGCGAGCGGGGCCTTCGGTGCCCTTGTGTATCGCGCCCTACCACCACGGCTCTCGCGACTCGCCGGGCGAGAGTGGCTTCCGGAGACCGGCGCGGCGGAGGCGAAGCGCCTAGGCGAGCGCACCTTCGCAGAGCTCTCAGGACGTACCGAGCTCGTAAAGACCCTCTTTGCGCGCGTCCTCGATCCGTATCGGCGCTCGCCCTTCGTCCTGCTGCGACTCCTTACGACCAACGCCACCTTGGCCCGCGAAGTCGAGACCCTCGAGGGCCGAATCGAAGGACTCCTCGAGGGACGGGGGAAGGACAAACGTGAGGGGCTCGATCGACTCGTTCGCGCCGTGGCCGAAGAGGCATGCTTCCGAGCCGCGCGCGTGGCCCTCTTCGCGCTCACGGCGTGGCCCGCCGCGCACGTCGTCGCGGCGGTCGTCGTCGCTCTCTTGTGCATCGCTCACGGCGTCACGGAGGGCCTTGCACGATGACGCTCCGTGGCCGTTCGAGAAGCGCGCGCCGATACCAGGTGATGAGCGATCTCGTGACCCCGCGGGCGTTGCTCGTCGCGTCCCTCGCCGCCGCCGGCGCGACGGGCATTGGCCTCGCGCTGGCACCATCGGGATCGCTCGCGACGCCGGGCCCGCTCTCGGCGCCCCACACGAAGGCCAACGTGGCTTGTGCGAAGTGTCACGGTCGCGCCGAGTCGACGAGCCCCACGGCGCGCATCGAGGAACTAACGACGCTCTCCTGCATCGGTTGCCACGGCGCGCATGATCTTCGGCGAGGCCACAAGGGCGCGCTGGAGCAAGGCAAACTCGGCTGCGCCACGTGCCATCCGGCCCACGCGTCGGAGACGGTCACCTTCCTAGGCAACGGCAAGGCCCGTCACGCGACCCCCACGGGAACCAGCGAGGTGGCGGCGCCGCCCATCGCAAAGGGCGTCACCGTGCCCATCCTTCGCGCCGATCGTTGCGTGGGCTGCCACGACGCCGCGCGCCGAGGCGACCCGCTCGCACCGTGCGTGGACACCTCCGGCCGGACGAGCCCAGCGCTCGTCGTTCGCTGCCTCGCAGAACACGGTGAGTCGGGACGCGCGGCTGGCCGCGGCGTCTGCGAGGGGCAGCACCAGCCCGCGCGCTTCGCTGCGCAAGACGCCGCCGTCGCCATCGCTGCGGGGGCTACGCTTTCCGCGCGGCGACCCGTACTGGGGCTCGCCGGCTGGCTCTTTCTGGGCCCCTTGGCCATTGGCCTTGCGTCGTACGTCGGCGTTCGCATGGCGAAGCGTCGCTCCGCAAAGAGCGCCGAGCCACACCGGGCGCCGGCGGCGCAGAGGAGGCGACTGCCGGTCATCGACGCGAGCCGCTGTTTGGGCTGCTACGCTTGCGTCGACGCGTGCGCCTTCGACGTGCTCGCCATCGAACGCTACGTCGCGAAAGTTGCCCGCCCAGAAGCCTGCTGCAGCGCGACGACGTGCGAGACCGCATGCCCGAACGGCTCGCTGGTGATGAAAGACGTGAACGACCTCGCCGCCGCGGAGCCATGGGTAAGCGAGTCGCTCGAGCGCGAAGGAACACCGGGCGTGTTCTTGGCCGGCGACATCACCGGCGTGCCGCTCATCCGCAACGCCGTACTGCAAGGCCGGCAGGCCATCGACGCCATCGCCAAGAGCAAGCGACGCGCATCGTCGGGCCCTACTGTCGATGCCGATGTGGTCATCGTGGGCGCGGGCCCCGCGGGTCTCGCAGCATCTCTGCGCGCCGAGGAGGCGGGCCTTACGTACGTCACGCTCGAGCAAGGCGTGATCGCGGCAAGCCTCAAGAGCTTCCCTCGCGGCAAGCTCGTTTTCGACGCGCCCCTCGACTTGCCGCTCGAAGGCCAGCTTGCGGTGCGAGAGTGCACCAAGGAGGAGCTCGTGGCTCACTGGATGCGTATCGTGCGCACGAGGCGCCCCCGCATCCTCGAAGAGCACCGCGTGGTGCACGCGGAGCGCACCGGTGACGTGTTCACGATCGTCTACGAGCGCAAGGACGCGAGCCGAGGCCAACTCCGCGCCCTCGCGCTCCTCGTCGCCGTCGGGCAACGCGGCACGCCGCGGCGCCTCGACGCGCACATCGACGCGTCCGCGGAATCGCGCGTCCTCGATGCGCTCTACGACGCCCGTTCACTGATGGGCCGGCGCGTGCTCATCGTCGGCCTCGGCGACGTCGCCATGGAGGCCGCGCAGGCGCTCGCGCACCAACCGGGCACGGAAGTCACCGTGGTCCACCGGGGCGCGGGCTTTGCGCGAGGTCGCGAGAAGAACGTCACGGAGGTCCAAGGCCTCGTCATGGCGGGCCGCGTCCACCTCCTCCTGGAGAGCCAGGTCACGCGAATTGCCGACGCCGGAAGCGCGTTGGCCGTTACGGTTCTTGGCAAGGGCGGGGCCCAAGCGCTTGAGGTCGACGTCGTCCTCTCGCTCATCGGCGGCACGCCCTCGCGCGCCTTCTTGTCGGCGCTCTCGCCGCCATCGTCGCGGAACGCCCCCGAAAATTCGTGACCGCAGCCCCGCCGCCAACCCGTTAGATCGTTCCCGCACCTGGCCCGTCCAACCCCTCCATGAAACACACGGCCGTCGCCCTTTGGACCCTTGTCGGTGTCGCCCTCAGCTCAGCAGGGGCCTTTGCCGTGCCCCTCCCCGCCAACGCGGACCGTCCGACGGCCGATCCGATCGTAATCAGGCCCCAGGGGGACGACATGTCGCAGTTTTCGGGAGGCAAGACGTTGCTCCTCGACGCGCGCCTGGGCCACAAGGCGCTGCCGACCACGGGAGGCGAGACCTTCGTCTTCGCGTCGGTCGCCGGTCGCGACGAGTCCTCGCGCGCTGTCGCCGCGCCGCTCAACTTGGGCATCGTCATCGACCGGTCTGGCTCCATGAAGGGTCAACGCATCGTCAACGCGCTCGCCGCGGCGACGGGCACCATCGACCGCATGCGCGACGGCGACCTCGTCTCCGTCGTGAGCTTTGACGACTCGGCACAGGTCGTTGTCCCGCCGACGCGCATCTCTTCGTCGACGCGTGGCTCGGTGGTCTCGGCCATTCAGTCGATTCGCCTCGGCGGCGACACGTGCATCTCCTGCGGCCTCGACACGGCGATGAACGAACTGATGCGCGCCGGCGACTCGCGCGGCATCACGAAGATGCTCCTCCTCTCGGACGGCGCCGCCAACCAAGGCGTTCGCGACGTCTCGGGCCTCCGGCAGATCGCCGGGCGCATGCGCGATCGCGGCTGCAACATCTCGACCATCGGCGTTGACGTCGACTTCGACGAGAAGATCATGAGCGCCATCGCGACAGAGTCGAACGGTCGCCACCACTTCGTGGCCAACGCGTCGGAGCTGACGAACGTCTTCAATCAGGAGTTTGACTCGCTTCTGGCGACGGTGGCTCGCGAGGCGGAGCTCGAAATCGAGCTCGCGCCGGGCGTCGAGCCGGTGCAGGTCTTCGATCGCTCGCATCGGCGCTCCGGCCAACGCATCACGGTGCCGTTCGGTACCTTCAGCGCCAAGCAAGAGAAGACGGTCCTCCTCAAGGTCCGCGTGTCGGAGTCCCTCGCGCGCAGCGACAACCAGCCGATCGCGCGGCTCCGCCTCGCCTACGAGGACGCGGCGACGGGCCGCTTCGGCCGGGAGGAGACGCAAGGCGCCCTGGCCGCTCGCGTGTCGCGGTCAGCGTCCCTCGATGACCTCGACCCGTTCGTGGCGGCGCGCCTCTCGCGTAGCCTCACCGCGACCGCGCTCACGGAGGCCAACTCGCTCTTCGAGCGCGGCTTCGCCGAAGAAGCGCGCAAGCGCCTCACGAGCCAAGCCGATGAGGTCGGGCGCGTCGCGTCACGCGCGAAGACCGCAGCTCCGGCCGCCGCGAAGCCCGTGACGGCGGCGCGGCCGCTCGCCGATGACTTCGAGCAGCAGCTCGACGCCGTGCGGTCTGCCGAATCGAGCTTCGGCTCGGCGGCGGTGGGCGGCGCGGCAGCAGCTCCCGCGAAGCGCGAGGGCAAAGCGCAAGTCAGGACGAACCAAGCGAACGCCCAGTCGTTCGGGTTCTGACGCTGGCGGGAGCGGAGGCGGGTGGTGCCTGACTTTCGCCGACTCCTTCGCGAATCCACGAGAGGGAAGTAACCTCCGACGGTGGCCGAGCCCATCGACCTTCTGCCTCCGCCGCCCGACGGCGCGCGCATCACGACGACGCGCGGGCACACGAGACCCCGAGCCATCGCTTGGTTCGGGTTCTCGTCGTTCTGGGGCCACATGCGGCACCTGGTGGCGGCCGCCATCGCCACGGAGAACGTCGATTCCCGCAAGTGGATGGTGCCCGATGAACCCATCGAGCTGACAGAGCGCATCCTCGAGCTCCTGGAAGCAGCAGGAACCGCCCGCGACGCCTCGACCTTGCTCCAAGCGCTCGGGCGCGATCTGTGGCTCGACTTTGTGGCCGACACCGGCGACGACGTCAGCGTCAGCGAGCGCGTGGCCCAGCTCGTCACGGGGACGTACCGGAAGGACAAGGACCTAATCCTGCCGCGCGGCGACGTCCTGATGTTCGGCGGCGACACCGCGTACCCGGTGGCGACGGTGCGCGAGATCACGAGGCGCGTACTTGACCCGTGGAACCGCGTCTTCGAAGCCGCCGATGACCAGAAGAGGCGCGTGTTGCTCGCCATCCCCGGCAACCACGACTGGTACGACGGTCTCGACGGCTTCGCGCGCCTCTTTCAAGCGCCCTGCGCTTTCGAGGGAGAGCGGAGCGCCGACGAGGCGCTTCACCCAAGGACGAGCGAGTTCCCGCTGCTCGACTGGGCCGAAGCCTTCACTCGCGGTGAGGCGCGCCACAAGCCAGGCGCGCTCGCGTTCTTCGGCTACGTCGCGGTGCAGAGCGCGAGCTACTTTCGCATCCCTTTGGGGCCCGGCCTCGAGCTCTTCGCTGTCGATCGGCAGCTTCGACAGATCGACGAGCGACAGAAAGCCTACTTCGACTTTCCTCGCACACGCGCGCGCATCCTCTTTCTCCCCGATCCGGCCCGCGCGTGGGGCGAAACGCGGCCCACCGGAGCACAAGTCCTAAAGGAGCTCGCCATCGACGCGAACCAGTCGCCAACGCTCCTGGTTTCTGGCGACGTCCACCACTACGAGCGCTCCGAAGAGGGGCCCAGCGTCCACGTCGTCGCGGGCGGCGGCGGCGCCTTTCTCCACGGCGCGCGCGTCGCAAAGAACGGCCTCTACAAGATGCTCGCCGAGTTTCCGGGGCCGAAGGCGTCGGCCCGATACCTGACGGAGCTCCCGCTCTTCGTGGCCACAGGACGCGCAGGCCTCGTGCTGACGAGCGTCTTGGCCTTCGCCAACTTCCTCGCGCTCCGGGCAACCTTCCGTTGGGAGCGCGAGACGATGCTCGCCGTCGCGACGTCGATCGTGGTGGCCTTTGCCGTCGGCGCGGCGCTCCTCGTGGGCTGGCGCCGCCACCGCATGGGAAGAGTCGTTCCCTTCGCCATCCTGACGGGAGCCATCATTGGCCTCTTGCCGCTCGGTTTAGGGGTCGTCGCCGATCGGGTTGCGGTATCGGCGCTCGGCGAGTCGCTCGGCGGGCGTCTCGGCAGCTTCACGCTCGCGTGGGCCCTCGCGACCTTCGTGAGCGGGTTGGCCTTCGGGACCATGCTCGCGCTCATCGCCCGCCTCGGGTTGAATCACGCGCAACCCTTTGCAGCGTTGGGCATCCCGACCTACAAGCACTTTGTGCGGTTTCGCTTTCGCGCCGAAAACGACGAAACGAAGGTCGACGGCTACGTCATCGGCCTCGTTGATCCGCTGAGCGACGGGGCCAGGCCCGTCCTCGTCGACGAGTTCCATTTCTCGTCGCGGCGCGGCGCCACCACGGAGCCGCGGCCGTCGTGAGTCGCAAGAAGAAGCTCCTCTGGCTCGCGCCGCTGCTCGCGCCAGCGCTTGTCGGTCTCTGGCTCTATGGGCGGAGCCGCGGACCTCACCCCTGCGACGAGCCAAGGGATCTACCGGTCCCCGGCCGCGACGTCGTCGCGTGCGCCGAGCGCTACGTCCTCGATCAATGGTTCACGACGGCGTGGGGCAAGTTCGGCCCCCTTGATGCGGAGCCGAACGGCACAGGCTCTTGGTTTGATCTGGTGGGAAAGCACCGGGGAACACTGCGGCCGCTGCTCGAAAGCTTGTGCACGCACGCGAAGGATCCGCAGGGCGCCTTGGGTCACACGGCGCTCTTCGCACCGGCGGGCGGAGGCCAGGAATGCCGCGCCGTCTCCGTCACCCCACTCTTGGGTCCGTCGATGAAGGCCGAGAGCTGCGACTCGGTTCGCGCCAAGTCGACCTGCCACGAACGCGCCGCCGCCGTCGCTCGATGAGTTCGCCGGCGCGACGGCTCAGCGTGTCGCCGTCGCCGTCGCCGTCCAGATGGAGCCGTCGTCGAGCGTGCCGTTCATCGCGATCTTCAGCGCCGCGGAGCCGTTCGTATCGACCTTCGTGAAGGTTTGAAACTCCCAGAGGGCCGTCTTCCCAGCGGCCGTGCAGGGCGCCTCCACAGCCATCCGGTCCGGTCCGTTGCTGCGCAACGTAAACTCCGTGGTCGCGTTCGCGCCGGCCTTCAAGAGCCACGGGGCGCCGCCGTCGCACTGTTGAATCTGCGACGCCTTCTTCGGGCCATCGCCTGCGTCGAGCTCGACCGAGTCGAGCGTCTTGATGGCCTTGCCGGTGCCGTTCTTCACGGTGACGGTAAACCGCAGCACCGAGGTCGCGTGTTTTGACGAAGCCTGCTCGAGACTCACCTCGCCAGCGACGGCAGTTCCCGCCGCGTCGGACGAGCACGCCGGGACAGCGAAGAGGAGCGACAGGGCGAACGCGAGGGAAGGGAGGCGCATCGGCGCCGTTATAGGAGATTTTCCCGCGTCGATCCTCCCTAAGCGGCGGAAGCAGCGCCGGGCCGGATGTGCCGCTCGCCGGGTGCACACCTAGCGAATCTTGCCCTTCGAAGGGCCCCTGGGCGCCGTTGCTGCCAGGCCTGGACAGATGTACCGTACCGAGGTGTCCTTCGGGAAGAAACTCGGCCGCCTCACGCTTGGAGCGGTGCAGGAGCCACCGAAGGCCAGGAGCAGGCCGGCCGCCAATCTTCCGCCGGTCGGCGGCGCCGACGCGCCCCTCCCTGCGCGCGTCCTGCTCGACGACCTCCGCGCGAAGATGGACGCGATCCTCTCGCGTGCGCCCGTCACCCGGGCGCCCGCCACGCTCGACGCGCCCGAGCTCCCCTTCGTGACCGAGGTCACCGCGCTCGGCGACCTGCATCGGCGGGTCGTGCGCTTTCCACTCTCGCATCGGGTGGGGCACAAGAGCGTCGGCCCCGCGCACTCCGCCGATGCCGAACTGCTCGCGCTCCTGGCCCTTGATCCATCCATCGCTCGGGCGTCGCCGGCCGGCGCCCTCTACCTCGACACAGAGACCACGGGCCTCGCCGGCGGCGCGGGCACGGTGGCCTTCCTCGTGGGCCTTGCGTTCTTCGACGAGGGCGCGCTCGTCGTCGAACAGCTCTTGGTGCGGGCGCTCGGCGAAGAAGCCCCGATGCTCGAGCACGTCCGAAAGCGCGTTCTCGGCGCGTCGATGCTCGTGAGCTTCAACGGCAAGAGCTTCGACATGCCGCTACTCCGAACGCGCTTTGTCATGGCCCGCACCACGGCGCCGCCGGAGCCCGCGCACCTCGACCTCGTCCACGTGGCGAGGCGCATCCACAAGCGGCGCGGGTTTCCTTGCCGCCTCGTGACCATCGAGGAGCGCGTCCTCGGATTCCAACGCATCGACGACGTCCCCTCGGGCGAAGTCTCCGCCTGTTACCTGCACTTTCTCCGTACCGGAGAAACGGGTGCGCTGCTCGGCGTCATCGAGCACAACTTGCACGACGTCGTCACCATGGCGGCGCTCGTGGGCCTCTACGGCGAGCCGCTCGCGGGCAGCGAGCTCGTCCCGGATGATCTCGCCGGCGCGTCGCGCGTGCTTTCGCGGGCCGGCGCCAAGGACGCGGCGCGCGCCTTCGCCGATCGGGCGATCGAAGAGGGCGGCGGGGCCGACGCCCTGCGCGCGAGCGCGGAGATCGCGAAAGCGCGAGGCGATCGCGCGAGGGCGCTAAAGGACTTTCAAGCGGCCTTGGAGCGTGAGGACGATCCGAAAGTGCGCCTCGAGCTCGCGAAGCTCTACGAACATCACGAAAGGGATCTTGAGCGCGCCCTTGAGCTCACGCTGCGGGGCACCTCCGAGGCGCCGGAGGCTGAGTCGAAGCGCAAGCGCCGCCTTCATGCCAAGCTAGAAGCCAAGAGCCGTCGCGCCGAGGCCAGCGCCCCCTTGTTCGCGAGGCGTAAGTAGCTCGGGTCCCAGAGCGGGAGTGCGCAGCGACGACCACCGCCTCGGCGCGCGAACAAAAGTGCTCGTCCCGCCAAGGGCCGGGACCTGGTAAAACGCTGTTCGACGATCGCCCTCGCTTCCGCGAGGCGACCGCGAGGAGCACGCCGTGAACGAGCCCGAACGTTACGAGCCTTCCGCCATCGAACACGTCTGGCAGAAGTACTGGGAAGCGAACGACACCTTCCGCACCGAGCGCCGCGCTGGCCGCCCCAAGTATTACGTCCTCGACATGTTCCCGTACCCGTCGGGCTCGGGCCTCCATGTGGGCCACCCCGAGGGCTACACGGCGACGGACATCCTCGCGCGCTACAAGCGCATGAAGGGCTTCGACGTGCTCCACCCGATGGGCTGGGACGCCTTTGGTCTGCCGGCCGAGCAGCACGCCATCAACACGGGCACCCATCCGCGCGAGACGACGCTCAAGAACATCGGCACCTTCCGTCGCCAGCTCAAGATGCTCGGCTTCTCGTACGACTGGTCCCGTGAGGTCGACACGACGGATCCGAAGTACGTCAAATGGACCCAGTGGATCTTCCTCCAGCTCTTCAAGAAGGGCCTCGCGCAGCAGGCCGAGATTCCCGTCAATTGGTGCGCCGAGCTGGGCACCGTCTTGGCCAACGAAGAGGTCATCGATGGCAAGAGCGAGCGCGGCAACTTCCCCGTGGAGCGTCTCCCGCTCCGCCAGTGGCAGCTCAAGATCACCCAATACGCCGACCGCCTCGATGCCGATCTCGCGGGCCTCGATTGGCCCGAGACCAAGCTCAAGCAGCACCACTGGATCGGTCGAAGCGAGGGCGCCCTCGCAGACTTTGCCGTCGAAGGTCACTCCGGCAACAAGGACGGCAAGAAGATCACCGTCTTTACGACGCGCGTCGACACGCTCCCGGGCGTGACCTACTGCGTCCTCGCACCGGAGCACCCGCTCACGATGGAGCTCGTGAGCCCGGCGCAGCGTGAGGCCGTGGCGAAATACGTCGAGGAGGCCAAGCGCAAGAGCGACATGGATCGCTCCGACCTCTCGAAGTCGAAGAGCGGCGTGGCCCTCGGCGCGTCGGTCATCAATCCGCTGAACGGCGAGACGGTCCCCTTGTGGGTCGGCGACTACGTCATCGGCCACTACGGCACCGGCGCCGTCATGGCCGTGCCGGCCCACGACGAGCGCGATCACGCGTTCGCGAAGCAATACGGGCTGCCCATCCTGCAAGTGGTGGCGCCCTGGGGCGGAGGCAAAGTCGACGTGCAGACGTCGGCATTCACCGACGACGGCCTCGCCTACGAAGTGAAGAGCGACCTGCCCATCGCGAACGGAACGCCGAGCGAGAACGTTCGCAAACAGATCACCGCGTGGCTCAAGGAGCAGGGCAGGGGTGAGTCGAAAGTCACCTACCGCCTCCGCGACTGGGTCTTCTCGCGGCAGCGCTATTGGGGCGAGCCGTTCCCCATCTATTTCCCCGTCGAGACCAGCGGCGATCCGCGCAAGGACGGCGTCGCGTTCACCATTCGCTACGACCAGCCCATCGCGGTCGACGAGTCCGAGCTGCCGCTGCTCTTGCCTGACATGGAAGACTTCAAGCCCACCGGCGATCCGGAAGGGCCGCTCGCGCGCGCCAAGGACTGGCGCTTCTTCCAGCGCGACGGCAAGTGGTTCGCGCGCGAGACCAACACGATGCCGCAGTGGGCTGGCTCCTGCTGGTACTACCTCCGCTACATCGATCCGAACAACGACGCGGCCATCTTCTCGAAGGACGCCTACGACGCGTGGATGCCCGTCGACCTCTACGTGGGCGGCGCCGAGCACGCGGTCCTGCACCTGCTCTACGCGCGCTTCTGGCACAAGGTGCTCTTCGATCTGGGCATCGTGAAGCACGACGAGCCCTTCACCAAGCTCGTGCACCAAGGGCTCATCCTCGGTGAAGACGGCCAGAAAATGGCCAAGTCGCGCGGCAACGTCATCAACCCCGACGACATCGTGAAGGGCTTCGGCGCCGACGCCTTCCGCCTCTACGAGATGTTCATGGGGCCGCTCGAGCAAATGAAGCCGTGGCAAACAAGCGGCATCGAGGGCGTGCGCCGCTTCCTCGATCGCGTCTGGAACGTTTGCATCGGAGCCGCGCTCACCGACGAGTGCGACAAGGAGACGAAGAAGCTCCTCCACAAGACCATCAAGAAGGTCGGCGAGGACATCGAGCAACTCCGCTTCAACACGTGCATCAGCGCCATGATGATCCTGGTGAAACACCTGGGTGCGCTGCCCGCCGTTCCCCGCGAGGCCGCTCACGCCCTCGCGCTGATTCTGTCGCCGTTCTCGCCCCACATCGGCGAAGAGATCTGGAAGCGGTTCGGCCACGACAAGTCGCTGGCCTACGAGCCGTGGCCCGCCTTCGACGCCGAGCTCGTCAAGGACGATGTCATCGCCATTGGCGTCCAGATCAACGGCAAGGTTCGCTCGTCGGTCGAGTTGCCCGTCAACGCCGACGAGGCGGCCGCGCGCGCGATGGCGACGAGCGATCCGAAGCTCGTGCCGCACTTGGAAGGCAAGACCATCAAGAAGGTCATCTACGTGCCCGGCAAGATCCTCAACTTCATCGTCGGATGACCATGACGAGCGGCGCCGTGATTCGAGGCGCACAAGCACGGGCGACGGCGCGGCTCGTCCCATGGCTGCTGCTCGGGAGCGCGCTGGCGAGCGCGTCGTGCGGCTACCGGCCGCTTCACGCCGCGGCGCCCGAGGGCGAGGCGCTCGCCGTGGTCGTCACGCGGACACTCGTTACACCCGTCAGCGCCGCCGACGAGGTGGCGGCGGGCGTCCGCGACGCCTTGGCCGAAAGCTCTCTCCTTCGGCCCGGCGGGGACTACCCCCGCGTCGAGGTGGAGGTGCTTCGAATCGACCAGGAGAGCGACGGCATCGCCGGCGAGGGCCAGAAGCCGCTCGCGCGAGGCCTGCGCGTCGGGGTCGTCGCGCGCGCCCTCGTGCGCGCGCGCGAGGGCGACCCGGCGGTCCGCGACACGGGCGATCTCCGGGCGTTTACCGTTATCGGCGCCGAGACCGCCTCGGGAATGCCCGCGACCCTCGATTTTGAGCGCGGCGTCCACGCCGCCGCGCGCGAAGCCGGGAAAAAGCTCGGGGCGAGGCTCGTGGGACACCCCGCCGTCTCGGAGTGAGTTTTGCCGCTATGAACGCGGCGGTCCTGTCATTGCAGGGAACTTCCAGGTTTCCCCGCGACTCGTGATAACGTCCTCGGTCGTAAGAAAAGCTCCGAGGTCGCGTTCGTGGCGAAGGTCGCAAGCAAAGAGAAGCCGCAAGCAGTCAAACCAACCGTGACCACCATCACGGTCGGCTGTGCGGGCTTTCCCGTGCCGGCCACCCGCTATTTCAAGGAGTTCGCCTTCGTCGAAGTCCAAGACACGCACGTCGCGTTGCCAGGCACGGGCACCATTCGCCGCTGGAAGCGCGAGGCGCCACCGGGCTTCGTGTTCTCGCTCTTGGCGCCCAAAGAGATCGGCCAAGAGGGCTACCGCGAGGGCAAGGTCACCGAGAGCGCCCTAAAGAGCCTCACCGAGGTGGCCAAAGAGCTCGACGCGACGATGGCCATCTTCGTGGCGCCGCCCGAGTTTGCGTCGAATCGCGCCAACAAGGCGATGCTCAAGACGTTCCTCGAGAGCCTCCGAAAGAAGTTCGGCCGCATCGTCTGGGAGCCGCCGCCCACGTGGGACCCCGATGACGCGTCGGATTTGGCGCAAGAGGCGGGCGCGACGGCGGCCCGCGATCCCTTGCATCACGGCTCGCACGGCGGGACCTTCGGCTATTACCGATTGCCCGGGCCCGCGGGCCACAAGAGCCGCTACGAAGATCCGGCCATCGAAAAGATCGCCAAGGTCGCGTCCGAAGCCGACCACAAGGAGGCGATCTACGTGTTCACCAACGTGGACATGTTCGCCGACGCGAAGCGGCTCCGAAAGCTGCTCAAGATCTAGCTTCGGGCTCTGTCGTTGGGCACCCCCGTCAGTGGGCGACGCCACAATAGAAAACGGGCGCCCCTTTTGGGAGCGCCCGTTCGTGTTTCACGCGCGTCAGGTGCCTGCCCTGACACGGGCGAAGTCAGTTGCTCGTCAGTTGCCCGGTCAGTTGCACTGAGCCGAGCAGTTCGTCACGAGGCAGTTGTTTGACGCCTCGAACTTGGTGACCGACGCGGCGTGCGCCGTCTTGCAGTCCGCGACGCAGGTCGCCACGGCGCTGCCGGCGTCGCCGGAGCCGGCGTCGGCGTCGAGGCAAGCTTGCGCGCAGTTGTTGAGCTCGATGCAGTCGTTGTCGTCAACGCACGCGTTCACGACCGCGCAGCACTTGCTCGTCGCGCAGTTGTCGCAGGCAGCGCTGCCGAGGTCGGCCCCGAGCACGCAAGAGCCACCCGAGTCGCCGCCACCACCGCCGTCGCCCGTCGTGGTGCTGCCGTCGCCGGTGCTGGTGCTCGTCTCGCTCTTCGTGCCGCCGTCCGACGACGAGCTCGTACCCGAGCTGTCCGTGGTGACGGTACAGGCCACGAAACCAACGCTGGCCACGGCGGCCAACCCAAGCAAACCCAAAAGCTTCGTCATGATGTGTCCCTTTCCTATGTGATGAACCAGGAGACGATCGCGCGTGTCGATCGGTCCGTCAATTTCCTTAGAAGCCGCACTCGACCTTGCAGCTCGCGCCGGTGCACGTCGCGAGGGCCTCCGAAGCCGTCTTGCCGGCGGGCCTGTCGGCCGAACACTTGGCGCCACACGCGGCGTCGGCGCAGCCGAGGACGCAGCCCGTGTAGACGTCGCAATCGCTGCCGGCTGCGCACGCGGCTTGTTGACTGGCGCAGCGGGCGCTGGTGCAGCCGGAGCAGTCGAGCGGGACCTGCGCGTCGGGCGCCGGCGCCGCGGCGTCCTCGTCGGTGGGCGCGAGGCAAGAGGTCGGCTGGCATTGGGCCTTGCACGTTCCGCACGAGCGCTCGGCATCGCACGTGTAGAGCGCCGTGTATTCCTTTTGACCGGCCGGGTGACTCTCGAAGCAGGAGTTCACGCACGCCTGATCGCAGCCGACCTTGGTCGCGCACTGGTAGATGGCGAGGCACTCAGAAGACGCCTGGCAAACGGCGTGTTGACCGCTGCAGCCTTGGAAGAGGCAACCGTTGCACGCCAAGTTGGTCGGCGCACCGGTCGCGCTCGGCGTGGGCGACGCGGCCTCGCGGCTGCCCGCGTCAAAGTTGAAAGGGATCGGGTCGCCTTCGCTGATGGTGAGCGTGCAGGCGCCCAGCGACACGCCGATCAGGGCCGCGCCCGCGAGCAGGCCAAGGAACGGTGCGCGCGAGCGCTCGAAGTGGGCGGATTGATGTCGATTCAAGAAAATGCCTCAAGGGCCCCCAGGGATACGCAAGCAGCAAGCAGGCCAAGTCTTCCAGAAGCGATGTGTACCTCTTCTTCGACGAGGCGGGGAGCGCGGCGCTTCAAACGTTCAGCCAAAGTCTCGCCATCGCTCATGAATCCGCGGTCTTTGCCGGGGCACGACGGCGCCGAAAGGCCAAGAAGAACGCGGTCGCGCTCATCAGGTAGTACGGGCTGTCACCCACGAGGCCGTAGACGGTTTGGCCCTTCATCCACTTGATCTCCGCATCCAGGGCCTCGACCTGAAAGGTGCCACCCTTCTTCACGACGCGCCCCGCAGCGTCCACCACCGCGCTCACGCCGCTGTTCGTGCTCCGAACCAGGAAGCGCCGGTGTTCGATGGCACGGAGCTGCGCGAGGGCCAGGTGTTGCCAGGGCTCGGCCGTGTCCCCGAACCAGGCGTCGTTGGTGATGTTGACCAAGAGCTCGGGCTCCGCGAAGCGCACCGCGGAGCGCACGAACGAGGGCAAGATGTCCTCGTAGCAGATCAGCATCGACACCTTGTGCGTCTGACCGCGCACCGCCACGAGGAGCGGGTCGAGCGTCTTGCCAGGGGAGAAGCGGCCGCTGTGCGGCGAAATCTTGTGGAGGACGGGAAACGTCTCGGCGAGCGGCAGGTACTCGCCGAACATGAGCAGGTATTGCTTGTCGTAGCGCGCTGTCGTCCGCCCTCGCTCGTCGGTGGAGAACGACGTGTTGAACAAGACGTCGCGCTCACGATCGGCCGATGAACGATAGACCACGGCGCCGAAGATCGCCGGCAGGCCGAGGCCCCCCGTGACGCGCTCCTTCAGCATCACGTCGGCGACCGCCTCGGGGAACGTGTACATGACCGACGACTCGCTCCACACGACGAAGTCGATGTTCTTCTCGGCCTTCAGCTTCGCCGTCAGGTCCTTGTGGCGCTGCACACCTTCCGCCGCGTTGCTGCGCTTTTGCATGAGGCCCATGTTTGCCTGGACGATGCCGACGCGCGCGGCGTCCGATGCGGCCATGCGCGCGTCGACGGAGCGGATGCGCGCCCAACCGTACACGAGCGTTCCAACGAGGGCGGCAGCGCCCACCACGAGCGGGCGACGGTCGAGGCCGCGGCCTTCCAGGCGCGCCAGGACGACCTCGCTCACGGCCACGTTGACGGCGACGAGGACGAGGCCCACGAGGATCGGTCCGCCGAGCTCCGCCACCTGGACCAGCGTCGGGACCGGCGTGAGGCTCGCGGCGGCGTACCAAGGAAAGAGCAGCGGATAGAGCAGCTCGGTCGTCGCGAAGGCCAGCGCGTAGGCGAGGGGACGGGACGCTCCGCGCTGTTCGGCGCGCGCGTAGAGCCACCCGAGCGCCGCGTGGCGCGCCCCTGGTAGGCGCAGATGACGAGCAAGAAGAAGAGGCAAATGGGCGTCGAGAAGCCGCTGAACACGCGGAGCATCTCGACGAGCCAATAGAAGCCGCCGAGCGTCATCACGGTCCCGTTGAGGAGGCCGAGCCAAGCGGCACGCCGCGGGGTTTGCCCCGCCAGCGCGACCATGAGCGGTGCCTGCGCGATGAACGCGAAGGGCCAGAGGCCAAACCCCGGGAAGCCCAAGAAGTAGAACGCGCCCCCCAGCGCGGCGAGCGCGAACGCGGCGTTTCGTCCGAAAGGAATGCGGCTCCCGGAACGCGCGACGCGCGCCTCGCTCCCGCTCATTTGGGCGCGCCCAAGACGTCCATGAGCTCGACATCGAAGACGAGCGTCGCGTTGGGCGGGATCAGAGGCGGGCTGCCTCGCGTGCCGTAGCCAAGGCTCGACGGGATCGTCAGCTTTCGTTTGCCGCCCACCTTCATGCCCAGGAGGCCCTGATCCCAACCGCGAATCACGTCGCCTTGGCCGAGCACGAACTCGAAGGGCCGGTCTCGCTTCCGGGAGCTGTCGAACTCGGTGCCGTCGGTGAGCTTGCCGACGTAGTGAACGGCGAGCCGCTGCCCCGCCTTGGCCTCTTTGCCTCGGCCCACGCGTTGATCGTCGAAGGCGAGCTTGCCCTCCGGCGGCGGCGGCGTCGGTCGGCCCGGCGGGGCAGACCCAGCCGCGGCGAGGCGCTGCGCGGCGGCAGGATTGAGCGCCGCCGACGCCGGCGGCGCGACCTTCGCGGGGGCCGCCACCTGAGCCGGATCGGTGTTGATGACCTCCGGAGCCGGCGGTGCCGTGAGGCTCGTGCACCCGATCAGGGAAGCGAGGAGAAGGCAAGACGGCACGGAAATTTGCATAGCGGGCGGGCACTATACCTGCCGTTTTCCGAAAGGTCACAAGGGGCCCACCGGGTCGGCGACCGACCCCGATCCAAGAACCACTTGCGCAAGAGGCCCTCGGGGCGGCATGTTCGAGTCTCGTGGCCCGCGTCCTCCACATCGAAGACGATCCTCGGAATCGGCTCCTCGTCCGAAAGCTCCTCTCGGCGGAGGGGCACGAGATCGTCGACGCGTCCGACGGCCTTGAGGGCGTGCGCCTCGCGCTGGCCCAGCGCCCCGACCTGGTGCTCGTGGATCTCAACGTGCCCGGACTCGACGGCTACGAGGTCACGCTTCGACTCAAGAACGAGCCCTCCTTGCGAGGCGTTCCGATCATTGCGATCACCGCCGAAGGTGAGCGCGAGACGAGCTTCGCCGTCGGTTGCGACGGCTTTTTGCAGAAGCCCATCGACGCGCGGGGCTTCGCCAAACAGGTGCGCCAATACTTGGGCGGCCACCGCGAGCCGATGGCGTCGACGCCCGACGTCGCCGGCGAACGCCTGCGCGCCCAGAGCGGCCGCATCGTGGCGCACCTCGAGGAGAAGGTCGCTGAGCTCTTGGGCGCCAACGAGCGACTGAAGGAGATGGATCGGCTCCGCACCGAGTTCTATCGCAACATCTCCCACGAGCTGGCCACGCCGCTCACGCCCATCGTGGGCTACCTCCGCATGATGAGCGACGGCGATCTCGGCGACATCTCGACGCCGCAACGCAAGGCCCTCCGCGCGATGGACGACTGCGTGAGGCGGCTGCGCTCGACGCTCGACAACCTCGTCGACGTGACGGCGCTCGAAACGGGGAAGATGCGCTTCTTCCACCGCGAGTACGACTTCCTCGACACGGTGCGGCGCGCCATCGCGCAGCAGGCCGACCCCATCGCCGACAAGAAGCTGGTGCTCCTCGAACAGCTGCCGCGCGGCCCCTTGCCGGCCTACGGCGACGCGGATCGGCTCAGTCGAGCCATGGGTCAGATCTTCGACAACGCCGTGAAGTTCAGCCCCGACGGCGGGAACCTCGGCGTCGGTCTTTGGGAGTACGAGACCACTTACGAGGTCGTGGTCGCCGACAGCGGTCCCGGCGTGCGGCCGGAGAACTCGGAGGCGATCTTCGAGCCGTTCCTCCAGCTCGACGGCTCGGTGACGCGCTCCCACGGCGGCGTTGGCGTTGGCTTGGCCATCGCGCGCCGCTTTGCCCGCGGCCTCGGTGGAGACGTGCGCGTCGAATCCGGTGCGACGATCCAGGGGCACCACCTGCCGGGCGCCGCCTTCGCGCTGACGGTCGCCAAGCGTGCACCGATGCTCGTCGAAGGCGCGACGTAACCGGCGCGGCTCATGACGACGTCGGCAAACGGGGGATCTGCGCGCGTCTACCTCGACTGGAACGCGACGACGCCACCGAGCGACGAGGTCCTTGCCGCCATGCAAAGCGCTGCCAAGGACGCGTGGGGCAACCCGGCCAGCGTCCACGGCGACGGCCGAAGGGCCCGCGCCCGCATCGAGGCCGCACGCGAGGCCACGGCGGCCCTCGTGGGCGCCGACGCGCGCGACGTCGTCCTGACCTCCGGCGGCACCGAGGCGAACAACCTGGCGCTCCGAAGCGCATTTCCCGAAGGCTCCAAGGGCCGCCTCCTCACGAGCCGACTCGAGCACCCGTCGATCGTCCGCCTCGCCGAGGCGCTCGCCGCGGAAGGACGAGCCGAGGTGGTCTGGCTACGCGTCCTCGCGAGCGGCCACGTCGATGTCGACGACGTCCGCGCCGCCCTCGCCATCGGCCCCGCGCGACTCGTGGCCGTGCAAGCGGTCAACCACGAGACCGGCGCCGTTCAGCCGCTCGAAGCCATCGCGGCGCTGCTGCCGCCGGAAACGGACCTCCATGTGGACGCGGTTCAGGCCCTAGGGAAGGTCCGCTTTCCGGCCAAGGTCGCGACCACGATGAGCGTGGCGGCCCATAAAATGCGCGGCCCCAAGGGCATCGGCGCGCTCGTCACGCGGCCATGCGCCAAGCTTGTCCCGCTGCTCTTTGGTGGCGCGCAGGAGCGCGGCCTTCGCCCCGGGACCGTCGACCCCGTCGGCGCCGCCGGCCTCGAAGCGGCCGCCAACTCGGCGCGAGCGAGCGGCCCCGTGCGCTACGCACGGGTGGCAGCCCTCCGCGACGAGCTCGAAGGGGCGCTCGTTCGAGAGGGCGGTCAGGTGAACGGTTCGGGCGAGCGCGCGCCTCACGTGCTGAACGTCTCCTTTTCGACGTGGCGCGGGCCCGAGCTGGTCGCCGCGCTCGACCTCGAGGGCGTGAGCGTGTCGAGCGGAAGCGCGTGCAGCGCCGGCACGGCTGAGCCGTCGCCGGTCATCGAGGCGATGCTGGGACGGGAGCGCGCCCGTGCGGCGATACGGCTGTCGCTCGGCGACGCCACCACAGCGGCGGAGGTCGCGCGCGTCATCGCGATCATGCGAAGGGTGCTGGCTCGCGCCGCGTGAGCAGCGGGGGACCGCTGGGCCGAACTACTGACCCGCCGCCTTCTGCGGCGCCGCCTCGGGTGTCCCGGTCTCGATGGGAACCCAGAAGGCGCGAACCTTCGCAGACGTGCCCGACCGCGAATACCCGGCGAGGCCGAAGAGCAGGTTCCAGAAGTGACCTTTGGGATCTTCGCCGTACGAGAAGAGCGGAAGGAGGTGGAACTGCCAGTCGAGGCCGCCGGCGACGCGCTTTTGCATATAGAGCGTGTTCGCCGCGACTTGCGTGACCGAATCGTCGCTTGATTCGGCGAAGCGCCAGTAGACGGGGAACCCAACGGTCGTGCGGCTCTTGGGGCTGGCGAAGTCCCAAAAGATCGGCGCCGCGACCGTGTGCGAGGAGCGGTCCTTGCGTCCCAAATAGAACAGCGGGTGCACGTCGGTCTCCCAACCGCGGATGTTCCGATTCACCGTCACGTTGGGAAAGAACCACCACGTGCGTGAGAGGCCGACGTCCTCGAAGCGGCCCACGAGAGGAGTCAGCCAGTCGGTGCCGCGTGGGCTCGACGACTTGTAGAAGAACGGCATCACGGCCCAGTGATGCAGATCGATGTCCTTGTCGGTGTAGCTGTAGACGAGCGGAACGATGGGACCCACGGCCGTGAACGACGTCGAGCCATTGCGCGTCGTCGCGTGGCTTACGAGGGGCGTCAGCATCGTGTCGCTGGTGGCGGTGGTGCGCCGCATGTAGCCGGGCACCACGAAGAGCGAGGAGTCCTCGGTCTTGCCGTAGTGGAAGAGCGGAAAGAGCGTCGTGTGACTCTCTCGGATGCCGCCCGTCGCTGGCTTGCCGCTGATGTGGAAGAAGAGCGGCGCCACGTCGAAGACGCTCCGCTTGGGATTGTCTTTCCAGATGAGCGGACCGACGACCGTCAGCGAGCTCTCCTCGAGCTCGCGCTTCTGCGTGTAGAAGAGCAGCGGCGGCACCAGCGTGTAGGTGCGGCGGTTTCCCTCGAGGTCGTTGTTGTCCCCTGAGAAAACCAAGGGCGCGACGCCCCAGTCGACGTCACGGCCGGTGCGGTCGCGGAAGTAGGGTCCGGCGAGCGTGAACGCGCCCTTCTCGCCCCAATGGGTCGTCGTGAGCAGCGCCGGGGAGTGGAAATACCCGCCGTCCTTGCGCGCCCCTTGGAAGAACAAAGGCGCGAGCCAGTTGTCGTGTTCGCCGGGGCCTCACGATGCGCAAAGGGGCCGGCCACGACCACATGGTTTTCGCGATCGCGGACGCGCCACGCGAGCGGAAAGAGCACGTCGGCGTCGACCTTGAGGGAGCGGCGCTGGTAGAAGAGGAGCCCCGTCAGCGACTCACGATCGTAGGTCTCGCGCGAGACCTGCCGGCCCGCGCGAACACCGCGCGTGTGCTCGAGGTAAAGCGGCGGGAGCAGGCGAATGCGCCGCTCGCCCTTCTGCTCTTCGAAGAGGGGAAAATACGACCGGCTCGCTTCGCCGCTAGGCTCCGGCGGCGAGCCTTGGAAATCGCTGCCGATGCGAGCCGACGTTTCGTCGCTGACTTTCAACGGGTCATCGGGCGCTTTGGGCGTGGGATCGAGGGTGCGAATGGCGCCCGCGGTGGGGCCGCTCGCCGGATCTGAAGCGTCACCCTGGGCCTTGGGCTGCGCGGGCGCAGGAGCCGAGGCCGGCGGCGGCGGCGTGCCGCGGCGGCCTTGGGCCCAGGTCGGTGGCGCGAGGGACGCGACGGCGATTCCCAGAGCCGCGGCCACCAACGCGTGAGGCGCCGCCGCGAAGCGGGCGGGCGATGCGGCAAGGGGGCGGACGTGGTCAGCCATCGGCGGGGGCCATATCGCCCCGCTTCCAAACCGCGGTCAAGCGTTTCCGCGGCTTTAAGGCGCAGCAGGCGCGGAACCGCGGTATGAAATCGACCGGTTTCGGGGCGCCGCGTGAAAAAGAAACGAATCCCTCGTGTCTGTGCCCTCGACTTGGGAGCGAGCCGCGTCGGCGTGGCGGTCTCCGATGAGCTAGGCCTCCTGGCGCACCCACGCGGCGTTTTCGACGGCAAGGACCAGCGCAAGCTGCTTCAGGCGGTCAAGGCACTCGCCGACGACGAGGCTCTCGATCGCATTCTCGTAGGACTGCCGCTCCACATGAGCGGCCGCGAAGGGGAGGGCGCGAAGCGCGCGCGCATGCTCGCCCAAGCCATCGCCAACGCCACGGGGCTAGAGGTTGAGCTGCTCGACGAACGGCTCACGACGGTCGAGGCTAAGCGATCGCTCCGCGATTCGGGCGTTCACGGAAAGAAAGCCAAGGCGCACATCGACGAAGCGTCCGCCGTGGTGATGCTGCAGGCGTGGCTAGACACGAGGCGTCCATGAGCGACGCGCCGAAGAAGCCGTCACGAAGGCCTAGGAAACGAAAGGCTCGGGCCCCGGCGCCCGAGGCGGGCCCCGTCGGCCGGAGGGTCGTGGTGCATGGCCCGCTCGCCTGGTCGCTGCTCGCCCTCGGGGCGCTTCTCACGGTCAGCGCGTTGCTTCTGTTCGTCGTCTACCCCGAGCTGCGAAACCCCGGCGTCGGACGCGACGTCGAATTGGAGCTCGAAGGCGACGAAGCGGCACCCGCGCTCGCCGCTCGCCTGCACGCGGCGGGCACGATCCGCTGGCCGACCGTGTTTTCGGTCTACGTGCGCGTGCGGGGAGTTCCTCGCGGTTCGATGGCGACGGCCGGCCCCCATCTCGTCGCCGACGACTTGACGCCGCGAGAGCTGCTCGATCGGCTGGCACGCAGCGGTGCGCGCACCAAGGTCGTCATCCCCGAAGGCTTCACCACCTTCGACATCGGCAAGCGCTTGCACGGTGCGCGCATCACCGCGCGGCGCGCATTCTTGAGCGCGACGACCGACAAAGCGCTCCTCGACGCGCTCCGCATCGATGGCGCGTCGGCCGAGGGCTACCTCTTCCCGGCGACCTACGAGTTTCCGCAAAACAGCGGCGCCGCCGACGTGATCCGCCGCATGAAGCTCGAGTTCGATCGGCGCTACGCCGCCCTCGAGGAGAAACACGGGTCCGGCGTCAACGAGCTCCAGAGCTCCCTCAACTGGGGACGCAAGGAGATCGTGACGATGGCCTCACTCGTCGAAAAGGAGGCCGTGATGGACGACGAGCGACCGATGATCGCGGCGGCGTTCCTGAACCGCCTGCGCGATCCCAAGTTCCAACCGAAGCTCCTCCAGTGCGATCCCACGGCGGGGTACGGATGCCTCCTCGACCCGACCATCGCCTCCTGCCGAACGTTCACCGGCAAGATCACGCCGCAGCTCGTCGCCGATCCCGCGAACCCCTACAACACGTACAAGCACCCGGGCCTTCCGCCGGGGCCCATCGCCAATCCGGGCGCCAAGTCTCTGGAAGCCGTGATGGCCCCGGCGGTGACGCGAGCGCTCTACTTCGTCGCGAAGGGCGGAGGTCGTCATACGTTCTCGGAGAGCTACGGAGATCACCACGCTGCGGTGAAGGGAAAGGCCCCCGCACCGAGAGACGCCGGCGAGGCGATCGACCCGCGCCCATAGCGTTCGGGCGTTTCCGGACCCCGGACCGGAGCGCGAAAATCACGTACCGTTGCCGCGATGGCCGAGATGCTCCTTGCTGGCGACGTCGGAGGAACCAACGCACGACTTTCGCTTCTCTCGCGCGATGGCCGCAAGGTCCTCCGCCGTGACGCGCTGCCCAGCCGCGAATACCCAAGCCTCGAAGCCGCCGTGCGAGTGTTCCTCGGCGACGACCGGGTCAAGGCCGCCGCGATCGGCGTCGCGGGCCCGGTGCTACGGGGGCGATGCAACGCCACGAACCTCCCCTGGAGCATCGACGAACGCGCCCTCTCCAAGCGACTCGGCATTCCCAAGGTGACCCTCCAGAACGATTTGGTCGTCGCCGCCTATGGGGCCCTCGAGGCGCCCCCGCGAACGGTCGAGCTCTTGTGGGGCGAACGGAGGCCGCGAGGAACCGGTGGCAACGTCGCCATTTTGGCTGCCGGGACCGGCCTCGGAGAGGCCGCGCTCGTCTGGGACGGAGAGCGTCACGTGTCGCTGGCGACGGAAGGCGGTCACGTGGACTTCGCGCCGCGCTCGGAGCTGGAGGCGCGGCTCTTGCTCTTTCTGAGGAAGCGCCTTGGCAAGCGCGTGAGCTACGAGCGCGTCCTCTCGGGCCCTGGCATCGGACACCTCTACGACTTTTTTCACGGCGCCGAGGGCGCCCGTGAAACGGCTCCCAACCTGACCAAGCTGGCAAAAGCGACGGACCGAAACGCCGCGATCACGGAGCTTGCGCTGTCGAAGAAGAGCCGTCCGGGTGCCCGCGCCATCGACCTTTCATGTCCCTCCTTGGCGCCGAGGCGGGAAATCTCGCGCTCAAGACCCTCCCCACCGGCGGCCTCTTCATCGCTGGAAACATCGCCGGACACCTGTTCCCTAAGCTTGGGGCGAAGCGCTTCTTGGAAGCGTTCTTCGACAAGGGGCGAATGGAACCGTTGCTGCGTCGCGTCCCTGTCGCCCTCGTGACCGACAGCGACGTCGGGCTCCGCGGGAAGCATGCGTCTCGTCCGCGACCTCTGACGACACCTTGGGCCGGCGCTTTGCCCGGACCGTGGCGCGCCCGGGCTCGTAAAGGCGGGCACCGTTCCCGAGCGCGCCTAACCGTTGTAGAAGGGCATCATGATGCTCGACCCGAGAGCCGAAGAGCTCGCGATCCAGACGGTGAAGACGCTTTCCATGGACGCGGTCCAGAAGGCGAACAGTGGCCACCCCGGCACGCCCATGGGCCTCGCCGACATTTCCGTGGAGCTGTTCTTGCGCTTCTTGCGCTACGACCCGAAGGATCCCGCGTGGCTCGGTCGCGACCGCTTCGTTCTCTCGGCTGGCCACGCGTCGATGCTCCTCTATTCGATGCTGCATCTCGCCGGCTACGACCTCCCGCTCGCGGAGCTCGAGGCCTTCCGCCAGTGGGGCTCCAAGACGCCCGGGCACCCGGAGCACGGGCACACGGCGGGCGTCGAGACGACGACCGGGCCGCTGGGCCAAGGCGTCGGCAACGCTGTGGGCATGGCCCTCGCGGCCCGCATGATGGAGGCGCGTTTTGGCGAGCCGGTGAAGGGCTCTCGCGTCTACGCGATTTGTTCCGACGGCGACCTGATGGAGGGCGTCAGCGCCGAGGCGTCGAGCATCGCGGGCCACTTGGGCCTCTCGAACTTGGTCCTCATCTACGACGACAACCGCATCACCATCGAAGGTGAGACGGAGCTTGCGTACTCCGACGACGCCGGCAAGCGCTACGAGTCGTACGGCTGGTTCGTGCAGCACGTCGACGGACACGACCGCGCAGCCATTCGCGCGGCCCTCGAGCGTGCGCAGGCGGAACAGAAGCGCCCGTCGATGATCGTCGCGCGTACGCACATCGCCCATGGCGCCCCCCACGCGCACGACACGGCGGAAGCGCACGGCGCGCCGCTTGGCGAGGACGAGATCGCCGCTACCAAGAAGGCCATGGGCTGGGACCGCCCAAAGTTCGCGGTGCCCGATGAGGTGCGAGCGCTCTTTGCGGCCCGCGCGGAAGAGAACGCGACCTACAAGGCCGAGTGGCAGAAGCGCTTCGACGGCTGGCGCGCGGCCAATGGCGAGCGAGCCAAGGAGCTTGATTCGTTCCTGCGGCGCGAGATGCCCAGCGATCTCTACGCGAAGCTCATCGCCGCGCTTCCCGCCAAGGAAGACGCGACGCGCAACCTGTCGGGCGCCTTGCAACAGGTCGTCGCGAAACACGTACCGTCCCTCGTCGGCGGCTCCGCCGACCTCGCGCCGTCGACCAAGACGTGGCTCAAAGACACGCCCGGCGTCAAAGCCGGCAGCTACGAAGGCAAGAACCTTCATTTCGGGATCCGCGAGCACGGCATGGGCTCGGTCTGCAACGGCATGGCGCTCTACGGTGGCTTCATCCCCTACGGCGCCACGTTCCTCATCTTTAGCGACTACATGCGCCCGAGCATTCGACTCTCGGCGCTCATGGAGCAGCAGTGCGTCTGGATCTTCACGCACGACTCCGTGTTCCTCGGCGAGGACGGGCCAACGCACCAACCGATCGAGCAGTTGTGGTCGCTGCGGCTGACACCGAACCTGCACGTCGTTCGCCCCGCCGACGCCCTCGAGTGCGCAGCGGCGTGGGCCATGGCCATGGAGCGCACCAAGGGGCCGACGGCCTTCGCGCTCTCGCGACAGAAGGTCCCCAACCTGAAGCGCCCCGATGGCTTCGACCCCAAGACCATCCTCCGCGGCGCGTACGTCGTCGAGGATGCGGCGGGCACGCCTGACGTCGTCCTCGTCGCCAGCGGCAGCGAAGTAGGGCTCGCCATCGGCGCGCGAGCCAAGCTCGAAGCTGCGGGCATCAAGACCCGCGTCGTCAGCGCGCCGTGCCTCGAACGCTTCGCGGAGCAAGACGCCGCCTATCGCGCGTCGGTCCTTCCGCCGGGCACCAAGCGCGTCGCCATCGAGGCGGGCCGCGGTGAGCCGTGGAAGATGGTGCTCGGCGAACACGCGCTATGCCTCGGCATCGAACGCTTCGGCGCCAGCGCGCCCGACAAGATTCTCGGCGAAAAATTCGGCCTCACGGTCGATTCGGTTTGGACGAAGGTCCAGGCCTACGTCCGGGGCTGACGGCTAAGCCAGCGACCGAGCGCCATCATGGGGCGTTCGATAGGCCGCCGGCCGCGTGGTCGATGATCCACACGATCGACCCCTTGATTGAGCGGAGCACGCGGCCCGGCGTCTTTTCGAGGTCGCCCGTGGCCGACCAAATACGCTCGAGCGCCGCGTGCTTTTCGGCGCCGAGGACGATGACAACGGCGGCGCGCGTCTTCTCCAAAACTGGCGCCGTCAATGTGAGCCTCGCCTCCCGGCCCTCTCGCGAAGGCGTCGCGATGACGTGGCGATCGCGCAGATTCACGGTGCCGTCGCCGGGAAACAGCGAGGCGGTGTGACCGTCGGCCCCTATGCCGAAGACGATGAGGTCGAAGACGGGCGCGCCGCCGTCGGTGGGCACCCGTTTCAACAGCGCCTCTTCGTAGGCGCGCGCCGCCGCGTCGAGGTCGGCGCGCTCGCCCTCGAGTCGCGCCACGTTCGCGCGCGGCACCTTTGCCGGCGTGAGGAGAGCGGCGTCGATCATTCGAAAGTTGCTCCGGTCACCGTCGGCGGCGCCGGCGCGCTCGTCGACGAGGAAGACGTGAATCTTCGTCCAATCGAGCCCCGGCGCGTCGGCGAGCAGCGCGTAGGCGGCCTTCGGCGTCGAACCGCCACTGAGCGCAATGAAGGCTTGGCCACGCTCCGATAGAGCCTTGGCGATGGCCTTGGCCATCCGCGACGCAGCCTCGCGCGCGGCCTCCGCGGGGTTCGCGACAGCCGACAAGAGTCCCGGCACGACCTTGGTAGTCATCCGGTGCACACCAGTTCTTCCCCGATCTCGTCGGCGAACTTCGCCGACTCGACGAGGGCGGCATCGTAGGGCGCGCGGTGCAACGTTCGCTCGAGGAGGCGTCCGCCCTTGTTCGCCCCAAGGCGCACACGCTGTTCCGTCGCGCTGGGAACGCCGTCGGCGGCGAGGCGCCACACGAGGACGTCGGGCTCCGTGTCGAGATCGCGCTGAACGACGCCGCGCAGAGTAACGCCCCCCGACTCGGCCTCGAGCGTCACGCTCGTAAGCGCCAAGGGAGCCACCTGCGGCGGGCGCGGCGACGACGAGAGGACCAACTGAATCGGCTCACCATCGGCGCGCGAGAGCCGGACGTGCCCCCCGAGGCGCGCCATCTTCCAGTCAAGCCGCGTCGCGAGCCAGCCCAGCAACAGCGTAAGCTCGGTCCCGAGGCGCGCTCCCGGCTCGCCCGCCTGGCGCAGCTCCAAGCGGCGCACGCGCGCCGCGTGACCCACGAGGCCGGGGTCGTCGAAGAGCCGGGCGATCATCTCCTGCCACGAGAGGAGCCGCGTCCATGCGAGGTCGGCGACGTAAGGCGTTCCCGTGCCAGCCGCACCGGGCGGCGCCAGCGAGCCCCCGGGAACCATCGACGGCGGGCGCGACGACTCGCGCATCGATGCCACGCGCGTCCGCGCCCAACGCGTGAGCGACAAGAGGCTCGAGATGGAGGTGTATTCCGTGTCGAGGACGACGCGGGTCGCATCGCCCGCGAGGCCCACGAAGATCGGGTCACCCACGTGAACGCGCCCGAGCCAAACAAGCGCCGTGGGCATCTCAGGAACGCGAAGCGCGTCGACGACGCTTGCCACACGCGCGGACACCGCGCCCGACGCGCGAAGGATGATTCGCTCGGAGCACGTCCCGTCGACGCCGCAGACGGCCGACACGTCGGACGAGAGGCCATCGGGGCCCTCGGGATCCAACGCGAGCAGGATGGCCCGCGCGGGGATCGCGCTCGTGACCTCGTCGACGATCGCTTGGTAGCGGTCGACCACATCGGGCGCGCCCACGACCAAGAGGTTCATGGTGCACGCTCGCGCCTTGTTCGGCTCGCCATCGACGGGGAGCCACACCTCGCGCAGCCGCGCCTCGACCTCCGAGACAACGGCGCCGACCCGCGTCACGGCTTCCTCCATCGGCGCCCGTCTTTCGCGAGCAAGTCATCGGCCTGCTCCGGTCCCCAAGCGCCGCCCACGTAGGTCGGCGGCGGCGCGCCGCCTTGAGCCCAGGCTGCAAAAATCGGGTCGACGAAGGCCCATTGATGCTCGACCTCGTCGCCGCGCGTGAAGAGCGTAGCCTCGCCGCGCATCGCGTCGAGGAGCAGGCGCTCGTACGCTTCCGGCGTGTTGGAGCCGAAGGCGGAGCCGTAACGAAAGTCCATGGCCACCTCGCGCAGGATGGTGTGTTGGCCCGGCTCCTTGGTGATGAACCGAATGGCGATGCCCTCGTCGGGCTGGATGCGCATCGCGAGGACGTTCGGCGTGATGCCGCCGTCGGGCGCGCGAAAGAGGGTGTGCGGCACCTTCTGGAAATGCACCGCGATCTCCGTCACGCGGCGCGCCATCCGCTTGCCGGCGCGGACGTAGAACGGCACGCCGCTCCAGCGCCAGTTGTCGACGAGCACCCGCATGGCCACGTAGGTCTCAACCTGCGAGTCCTTCGCCACGTCGGGCTCTTCGCGGTACGAGGGCACCTCGTCACCACGCACAAGGCCGCGGCCGTATTGGCCGCGCACCACGTTCTGGTGCACAAGCGACCCCTCAATGGGCCGGAGCGAGCGCAGGACCTTCACCTTCTCATCGCGGACCGCGTCGGCGTCGAGCGAGATCGGCGGCTCCATGGCCGTGAGGCAGAGCAGCTGCATCAGGTGGTTTTCGACGATGTCGCGGGTCACGCCCGTTTGCTCGTAGAACTTGCCCCGTCCTTCAACGCCGATCTCTTCGGCCACCGTGATCTGCACGTGGTCGACGTGCTCGCGCGACCAAACGGGCTCAAAGAGGCTGTTGGCAAACCGGAACACGAGCAGGTTCTGAACGGTCTCCTTGCCTAGGTAGTGGTCGATGCGGAAAAGCTGCCGCTCGTCGAACACGCGGAGGAGCGTCTCGTTCAGCTCGCGCGCGCTCGCGAGATCGTGACCAAAGGGCTTTTCGACGACGACCCGGGTCCAGGGCGCGCCGCGGCCGCCGAACGCCGCGACGAGCCCCGCTTCCTTGAGACCGCTGGCGATGGTGCCAAACTCGGCTGGCGAAACGGCGAAGTAGTAGAGGCGGTTTTGGCGCGTACCGCGCTCTTGATCGAGCTTCTCGAGGTGGGCTCGCAGGCTGTGGTAGGTGGCGGCGTCATCGAAGCTGCCGCGGACGTAAGACACGCCCTTTTCGAAATCACCCCAGACCGCGGGATCGATGGGCTTGCGCCGCGAGAACCGATCGAGCCCCTCGCGCATCTCTGCGCGAAATCCCTCGGTCGACTTCTCGCGCCGAGCAACGCCAACGACCGCGAACGCGCTCGGCAAGGACCGACTGACGGCGAGGTTGTAGAGCGCCGGCATCAGCTTTCGCCGGGTCAAATCACCGGACGCGCCGAAGATCACGACGGCGCAAGCGTCACCGGTTCGATCGTCGGCAAGGCCTCGTCGCAACGGATTGTCGATCATGTGCTCCAGCTCCACGGAGAGTGCGTTGGTCCCTCACCGGGCTCTCGCGCTGGGAAACGCAAGCAAGCCCCGATACGGCGTACGGCAGGCGAGGACCGCCAGGCTACCTGATGCGCCTCCCGTTCATGAAGGGGCGACGAGAATGATTCCGCCGTTCTTCGCCCGGCGGCGCACGACTGCCCACACGCGCCCATTGCCAGGTGACGAGGCGTGCTTACCTTCCTCGCCATGTTGCAAACCGGAACGCGGCTCGTCGGCTACGTCGAAGTCAAGGTAGGCACCACCGTCGTCACCGTTCCGGTTCAGGAGGCCGACTACGATCGCGACAGCGACACCATCGCGCCCGGCGGGCTGTTCCAAGACGAAGCGGGCGCCTTCGGCATTTTGGTCGACAGCGCGGCGCCTCCCGACGTGGTGAAGGAGCGCATCGCAGAGGCGGCGGAAGAGGCCGCGCGAATTCTCGCGCGCAAGCACTTGAACTAGCGTTCCCAGCGGACGCGTGGGGCCAACTGTCCCGAATCATTCCCGCGCCTTAGCGGCAGAAACGTTGGCGCCGCCGGTCGGGGCAAAAAGAGCACACTAGATCCTTTCCGCTCCTTCGGCGTCTCATGGAGCTGTGGACCAAGAAAGCTCGAACCGCCCGACCGCCGCAACGCCAAGCACTGACGGACGGACCGCCCCAGAGCCTACGCTCGCGAGCCCGGCCCGGAGCGCGCGCGGCGCGGTGCCCGGGTGGCTGATTGCTGTGGGCCTTGCCTCCGTCGCCGCCTCTGTTGCGGTGGGCTACACGCTGGCGGGTCGAGGCTCGGCGACCGCGAAGTCCACTAGGGCCTTCGCGGGAACGCTCACCAAGGTCATCCGCTCCGGCGACGGCGCAGCGCAGCTCAAGGCGAAGAACGCCAAGGGCGAGGAGATCTCGCTCGCGGAGGGAACGAAGATCGGGCCCGGCACCGAGCTCAAGACCGACGCGCGCGCGCGCGCGCGCATCGAGCTCGACGACGGCACGGTCCTGGCGCTCGACCGCCAGACGACGGTGCGCTTCGAAGCGGCCCCGCGCACGATGCGGGTCACCGAGGGCGTCGTGATGGCGGACGTGCTTCGTCAAGAGGGCGCGCCCCCTGCGATCTTTCTCACCGAGAGCGGCGAGGTGGAAGTCACCGGCACGAAGCTCGCGCTGACGGCGACCGCGGATCGAACCAGCGTCGAAGTCCTTCGCGGGACCGTCGAGCTCAAGGACGGCTCCCAGAAGGTCACCGTGAGCGCCGGCCAGGAAGGGATCGCTGCGAAGGGCGCGAAGCTTGAGCTGGCGCCGGTCCAGGGGTTGGCGCAGCGGCTCGCCTTCGGCGAAGGCCTCGGCAAGGCGATGCACAACGAGGACGGCGATCTGCCCGTCAGCGGCCTCGGCGAGCTGCGGGCGAAGAAGCCCGGCAAGTCCGACGAGAAGGACCGCGCCGTGCGCCTCTCGAATCACAAGGTCAAGGTCCGCATCGCTGGCGGTGTCGCGCGGACCGAAATCGACGAGGTCTTCAGCAACGACAGCGACGACGAGCTCGAGGGCATCTACCGGTTTCCGCTCCCACCGGGCGCGCAGATCGAGCGGCTGGCTCTCGAGGTCGACGGCAAGCTCCTCGACGGTTCGTTCGTCGACAAAGCCAAAGGCGCGGCCATCTGGCGCGGCGTCATTCAGAACGCCGCGCCGAAGACGCCGAAGCCGAAGGAGGAGATCTTCTGGGTGCCCGGCCCGTGGCGCGATCCGGCGCTCCTCGAGTGGAAGCGCGGAGGGCGCTTCGAGCTGAAGATCTTCCCGATCCCCAAGCGAGGCTCGCGACGCATCGTCATCGCCTACACGGAGAACCTTGCGCCCGTCGCCGGTGTCCGCCGCTACACGTATCCGTTGCCTCAATCGACGGCGAGCGAGCTGCGCATCGGCAACTTCGACCTGGACCTTCAGGTGCTCGGTAGCGATCCCAAGAAGGCGGTTCGTCCGCGCGGCTACGAGCTCAAGCGCGCTGGCGCTGGGCCCGCGGCGGACGGGGCAGGGGAGCGCTTCGCGATGGCCGAGCGTGACTTCGTGCCCACCGGCGATCTCACCGTCGAGTACGCGCTCGCCGATCGCGCGAGCGACGTGACCGCGTGGGGCTACACGTCGAACGAGGGCGGGACGCCCGAATCCTACGCGGCGCTGGCCCTTCGTCCGAAGTTTTCCACGTGGGGCGAGACGAAGCCGCGCGATGTTGTGCTCGTCGTCGACAGCGGACGGTCGATGTTCGGCGAGCGCTACCAGCGCGCCAAGCGCCTCGCTGTGCAGATCGCCCAGGAGCTTGATCGGCGAGACCGGGTGACGGTGCTCGCGTGTGACATCTCGTGCCGCGAAGCGCCCGGCGGTCTTGTCAACGCCGGCGGCCAAACGGCCAAGGGCATCGCGGATTTCCTCTCGGGCATCGAGCCTGACGGCGCCACAGACCTCGTCGGCGCGCTGCGTCGCGCCGCGAGCCGACGCGACGCGTCCCGCGACGCTCGCGTGATTCTCATCACCGACGGCGTCGTGGGCGCAGGCTACCGGACGCCGGAGCGCGTGATGCGCGAAGCGAAGGACGCGCTCGGCGACGCGCGCACCGCCCTCGTCGCGGTCCCCATCGGCGCCGACGCCGACGTGCGACTGCTTGAGGGAGTGGCGCGCGCCGGCGGCGGCCTCGTCGTCCCCTACGCGCCAGGCCAGACGCTCGAAGGTACCGCCGTCGACGTCGTCACCGCCTCCTACGGCGCGGGGCTTCGCGACGTTGAGGTGACGTTGCCCGAAGGTTTGGCCGATGTTGCGCCTCGTGCGCTCCCCTCCATCCGCCCCGGCGGGGAGCTGGTGCTCGCCGCGAAGATGACGCGAGAAAATGTCCGCGGCGACGTCGTCCTCCGCGGTCGCGTCGCGGGGCAGCCCTTCGAGGCCAAATACCCCGTCGACCTGCGAGCCTCGACCAACGCCGGCAACGCCTTCGTGCCGCGCGTCTTCGCGGCCGCGCGCATCGCCGACATGGACGATCGGGCGCGCACGGACGCGGAGCGCGCTGAGGTCGTCAAGCTCTCGCAACGCTTCAGCGTGCCGTCGCGACACACGTCGCTCCTCGTCTTGGAGAGCGAGGCCATGTTCAAGGCCTTCGGCATCGACCGCAACTCCGTCGCGCCAACCTGGACCGGTGAAGAATCGGCCGACGCGACGACGGTCGCGACGCTGGCCACGGGAGCCGAAGATCTGGGGGGGAGCCTCGGCGGCCTCGCAGCAAACGGGTACGGCGACAAGGACAACGGCCCGAAGGGCGCCGCCGCGGGCTTTGGTGGCGCGGTCGCGTCGCGCGCCACCCGCGACGAGTTCGCCGTCGGGCAAGGCGCGCCAGCCCCGAAGGCGCCGGCGCCGGCCGCCGAGAGCGAGGCCCGCCCGTCGCCCATTGAGGAGGCGAAGAAGTCGAAGGAGGACAGCGCTCAACGAGAGCGCGCCGCGCAGCCTTCCACGGCTCCCACCATGGCCCCGCCGTTGGCGCGCCGTCCCCCTCGGCCGCCGAACTTCGGGCGCGGCCAGTGGATGAAGCGCATCTTCGTAAGGCACGCCAACATCAGCCAGACGAGCGCACCGCCCGTCACCCCCGCGCGCGTGACGGCGGCGCGGGCGGCGGCCCAAGCCGCGCCCGACGAGCGGAACAAGCATCGCGATTTGGCGCGCCTGCTCAGCGCGAACGGCGCCCTCGACGAGCTCGGCGACGTCTTGGCCCGGTGGTCCGCGAGAGACCCGATGGACGCCGACGCCACGGCGATGCGAGCCGATCTCGCTGCGCGCGGCGGCGACCGAACGCGGGCCTTGCGTGTTCTCTCGGGAGTCGCGGCGGCCGGGCAGGCCGACACCACGACGCTCGAAGCGCTCGCCCAATCGCATGAGCGCGCCGGCGACCAGGACGCGGCGTGTGCGTTCCGCGTGTCGGTCGGTGAGCAACGCGTCGTCGACACCAAGGGCATCCTCACGGGCGTCGACGTCGAGCGCGTGGGGCGAGCCCTCGCGTGCGAAGAGCGCGTTGGTCGAGGCAGCGTTTGGCTGAGCGACCTCAAGGATCCGGCAGCGGTCGAGGCGGCGGCGCGGAAAGCCAAGACCGACGTGGGGCGCGAGTCGTTGCGGGGCGACATCGTCGTCGAAGCCACGTGGGATGCTTCCGCAGGCGCCGACATCGATCTCGCGATCCTCGACCCGAACGGTCAACGCTACTCATGGGTCTCGCGCAGCAAGAACGTGCGCGCGCTCGACCCCACGAGCCGCACCCGCGAGACGCTCGCCCTCGCCTCAAGCGGCGCCGGCCCCTTCACGCTTGAGCTCGCACGTGCCGCAGGGCAGGGCCCCGTCCGCGTGCAGCTCACCGTTCGCGCCCTCGGCGAGCAGTCGTCTTTCCCGGTGGTCTTGAGCGGGCCGGTTTCGACGGTCGGACGCGTGCAGGTCCGCTTCGACGAGGAGTTTATCCCAGTCCCCGGCCCGACGGGCGCGCCCTTCGAGGTCTTCCGATAGAACGCGCCGGCGCCTGCGCGGCTCCGCCGTGCGGGCGCCCTGACGTTGCGTCAGGCGAGGGGAGGCTCAGTCGCGCGCTAGCGCGACTGAGGGGACTGCCAAGTCCCCCGTTACAGCTTCGCGTCGGACTCGAGGATGCGCGCGAAGGTCTCCATCGCGTCGGTCATCTTCTGCCGCTCGGCGCGCGGAAGCTTGTCGAGGAAGCTCGCGAAGGTCTGGCCGGCCCCGTTCGAAAACGAGTCGGCGATGCGGCGACCGCGCGGGGTCAGACGGACATCCGTCTGTCGACCGTCATCGGCGCCCTTCTTCCGCGTGATGAACCCGCCTCGCTCGAGTCCCGACAAATTTCGACTAGCCGTCGACGGGTCGATGCCCAACAGGGCGGCGAGGGAAGAAGTGGAGACCGCCCCCCGCTCTGCGATGAGCTGAAGCGTCTCTGCCTGTTGCGGGGTCACCGAGCCGACGCGTGCGCGCTCTCGGTGGACGCGCCCGAGCGCGCGGGCCACAACATGAACTGCCCGCACGAACCTCTCGTGGTCTGCCATGAGGGTTCCTTGCATCCTACAGCTGAGGCGCCCGCGTCAAGCATCAAGGTGTCTTGCGTGTTCGATTCGCCGAATTTCTCGATGAATTTGATGGGAGCAATTTTGAATGCCCGCGGCGATTCTTTCGTCGAAGTCACGTTGTGCTGTCTTTGTGGTGACGCGCACGGCTGGTTCAGCCGGTGAGACGCGGGTAAGCTAACGCCTCCTATGGCGAATCGAGGAGTCGCGATGCGGTCGATGTTTTCCCTGCTTCTGGGTGCCGCTCTCATGGCCGTCGTCGGCACCGGCTCCGCCGAGAAGAAGGCCGCCACGCCGCTCGGCGCCTGGATGAAGCAGACACTCGCAGCGCAGCGCGGCGACTATCCGGGCCTCACCAAGAACCTCACCAAGCTCGTCACCTGGGTGCCGGACCCGGCGTGGACGGAGTGGTCAGCCATTGCCAAGAAGGGCGTCGATGCGGCGACGGCTGGCGACGCCGACGCCGTCCGCGCGACGTGCAAAGCTTGCCATTCGAAGTACAAGGACGAATACATTTCGCGCTTTCCAACAAAGCCGCCGCCGCCGTGATTTTTCCCGCGGCCGAGCCCAAAAAACTCGGCCTGCGAGCTTGCACGTGCCCCCCGTGGCGTCTAACGTGCCGTCGCTGAACGGGTGGCAATCGTCATCGACGAAGATGCCGCCGGAGGTTGCGATGACAGCGTCCGTTCGTGAAGCGCCGGTACGTGAGCCCAAGGCCGAAACAACGCGGATGTTCGAGAGCGCGTTTCTCGAGCGATTCTCCCGAATTCACCCCGCCACACCGTTCGTCGCCTGGGTGCCGCTCATGGTCTTCATGGTCGCCCGGTCCGGATGGATTCGCGCGGACCTCTCCGTGGGCGCCATCGCGGGCCTCTTCGCTTGCGGCGTCTTCTTTTGGACGCTCGCCGAGTATTTCCTCCACCGCTATGTCTTCCATTGGACCAACGACACCGCCTGGGGGAAGCGCATTCACTTCCTCCTTCACGGCGTCCACCACGACTTCCCGAACGACAAAGATCGCCTGGTGATGCCGCTGCTCACGAGCACGCCGCTCGCCATCATCTTCTACTCCCTGTTCATCGGGGTCATGGGCGCTCGGCTCGGCGAGCCGTTCTTCGCGGGCTTCATCCTCGGCTACCTCGGATACGACGGCACCCACTACGCCGTGCACCACTTCAAGCAGCGCACGCGCCTCGGCAAGTGGGTGCGGCGCCATCACATGCTCCACCACCACGCCGATCACGAAGGTGGCTTTGGTGTGTCGACGCCGCTCTGGGACATCGTCTTCCGCACCATGCCGAAGACGAAGCGCGCCCGCGCCGAGGCGGCGGCTCAGGCATGAGTGCGGCGCCCATCGACAAGCGAGTCTTCCTCGCGTTGTCTTCCATTGCTTGGGCCGACGGAAAAATTGAACCCGACGAAGCCGACGGCATCGTCCGCGCGGCGATTGAGGCGGGCCTCGAGCTCGATGACGTGGCCGACATCGAAGCTGCCACCGCAAAGCCGATTCCCCTCGAGAGCATCGATCTCCCGAGCCTGAGCAAGGAAGATCGCATCTTCGTCTACGCGATGGCGTGCTGGCTCGCGGCCATTGACGACAGCACGTCGGAGGCCGAAACGGCAGCGGTGCAAGCCCTCGGTGAGGCGCTCGGCGTACCCGAAAAGCTTCGCGCCAAGGCTGAGGGGCTCGTAAACGAGGTCGGGGCTCTGCCCGAAGATCGCAAGCCCGCGCGCTACGACTTGGACAAGCTGAGGGCGCTGATCGGCGAGCGGCTCGCGTCACCGTCGAGCCGCTAGCTGGCCGGAGACGCTGCGGAGCCGCCCCGCACAAAGAAGCGGGCCGCGGGGATTTCTGCCAATCTTGTTGCGCCCTCTACCGTGCGAGGCGGAGAGGTTGTGTTATCCCGTAGGCGGTACTCCCCGTTCTGTAGGCAGTACTTCCCAGAGATCAGGTCAGGTCACGATGTCGCAAGAGAAGCGGCCAGCCTCCGTCCCGCCCGGCGGAGAAGCCGGCATGGTGCTCGCCAACCGGTACGAGGTCATCCGCGAGGTGGGCCGCGGCGGCATGGGCGTTGTTTACCTCTGTCGCGACCTCGTGAGCGCCGAGCGCGTCGCCCTGAAGCGGCTCCGGACTCCTGACGAAGCAAAGGGGCAACTTCGCCCCGAAGAGACCTGGTGGTTTCACCAAGAGGCGCGCGCCGTGGCGGCGCTCGATCATCCCGCGCTCGTGCACGCGCGCGACTTCGGCACGCTGGCCGACGGGTCACCCTACCTCGTCATGGACGCACTGCCGGGGCGCAGCGTGCACGAATGGATGCACACGACGACGATGCCCTGGCCCGTCATTTGGGCGCTCGTCGATCAGGTCCTGGCGGGGCTCGCTCACGCCCACGCACGCGGCGTCATTCACGGCGATCTCAAGCCCTCGAACGTCATGCTCGACCTCGCGACCACGGGGCGCGGACCGCGCGCGTACATCCTCGATCTCGGGCTCGCGTGGCTACGGCAACAGCTCCACGACCCGCGCCTCGACGGCGCTCCCTCGCCAGAGCTTGCGACCCACGCAGGGGCGGGCACCGTCGGCTGGGTCGCTCCGGAGCAAATCCGCAAGGCCGCCACGCTCGTGGGTCCCGCCACCGACCTCTACGCCCTGGGCTGCATCCTCTATCGTATTCTCGTCGGCAAAGAGGTCTTCGAGGGCAACGCGCAAGACGTCCTCCGCGCCCACAAGCGCGCGCCGATCCCGACCTTGGCCCTGGCGCCGGCGATCCCTGAGGGCGTGGGGTCCTTCGTCCATCGGTTGCTCGCGAAGCGCCCTTGGCAACGCTTCGAGTTTTCCGCCGACGCGCGCCGCGTCTGGGCGCACTACCGTCCGGCGCAGAGCGCCACGCTGGAAGAGGTGATGTCCGCGGCGCCGGCGCCGCCGGTAGCACCGTCGTCGAGTCCCGCGCTCGGTCAAGCCGTGGCCGCGGCCCGCTCGCTCGCGCCGGGTCTCTTGGGCCTCCGGCCGTCGCCCATGATCGGTCGCGAGGAAGAGCGCGCCGAGCTCGCCGAGCTGATCGTCGAGATGGTCTCGGGCAAGGCCATGGCGCGGCAGTTCGTCGCCCTCATCGGCGAAGCCGGCGTCGGCAAGAGCCGGCTCGCGTCGTGGCTCTGCGAATACGTGCACGAGTTCGGCCTGATGGTGCCGCTCCGGGCTCGCTACGGCCGCATTCCAACCCCACTCGACGGCGTGACCGGGGCCGTCAACGCGCACTTCAATCTGGAAGGCGCTGACCGCGCGCTCGTCGAGCAAACGCTCATGAGCCGCTGGGAGGTCAGCCCCGACGACGACGACGCCCTGACGTGGGTCGCCGCGACGGCCGAGTGGCTGAGGCCCACGCCGCCGGGCACCATCACCCCGCTCGGCCCGACAGGAAAGCGTTTCGTCCTCGACACGCCCGAGCTCCGCTGGGTCGTCATCCGGAAGGTGTTGGAGCGCATCGGTCGCGAGCGTCCCATCCTCATGTGGGCCGACGATCTGCACCACGCATCGCCGAACACGTTCTCCGTGATTCGCCGCCTCCTGCACGAAAACTCCGGCTTCCGCCTGTTGCTGGTCGCGACCGCGCGGAGCGAGGCGCTCGGCACCGACCTGGACGCCGCGCTGCGCCTCGAAGGCGCGCGCGCCGAATGGAACGGCAAGGTCATGGACCTCCGGCCCCTCGGCGCCGAAGCCACCGACGCGCTCCTGCGCTCGTCGTTGCCGCTTCATGACGACGCCGTCGCGCGGGCCCGCCAACAGAGCCGCGGCAATCCGCTGTTCGCGCTTCAGCTCCTCCACGCGTGGGCCGGCGGGGGCTACCTCACGATGCACGAGGGGCGCTACCGCGTGCCCGACAGCGCGCTGCAGGGCAGGGCCATCACGACGGCCGAGCTTTGGGACGAGCGCCTTCGCGCCGTCCCCACGGAGCTTCGCACGAGCGCGTACGCGGCGGCGGCGCTCGGCGAAGACGTTCGCGGCGAGGTTCTAAAGACCCTCGTGAGCGCCCTCGGCATGGATGCGCGCGACGCGCTCATGGCGCTCACCCGGGCGCAGATCCTGCTCCCGTCGGGCAACGATCAATACCGATGGCCGCACGCGCTCTTGCTCGAGCACGTGCTCGCTCGCCTGAGCGAGCGCAAAGACGCGCCTGCGATCTTCCGCCTCGCCGCCGACGCGCTCGAGAAGCACCCGGCCGTCGGCTCGCGCCGCATCATGAAACACCGCGTCGGCAACCTGCTCCGCGCCGGCGACGACGAGGTCGCGGCCCGGCTCATGTTCCGCTTCATCGAGGGCTCTTGGCGCCGCGGCCGCGACACCGCGGCCACGCTCCGCGACCTCGAAATGATCGACGGTCGCGTGAGCGGTAGCACGGCGGCCGAATACGCCTATTGGCGAGCCGAGGCCCTGCGTCACACGGGGCGCCTCCGCGACGCGAGCGCCCATGCCCAGCACGCGCGCACCGCGTTCCACGAGGCCGGGGAGCCCGCAAAGGAAGCCCACGGTTATCGTCTGCTTGGCCACATCGACTCGGATCTCGGGAGCCCCGCCACCGGTCGCGAGCTGGTGCTCGAAGCGCTCGATCGGTTCCGCACCCTCGCCGACGAAGCGGGCTACGCGCAGGCGCAGGTCGTGCTGGGCGAGATCGACTACCTGCTCGGCGAACATGCGCGCGCGCGCGACGTGCTCCTCGAAGCGAGCTCGCGCTGCACGCGCCTCGGCGACACGTTGGGCCACGCGCAGTGTTGCATCCTGCTCGCGATGATCTCGACGGCCGTTGGCGCCTACGAACGGGCGCGCGATTTGCTGAACCAGGCGCGCTCAGAATTCGACGCCATGGGCTATCGCCTCGGCCTCGCGCAATGCGACGTCGTTCTTGGCCACGCAGACCATCGGGCCTTTGAGATGGATCGGGCGCGTGTCCGAGCGCTCGCGGCGCGCGCGTCGTTCCGCGAGCTCGTGAACCCGCGCGGCGAGGCCGCCTGCGAGCGTCTCCTCGCGATGATCGCCATCGACACCGACGACTACGATGCGGCGTTGGCCCACGCCGACGTCGCGGCCAAGATCTACCTGAGGCTCCACGATCCGTGGGGCGACGTCGAGGCGCGGCTCCTCTTCGCGCAGGTCGCCCTCGCGCGCGGCGACGAGCGCGCCCGCGAGCTCGTCGAATCCTGCGACGAAATCGCCATCCAAGAGGCCGAGCCGCGCCAGCACCGCCACCTCACACGCGCGTGGCTGGCTCGAGAAGAGGGGCGCTGGAAGGACGCGGCCGCCGAGATCGATCGGGCGCGCGTCGCCTATGGCGAAAAAATACGCTCCGGCGACCACACGCCCCAGCTCCTAGCGCGCTTTGCGCAGCTCGAGTGGGCGCCGGAAGCGCGCGAGCGCCTCGACGCGTGGCTCGCCATCCACAAGACCGAAGCGGAAGCTCCCGTCTCTGTCGAGTGGCCGCGAATCTGACTCGCGGCCTCAGGCGAGCCCATCGCGCGACGGACCGATAGAGGCCGTTCCATCTGGCCTCGAGGCGCCGTACCATCGGCCCCATGACAAGCCCGCAAGATCCGCCGGTCCGCAATCGACAGAAACGAAGGCGCACGAAGAAGCTCGCCGAGTGGCGAGAGAAGAAGGCCGCCAGCGCGACCGCCGGCGCGCCGGAGAAGAAAGCCGCTCCCAAGAAGAAGTGAGCTTTGGCTCTGCTGCTCGCCAGCAGCCCACGCTCAAGTGCAGCAGCCTTGATCCGCGAACCGGGAGCATGACGTGGAAAGACTGATTCCCCGCAACGACCTCGCAGCACCGCTTACGAAGTTCTGTCTCACCGTCGAAGAACATCGACGCACGACGGAAGGCCGCGTGCGGACCAGCTCGGAGTTCTTGCAGCATTTTTTCCCGTACACCGAGGCCGGCTCGAGCGATCTCGTCTTTCGGTACCTGCCGAAGGAGGTCCGCGGGCCGATCCTCTCCGAGTGGCACATTCGCGGACTCAAGGCGGCGCTGCGTGACTCGGACGAGAAGATCGAGTCGGTGGTCTACGACGCACTCACGGCCGGAGACATCGACCCCGACTCGTTCGAGCAAGGACTCTCGCCCGACATCGTCATCAAGTGGGTGCCGCTGGCCTCGTGGTGGGCCCTCTGGCGGGGCGGAAAGCTATCGAAGCGAGCGCTGCTCAAGGCCTTCGACACGGCCTACACGCTCGGCCTCTTCGACGCGAAGTGGTTCCTCGACACGGTCGAGAGCCGAAGCGGCAAGCTCCGAGGCACCGAGGTCATCGCCGAAGGGCTCACCAAGGCCGACCTCACAGAGTGGGTTCGCCGCATCCACGAATCGGGGAACGGTTCGCCGACGGGCCTCATCGCAGCCATCGGGTGGGACAAGATCGTCACGCAGACGCCGAATGACGTCCTCATCGCGGCGCTCGACGCGTTTGCGCTCAAAGGTGGCCTCACCATCGCGTCCACGCCTTCGGTCGCCGACGGCCTGTCACCGTCGTCGGCGTCGTCGCCGCCCGCACCCACGACTCCGCCGGCTGCGCCGGCGCGGTCCGTTCCGCCCTACCGGTCGCGGCGTCCCGAGCCCGCGTTGCTCACGGACGACACGGTGATGGCCGCGGTGGAGAGCGAAGCGATGGGGCCGCCGCCGACTGAGCAATCGCAACGCGACGGCGGCGAGGGCAACACGTCGGCGTCGACGGCTCCCGGCGGGTCAATGCGCCCGTCGACGCCACCCGACGACGACCCGTCGGGCTCAGGCAGCCTGCGAGACCGCATCGACTTCATTCGCCGCCGCATTCCCTGACCGAGCCGGCTGACCGAGCCAGACCAGGGCGGGGCGGGCGAGCGGGGAGCGATCCCCGTTTTGTTGAGTCCCAGGCCCACCAACAACTACTCTTGCCCACATCGTCCCACCCCGGGGCGTTGCTGGGAGGTTTCCGATGGTTGGGCTCATGGTTCCTATGGAGCAAAGGCGTGCGGCTCGCCGATCGGTCGTCGTGGAGTGCCAGGTGGTTCGCGAGCGCGATTTTCGGCTCGTCGGCGAGAGCACCCTCGATCTTTCTCCTGAGGGCATGCTTGTGTTGACCAACGACCGCGTCCTCACGGGCGAGGATCTGCTCGTCAGCTTCCGCACGCCGATCCTCGGTACCTGGTTCGACGCCGAAGCGCGCGTCGCGCGCGTCGTGCACGGCCGGCGACCCGGCGACTTTGGGCGCGCCCTTGGCCTTCGCTTCAAGCGGCTCGACCGCATCGCCAAGAGCCTGCTCGAGGCCAGTCTCTCGACCTATCGCCCGTCGCCGCCAAGCCGCGCGCCCCGCGTCGACTACGCCGAGTCCGTCACGCGCATCATCATTGGAGCGGCCTAGCCCATGTTGATGCAACCGATGCGGCAACGGGGCGCGATCCGCCGCGCCATCCAGGTCCCGTGCACGCTGGTCCGCGCCAAGGACCTCAAGGTCATCGGCAAGAAGAGCCTCGACCTCTCCGAAGACGGGATGCTCGTCGGCGCCATGGATGAGCTCGCCTTTGGTGACCAGGTGATGGTGTCCTTCACGTTCACGCCCTTCGCGATCCCGTTCCACGTGGAGGGCACCGTGGCGCGGTTCCTTCGCGGCCGCCGAACCACCGACCGCATGCCCGCGGCGGCGGTGCGCTTCGAGTCACTCGACGCAGTCTCGCGGCTCATCCTGCGGGGCAACTTGCGGCGCATTCCGCCGACCTTGCCTGCGCGCGCTCGACGCGTCGACTACGCCGCGACCGTGATGAGCCTGCTCACCTAGAGCCTTCGCGGACCAGGAGGCGCTCGCGAATCGTTCGCCGCGGCAGGGGCGGGGAAGTATAGCTACGGCGTGCCTTGGCGCCTTGTCCGTCCAGCGCTGCTTGTCGTCATGTCATTCGCGGCGCGCGCGCCGGCACTCCTCCATCCCGAGACGACCAACTCCGACTGCGCGCTCGTGGGCCTGCAGGCGATGCACGTCTTGCGGGGTGAGTTTTCGCCGCTGCTCCTGGGCAGCCACTACCAGACTTCCGTGGACGCGTTCTGGGCCGCGGGCTTCTTCGCTCTCCTCGGCCCTTCGCCCTCCGCGTTGATGCTCTCGGCGCTCACGCTGCACGTGGTGTCCACCCTCTTGGTGTACGCGGTGCTCGAGCGGACCATCGGGCACGCCCGGGCCTTCCTGCTCGCGTGCCTGTTGGTGTTCACCGGCGCCGTGGTCCATTCGTACGCGCTCTACCCGCCGCGGCAAGCGGCGCTCACGCTGGTCTTCATAAGCCTCTTCGCGTTCGTGCCACGCGGCGAAGAGCCTCCCTCGCGCGCCCGGCTCGCCGCCGGTGGCGCCGTCGGTGCCTTCGCCATCTTCGCCGACCCGTACGCCCTGGTGATGCTACCGGCGCTCGTCGTGATGGCCGCGCTGGTGGTTCGCCCGCACGCCCGAGCGGGGCCATCCCGCGCCCTAGTGCTTCTCTTGGGCGCCGCCGCCGGGCTCGTGCCCCTCGTCCTGCTCACTCGGCATCCGGAGTGGAGGAGCGGTGAAGCGGGACTAGCGACGGCGGTGATCCCAAAGAACCTATCGCTCCTTTGGGCGTCGTGCGGCCCTTGGGCCTTCGGCTCGATGGTCTTTCGACCCACGTGGGTCCGCGACTACGCCGCGTGGTCTGCCCCCGCTCCGTTGTCTTGGCTCATGCGAGCCGGTGCCGCGACCTTGGCCGCCGCGGCATTCGTCGCGCCGCTCGCCGCGTTTCTCAGGTCGAGCGGAGCGGCCGCGCGGCGCGTGAGCCTGGTCGGCGCGACGATGGCGTGGGCGACGCTCACAGGCTTTCTGCTGTCGGTCATGGTGATGGACCACTTTTCGATGCGCTACCTCGTTGCGGCCATCCTGGCGGCCCCCCTCTCCATGGCGGCGCTGGCAGCGAGGCTCTCGCCAAAGGCGCTCTCCGCGCTGCTCGTTGCGCCGCTCGCCACCGGACTCGTCGGCGGTCTCGCAGCCCTGGGCCCGGTGACCGCGTCTCCGCTGCGGTGGGTCTCGCTGCCGGGCCACGATGACGAACAACGAGCCGTCGAAGCGCTCGTGGGCGACGGCATCCGCTTCGGAGTCGCCGACTACTGGGTCTCCTACCGGCTCACGTTCCTCGCGCGAGAGCGACTCGTCGTCGTGCCGAGCCACCGCGCCCAGGATCGCCACCTGCCATACCGTGCCCTCGCGGAAAAGGCGCCGCGTCATGCCTACATCGTGGACAAGTATCGCTCCGACGAGGCCGCCGAGTCGGTTCACGCGCGCCTCCGGGCCAGCGGCGCGGTCTTCGAGCGCCGTGACTTCGGCAGCATCGTCGCCTTCGTAGGAAATGGAGCTATCCCCACCGAGCCACCCACGCCCTAAGCGGCTCTCAGCGCAGGCAACACGGACTGCGCGGGCTGCCGCCGGAACCAATTGACAGCCTCGGGCGCCCCCCCGTACGGTCTACGGGCGATGGGTAAGGCCGAGAAAATCCGCAAGTTGGAAACGCTCCTTTCACGCGTCGAGCAGCGCGCCGGCGAGGCGCGACCGCGCCTGGCCGCAGTCCCTGCCGCGGCACCTGCACCCGTCGTCGATGAGATGCAGGAGACGCTCGTCGCGCGGGCCGCACCGGAGCCGGCCCCCGCGCCGTCGCCGAAGCCCGTCGAAGTCGCGGCCAAGGTCACCCCCAAGCCCGCGGAGGCCAAGCCCGCCGCAAAGGTGGTCGAGACACCGAAGCCTTCTCCGAAGCCGGCCGCCGTCGAGACACCGCGGCCCGCTCCCAAGCCCGCACCGCAGCCGGTTGCGGAGGCACCGAAGCCCGCTCCGGAGCCCGTCGCCCAAGCCCCCGTCGTCGAACTCAAACCCGTCGAAGCGCCGAAGCCGGAGCCCGTGGTCGAAGCCCCCAAGCCCGCGGCGAAGGGCGATCCAACCTACACGCCAGCGATCACCTTCGACGACGGACCGCCTCCGTCAGGAGTCACGGCGGCGCCCGCGGCCGAGCCTGCCACCGCGAAGGTTGAGCCGAAGGTCGAGGCGAAGCCCGAACCGAAGCCTGAGCCGGCAGCGAAGGTCGAGGAGGCCAAGCCGAAGGCCGAGCCCAAACCGAAAGCCGAACCCAAGCCGGAGCCCAAGGCCGCCGCTCCGATCGCCAAGGCGACGAAGGACGCGATCCAGCCCGCCGAGAAGGCCGGCCCGCCGATGGGCATCATCGCGGCGCTCCTCGTGGTCGTGGTCGTGGTCATCGTCATCGCCGTCACGCGCTGAACGCGTCTGACGGCGTCGCGTGTGAAGGCCCACGCCGTCAGCAAGGTCAGGCGAGCGCGCTTCCGTCAGGGGAGCGCGCTCAATCGAGATCAATCGAGATCGATGGCGTAGACGAAGCTCGGACGGGGTTCGCGCAGCATTCGGTCGCGGATGATCGCGTGATGGCGCGCGGCGTCCACGTGCTTCTTGGCGAGCGTCTCCGCGAGGGCCTTGTCGCCCGTCGCTTTGGGGCGCGCGGCGAGCCCCATGAGCACCTCGGTCGCTTTGGTCCACGCGTCGAAGCGGATCGCGAAGCAGCCGCGGTCGGTGCCGTTGGCGGAGAGCGCTTCGCCGCGGAACGCGAGCGCACCTTGCTCCTCCAACACGCCGAGCTGAATCGCCGCGAGCTGACCGTACGGCTTTCGCTCGCCTGACGGTGACACCATGCCCCGCGCCACGTGCCCGAAGGCCCACACCACGCTGTCGGTGGCGCTGGCACGCATCAAGGCCTCGTTGAGGACGCCGCGCCTTTGCAGAAGGTCGAGGAAGTAGAGCGCCCCCGTCTGCGCCTTCAGCTCCTCCATCGTCGACGCGAGCCCGCCGCCGAGCCACTGCTCATCGGTCTTGCCGCGGACGCGGTACTCCTGCGCGGGCCCGAGATTGTGTGTCGCCTCATGCAGGATCGTCGAGACGAGGCTCGCCTCGCGTGCGGTGGAATAGTCCTTCATCGATTCGGCGCACAGGAGCGCCGACGCAGCGCGCGCCCGCGACGTCACGCTATCGGGATCGGTGTAGAGATTCGCCATCGCGACGGTGCGTCCCTTGTTCTTGGCCGCGACGGGGCCCCAGTTGGGAAGGCTCTGGCCAACGGTCGCGCCGAGCGCGTCGCGGCTGTCGCCGCCGTTCCAGACGACGTCGATGAACTCGGGCAAGTGGAACGCGACCTTGCGCGCTCGATACGGCGGACCGGCGGCTGCCGCGATGGCTTCCTCGAGCGATTGCTTCACCGGCTCGAGCTTGTCTTGCCAAGCGAGCGAGGCCTTGTCGACGCGCGCGAAAGACACGTGAAAACCCGCCTTACGGGCGCAGGGCTCCCAATACGTCTCGTCGGGACCGATGCGAACGAAGAACCGCGACGTCCTCGCGCTCATGTTCGACCACGCGACGTCGGCCTCGAACCAAGAGCCGTCGCGGAAGGCCTTCGCAGCCGCTTTGAGGTAGTCGGCCAGAGCCGTGTCCGACTCCCGCGCGGAAACCTGAGCCGCGTCGAGCGCCGCCGCAGCCGCCTCCAGGTCGACCCGATAGGGCGACTCGACACCGCCGTCGAGCGTCGTCGAGGCCTCATGCATGGGAACCGCAACGAGCGCCCCCGCGCGCTCGCGGACCACGGTAAACGGATCGAGGAGGCTCTTTTGCGCCGGATGCTTCTCGAGCGTCGCGCAAAACTTCGGGTCGCTCTGCAGCGAAGCCGGGTAGACGTCGACGGGCAACGTGTCGACGCCTTGAATCGCGGTGCATTGAGGCTTCGTCTCCGTCGTCGGGGCCACGCAACGAGGCCCCCAGTTGCGACGAAAGAGTGCGCGACTCTCCGCGTCAGCGGCCGCCACCTTGCCCGCGACGGCCATCATCCCACGCTGCCGCGCGTGCAAGCGATCGACGGCCTTCGTGGCCTCCAGCAGGTGCCGCACCATGGCCTTCTCCGAGGGCGCGAGGTCGCGCAGGTCGGAGCGCACCAGAATGGGTCTGATTTGCGAGGTCTCCTGGGCGATGAGCGCCAGCCGCGCGTCCGCGGCGGGCGTCTGCTTGGCGACAGCGCGCTTGGCGACGCGCGCCACGATCTCCGCAAGGGGAGACGCGGCGTCGTGAAACAAGAGCGAGCGGACCTCGCCCTCCGACGGCTCGCCGTTGCCGTCCTTGTCATTCTCCCAAAAGACCGGCTCCCCGGACGCAAAGGCCACGGCGTTGAAGCGATCGCGATCAACCTTGGTCGGGGGCGCTGAGACCGATGGCGCTTGCGGGCCGCGGGCTGACGGAGCGGCAGGCGTCGCCGGCGGCGTTGCCGCCTCGGGACCTGCCGCGCAGGCGCCGAGAAGTGTGGCAAGGACCATGGAAGCGGGGCGCGAGCGCATGTCGCACACGGTAGTCGGACGCGGCGTCCGGCCCAAGGATTTCAGCAGGGCGCGCGGGGCTCTTGGGGATGATTCCGCGTGAGCGTAGGCTCGGCAGATCGATTGCCGCCGTGAGGCGTATTCGACGACACCGCACTTGTGATTGGGCACGGCGTCGGGCCCTTCGCTGCTTTGCACAGACCGCTCGCACCGATCGCGAGCCGAAAGGTTTTCATGAAACGCGCTTGGCTCTTCGTTGGTCTCCTCGCTACGCAGGCCTGCAACTCGGAGACGGTCCCCGTCGTGAAGGATCCGTCGACGACGAACCCCGCGCCGGTCGCGACGGGTGGTGCCGAGCCCGCGCCTGTGGCGGGCCCCGGCGAGCCGGGACTCAAGGGGCCGCCTCCGATGGTGACCGGTGAAGAGGGTGGCCAATGGGGGATCCTCGACCGCCCGTCCTCGCTGGAATACGCCAGGGTCGTCGACAAGGTCGCCAACATGGTGACCGATCGCGAGCTCGTCGCGCGCGTGCAACGGCAGCGGCTGGGCCTCGTCAACGTCATGTGGGAGGACACGGGGCGCGCGCAAGGCTCGTCGGCGGGTCCCAACATCTCGGACCTGACGCTGCAGGTTCGTCGGCGCGAGCCCAATGGCTCCTTCGTGTCGAACCTCATGCCCGTCATTCGTCCCCCCAACTTCGTTGACCGCACCGGCGATGTGCCCGCCGACAAGTTCTTCGTGCGCGTCGGCAACGAGCGCGCGGGCCAGCCGCTGCGCTCCGTTCCGCTTGCCGACGTCCTCCGCGACATCCGCGCGTTCGCGACCGACCTTGGCTCGCTCGGCGGGAACAGCAACCTCCTCGCGGCTCGCGACACGCACTTCCTCGTGAGCGCGCAAGCGGTCTTCTTGCCGATCCCGCAGCAAGGCAAGGCCGAGTTCAACCCCGTGTTGTTCAACTACCAGTCGGCCCCGGGCTCACCGGCCGTGCTCACGTTGCTCGTGACGCGCGAGGGCACGAGCGTCTCGGTCATCGAGAACCGCCGCGAAGACGCGAGCTCGGCCGTCGGCTCGGGGCAGGAGCTCTATTTCAACAACAAGGGACAGCGAAGCGCCTTCACCGCCGAGCGCCGCGCGGACGTGAAGGCCCGCATCGAGGCGAAGGGCGGAGCGCGGACGGAGGACGATCGCTCGGCCTTGGCGAAGGGCGCCGACGTGCTCTTCCTCGTGCAAGTGCCGTTGCGTCACGCTCACCGCGGCCGCCTCGGCGGCGCGCTTCCGGCCGACGCAGCGGGCTCCGGAGGGTTCGGCGGCCCGAAGAAAGGGGCGCCGGCCGCGCCCAAGGCCGCAGCGGCTCCGATGGCCGAGGCCATGGCGGCTGCCCCCGCGAGGAGCGACGTGGAGCAGGCCGTCCTGGGTCACGGCCCGAACCTGGGCCCGTACCGCGAAGGCCGGGGCACGCGGCTCGAGCGCGACCCGAGCTTCCCCGTGCGCATCACGGTCCAGTTCTACAAGGCGACGAGCAACGGCGTTGTCAGCGACGTCGACCTCGACGCCATCACCCGCTCGATCGGGAGCGTGTACGAACACGCGGAGTTCGTGGGCTCGCTCGTGGTGCCCGAGGGCGATCCGCGTCGCCCCACGGCGTGGCAGACGATGCCTCGCGAGTGGTTCCCCTGGTGAGGGCATCTGGTATCGTCGCGGGCGGTTGAGCGCCCGATTCGACGCCCTCCAGAAAGAGAAGACCCGTTATGCGGCCTTTGGCACTCGTCCTCCTGGTTGGACTTTCGGCGTGTGGGGGTCAGGCAAGCGAGACCCCGGGCGCTAAGGCCCCGGTCCCCGGGCCGGCCACCTCGCAGGCCACCTCACCGGACGGCGCGATTCGCGCATTCAAGGTCGGCGCGGACTCCCTTAAGGCCGACAAGGTCGGCGGCAGCGACGGTGCGCTCAAGCCCGATGGGTCGCCCGATCACGCGTTCACCGCGGAGATCGACGGCCCCGTGACGGCGGTATTCCTCGCTTCCACGAACGCCGCCGGCGAACCCAACGGCGAGTACCAAGCCGACTCGGTGACCGGCGTCGATCAGATTCCGAAGGACTTTCCGTTGACGGTCCGTGCGGGCATGTTGACGGCCGGCGTGGGCGTTTGGGAGGGCGACAAGCTCGTCAACCGGCCCGACGGCTCCATCGAGCCGCTGGGGGCGGGAACGCATCGCTTGACGCTCTATGTCGCGTCCACCGGCATCCTGCAGCCGGGGGTCTACGTCCGCCTCTACGCGCTCCGGCCCGACAAGAGCGTCGTCCGGAGCGCCGCGCTCGGCCTATAGCGCTCGAGGCCTCGTTCGTGCCCGCGGCCGTCACTTCACCGTGACGGTCTCGCAGCCTTGAACGATGTCCACCTTGGCTTTGGGGTCCGCCTTGAAGCCCTCGCAGGTCTTGGGGCAAACGATGACCTTGGTGGGGGTGCCCGCGGGCGGCTTCGTGTCGTAGTACCAGCCGCCTGAGGTCGGATCGCATGACGCGGCGTCGGCGACGTAGAAGATGGTGGTCTTCTGGCCCGTCCCGCTCGTGTACTGCACGTTGACCTTCGAGTAGTCAGGCTTGCCGCTCGCCGGGACCGGCAGCTTGTAGTCGCACGGAAGCGCGGCTCCGCGAATCGTGTTGAGCGCTTGCACGAACGCTTGGCTGACGTTTTGCCCCGTGTTGATAACGAACGCTGCACCCGAGCCGCCCTTCGCGGCGATCTGGTTGAGGTTCGTCTTCGCCTGCGCTTCCTCGTCCTTGGTGAAGACCCCGATCACGAAGGTCTTGATGCCCGCGCCAAAGCCCGCACCGGCCGTGTTCGCGATGCTCGGAATGTCCGTGACGGAGCACTCGGTCGGAAAGCCGTCGGTGGCGAGAACGACCGCTACGCTGTGCGTCGGATTCGCTGCCTTGTGGTCCTTCGCGCCCTTGATCGCCCCTTCGAGCGCGGGGCCCGTCGGGGTTAGCCCCGAGACGCCACGCGCTGTGAGGAGCGACTTCAGGTTGCCAGCCGCACCCGGCAGCGTGCCGATGGCGGCCGACGGCGATGCGTAGTCGGCGACGGCGCACGAGTCGCGGTTCTTGCAGTAGCCCTTCACCGGCTTCGAACATGTGGACAGCACGAGGCAATCGTTGTCGCTGAAGCAGCCGCCGCCGCTCGCGATGAGCCCCAGACACACGCCGAGGTCCTGGCAATCGCCCGCAACGGCGCCGCAATCCGCATCGGTCGCGCAAAACACGAATTGCGTTGAGCTCTTGCTCTTGCACGCGCGGCGGTACCAGCAGGAGCCGCCCGCTGGCGTGCACGCGGAGTCCGTCTCGCAATCTTCAGGAACACCGGCGACCAAGCTCGGGAAGAACTCGAGCCCCACCCCGAGGCCGGCGGACGCCGGGTCGTCGACGAACGCCTTTAGCGCCGTTTGCACGTCGGCCCACTTCGTCGTTCCGCCGGCCGTCTTGTCGGCCATCGAGCCCGAGCTGTCGACCATCATGTAGAGGTCCAGCGGGAGTTGCTGGGCCTCCTGCATGTCGGCCGCGCATTGGTTGGGGAGCTCGCCACCACCGATCACGGTGCCGCCGTCGCCACCGGGTCCAAACGGATCGGGCCCTTCGCCGGTCCCGGTCGTGGAGCCATCGCGTCGAACGGTGCCGCCGTCGGGCAGCAGCGTGAGCGCCGGCGCGTCCGGCGATGACTCACCGCAGGCCACGAAGACCGCGGAGAGGGGGACGGCTAGCGAGAGGAGACGAGCGATGCGCATGAGGCCTCGTTTGTCAGCAAAAGGGCCGGGAGCATAGCCCTTTGTGACGCTCGTGCCAGTCGCCTCGGGTCCTAGGGGATCAGAAGCACGAGTCCGGTGCTGCCATCAAATTCTGGCAGGGCACCTCCGTCGTGGTCGGGTCGAAGGGAAGGGGCGGATCGGCGTCGATGTCTTCGCGGCCGCGGCGCATGTTTGCGTCTAGGAACGCGGCGGCCGCATCGCGATCGAAACACGAGGACGTGTGCGCCATGCGCCACGTGCGAACCGCGAACATCTCCGGCTGATCCGGGTCAGGCGTGATGAGGTACCGGGTGAGGTTCGTCGACGAGACGAGGTCCTTCAGCTTCTGCTCCGCGGCCTGGCAGTCCGGGCTCTCGGTCGGCGATGCACACTTGTACGAGAGCACCGAACCACCATGCTCCATGTTGTGGAGCGCGAAGGCACGCTTCACCGGCGTGCTGTAGGCCTTGTTCCAGGTCGCCCACGCGCCCCAGTGATTGCCCGACGCGGGGAACGGTTCCCAGTCGCTCGACGTGTCTTGGCCCACCGCAAAGTGCGTGTGGTTCATGTTGGGCGAGCGGGACGTCTTGTGCGCCGTGCAAGCGCCGGAAGCGCGACGACCGACCTTGACGGCGCAGCGGCCTCCGCCCTGCACGCTGTTCAGCGTGACCGTGTGCGTGCCGGCCTCAACGTCTCCCGACCACGCGAAGTAAGCGGCCTTGGGCCCTTCGTTCGCTGGGAGGTGGAGCGCCGGCGCGTCGACCGAGAACACATTGCCGAGCGCGTCCGGGTTCGCCGGGGCCGCGCAATCCACGGTGAGTGCTACGGGCCCCGCATTGGCGACGGAGAAGGTGAAGGCCTTGCTTCCGCCAGAGGGAATCAGGAGCGAGCGGCTCCGGAGCTCCGACGACGCGACCTCCCCGAACTCACCACTGTCCTCGGCTTCTTCCGCAGCGCTGCCGCTGCACGCGATCGCGCTTGAAACCAACGCAAGTCCGACAAAAGAGCACAGTGTGCGCATAGCGGTATCGGATAGCATAGTTCAGTGCTTCGGCCAGGGCGAAATGAATACTAAATAGTCTGGCGTTATCAGTAGGTTACTTCCATCGTGAATCCGCTGGCTCGTCAGTGACAGAACAATTTTGCGTGCTAGCGTCCCGAGCGATGCCGATTGAACCGAAATTGCCGGTGGCGATCGGCGAATTGGTGGGTGGCAAATACGCCATCGAGAGCATCATCGGCAGCGGCGGGATGGGCGTCATTGCCGCGGCGCGTCACGTGCAGCTCGATCAGCGGGTCGCGCTGAAGTTCCTCCACGCGCAGGTCCTCTCCAATGACCAGGCCGTCGCGCGATTCCTCCGCGAGGCGCGCGCCACCGTACGGCTGAAGAGCGACCACGTCGCGCGCGTGTTCGACGTCGATACGCTGCCGACCGGCGAGCCCTACGCGGTGATGGAGCTCTTGGAGGGCGTTGACCTCGCGAGCTACGCCCGCGAGGCAGGGCGCCTTCGCATCGCCGAGGCCGTCGAGTTCGTCGTCCAGGCGTGCGAGGGCATCGTCGAGGCTCACGCGCTCGGCATCGTGCACCGCGATCTGAAGCCGCAAAATCTCTTCGTGACTCGCCGCATCAACGGCAGCCCTCGCATCAAGGTCCTCGACTTCGGCATCTCGAAATCGATCGGCGGCGCGGACATGTCGCTGACCGATTCCGCGGTCATCCTCGGGTCGCCCTTGTACATGGCGCCGGAGCAGATGAAGGCGTCGCGCAACGTCGACGTGCGCAGCGACATCTGGTCGCTCGGGATCATCCTCTACGAGCTCCTCACCGGCAGCGTCCCCTTCGACGGCGAGTCGATCACGGAGCTTTGCCTCAAGGTGGTCACGGCGGCGCCACGTGCGCCCCGCGAGGTGCGCGGCGAGATCCCCGACGCGGTCGCGGCCATCGTGCTCCGCTGCCTCGAGAAGGATCCGGCGCACCGCTTCGGGTCGGTGGCGGCGCTCGCGGAGGCCCTGGAGCCCTTCTCCGCCGGAGCGGAGCGCGGCCTCACCGATCGAACCTGGCGCTCCCTCGCGGAGACCGCCGACGCGATCGATAAGAAGAGCTTCTTCCCGCTGACGCCTCCGCCGGCCGCGAGCACCCACTCGACCTGGGACAAGCTCGCCGAACCGCCCGCGCGGCGCCGCGGGTTTTATCGCGGGCTTGCCATTGGCCTCGCGGTGGCCGGCGCCCTCGGCGCTGCCGCATTCATGACGCGCTCATCCCCGGCGCCGAGCGCGGAAGCGCCTCGCAACCAGATCGCCACACTGACCGGCGCGGGCGGGGCGAGCATCGTCGAAACGGTCTTGGTCCCCGCCGCAGGCCCAGCCTCAGTCCCCCCAGTGGCCGCCCCGGCCCACGAGAAAACGACGCCGGTCGCTGACCTACCGGAAGACCCCGCGCGGAAGCGTCCGGCCAAGGTGGGCCGCCCCAAGCCCGAGCCCAAGCCTAGCGAGGCCCCTGCGGCCCCCTCGGCGGCGGCGCCGCCACCCGGCGACGCTTTCCGCACGACGGCCAACGGCGCACCCATCCTGCCCTAAGGGTGTCGCCGCCCCCTTGCGCAACAGGCGCGTTGAACGCGAGGATTCAGGTACGCTCCGGTCGATCGATGGGCAGCCGGAGACCTTCCCGTACCCAGTCACGTGATCGCGCACGTGGTCATGTCCGCGCAAGGGCTCTACCGGCCATGCTCGCCGCGAGCCTGTTGCTGTTGACCCCCATCAGCCGCGCCGACGAGGGAGAGGCCGAGACGCTGATCGGGCAGGGTGTCGCCCTGCGGCAGCTCGGGCGAGACCAAGAGGCACTCCAGCTGTTTCGCCGTGCGTTCGCGCAGGCTCCGAGCCCGCGCGCCCGAGCTCAAATGGGCTTGTGCGAGCAAGCGTTGGGCATTTGGTTGAAGGCTGAGGAGGACCTCTCGGCGGCTCTCGCGGAAACCGAAGACGTCTGGGTGCAGCGCTACAAGGAGCCGCTCGCGCGGGCCCTCGAGGTCGTGCGCGGGCGCGTCGGCTCTCTCGAGATCGTGTCCAATCAGACCGACGTCGAAGTGGCGCTCGACGGCAACGTCATCGGGACGCTGAAGCCGCAAGGCACCACGTTCCGCGTCGAGTCCGGCACGCGAAGCGTCAGCCTGAAGAAGGTCGGGTTCCACTCGGCGTCGCGAACCGTCATCGTCCCGGGAGGCGGCGTAGCGCGAGAGACCTTCGACCTCGCCCCGTTGGCGCCCGGCGAGCTCGACGCGCCGCGGTCCCCGGGGGCCGCCCCATATTCGTCGGCTCAGCGCACCGTGGGTCTCGCCTTGCTGGGCACGTCGGCGGTGGTCGTCGGAGCCGGCGTGGCGGCGCAGCTCGTACGCGCGTCGTTCGTGAGCGACTACAACAGCGACGCCCTCTGTCCTGGTGAACAGTCGGCTCGCCAACCGCCCGCCTGTCAGGAGCGAATCTCATCGGCGCGGACTTGGCAAACGGTCGCGATCGTTGGCTACGCTGCCGGCGCGGCGCTCGCGATCTCCGGTGGCATTCTCTACTTCACGGCACCGCCACGACCGGCCTCGACGGCGGCGTGCGGAGTCGGACCGCTCGCCGCCGGTGGCTTCAGCGCCGGCTGCACAGGCCGCTTCTAAGCTGCCGCCCGTGCTGCTGCCCGCGCGTCGGCGCGCGGCGGGCCATCAGGTGCGGAACTGCTCGACGCTCTTCTTGAGCTGATCAGCAAGACCCACGAGGCCCTGAGTCGTCTGCCGCGTGGCCTCGACGCCTTGCGCGGCCTGGCGGGCGACCTCGCTCACGTTGTCCATCGCCGACCGCGCCTCGGTGGCGCCGGCGAGCTGCTGCTGGGCGCTGCGGTTGATGCCTTGGACGAGCTCGGCCGACTTCTTCGAGAGGTCCAGAATGGCCTCGAGCGCCGAGTCGGCGGCGTACGCGACGGTCACCTGCGACTCCACGTCGGCGGCGGTCTTGTCCATGGCTCGGACGGTCTGGGCCGTCTCGCTGAGGGCGTTCTGGACGACGATCTGAATCTCGCGCGCCGCCTGGTTGCTGCTCTCGGCGAGGCGACGGACTTCCTCGGCGACGACGGCGAAGCCCTTGCCGTGCTCGCCCGCGCGCGCCGCTTCGATGGCCGCGTTGAGCGCCAGCATGTGCGTGAGCGCCGAGATGCTCGTGAGCGAGTCGACGATCTGGCTGACCTCTTGCGAGCGGGCGCCGAGGGTCTTGACCTGCTGTTGCGTCGACAAGACGCTCGTTCGGATCGACTCCATGCCCTCGACGACCAGCTTCACCTGTTCGCGGCCCACCTGGGCGCGCTCGCGAGACGACTCAGCAGACTGGGCGGTCGTGCCGGCACCGCCAGCGATGTCCTGGATGCGGCGCGCCATCTCCTGGACCGTAGAAGCGGTTCGCGTGAGCTCGGTCTCCTGGCGCCGCGTTCCCTGAACGAGGCGCTCGGAGCTTGCCTGAATGTCGGTCGCCGCCGTGGTGACGCGCGTCGCGGAGTCGCGAATCGTGTTGATGATGGAGGCGATGTTTTCGAACATCAGGTTAATGGCGTCGGCGACGTTGCCGAGCGCGCCCTGCGTGACGGGAACCTTCGCGGTAAAGTCGCCTTCGGCCGCGCGCGAGACCGCCATGAGCATGTCCTCGATGTTGCTCTGCAGTAGCTTCCGCTCTTCGTCGCTCTGGAGCAGCTGCAAGACCTCGTCGAGCGTTTGATTGATTCGCCGGGCGGCGACACCAAGCTCGTCCTCGTAGTAGACCGGGCAGCGGGCGCCGAAGTCACGGTCGGCGACGCGCGCCATCGTGGAGTTCACCGCCTCGAGGGGTCGCACGACGTAGGTCCTCGCAAGCGTATCGAGACCGACGAGCAGGAGGATTGCGCCGAGGGCGATTACCGCGAGCGTCGTGTTGCGCGACGAGGACGCGGCCGCGAGCCCGGCCGTCTCATCCACGGAAACGACGATGGTGCCGAGCTGTCGTCCGGCAAAGTCGACCATCGGGAAGGCGCCGCTTCGCCAAGCCTTGTTCCCCACGTCGAGGGCCGTAAACCCGAGGGCTCTGGTGCCGTCGATCTTCTTGTCCTTCGCCGTCTCGGGCTCGTAGATGGCCGCGCCCTTGAGCTCCTTGGCGAAGCGGCTGTCGGTGGCCGACAGGAGGAACTGCCCCTTGGCTTTGATGACGTCCTCTTTGGACTTGCCCTTGACGATGTCCCACTCGATCTCTTTGGTCATCGCCTCGGAGACGTAAACGGTGATGTTCGCGCCCGTGATCTGCGCGACGGACTTCACGATCTTGTCGAAGCCGAGGCCGTACTCAACGGACCCGAGGTGCTTGCCTTTGTTGAAAATCGGAACGATGCCGCGGATGCCGACGCCGCCGCGACCCAGCTCGAGGCCGCGCACCGGCTTCGGACTCTCGCCGGCCTTCCACGCGCCATTGGCTGACAGAACCGTGAAGCGGAACGCCGAGAGGTCGTCGCCGGTGGTTCCAAGAGACCAATTGCCGCCGTCGAGCTTCGACGTGTGAGCGCGAAAGAAGGAGCGAGCCGGTGGCAGGTGCATCTGGAACTGCTCGACGTCGTAGGGCTCCTTCTGGCGAGCGTTGATAGGCCCGAGCGTGTTGCGAATCTTGAGGAGCGAGGCGTTCGCCTCGACGAGCTTCTGCGCGTCGGCGTTGGTGTCCTTGAACGACGAGGCCTTCTTGTCTGCCTTTTGCTTTTGAAAGTGCTCGTCGTAGGTCGGTCCCAGCTCCGAAACGGCGGTCGCAAACGCTTCAACGATGTCCGGGTTCTCACCGACCGACGCGGCTAGCGCTTCGGCGGCTTGCGCGCGCTGGGCGATGGCGTTCGTCAAGGTGGCGTTGGCGGCCACGACGCGCTGCTCCACTTGCTCGTCGTATTGCTTGGTCTGCGCTACCACCAGGACGACGAAGGTCATCACAAGGAGTGCCGCCAAGACCACGCCGGCGAGGCCGACGACCTTGATGCGGATGCCTACGCGCGCGAAGTCGAACGGAGCGACCTTTTGATCTGCCATCGTGAGCCCTTGGTCTGATTCGCCCCGACCTATGAGGGGGGCGCCGGCGATGAGCGGCACAGCGCTGCGCAAACGTCACGCAGACGGGCCCCAAGGTCCACTCATTGCTAGGGTCCTGTCAAGTTCGGCAGCGGCTGAGATTGCCGGTAGTTCCTACGATCTCGCACCCCGGTGCCAAGGTCACTTCGGCATCGGCTGGGTCAAGACGGTCGTCTCGTCGGGCGCGACGGTCACGCTGACGACCTTCTCGACGGGCGGGTCCGAGATGCGGAGCGTCAGGCGATGCGAGCCCGCGGAGACGGAGACCTTAAAGACCGGGGAGGGGCCCAGCGAGCGCGAGCCGTCGAGGACCTCATCGCACGCCGGATTGCAGATGACGGTGAGCAAGCCCGTACCACCGCGCGGCGGGTCTCGATCGCGCGCCGGCGGCGGCGGATCGCGCTCCACCGGCAACTCTCGCGGAATCGTGGGCGGTTCCGGCTCGGGCCGCCGCACCGGCGGGTCCCGGCGCGGGCGCGGAGCGGGCGCCGGCTGGGGAGGCGTGGCAACACGCGGCGGCGGCTGCGCGGTGCGCACGCCCGCGCGGCTGTCGGGCAAAGCGAGGGGATTGAGCGGCGGCGGGGCCGGTACAAGCCCGACGACGCCCGTCGTGACGGGCGCCGGCGGCGCGGGCGACGACGGCGCGGGCGCTGACGCGACCGGTCCGGCGGTCGTGCCTGACGTGATGGGCGCGCTCGCGCTCGGCCCCGTGGTCGAGGCGGGCACCACCGGCGCAGCGACGACACGAGCGGGCCTACGAGCGAGAAGCGGAATGCCGATGGCGACGGCCACGGCGACGAAGAGTGCGACCGCAACCACGGGCACCGCGATGCGCCGGTCGGGCTCGCGCGTCGCGTCGCGAGCGACCAATGCGCGCTGCATCGCTTGCATCTGCGGGTCGCGGGGGAGCATGATGGCCGGCGGCGGGGCGCTCGCGGGCAGACTGGCGACCGCCATGGCCGGCTCCGGCGCGTACGCGATCACGGGCGCGGGTGGCGCCGAGGGCTGGGATGCGATCGCCGCAGCTGGCGCCACCGGGGGAAAGCCGCCGCGGCTCTCGACGATGACCTTCTCGCGCGGCTCGTCGAGGACGGTGCTCGCCTGCGGAATCACGGGACCAAAGGCGACGCTCTCGGAGGTCGACGTGGCGGGCACAAACGGAGGCGCAGGGGGGAACGCCTGAGCGGGCGCCTGCGCGAGCTGCGCTGGCGGGGCGGGAGGAGGAGGGGGCGGCGGAGGGGGCGGCGTCCGCGGGACGGGCCGCGGGGGCGCCGGAACGGGGCCGGGCCGTGCGACGGCGAGCTCGGGGGCCGGTCGAACTCGCATCGCGGGCACCGACGCGGGACGGACGGGCCGCGGCGGCGCTTCGAGCGCGGGCGCGCTGCCGGCACGCCGGGGCTCTGGCCTGACGCGCGTCGGCGTGGTCGTCAGCTCCTCACGTCGTTCAAGGACGCGCGCTCGCGTGGCCTGGAGGGGCGTCTCCGACGTATCGTCGAGGTCACGCTTTCGCGTTGGCTCGTCCACGGTGCCTCTCGTGAGTTCTTCGTCGCTGGGCGGCGTCGCCTCGAGCAGCAAGACCTCCTCGCTCTCGTCCACCGGCTGCACGGGCACGGCCGCGAGCAGCTGGCTCCCGGAGATACGTGGCAGCGTCTTTTGCTCGAAGTCATCGTCGGCAGGCTGGTTGGCGCGCGTGAGCGTCTCTTCATCGGTGACGAGCGTCTGCGTCGCCGAGTCGAGCCGCGGCCGCATCGGGCCTTCCGCGCGAGGGAGCGTCACATCCTCTCTCGTGACGTTCGTCACGTTGGTCGCGCTCGCGGGGATCGATGACGCATGGTTGCGGGTCGCCTCGTCATTTCGGGCGTCGAGGGCGACCGCCTGCGTCATGCCAATGCGGATTTCCGTGGCCTCGGACGCCGCGAGTACGCGGGCCCGGTGCTCGCGCTCGCGCCCGCCAAAGCGTTCGCCCATGAACTTCGCGAGGTCCCCGCGCGCCACGGCGCCAGCCAGCGCGCGCAGCGCTTGAGCAAGCTCCCCCGCCGTCGCGAAGCGGTCCTGGGCCCCTCGCGCGAGAGCGCGTCCGAGCACCGCGTCGAGCGAATGGGGCGCACGAAGCTTCGGAGCGATGGCGGGCACCACGTGGGCCTCAAGCAGGGCGCGCGTCTCATCGTCATCGCGGCCACGAAACAAGCGGCGGCCCGAACAGAGCTCCCAAGCCAACGCGCCAAGCGCGAAAACGTCGGCGCGACGATCGGCGGGCTCGCTCCAAACGCGTTCCGGCGCCGAATACGAGAGCGCTTCGAACGACGCCTCTTGCACGGGGAAGAGGCGGCCCGGGTCGAACAGCAACACGCGGCCGTCGAAGGTGACGGAGAACGTGAGCCCCGAGACCGCACCGTGGAGCGGCCAGGGCGACCGAGCGCCATCGTGGCACTCGTGAAGAGCCTCCAAGCCTTCTGCGGCTTCGGCGACAACGAAGCACGCAAGCTCCCACGGCATCGGGGTCCGCGCTTGGGCGAGCGTCCGAAAGACGAGGGTCAGCGGCTCGCTCGCGAAAGCGGCGAAGCTCATCCAACGGAGACTCCCGTCGGCGCCCCACTCGCGCGGCGCCAAGACGGAGGGCCCCTTCACCGCGGCGAGGCCCCGCACGACGTCGAGCCAGGTGACCGCGACCTCGGGCAGAGACGCCGTGTCGACCCACCAAAGGAGGACCGGGGCGCCCTCGCGTTGCGCGAGGTGAAGCGTTCCCACTTCGCGCACCTCCACGCGCTCCAACAGGCGGTGGCCGCCGACGACACGAGGGCCGTCGAATTGGGGAACTGCGGAGGGGTCGATCACGGTGGCCTGGACTGCCCCTTATCTTGCCCGGGAATGAGCCGGCTGGCGAAGTTCGGCCGGTCCGACGCCAATGTAGGGGAGACGCTGGTCGAGCCCGCGCTTAAAGCGTCACGCCGAAAAGATCGCGCACGGTCGGGTAGGGCTCTTCGTTTGGGTCAACGTCGAGAAACCCCACGCGAAACGAGATGGTGTCGTTGTCGTTCCAGGGCCACCAAAGCCCAAAAGCGATGAGACCCCCGGCCGGGGCTGTGGCGAAGGCGAATTGCCCAGCGCGGAGCCCGCCCGTTCGTTCCACGAACTCCCGAACGCGAGGCGGGGCGCTCCCGAGCGTCGACGCGGTCCACTCTTGCGGGAGCGCGTCCAGCGTCGCGGCCTTCGCCTTCGCGGCGTGATCCATGTGAAAAGAGGACGTGAGGCAAATCAGGCGCGAGTCCCAGCTGAACCCGCGAGCGGGCCAGCTCGCCTTCATACGCTTCAGGCCGTCGAGGACCGGCGCCCACAACGCGCTTCCACCAGAACGCAGAGCCATGCGCAGGAGATTACCGCGATTTGGAGCGGCCCGTCTCGTGTCTTCGCGATCGCCCCTTCCAATGGCCCCAGAGCGGGCCCGTCGTGAAGACTTGGCGCATGACGCGCCTCGGGCGGCTTCTGATCGCGGGCCTGCTCTCGTGCGCAAGGCCGCCCGACGCGACGTTAGGCCCTGGCGCCGCGCCGAGCCCCGCTGCCAAGGCGACGCCCTCGCCGACAGTCACGGTCCGGGTGCTCGCGTTCAACGATTTTCACGGGCACCTGAAGCCGCCCGACGGCCGCGTGCCCGGGGTCGCCGGGCCCGTCGGTGGAGCGGCCTACGTCGCGGCTCACCTGAAGAGGCTCGGGGCCGAACAGCCCAACACCGTCGTCGTGGCGGCCGGTGATCTCGTGGGCGGTAGCCCGCTGACGTCGGCGCTCTTCCATGACGAGCCAACGATCTTGGCGATGAACGCCATGAAGCTCTCCATCCTCGGTCTCGGGAACCACGAGCTCGACGAAGGGCTGAGCGAGGTCCTCCGGCTGCGGCGCGGTGGGTGCCATCCGAAGGACGGTTGCGCGCTCCATCCCACCTTCGACGGTGCCCGCTTCGACTTTGTTGCTGCCAACGTCGAAGACGAAGCGACGGGGCGACGCGTTCTACCGGCCTACGTGCTCCGCACTTTTGAGGGCATCCCCGTCGCGTTCGTCGGGATGCCGCTCGAAGGCACGCCGCGCGTCGCGGCCCCCGGCGGCGTGAAGGGGCTCCTGTTTCGCGACGAGGTGCGCACCGTCCGGGCCCTCATCCCGGAGCTCACGAAGCAGGGCGTGGCGGCCATCGTCGTCTTGCTGCACGAAGGTGGGCTCGTGAAGGGCGGTGGCCTGAACGATTGCCGCGACCTCCACGGGCCCGTCGTGGCCATCGCCGAGAAGGCCGACCCCGCCGTTGATGTCTTCATCACGGGTCACACCCATGCACTCTACAATTGCCGCGTCGGAGGCCGTCCTGTCACGAGCGCGCTCTCCTTCGGCCGCGTCATCACCGAGGTGAACCTCGTGCTCGATCGCCGCACGAAGGACGTTGTGGAAGCGACCGCGCACAACCACGCGGTGACCCACGACCTCGCGCCCGATCCCGTCGTCGGGGCCATCGTCGACCACGCGAGCCGGCTCGCGGCCCCGAAGGAAGACCGCGTCGTCGGGCACATCGCGGGGACGCTCCGCGCGTCCGCGAGCGGCACCGGTGAAGCCACCCTCGGCACCGTCGTCGCCGACGCGCACCTGGAGGCGACGCGAAAAGCCGGAGCGCAGCTCGCCCTGACCAACGTGGGCGGACTTCGGACCGACCTCACCTTCGCGCGCAGCAGAGGCGAGCCCGTCGACGGGCTGGTCACCTATGGGGAGGCCTTCGCGGCGCAACCGTTCGGCAACGTGCTGGTGACGTTGGCGGTGAGCGGCGGCGAGCTCATCGACGTGCTGGAGGACGAGCTGCGACGCGGAACCATTCCTCAGTCGTCGTCCAACGTGCGCATACGAATTGCTGGCCGGCGGCTGCGGGAGCTCCTGGTCGACGGCTCGCCGGTCCACGCGTCAGACCGCGTCAGCGTCACCGTGAACTCCTTCATGGCCGAGACTGTGCCGGCCTTTCGGCGGAGCAAGGAACGTGTCGTTGGCGCCGAGGATCTAGAGGCCCTCGAGGCCTACTTTCGCGCTCACCCGGTGGTCGCGGTGCCCGTCACCAAGCGCGTCGAACGCGAGCCCGCTGTCGACGCCGGTGACGAGTAGGTCCCTGCGCCGCTTGTTTCCGCTCGTGAGTTGGAGAACGATCGGGCCCATGAAACGGGTCGCGTGGTTCGCATTTCTTGCTCCCCTTGGCTCCCTCGGTGCCTGCACCTCGACGGAAGCGGCGAGCCAGCCCCCAGAAGCGCCGAGCCTCGCCGGCGCCGATGCCGGCCCCGCCAACGAAGCGGCGGCAGAGGCGGCGGTGCGCGTGCCCAGTCCCCTCGATTCGCTGGATCCGAGCAAGGGCGCCTTCGCCGCCGAGCTTTCGACGGTCCGGGCCATGACGGGCACACTGGCAGCCGCCGGCGCGGGCACCGTCGACCGATTGTTTGTCGGCGGAGACCCCTTGTTTGTGGGCGCCGCCGCCGAACGCATCGTGCACCTCGGCTCGGCGGATTGCGCGAACTCGCCGTACGGATGTCCGACGCGAACTCCCGCCGACGAAGTGCTCGCGCAGTTCTCCGCGTCGCGAACGACGCTCCGCGCGGCGCTCCTCGACGCGCTGGGCGGGCTCGACCGCTTGCGATGGGTTGCGGCCGCGCACACAGCCATCGAGTTCGTGAACCTGCTCGATCAGACCGGCAAGCTCGATGCTGCCACGCGCGTCGCGTTGGCGCCCAAGATCACAGCGCTTGCGTCGGCGACGCCGGCGCTCGCAGAGTTTCAGTTTGCCAAGCAGTTGCCTGCATCCTACACACGTGTGAAGGCGCTCTACGAACTCTCGGGCGGAGTTCTCCTGCCCGCTCCCGCGACGGCGACGGCCGCCAAGGAGGTCGTCTTGTCGGTCGCGGCGCTTCTCGCCCCGCTCGGCGCAAGCCCCGGTGGCTTCGCGCCGTTCGCGGGGGCGAGCCACCGCTCGCCAGTTCACCGGCGCTCGCCACGCTGAAGGCCGCGACGCTCCTCCCGGCCATAACCGCCGCTGACCCGGCGCCCGACGTCGATGCGTACCTAGCGGCCATCGACGCCATCGTCGACAAAGCAACCCACGGGACCGAGGCGAGCATCGACTGGACGGCGTATGCAGCGGCGCTCGACGCGCTCGACGCCCATGTGGACCGCTCGCTGGTGGGTTTCGACGGTCACGTTCCACCACCGGGGCCGCCGCCTTCGCCTTCATCGAGCGCCTTCGCGGCGCCTCCCGCCGAATCCGGCACCCTCGAAACCGATCCGCGCGCGGCGCTCTTGCAAATCGCGCTCGCTGCGACGTGTTTGAAGGGCGAGCCGGCCACGCCGGTGACCAACGAGGACGTCGTGCGTATGCGCGCGCCCGACGTTGGCGCGTGGAGCACCGCCGGCGCCGTCGTGACGTCGCGCCGCTTTCCCGTGGGGACCTCGGTATCGCTCGCGGCGACGCCGCTGCCGTCGCCGGTCGCCGCCACGCCGATGCCGGCGAGCTGCTACACCGTAAACGACATTGGCGTCCCGTACGCGCGGGTAAACGCCGCGGCCTGCGGCGTGCCGATTCGCTTCGTGGGCACCTGCTTCGGCAAGTTCAACATGGACCACGTTGAGGTCATGGTCCGGCGCGGCGAAGCCGGCGCGGTGGTTCTCCGTCACGTCTATCGGCCCAAAGCCGACGGCTCGCTCCCGGCCATGACGTGGTTTCTTCCTCGCGTGGACGACACGGCCCTCGCAAAAGACGCGATCAACGCGTACCGCGTCGACATCACGGTCGTATCGGCCGGCGGCGCGTCGGATTCTCGTTGCGTCCCGGTGTTCTGGCCCGAAGGGACCCCTGCGGGGCCCGTGCCGAAAAATCCCTGCACTGCGCTGCCGGGCCCCATTGTCGATCTCTTCCCCGACCCGACGCTCCCCACGAGCACATTCGTTGTCGAGAAGTTTGGCTCGGGCATTCGCGTGCGGCCGACGCTCGATTCGTTTCTCTTCACCGGCGACTTCTTCAAGGTCGAAAACCGCTCCGGTGCGGGCGTTGAGCTTGTCTCGATGCACTCGCCGCCGTTCGCCGACGCCGCTGGCCTATCCACCACGGACATCGGGACCGTGCCGCGGTTCGCGACCGGCCTTGTCGCCGACGGCTCATCGAAGAGCATGACCCTCGCGGCCTTGCCATCAAAGCTTGCGCCGCACCGTTGGGCTTTCGGTCGGCCGGGCATCGATGGGCTCCTCGCCCAGGTCTTTGCGACGAACCTGTGAGTTTGCGTCACGTCGCCGAACGCGACGAGCTCTCCTCACCTGCGACGGAGCCGCTTGGCGGCACCGCCCTCCGAATCGAGCGGCGCTAGCCTCAGTCGGCCTCCCCGCGGAGCCTCCGGGCGCGCAGGACGTCGTCAACGGTCGGCGCACCCACGAGGTTCGGGCGCCACCCCGTGCGGGCGCCCATCGGCACCTCCGGGGCATTGCGCCGCGCGATGTCCGCGCCGTGCCGTGCGTGATTGATCCGATACTCCGCCCGCGATGGGGGCGCGGCGGCGGCCGGCGCCGGGGCCGGGGGAAACAAGTCCTCGGGCGCGAGCGTCCGGACGTCCGTCGCAGGCGCAGGGTCCGCCGGTGGGATCGCCGCCGCGACGAGAGCAGGAGGGGCCGCCTCAGTCGGAGCGACGGGCGGCGCGACAGGCGCGGCAGCGAGGGCGGGCACCGCAGTGACGGGCGCGACGGAACTCGACTCACGCGCGAGGTGGAAGCCTGCCAAGAGCCCGAGCGTTGCGACCATCGCCGAGACGCCCACGAAAGCCGGCCGCGGTCCCGCCGGCGGCGTGGGCACACGCATGCGCGGAACCGTTGGAATGCTCGCTCGCTCGACATCGAAGGCTACGGGGCCGAAGGACGGCAGCTCGTGGCGCTCCGGCGGCCGCACGGCAACGGTAGGCACCGCCGGCAGAGCCCAGGAGGGCGCGGCCGGTACAAGCTCTCGGGCATCGAGTTGGCACCGGCCCAAGTCGGGCTTCCGGGCCTCCGGAGCCCGCGCGTCGCGCTTGCTCGGCGTCGGCTGAGCCTCACGCTTGGACTCCGCGCGGGGGGAGGGCGTGGGCCGGTTGACCTTCGTCACGGAGCCCTCGCTCGGCGGCGGCTGCGCGACGTCGAGCTCCTCGAACCACCTGCGTTCGTCGACGACTGTGGCGCTCGCCTCAGCCTTGTACGTGGGAAATCGAACCGAAGGACGCGGCGGCTTCACACCCACCATGTGTGCACGAAGCAAGCCAGCGGAGTCGCGATCGGGGGCTTAGAAATCCCGAAGAATTCGGGCGATCGATTGAAGTATCACTGGATCATCGGATCCGACCGGGCGGTCCGTGCGGCGCTTCTAGCCCTTGATCTTTCAAATAATTTCTGGTCCGTCTCTTGTCGAATTCGTCCCAGCCGGTCCAGTGGAAGTGAAACGACGAACGCACTCCCCACACGTCTTGAATGTTCAGACGCAGCACTTTGCTTGGCGCCTGACCCCATTAAAATCATGGCGTTGCATTCGAACGCTAGAGTCTTAGTGGACCGTTCGGCTGCGCGAATTTCCTGAAGGAGTGCGCTCAGGTTTCGAGCGTCGCGAAGGCCTTCCGCGCGGCAAACCTCGCGAGGTGGTGCTCTTCATCGCCGAAGAGTGTCGCGAGGGCGTGCATGCGCTTGAAGTAGAGGCCGATGTCGTGCTCGTCACTGATGCCGATGCCGCCGTGCAGCTGAATCGCCTGGGCCGTCACGAATCGGCCGCTGGCGGCGACGTGGGCCTTCGCGGCCGACACGGCGCGCACGCGCTCCTCGTCGTCCTTCGATTCGGCACGGAGCGCCGCCAGCATCGCCATCGAGCGGGCGAGCTCGGTCTCGATGAACATGTCGACGGCGCGGTGCTGCAGCGCCTGGAACGTGCCGATCTTGACGCCGAACTGTTCGCGGGTGCCGAGGTACGCGACCGTGAGGTTCAACGCCTCCCGCATGACGCCCACGGCCTCGGCAGAAGCGCCGGCCGTGGCGCGGTCGATGGCCAACGACAGGGGGCGGACGCCGTCGTCGACGCTCCCCACCACGGCGTCGCGCGCGACGTGTGCGCCATCGAAGGTGAGCCGCGCGGCGCGATGACCGTCGGTCGTCGCGAGCGCGTCGACCCGCAGGCCCGCCGCCGCCTTCGGCACGAGGAAGAGCGACACACCGCGCGCCTCGTGAGTGGCACCGGCGGTTCGCGCCGAGACGATGAACGCATCGGCGGCGTTGCCCCAAAGCACGAAGTGTTTCTCGCCGCGCAGCACGTATCCGTCACCGGTGGCGGTCGCCGTCGTGGCGACCGAGCTCGGCTCGAAACGCGAACCGCGCTCCGCGTGGGCCACCGCGAGGAGCGATTCGCCCGTGGCGAGGGGGGCGAGCCACTGCTCGCGTTGCGCATCGGTCCCCGCCTCGGCGAGGAGCCCGCCGGCGAACACGATGGCTCCCAGGTACGGCTCGGGGACGAGCCCCGCGCCGAGTTGCTCGAGCACCAGCGAGACCTCCACGAACGACTGCTCGAGGCCCCCGAAGCGCTCGGGGAAGGGGAGCGCCAGCCACCCGAGCTCCCCCATCTTGCGCCAAAGGTCGCGCGAGAAACCGAGAGCGTCGCTGCGGAGCGAGCGGAGGCGGCCCGGAGGCGACTCCTTCTGGACGAAGGCGCGCACCGTTTCGACGAGGAGCTTTTGGTCGGTCGATAGCTCAAAGTTCATGGTCGTGTTCGCTCAGGCGCCCGGTAGGTTGAGGATCATCTTTGCGATGACGTTGCGCTGGATCTCGTTGCTGCCCCCGTAGATCGTCGAGGCGCGGTAGTAGGCCCACTGCGACGGAACCCACTCCTCGATGGGCGGGACCGATGAGGCCCCGTTGAACCACGAGAGGGAGTCGTGCCCCATGATCGACATGGCCAGCTCGAAGAGCTGCTGCAGGATCTCGCTGCCGCGAATCTTCAAGAGCGACGACTCGGGCCCCGGTGCGTGGCCGAGCTGCGCCCCGGCGATGGCGCGGTAGTTCGCCATTCGAAGCCCTTCGAGCTTGATCTCCATCGCGGCGATCTTGGCGCGCACAATCGGGTCGTCGAAGAGGACGCCCGCCGGCGTGCGGGTCTCGGCCGCGATCCGTTTGACGCGCGCCAAGAGGCGCGTGCTGGCCCCGACGCTCGCGATGAACGTGCGCTCGTGGCCCAGGAGGGCCTTGGCCAACGACCATCCACCGTGCAGCGGGCCCACGAGATTCTCACGAGGGACCAGCACGTCTTCGAAGAAGGTCTCGGAAAAGGCGAGCGTGTTGCCGATGCTCAAGAACGGCTTCACGACGAGCCCCTTGGTCTTCATCGGCACGAGGAGGAAGCTGATCCCCTTGTGCTTGGGCCCCGACGAGTCGGTGCGCGCCAGCACGAAGATCCAATCGGCGTATTGCGCGTACGTGGTCCAGGTCTTCTGACCGTTGAGGACGAAGTTGCCTTTGCCGTCGTCGTCGGCGCGGAGCTTCAGCGACGCGAGATCGCTGCCCGCGTTGGGCTCCGAATAGCCCTGGCACCAAACCTCTTCGCCCGACAGAATTTTCGGCAAAAATCGCGCTTTCTGCGCGTCCGTGCCGAACTGCATGATGAGCGGGCCGACCATGATCAAGCCGAAGGGGCTGAGGCCCGGCGTGCCCGCAAGCTCGAGCTCTTCGGTCAGGATAAAGCGCCGGGCGGCGTCCCAACCGGGCCCACCGTGCTCGTTGGGCCAGTGCGGCGCGACCCACCCTTTTTTGTAGAGGATGCGATGCCACTCCATGATCTCGGGCATCTCGAAGTGAGCATCGACGTCGGCCTTCGCCCTGAGGTGCGGCGGGAGGTTGGTCTTCAAGAAGGCGCGCACTTCGGCGCGAAACGCGTCGTGTTCGGCGGAGAAGGAGAGGTCCATGCGGGGGCGAGTATATTCGAGTCGCGAGGAGCATCGACCTCGGCGATGCTTGGTCGCATGGCGAAGGCAAAGACCACGGCGAAGAAGGCGGGTGCGGGCGCGAAAAAGCCGCCGCCGAAGCGCCGCACGGCGAAGAAGGCGACCCCGAAGTCGCACGGTCTCGACGCCGTCGCCTGCGCTGACGTCGATCGCGCGGCACCGGCCCTCGTGGCGCTCACCAAACGGATCGAGGGGGAGGGAGGCGCGGTCGTCGGCGCGTACCGGGAGCCGCTCGGAGGCCACGACACCCTGCTCGCCATCCTCCCGATCGATCGGATCGAACCCACGCCGTTCCAGCGCGACCTGTCCGAGGCCCATCACAAGCGCCTCGCGACGGTCATCGAAAAGACGGGGCGCTTCCTCGACCCGCTCATCGGGGTGACGGCGCCAGGCGAGGGGTTCTGGACGCCCAACGGCCGCCATCGGCTCGAGGCCATGCGCCGGTTGGGCGCGAAGGCCATCACGGTGCTTGTCGTTCCCACGCGGGAGATCGCGTGGCAAATCCTCGCGCTCAACACCGAGAAGGCGCACAACCTGAAGGAGCGGGCCCTCGAGGTGGTGCGCATCTACCGCGGGCTCTTGGAAGAGGACGCGAGCCGGCCTGAGGCCGCGTTCGCTTTCTACCTCGAGGACCCTGCGCTCGTGACGCTTGGCGTCGCCTACGAAAAGGACGGGCGCTTCGCCGGCGGCGCTTACCACCCGGTCCTCCGGCGCGTCACGTCGTTCTCCGACGCGGCCATCGGCGACGCGATCAAGGTGCACGAGCGCCTCGCCGACCTGACGATGGACCTCGAAAAGGCGGTCGCCGAGGCCGTGGCCCGGCTCCGCGAGAAGGGTCTCACGAGCCCCTACCTCCGGGCCTTCGTGGTGGCCCGAATCAACCCGCTGCGCTTTATCAAGGGCGAGCCGCCGCCAGCGGAAGAGCTGCTCCTCGGCATGACCGCGCGGGCCCTTCGTTTCGACGCCGGCAAAGTCTCTCAGGTGGACCTCGCCAAGATGGCAGGCGCCCCGCTTGAGGAATAGGGCCTGAGGCATGCGCTCGGAGGAATAAGGCGCAGCGAAGTCGTCGGCCTTGGTGGTTGACGTTATGCTTCCTTCGTGGCGATTCCCCGGCGCCCGACGAAGCTGGGCCCCTACGACGTGATCGCGAAAATCGCGAGCGGGGGCATGGCACACGTGTACCTGGGCCGCGGCACCGATCTCGTCGGCGATGGGCGCCTAGCGGCCATCAAGATCATGCGCCACGACTTCGGCGGCGACGAGCAGGCGCTCCACATGTTCTTGGACGAAGCGCGGCTTCTCTCGCGCCTCTCGCACCCGAACATCATCCAGACGCTCGAGTTTGGGACGACCGACGAGCACCCTTTCATCGCGATGGAGCTCTTGCTCGGGCGAACGGTGCTCGACGTGTGGGAGGCGTGCGTGGCCGAGCAGATGGCGCTGCGCTTCGACCTCGCCGCGTACGTCGCAGCGCGCGTCGCCGAAGCTCTCGACTACGCGCACCTGCTTACCGATGAGCTCGGCACGCCGCTCCACTTGATCCATCGCGACGTCAACCCGAGCAACATCTTCCTCACCTTCGACGGCAAGGTGAAGTTGTTCGACTTCGGCCTCGCAAAAGCCAAGCTGCGTCGCACCAAGAGCCACGCGGGCATCGTGAAGGGCAAGCTCCCGTACCTCTCGCCAGAGCAGGTGATGGAGCTCCCGCTCGATCGCCGAAGTGACGTCTACACGTTGGGGACGACCCTCTGGGAAATGGCCACGATGCGTCGGCTCTTCAAGCGCGGCACCGACATCGACACGGTGAGAGCGGTCCGTAGCGCGGCGATTCCTCGCCCCGAGACCCTCGTCGAAGGCTTCCCCGAGCCGCTCTCGGACATCATCATCCGTTCGCTCGAGCGCAACCGGGAGCACCGTTACCAGTCGGCGCAGGAGTTTGCCGACGCCCTCGACGACTTCATCGCCCGGAGCGGCTCCGGAGATCCATCCACCCTGATCCCCGCGACGCTTGACCGCCTCTTTCCCGGCGAACGCGCCAGGCAGATGGGTTGGCTCAAGTCTGCGGTGGCCCCCAACGCCGCGCTCATGCGCGCCACGCTGACGCCCCCCATTCCCATACCGATTCAAAGCTCCGTCGCGCCGCTCTCGCGGATTCCCGAGAGCGGCGGGCCGCGGAGCACGCCGACGGGCCCGCTCAGTGCGCCGCCCCTCACGCCTCGCAGCCTTCGCGACGGGCCGCTCAGCACACCGCTGAGCTTCCCTTTGAGCACACCCCCGTTGACGCCACGCGCGCCGGACACCTCGGAAGAGTCGGGAGGTGCGGCGTCAGCGCCAGAGCTTCCGCCCCTACCACCAAAAATCCGGAAGTAGCGGCGGCCCCGAGGGGCCATCGAGAATTCTCCAAAATCGCGGCAAAGCCCTGCATACTGGGGTGCGGCACAAGTTTGTAAGTCTGCAGCCCGCTTCGAGAACCCTCGACTTCCAATGCAGAAGAACAACTTCTACGAGTTCACCCGACCGGTGCAGGAGCGCTTCATCGGCTCGGTGAACGGGACCGGCATGCCCACGCCGCTCCTTGAGCGTCGCGGCGGACCGTCGCTGCCGCTCCCGTGGCTGGGTCTCAGCGCCTTCGGCGTCGTGCTCTTGATCGCGCTCTTTCCCGTAGGGCTCGGCGTTCTCGAGAGCCGCCTCGCGATTCAATCGGTGCTCTTCCTCGTTCTCGACGTCGGCGGCGTGGCCGCCATCGTCATGGGTGTCATGAAGGTGGTCTCGGCGATGCGCGAGGTGAAGGCGCTGCCGTTCCGTCCCGGCATCTACGTATTTCCCATCGGGCTCGTCGATGCCCGCGAATACGTCCTCAAGGTGTATCCGCTCGCAGAAATCAGCGGCGTCGAACAGACGGCCTCGGAGGTCGTGTTGACGGCAGAAGGAGCGCGCTTCGCGTTTCCCCAGGCGAGCCCGGAGGAAGTCTCCGCCGGCGCGGCCCGATTCGCCGAGGCGCAGAAGCACCTGAGCCAGGCGATGAGCACGCGCGAGAGCCTGCGGCCCGGAGCGCTCGCGGGCATCGATCCTTTTCACGGCGCCGCGAGCCCGTTCGTGCCGAACAAGCCTCTGCTGCGCGAGGTACCGCTTTGGGCCAAGGTGCCCTGGGCCTTTGCGCTCGGGGCCGGCGTCGTCGTTGGACTTTTTGTTTGGATGATCCGCAACAACGTCGGCGACCGTCGCCTCTACGCGGCGGCGCTCGAGCGAAACGACGTTGAGGCCTACGAGGCCTACCTGGCACGTGGGACCAAGTACAAAGACGAGGTGAAGCGCGTGAGGCTGCCCCGCGCCGAGCTGCGACTCGCCGAGAAGGCCGGGACCGTCGACGCCATCGAGGAGTACATCAAGACCCACCCCGGCGCGGCGATCCCCGACGAAGTGCAGGCGGCGCGCCGCGTGGCGCTCCTCAAGGCTCTCGACAAGGCGCGCGAGGCGGGCACCGTGACGTCGCTCAAAGACTTCGACCAGCGCCACCCCCGCCATGGCCTCGACGGCGAGTTGAAGAAGGCGATCCATCAGGTCTACGTCAACGCCCTCGAGAAGTACCGCAGCCAAGCGGCCCCCAAGGACCCCGACACCTTGCGCTTCGTCGAGCAGCTGATCCTGCTGGCGGAACAGAAGGGTCCCGACGTCCGAATCCGCTTCCGTCACAAGGCGTCGAAGACCCTCGACAAGGCCGATGGCTTGGTGACCAAGAATAAGTTCTTCAACGGCACGCAGTCGTTCCCATCGCGCCACTTCGACGGCGCGCGGCTCGCGAGCCGCGACACCGAGCTCCTCGGCGTCGTGGCTCAACGGTTCGCGGATGTGTTCCCGAAAGATGTCCTGTTTCTGCAAGCCGGCGAGGCCATCAAGGAGGAGGGCCCGTTGCCAGCGTTTCCCGTTCCCACCTTGGTCGTCGAGCACCAAGTCGAGTGGGCCGGCGGTGTTGTGACCAGCACCAACCCTCGTGGGGTGTTCATCGGCGCAGGCCTGCTCTTCGAAGCCACGTTCCGGCTGCCCGGCGACACCGCGAAGCCGCTCAAGACCAAACTCGCCGATTGGCGCGCCCCCGACGTGACCAACCTGAAGGGCGAGGGGAAACCGGAAGAGAAGCTCTACGACCAGATGGCGAAGAACTGCTTCGACAACTTCACCAAGCGGCTGCTGGGCATGTTGTTCCGGCCCGTCGCGACGACGGCGAAGTAATTTGGCCTTGCGCTAGCGGGCTCGGCGCGCCGCGCTGTGCAGAGCACGGAGCGGCGGCACGAGGCCAAAGAGGCTCTCCATCATCGCGTAGCTGAGGCCCCAGAGGACGTGGGCGCCCACGAGCTGGGCGGGCAGCTCGTGGCGAACGCCATCATGCTCGATGACCTTGACGCTGCGCCCTTCGCCGCTGGCCAGCCGCTCGACGGGGACCCAAAGGACCTCGTCCACCTCGCGCGGGTCGGGAACGAGCGGCGCCGAGGCATCGTGAAGCGCGAAGACGAAGGGCGCGATGGAGAACGAGAGACGCTTGCCACCGGCCCGCGCGTGCATCGCAGGCAACGGCGTCAAGAGCTCGGCGCCTTGCTCATCGAGCGGAAGGCCGATCTCCTCGCGGGTCTCGCGCACCGCTGTCCGAAGCAACGAGTCGTCGGCCGCGTCACGGCGCCCACCGGGGAAGGCGACGTGACCGGACCAGGGGTCGCCCGCCCGCTCGGCACGACGAATGAACAAGAGCTCGGCCCCCGCGGGACCTTCGCGAAGCACGAGGGCAACGGCTGCCGCCGGCTCCTCGTCGTCGTGAGGCTGCCGCTCGGGCGCCGGCGCCCTCAGCAAGAGCTCTCGCAACGTCGCGAGCGACAGCGACGCGCGCACGTCAGCGGAGCTTTGCGAGGGCCTTCGCGCGGAACTCGCCGGCACGCGAACCACCGAGCTCCTTGGCGAGCGCCTCGATGATGGTCGACACGTCGAGGCCCCGCTTCTCGCCGGTGGCCCAGTGCTCTTCAAAGACGATGGGCGCGATGGGGCCCATGTAATCCGCAAGCAACCGGCCAATCTCGTCTTTTAGCCCACCTGGCGGCGGAACGCTGGCAACGGCTCGCATCGCCGGGACCGACGCGGTCCGCGGGGGCGGAGCGCTCGTGCGCGACGCCGCCGGCAACGGCGACAGGCTGCGCGAGGGCGGGGCGACTTCGGCACCGCCGAGGAGGGCGCTTAGGATCTCCTCCGTAGACGGCATGTTGGGCAAGGAGCCGGGCGACACCGACTCAAAGCGATACTCGGCGGACTTGATCGCTTGAAGCTGGGGCAACGCGGCCCGGCCAGCGCTGAACTTGTAGGCCAAGAAGACCACCTTGCCGGCCTTGATCCCCACGCGACCGGCGGTGTTGTCTTCGCTGGCAAGGTAGATCGTGCCGGTCGCTCCAGCGCCAACGAGGCGCTTGAGCTCCTGCCACACGACTCCCGCAACCACACGCTCCGCCATGGCCACCACGACCCCCGTGCCGCCGCGGTCTCCGGGACCGCAACCGACGTTCAGCGAGGGAAGCCTACCGCCTCCACGACGTTACCGCTACAAGCGCTCACCGGCGCATGCAGAAGGCGTGAGAAGGCGTGGCTCAGCTGCTTCCGGGAACCGCTGCCCTCACGGTGAGGGAAACGGGCGGGGGCAGCGCAGTGGCGCGACCCGAAAGTCCGGCCTCGTGGGTGGTCGCGACGCTTGGGACGGCGGTCGCTGGAGGAATGCTGTGCTGGCGAGCGGCGGCGGCGCCGGCCGCGCCGACTCCAAAGGCCCCTAGGAGAAGCGCCGCCGCGTAGGCCGCGCCCCGTCGGCGTGCGCGCGCGCTGCGGTCCGGTGTGGGAAGCGGGGGGGTGGGAAGCGGGGCTCGCGCCTCGCCACGAGCGCGCGCCGACGACGCGAATGGAGCGAGGCGCAGCGCGAGCTCGCGCGCCGACGAGATTCGCGCCTCGCGGTCCTTTTCGAGGCACGCGAAGACCACCGCCTCAAGCTCGCGCGGGACGTCGCTGCGAAGCTCCGACAGCGGCGTAGGCGTCCACTCGCGGACGGCCATGAGCACGTGGAACACCGTGGTGCCGTCGAAGGGTGACGAGCCGGTCAGCAGCTCGTAGAGAATCGCCCCCAAGGACCAGATGTCGGCGCGGGCATCGGCCTCGCGCGCCGAGACCGTCTGCTCCGGCGCCATATAGAGTGGGGTGCCGATGAAGGCATGCGTCGCGGTGAGCTCGCAGGCGCTCGTCGCGGTGCCGAAATCGAGGACCTTCAGGCACCGGGGCCCTTTCCCGGCGGCTTGTCGAAGACCAGGTTGTCGGGCTTGAGGTCACGATGAACGAGGCCTCGCTCGTGCGCCTCCACAAGGGCGTCACACGCCTGCAGAATGCAGTCGACCGCGTGGGCGACGGCTAGTGGCCCCGTGTCGCGAAGCGCGTCGGCGAGGCTGCCGCCCCGCAAGAGCTCCATGACCATGAACGGGCCCGTCGGACCCTCACCAAAATCGAGGATGCGGGGAAGATGCACGTTTTCCATGGCCGCGAGGTTTTGCGCTTCCCTCAGAAAGCGCTGCCCCTCGCCGCGCGCCTCGGGCAGCAGGAACTTGATGGCCACCTCTTGCCCCAGAACGACGTGGCGAGCGCGAGCCACGAACGCCGTCGAACCTTCACCAAGCGGCCCCTCGACGACGTAACGTCCGGCGATGAGGGCTCCCTCTTGAACGAGGCGCATACGGTGTGGCTGGGCCATGGCGAGTCGGCTATTTCGACCGCCCAAGGCCTCCCCCTATTCAGCCGGGCGGGGGAGGCGGGTGGTGAGGCCGCCCAAGGGAGTGTGTTCGATTGAGAATCCCGGGGTGGTATTTTCGGGCTGGCCGCCTAGGGCACGCAGAACAGTCGCACCAGCTTGAGCACGAACTCCTTGTAGCTCGGCTCAGTCGTGCCGCATTGCGCGAGCAAGGGCTTCGCACAGCTGATGTCGTATTGGACGCATGGCCCCGCCGAAGCGGCCTCGCTGCAGGGGCCAAAGCCCGCGCCGTCGCAGGCCTGGCACGCGAAACCGGCGCAGGCTTGGTTGGCGCGCAAGCGCGCGCCGCAGCCGGCAGGCCCCACGTCGTTCGCGAGCGCGGCCACGCACCCCGGCACATTGGCATCGATGAAGGAGCCGTCATCGATGAATGCCCCCAACGTTGGCGCCAGCGAGGAAGTGACGGCGCATCCGTAACAAGTGGGAGCCGACGCAGAGACGGTGCTGCACGCCGTGGGGTTGAGATCAAAAGCCGACAGGCATTCGGCGACAGCGACAGCTTGGGCGTCGGTGCACATGTTTCGATGCAGCGGGTTGGGCTCCTTCCAGTTGGCTGGCGGAACGAACCCCGAGAGGCTTCCCGGTGCGCATGTCAACGGCGTGGCGCCGTCCGAGACGACCCCCGCGTCGGGCGAGGGGGATGCGTCGGCGCGATCGGGAAACTCGGGTAGGCCGACCGAGCACCCGGAGAGCAGGACGCCAAAGGCCGCCGCGCGCCGCGCCGAGCTTCGCTTGGAAGGGTGTTGGTTCATGCCCGACGAGGTGGCGTGAGGATACGGCCAGGTCGGAAACGAAGCGAGCAAACGTGCCCGGGTCCTTCGCTTGGCGCCATCGGGGTGGGCCGGCCGCGATGTGGTCGGCGATCCGCGACCTCGCGCGTTCGGTGTTTGGTAAGGTCGACCGGTGCGCCTAAGGCCCGCCCTCGCCATCGGACTCGTGATCGCGGGCCCGGGCTGCGGAACTAGCAAGCTCAAAGACGCCCTCCGCGACGAGTACTGCTCGGAGCTGGAATCCTCGCCGACGTTTGTCGACAACGCGTTTGCGACGACGGCGTCGTTTCTCGACAGCCTCCGAATGACCCAAGATGCCCTCCAGTGGTCGATCGACGGAGGCGGAGATCCTGAGAATCTGCTCTGGATCATGGCCGGCAACTGCAGGAGCGTCGCGCTCACGTGGGCCGAGGCGGTGGGGAACGCCAGGGCGTTCCATCGCACTTGGTGGAGCGTTCGCGTGAAGACGGGCGAGCTCATCATCGAGCCGCCGGCGGCGCCGGCGCTGAGCAAGGCGCTCGACAAGATGTGCGACGCTGGAGGGCTGCGAGTCAATCCAGCGAACCGCGCTTCGTCATTGCGGGCGGCCGCAGCGCACCGGGCGGCTGCGCTCGAGGAGCTGCTGAGCGAGCAGAGGCGATGGGCGACCGAGCGTGACCGCGGGTTGGCGAGGTGCGAAGCCGCCGCTTGGAAGCGACGGCACGAGCCGGGTTACTTCGCGATGCCGATGCCGTCCTCGCGAGACTCCGACGCCGGCGCACGCGAGCGCTAGCCCGGCGGCAAGGCGATGCGCCACGCCATGGCTCGACCGCTCGTCGCGCCCAAAATCCCACAAAAGCAGAGCGGGTAACCCCGAAGGATTACCCGCAATTCTCACGTCGCTTTCAGCGACCCCAGTGGGAATCGAACCCACGTTACCGCCGTGAGAGGGCGATGTCCTAACCGCTAGACGATGGGGCCTTGGTGTTCTCCGAGAGTGGTGACGAAGGGTGGCTGGGGGACAAGGATTCGAACCTTGATAGACGGAGCCAGAATCCGCCGTCCTGCCATTAGACGATCCCCCAAGAAAGTGACTGGCGGTCGCTCGGCTCCCGAGTTCGCTTGTGGGCGGAGCTCGTTTGCCAATTGGGGGCTTGCACACTAGCCGCCCGGCAAATTGAGTCAAGCATTCTCGACCGAGGCGCGGACGAGCTGAGTCTTGGCCGTGGGGGCCGCTCACGCCGAGTCTCAGGTTCTTGCGGCGCGCGTGGCCTGGACCGTCGCCGCCGCTCTCACCGGTCCCCCTTGACGCCCCGCCGAACGCGTTTAAGTTGCGCCCCGAGCCTCCTGGCACTCCTCAGGCGAGAGTGCTAACAAGGCCAAACTTTCCTGTATTTCGAAATAGTTACAAGGAGCAGCCATGAAGATCCGTCCCCTCGGTGACCACGTCGTCGTCAAGCGCATGAAGGAAGAAGAGAAGAGCAAGGGCGGGATCATCATCCCCGACACCGCGAAAGAGAAGCCCATCGAGGGCGTGGTGGTTGCGGTGGGCAACGGCAAAGCGCTCAAGGGTGGCAAGGTTCGTCCCCTCGACGTGAAGCCCGGCGACCGGATCCTCTTCGGCAAGTACTCGGGCAACGAGGTCAAGGTCGCCGGTGAGGAGCACCTCATCATCAGCGAAGGCGACATCCTCGCGGTCATCGAGAAGTGAACCTATCGCGGGGCCCACGTGGTCCCGCGGTCGCCTCCGGGCGGCCATTCTCCTCAGACGGAGAGACTCCTGCTTCCGGTCCGCCGCGCGGGAGAAACCCTTTTTTGAAACGTTGGAGCTATCACCATGAGCGCAAAAGAAATCCTCTACAACCGCGGCGCCCGCAGCAAGATCCTCACCGGCGTCAACACCCTCGCGAACGCCGTCAAGGTGACGCTCGGCCCCAAGGGTCGCAACGTCGTCATCGAGAAGTCTTTCGGCTCGCCCGTCGTCACCAAGGACGGCGTCACGGTGGCCAAAGAAATCGAGCTTCACGACAAGTTCGAGAACATGGGCGCGCAGATGGTCCGCGAGGTCGCCTCGAAGACGAGCGACAAGGCCGGCGACGGCACCACGACCGCCACCGTCCTCGCGCAAGCGCTCTACACGGGCGGCCTCTCGCTCGTTGAAGCGGGCCACAACCCGATGGATCTCAAGCGCGGCATGGACTTGGCCGTCGCGGCCATGACGGCCGAGATCAAGAAGCTCGCGGTCCCCACGAAGGACAAGCAGCACATCGCCCAGGTCGGCACCATCAGCGCCAACGGCGACGCCGAGATCGGCAACAAGCTCGCCGAGGCCATGGAGAAGGTCGGCAAGGAAGGCGTCATCACCGTCGAAGAGTCCCGCACCGCCGAGACCACGCTCGACATCGTCGAGGGCATGCAGTTCGACCGCGGCTTCGTGTCGCCTTACTTCGTGACCGACGCCGAGAAGATGTCTGCGGTCCTCGAGGACCCCTACATCCTCATCACCGAGAAGAAGATCGGCACGATGCACGACATCCTCCCGATCCTCGAGACGGCGGCCCGCGAAGGCAAGCCGCTGCTCATCCTCGCCGAGGACATCGAGGGCGAAGCGCTCGCGACGCTCGTCGTGAACAAGCTCCGTGGCCTGCTCAAGGTCTGTGCCGTCAAGGCGCCGGGCTTCGGCGATCGCCGCAAGGAGATGCTCAAGGACATCGCGACGCTCACCGGCGGTCAGGTCATCGCGGAAGAGCTCGGCCTCAAGCTCGAGAACGTCACGATGAAGGACCTCGGTCGCTGCAAGCGCGTCACCGTCGACAAGGAGAACACCGTGATCGTCGACGGCGTGGGCGAGAAGGAGAAGATCCAGGCCCGCGTCACGGAGATCCGCAAGCAGATCGAGAACACCACCAGCGACTACGACAAGGAGAAGCTCCAGGAGCGTCTTGCGAAGCTCGCCGGCGGCGTCGCCGTCATCAAGGTCGGTGCGGCCACCGAGACCGAGATGAAGGAGAAGAAGGCCCGCGTTGAAGACGCGCTCCACGCGACGCGCGCGGCCGTCGAAGAAGGCATCGTCCCCGGCGGCGGCGTCGCACTGCTCCGCGCGGCGAAGGTGCTCGAGGGCATGAAGCTACAGGGCGAGCAGATGTTCGGCCTCAAGCTCGTGCGCCGCGCCATCGAGGAGCCGCTCCGCCAGATCGCGAAGAACGCGGGCCACGAAGGCTCCGTTGTCGTGCAGAAGGTCATGGAGAACACCGGCAACTTCGGCTTCAACGCGCAGACCGAAGCCTACGAGGACATGGTCAAGGCTGGCGTCATCGACCCGGCCAAGGTCGTCCGCTCCGCGCTCGAGTTCGCCAACAGCGTGGCGGGCCTCATGCTCACCACCGAGGCCGTCGTGGCCGAGAAGCCGAAGAAGGAAAAGGCCGGCGGCGGCGGTGGCGGCGGCATGGGTGGAATGGGCGGTATGGGCGGTATGGGCGGCATGGGCGGTATGGGCGGCATGGGCGGCGACTTCGATATGGATTGATCGTCGCCGTTGCCTGTCCGACGGGCCGGGAGCGCGTGCTCCCTGCCGAGCGAGGGCCTCGATCCGAAAGGGTCGGGGCTCTCTGCTTCTTCGCGCTACCGAGCGGTCCGCCGCGCCTGCTCGCAAACATCGCGTGCGCGGCCCTCAATTCTCATGCGACGCTGCCCGCCCCCAGGAGGCCCCATGACGTTTCGCGCCCTGACATCGCTCTTCCTCATCGCGTCGCTGTCCCTCGCATGCAGCAAGGACAACGCTGGCGCGACGCCCGCGGCCAGCGCGGCGGCCAAGTCAGCCACGCCCGCGCCCTCCGCCGCGACGAGCGCGGCACCGACGGCGGAAGCATCGGCGAAACCCCGGCGCGACCTCCGCGGCGGCGTGGCCGCGACGCTCGTGAACGCCGCGCGCACGCTCGACCTCAAAGAGCCGCAGAAGGATGGGCTCGGCAAGATCGAAGAGAAACTCCGGGCCGCGGAGACTCCGCGCGACGAGTTCAAGCAGCTCGAGGCCGAGCTCGTCCTGCAGGTCAAAGGCGGAAAGATCGAAGCGGCCAAGCTCGCCCCCAAACACGCCGCCGTCGACAAGGCCATCGAGGCGCAGAAGGGCCAGGAGCTCGAGTCCATCGCGAGCTTGCATGCTCTCTTGGACGGGCCGCAACGCAAGGCCGTCGTCACCACGCTCCGCGCAAAACAAGCCGCGCGCGAGGAGCGGATGGCTCAACGGAAAGACGACAAGAAGGACGATCCGGCAGCGCGCCTGAAGCTGCGCCTCGAGCGCATGACCAAGGAGCTTGACCTCGACGCGGCCCAACAGAAGACCGTCGAGACGTTCCTGGCGAAGAACGCGCCGAAAGACGACCCGATGGTCGAGGCGAAGAAGCACATGGACGCGCTCCTCGAGGCCTTCGAGAAGGACGCCTTCGACGGAAAGAAGCTCGACGTCTTCGGCAAGAAGGGCGCCGTGGGCCGCGTGGAAGTCGAGGAAGGGCTCCTCACCCAGTTGGTCCCCTCGCTCAAGCCGGAGCAACGCGAGAAGCTGGCCGCCAAGATGGAGCGCTCAGGCCACAAGGGCCGCGGCGGCGACATGCCCGGCCGACCCTTCGGCGACGATCACAAAGAGCCCTGAAACGCGCTTCGGCGCGCGAAACTTCGCGCGGCTACTCGTCACCGATGACCGGGAACTTGAAGCGGGCTTTCCACTCGCTCCCCACGTTGTCGTCGGTGATGAGCGTCGCGCCTCGCGTTCGCTCGAGGAGCGCGTCGCGACGCTCGAGCCCCGCAAAGACCGACGGACCGTCGATCGTGTCGGCGAACTGCATGAAGCGGCTCAAGAGGTCTGCGTCGGTCCTTTGCGCTGGGTCGAGGGGAGCCTTGCCGTCGATGCGGGTGTCCACGAGCGCCGCGCGCCATCTCGCCTTATCGAAGGGGATCGGGCTATCGCTTACGGCGATGAAGTTGATGACGCGAAGCGCGTGAGGGAACACGGTCGCGGCGGTGCGCTGCGCTTCATCGGAGGACGTCGTGTTGAAGTAGTGGATCCCCCCCGGCAGAAGATGGCTGCGCGCGAGCTCCAGGAACTCGCGAGACAAGAGGTTCGTCGTATGCGCCCGCCAGTGGTAGCTCGTGTTCATCACAATGACGTCGAACCGTTCACTCGGGTGGCGGTTCAGCCAGCGCCGCCCGTCGTCGACCACGATGTCGACCTTCGGGTTCGCGAGGACGCTGCGGACGGCAGGGAATTTCGCGATGAGCTCGATGTAGCCGGGATTGATCTCGATGACCGTCATGCGCTCGACGCCCGCGAGGTTCGCGACCACCTGCGCCCACGACCCCGACGACAAGCCAATCATGAGCACGCGGCGAGGGGAGGGGTGCATCGCCTGCACCGCGAAGGCTCGCTCAATGACGTTCTTGTCGTCGACCAACGAGACGTTAAACGCGCCGTCGTAGGCGCCGCCGCCGTAGATCTGCGAGTAGTCGTTCACGGCGATGACGCCGTGGCGATTCTCGAGCACGTGCACGAGCTTCGCGCCGGCGTGGAACTTCGTCTTCCAAAGGAGCCGTTCGTAGAGCCGCTCGTAGAGCTTCGGTGCGGCTGCGACGCACAAGACAGCACCCACCGCGGTCGCCGCCACGCCGAGCGTGCGAGGTCGGCCCGCGGCACCGAGCGCCCAGAGCACGCCGACCATCACGAAGCCAACGAGCGCGAGCATCGTGCTGATGCGGGGAGTCGACCAGACGTCCATGAAGACGAAGCCGGTGGCGAAGCTCCCGGCCGACGAGCCGAGGATGTTGGCCAAGTAGACATGCGACATGGCCGCGCCGGCCTTCTCGTCGGGGGCGATCCCGAAATGCGCGAGGAGCGGGAGCACGGCGCCCATCAAGCCCGCCCCTAACGCAACGAGCCCGAAGGCCGGAGGCCAGCTCTTCGTCGCGAACCAACCGAGAGCCGGCACGACCAAGAACGAAACGGTGTTCGCCAAGAGAACGAACGCCGAGAGCGACCTTAGGGCGCGCGCTTCGTCGGCGGCGTCCTTGATGGGATGACAGAAGGGGCGACTCGCGAAGGCACCGACGGCGACACCCAACAGGTAGAACGCCAAAAGGAGCCCGAAGACCGTGGGGTGTCCCCAGCTCACGAACGCGAAGGCGCGATACCACACGATCTCGTACGAGAGCGCGATGAACCCAGAGGCCGCCGCGAGCGCGAGCGTGAGGCGAAAGCGCGCTCGCGAAATCGCGTAGGCGGGCGCGGCCGCGCCTTGCACCGCGGCCGTCAAGTGAGCTCTCCAGGAGCATCGGCTGCGCGCCGGGCCCGCACGTAGAGCGCGACCGCGACCGCGCTCGCCACGAAGTTCAGCGTCGCCGCGAGGCGCACGGTCCCCGCTTGTCCCAAGGTCCCGAGGAGCGCGAGCACGGCGGCGGCGGAAGCGGCGGCGGAGCCGAGGGTGTTGACGAAATAGAGCGCGCCAACGGAGCGGCCCACGTTCTTCGAGCGACGCGTGAAGTGCGCCACCAGAAGCGGAAGCGTGCTGCCCATGAGCATCGTGGGAACGAGCACCAAGAGGAACGTCGTGAGGCCAACGAGGGATGGCGCCAGCGCCAGGGTGACGCGGCCAACGCCGTGGAGGAGAACAAGGGAAAACGACCCGAAGACGCCGATCAAGAACTCGACGAGCGCGAAGAGCAGGACGACGGGTCGACCGGTCGCTTTGGAGACCACCCCCCCGGCCAAGCTTCCGAGGCCAAGACCCAACATGAAGGCCGTCACGACCATCGTGACCGACTCGACGTTGATGCCATAGATGGCAAAAAGCGTCCTCTGCCAGACGACCTGATAGAGGAGCGCGGCCGCGCCCGAGACGAAGAACAAGAGGTAGAGGACCACGGGCGCCTCGTATAACTCAAAGCACGGTCCCTTCGCTCGCTAGAACGGCGCCCGGGACCTACACGGGAGCACCCGGAACTCACGGGAGCCTCGAGCGCCTACGGCGAGTAGTTTTGGCCCGAAGGAAACAGGCAAGCTACCTTTGCTCGAAGGCTGAGTCGCGCACGCTGCACGCACGCTGCACGCACGCTTGCACAATGGGACCCACCAACAAGGCGCGACGAATGAAGCGGTTCCCGAAGAGGACGGTCCTCTTCCGGGAAGGCGACCCAGGCGCCGAGATGTACATTCTCGGCGCCGGACGCGTGGAGATCGTCAAGCGCATCGGCGGGATCGAAAAGACCATCGCCGTGCTGGGCCCCGGCGAAATGCTAGGCGAGCTCGCGCTCCTGAACGACAAGCCGCGAACCGCCACCGCCGTCGCCGTCGACAACGTCGACGCGCTGGTCCTCGACCGTCCGATGTTGGAGTCGATGATCGCGAACCAGCCTGAGTTCACCATGCGCCTCATCCGGCGCCTCGCTGACCGGCTCGACATGGCCGACGGGCTGGTCCGGGTCCTCATGCACCCCGAGCCGGGGGCCCGGGAATTGGTCCTCCAGCAGGCCGAGACGGCGAAGGCGCCGATGCTCGACTTTGAGATGGAGGTCCAGGGCGAGATCGCCGGCGACCCGGCGCGCGTCAAGGACATGTTCTTTCGGCTGAATCGCCTTCGCGCACGCCTGCGGGAGAGCACACCGGACGCGGAGGAAATGCCTCGTCCGTTCACCGTCCCGGCGAAGCGAAAGGGCCCGCAGTGATGCGGAGCGCTTTGTCCGAAGCGTCTTTGACTTGCAAGAAAGCCGCGCGATAAACTGCCTTCGGGGCCAGAGCCCCCGTATTCGATGACGCTTCCATGAAAAAGGACTCGCTCACGATGCGCGCCTCACGCGAGTTTCCCGTTGGGGAAGTGCTGTTTCGTGAGGGCGACGCCGGCAGCGAGATGTACGTGATTCAATCAGGGCGAGTCCGCGTGACGAAGAAGGTAGCTGGCGGGGACTTCCCCATCGCCATGTTGGGTCGTGGTGAGTTTCTAGGCGAAATGGCCATCCTCAACAACAAGCCCCGAACGGCAACGGCCACCGTCGTCGAGCCCGCATCGTGTCTCGTGATCGACGCCAAGACCCTGGAGTCGATGATCACCAACAACTCCGAGATCGCGATGCGTCTCGTGAAGAAGCTCGCGGCGCGACTCGACGCGGCCGACGCGCTGGTGCAGATCCTGATGCACCCGGATCCGAAGGCGCGCGTCTTGATGGGCCTTCGGCGACACGCTGAGGCCTTCGGAGAACAAACGGAAGAGGGCATCCGGCTCGATTTGCCCACCTCAACGCTCGCGCGGGAAGTTGGCGCCGACGTCGAGCAGGTCGACGAGGTGCTCGCGCGCCTCCGGAGGCTGCGCATCGTCTCCGACGACGGCGGCCGGGTCGTCATCTCCGACATCGGACGACTGCTCGAGTTCTTGGAGTTCATCGAAATGCCTCGCCGCTTCGAGGCGTGAACATTGTGTGTGACGAAGTGTGTCGCGAAAGACAGGAGCTAGGTTGGAGCTAAGGATCGTCGGTTGCCACGGTGGAGAGACGCCTCGTCACAGGACGAGCGCGTTCGTCGTGGACGATCGCATCGCCATCGACGCTGGCTCCCTCACGAGCGGCCTCGAGCTCAAGGCCCAGTGTGCTCTGGAGGCAGTGCTCGTCAGTCACGCGCACCTCGACCACATTCGCGATCTCGCGACGATCGCGGACAACCGCGTTCAGAACGGGTGCAAGCCGCTCCTCATCGCGGGCGCTAGGCCGACCTTGGGCCTCCTCAGAAAACACTTCTTCAACGACAAGCTGTGGCCCGACTTCAGCGTCATCCCATCGCCCGAGAAGCCCACGATTCGGTATCTTGAGATCAAGCCGGGCGTGGTGACCGACATCGCCGGCTACCGCGTGCGCGCGATCCCCGTAAGTCACACCATCGATTGCTTCGCGTTCATCGTCGAGGGTCAGAAAGGCGGGGCGCTCGCATACAGCGGCGACACCGGTCCGACGGACCGCCTCTGGGAGGTCCTGAACGACGTCCCGGACCTGCGAGCCATGCTGATGGAAGTCAGCTTTCCGAACGCCGAGCAGCGCATCGCGACGCTCAGCGGACACCACACGCCGCAGACGCTCCTCACAGACCTCAAGAAGCTACACCGCCACAAAGAGTTGCCGTTTTTGCTCTATCACATCAAGCCGAGCTTCCAGGCGACGGTGGAGCGCGAGTGCGCCAAGCTCAAAGGCTGCGACCTCACCATCGTCAACCTCGGCGATCAGTTCGTCCTCTAAGACGGGCGCCAGCCCGACGCGCGGGACCACGGCAGAATCGGTCCGCCACAAGCGCCTTGAGCAGCGCACCATTGCAAGGGGCGGTCGGTATGGCTATGTGAACCCTCCGCTACGGAGGCCAAGTCCCCGTGGCGCTTGTTCGGTCCCATGGCCACCCCCGACGCGCCTCCGCCTGCTGAATTCGCGGTTCCCGGCCTAGAAGGCGACCCCGAAGGAACCCGCATCGTCCAAGACGAGGCGCGGCTGCTCGCGATGGTCCAGCGCGTTCTCTTCGACGCCGACAAGAAGAGCGTGGAGACCCTGCGGGCGCGGCAGGGGGACGACGCGAGGCTCCTCGAGCTTCGCGATGACGTAGCCGTCGCCAAGCCGGAGGACCTCCCCGCGCTCTTCGAGCAAATGCACCACGTGGGTGCGCTCCGGGCGCAACGGGGCAAAGGGGCAGAGGGCGCCATCGACCGCCAGAGCCCCTACTTCGGGCACCTGCGCCTCGATGAGGGCGGCAAGCGCCGCGACGTGCTCGTGGGCTCGAGGTCGTACGTCGACACAGCGGCGGGCATCCGCATCGTGGATTGGCGCCAAGCGCCCGTGAGCCGCATTTTCTACCGCTACATGGAAGGCGACGACTACGAGGAGCGGCTCGGCGATCGGCTCGTCGAGGGTGAAGTCGTCGCGCGACGCAGCGTCGCCATCGTCGGCGGTGAACTTGTTCGCGTCACCGCACCGCAGGGCACGTTCGTCCGGAAGGCCGACGGCCGCTGGGACCGCGTCGACGTGCGCTCCGCGCGCCTCCACACCGAGCGTCGCGCCCTCGGCCCCAAGGCCGCGCTCGACTCTGCACTGCCGCCGGCCCGCCACGAGGGACGCGCGAGCGCCGAGGGCGCGGTGCTCGACACACATGCCCCCGACCGCCACCCCGGCACCGGCGGCGACAAGCACCTGCCGGCCATCGCATCGATGCTCGACGCCGCCCAGTTCGACCTCATCACCCGGCCCGGCATGGGCATCGTCGCGGTGCAGGGGAGCGCCGGCAGCGGCAAGACAACGGTCGGGCTCCATCGGGTCGCGTACCTCGCCTTCGCCGACCCCGACCGCTACCGCGCCGACAAGATGCTCGTGGTGGTGCCCAACGACGCCCTCTTGCACTACGTCAAACGCGTGCTGCCAGAGCTAGGCGTGGAGGGCGTCACGCTCACCACGTTTGCGCGCTTCTCGACGCGCGTGTTGCCGCTGCACCTCCCGAAGTTGCCGACTCGGCTCTCCGACGATACGCCGCCGGTCGTCGTCCGCGCCAAAACGCACCCCGCGATGTTGCGGGCTATCCATCGCGCCGTGGAGGCCTTGCACCTCACGCTCGACGCCCACGTCGAAGCCTCGCTCGCTCGCTGGCCCGAAGGTGGCGTCGCCATCGACGCGTGGCGCAGCACGCGGCCCGAGAAGCGCGATGCCACCGACGTCGAGACGACGCCAGAGCAACGCGTGACGGCCTTCGCGGCGTGGTTTGCCGGGCGACGCAAGCTCGGCGCGCGCGCCGCCGCCGAGCTCCCCGACGTGACCCGGGGCGCCATCGAAAAGCTGGGCCACGACCTCCGCCGACGGGCGCAAGCGGTGCTGTCGACGTGGGACGAGTTGCTCACCTCGAGGCCGCTCTTGGAGGAGACGTTCCAGGGCGCATTCCCGCCGCAGCAGATTGACCGCATCCACGACTGGTGCGTCAAGCAGGCGCGAATCCGCGCCGACGGCGAGCGCGACGGCGAGATCGCCAGCATCGACCTCGAGGACGTGCCGATTCTGCTGCGCATTTGGCAGGTCGTCCGCGGGCCGCTGACAGGCCCCGACCAAGCGCCGCTGAAGTTCACGCACCTCTTCGTGGACGAAGTTCAAGACGCGAGCCCGCTCGAGCTGCGCGTCTTGCTCGACCTCGCCACCAAGGATCGCTCGATCACGCTCGCCGGTGACACGGCGCAACGCATGCTCGACGACGACGACGACCGTGGTGAGTTCGACTGGCAGGCGCTCTTGCGCGAGCTGGGTCACGCCACCACAACGCTGGAGCCCCTAAAGGTCAGCTACCGCTCGACGGCGGAGATCACCAAGTTCGCGCGCGGCGTCCTCGGCTCCCTTGCTCACGAGAGCGAGCCCATCGCGACCCGCCACGGCCCGCCCGTCGAGCTCTTCCACTTCAGCTCGGCCGGCGAGGTCGTTGCCTTCTTGGCCGACGCGCTGAAGGAGCTCGCGCGGGCCGAGCCCTACGCCAACGTGGCGCTCGTGGCCCGCTTCCCGCAGCAGGCGGACGTCTACTTCGAGGGCCTCGAGCGAGCCGAGGTGCCGCGCGTTCGGCGCGTGGCGAAGCAAGACTTCACCTGGGACCCGGGCTTCGACGTGACCGACGTCAGGCAGACGAAGGGGCTCGAGTTCGACGAGGTGGTGTTGCTCGAGACGACTCAGGCGAGCTACCCGAGTTCACCGCAGGCAAGGCACGCGCTCTATGTCGGCGCCACACGGGCCGCGCACCAACTTTGGTGCACCGCCAGCGAAAAGCCGAGTCTCGTCGTCGAGGAAGCGTTGCGCGTCGACGCGCCGGCGTAACGCACGAGGGCAGGGGTCGGCGTCACGCCTGCGCGGCCGCCGGAAACGCCGAAGTTCGCCCAGGAACTAGGGAGCGCCTGGTCGTCGGAGGCCGCTCGAGGGCGGAGGGCAACAGCACGCGAAACAGCGTTCCTTTGCCGGCTTTGGACGAAACCTCGACGCGCCCCCCAGAGGCCTCCACGGCCGCCTTCAGCGCCGAGAGACCGACGCCGCGGCCGGAGGTCTCTGTGACCTCATCTCGCGTAGACAAACCATCCGCGAAGAGCGCACCCTCAAGCTCAAGGGCTGACCCTGCCGGCCGCCCCGCCGCGAGCGCCTTCTGCCGAACGCGCTCCCAATCGATGCCGCGACCGTCATCCTCAACCTCCACGGCTAGATCCGGTCCGACGGCGCGGGCGCGAAGCCACACGCAAGCGTCGGGCTTCTTGCCAAGCTCTGCGCGCTCGTCGCTCGACTCGATACCGTGGTCGATGGCGTTGCGCACGAGGTGGACCAACGCACCCCAAACCCGTACCCAGCGATGGGGCTCCACCCGAAGCGCGCAGTCCTCGACGATGACCGTCACTCGTTCCTTACCGAGGCGCGACGCGAGAAGCTGCGCCTGCTGCTTGAAGTGCAGGAGCCGCGGCATGACCGGTTCGAGCCGCAGCTCCCTCAGCCGCGCCAGCGTTTCGCTGACTTGTCCGCCTTCGGCACTCGCGACGATGGCGTCGTATTCCGGGCGCGTCATCTCGACGCTTTCGTGGCGGCTCATGAGCACCTCGGCCTTCGTGGCAAACCTCGTCCACTGCGTCAGAAGCGCCTCCACGTTGGCATCGGACGGCTGACGCTCCTCTTCGAGGAGCTCGGTTTCGATCACGTGGCACCGTTCCGCGACGGCGGTGAGTCCGAAGACGGCCGCGTTGCCCTTGAGCGTGTGGAGCGCTCGGGCCAAGAGGATCTGGTCCCCGCCGCGCGATGCCATAAGGGCGCTCATGATCTCGTCGCCCTCGGCGAGAAACTCCACGAGCCCCTGACGGTCCGTCATGACGCGCTCCACGAGCGCGAGACTCTCCGATCGCTCGCGTTCGGCACCTTCACGTTCGAGCAGCAGCGTCACGTCTCGCAGGACGACCAAGAAACGACCTTCGTCGGCGCCTTCCGTTACGCATCGCAAACGAACGTCGAGCTGGCGACCCCCCAGACTCAAGCGAAACGGCAGCTGATCGAGCAGGAGTGGCAACGGCAGGAAGCCATCCTCGACCTGGCCCCACGCGGCGCGAAACTGCTCCCCGAAGAGCGGGTCTGCGCGCCCGAGGACCGCGCCGAAATGGTCCCCAGCAGCGAACTCGCCGAGCCAATCCTGTGTCCGCGCGGCGCCGGTATCCAGAACTCGCAGTCGACCGTCCACCAAGAGAAGCGCCTCCTCCGTGTTGTCCAATACGAGCTTGAGGTAGCGCGCGTGGTCGTCGAGCGCGGCGGTGCGCTGCCGCACGATGCGGTCGAGGCCAATGACATTGTCGAAGAAGCTCCGGGCCACGAAACACATCCCCACGGCTTCCATAACGATGAAGAGCGCGTGAACAAGCACGACCCACAGGGGCGCGTCGTAGTTGAAGACGCTCCGCGGCTGCACGAACCACAACGCGAGGTGATGGAGGGCTACCGTCGCCGATGCCGCGAGGATCACCTGAGGATTGGCGAAGACGGCGAGCAACGCGAGAACGACGAAGAAGTAGAAGTGCATCTCGATCTGCACGTAGCGGCCCGAGGAACACGGCGCTCGAAAGAAGAAGCGCGAGCGCGGGCAACGTCTGGTTGACGAGCGCGAGCAGCGTCAACGCGGGAATGTGCGCCGCCAAGAACCAAAGCGCAATTCGATTGAGGCGCGTTAGGTAGGCCCGCTCGAACGCGCTCACCTCGGCCGGCAAGACCACGTAGCCGAACCAGTTGACGGACCCGGGCCTCTTCATCGGAGCCTCAGCGGATTGACCTGAGCCCGCAGCTCGTCGGAGACAGGACAGCCGTAGAGGGGCAGGGGGCGAGGTCGTTCCCCCCGGAGAGCGGCGTCGAGAATGGCGCCATCGCGCACGTCGAGGCTCTGCTTGCTGGGCGTGTACCCCCCGATGTAGAGCGGCGTGTGGTTAGACGCGGTGATGACAAGGAGCGGCGCTGCGTCGATGCCGAAGCGCTCGCCGAGCTCGCGAGGCGTCGTCCGGGTTACGGTGAACCCGCTGCCTTGGAGGGCGCCCGAAAGCGCGTCGTCGCGCCCCGCTAGGAGCACGTGCTCGCGCACGCCGCGGCGGACGCCTCGCATCGCGAGTCGCTCAACGACACGCTTCGAGCAACGGCAGTCGGCGTAGAGGACATGAAACACACGGACGGGGGCCTCGTCGGTGCCCGGCTCCAGCGAGCCCGTCTCTAGGGACAAGAGCGCACTCATGCGAACGGAGCCGGCCGGTAGCGGGGCATGACGAACCACAAGCGAGCCGCCGACGATGCTCATCGCGACGAACCACACCGCAATGACATTGCGACCAAACGTCGACGGGGTCGTCGGTGTTGGCGCTGCGCCCGCCGGGTCGAGGCTGACGACGGGCACGTTGGCGGTCATGAAGTGATCCTCACGTCACGCATCGCAGCTCCACCTAGGCGGCCGCTGCCGTCAGCTTTCGCACGGCCGCCACCAGCATCGCCTCCTTGAACGGCTTGATGATCCAACCCTTCGCGCCGAGCTCTTTGGCCCGCGTGATGAGCGCTTGCTTGCCCTCCGTCGTGAGCATGACCGTCGGCACGCGTCGCTCACCCTTTGCCATCGCCTCGAGGAACTGAATGCCGTTCACCCGTGGCATGTTGACGTCGCAAACGATGAGCGCGAGGTCGGGGGTCTCGACGAGCCTCTCAAGCGCATCTTGACCGTCGCACGCCTGAATCACCTCGAAGCCCGCGTGTCCGAGGGCCGCCGTCGCCTGCGCCCTGATGACCATCGAATCGTCTACCACCATCACCTTCGTCGCCATCGCACTCTCCTAGAACAACAGGCACTCGCCCTCGGTCATGTAGCCGCCCTCGGCCTGCGCTCCGCCGTCGAACGCGAACACGAAACCGGCGTCGAAGACCGCGTCGAAACGCACGACGATCGGCCCGGCGGCGGTGTGAAACGTGTGGCAACGCCAAACGGTGCCTGGCGAAATCGAGACCGTAAGCCCGGTACCTCGCGCCGACACCGGCACCGCCATCTCCAGCGACAGTCCCGTCCGCAGAAGCCGGTTCTTCAGGCGACCGAGCAGCATGTTCGCGAGCTCGCCGATCCAGTCGCAGAAGGCCCGCTCGTCGGGGTGGACGCTAGGCGGCAGGGTGCGCGAGAGCACGCTTGGCAAGGTGAGCACCGACACCGAGCCTCGGATGCGATCGCCCGTGTACCCGACGATGCCCCCGAGGGTCTCGCCAGGCAGTGACGTCGTCGGCTGATCGCCGGGCCCGACCGGCTCGCCGATGCTGAGGCCGTACTCAGCGAAGAGCGCGGTCGCGCACGACACCAGCATGTTGGTCACCGCCTCGATGGCGACTTGTTCGTCCACGTGGAGATCTCCTGCGTACAGGGAACGGAACGGCAAGACGGCCGATGCCTTCAGGGCTTCCAGGCGCCGCCGGCGAGTTCACCGCACCAAGCCGCGCGAGGTCCGCTGCCCAGTGTCGGGCCGGCCGTTTCAAGAAAGTTTACATAATGCATCTTATGCGAACTTGTGACGTGGCGTTCCTCGGCGGAAACTGGGAGACGAACGCCTCGCTCCCTGGCGGTCCCTGGCGGTCCCCTGGGCTCAGCGATCGCGATTCCGCACGGGCCCCTCGTCACCGACCGACCTGGGACCGACCTGGGCGCGACAACGGTCCGTCCGTGTCCGCGCCGTTGTACCCGAGCGCACCGAGCCCGGTGACTCCAAGCGTCCAAACTGGCCCGTGGCGTTCAAGGGTCGGCCTTCGATCGCGAAAGGCCGCGCTTTCGTCGGTGGCATGCGCACTGCACTTACTGGTTTCGTCCCGCGCTGAAGCCCAGCGACAGACAAGGAGCCCCGCGATGAACACTCAGCTGATGCCCCTCGACGATGCCGAACTGAACGCCGTCGTTGGCGGCGCCTGGGCACCCGCCATCGAGATCGTGGTCGGGCCCTACCCGTACCCGTATCCGTACCCGCCGAGCCCCGGCGGCGGCGGTGCCCGACCGCTCTCGGATGACGATCGCCTCTTGGACCTCTCCGGCGACTGAGCGAGTGGCGCACTTATCGAAGTGCGGACAGGCGAGGCGGCCACCTACAGCGGCGGCGCTGGCGGATCGACGGCTAGCGCCAGGAGCGTCCCCGCGTTCGATAGGATGAACGCGCGGTTGCCGTAGGTCGCCGCCGATTGAGCGAAGCCGCTGCCGATGTCGAGGCCGTCGATGACGCGGCCGTTCTTTGGCGACACGAGAAACAGCCCGTAGCGCGACGTGCCGATGAGGACGGCACCGGCAATGGGAACCGGCAGCGTCATGCCGCCATCGGGCGGCGGGCTGCCGGCCATCGAACGGCGGGGCTCACCGGGCGCCTTGGCGGCGCTCTGGGAGGCCTCGCCGCGCGTTTTTGCGCCATCCGGCACGGGATGTTGCCAAAGGCTTCGGCCCGTCACGGGGTCGAGTCCCCAGAAGCCCGTCGTGGAGCTCGTGGCGAGCAGCACCTTGCGCTCTGGGACCGTGGGGCCGCCGGCGTAAGGGCCGTCGGGCGACGGCGTGTGCGCCGCCTCGCGGAACATCGTGAGATCGATGACGCCGGTCGCGCGATCGTTCGACCAGATGCGTGCGCCAGTCTGCGCGTCGAGGGCGAAGATCCCGCCTGCGTAGCTCGCGACGTAGACCACCTTGCCAGCGGCGTTCACGTCGGTGACGGGCGTCGTGTCGACATCGAGGTACTTCGCCGTCTCGCCACCGGAGCGCTCGCTGTCAGCGGCGAGGTCTTGCGGTGTCCACTGCTCGAGACCGCTCTTCGCGTCGTACGCGGTGACGTGGCCATCGGAGAAGCCGATGTAGACCTTGCCAAAGGCCAACGTTGGCCCGGAATATCCAGCGATCTCCATGCCCGCAGCGGGCGTCCGCTGGGCGCGCCAGCGGCTCTGGCCGCTCTTGCGATCGACCGCGAAGACTTGGTCAGCGGCGTTCGCGAAGATCAGCGTATCGCCCGAGAGGACGGGCCTGCGCGCCACCTCGGCGCCGGTCATCATTCGCCAGAGGAGCGCGCCGTTTTGCGCCTTCACCGCGTAGAGCGCGCCGTCGTGTGACCCAAAATACAGCGCGTCGAGCTCGGCGTCGTAATAGGGCTCGCCTTGTACGACGCCCATCGTCTCGAAGCGCCACAGGGTGCTGCCGTCGCCGGCGCGGAGCGCGTAGAGGCCGCGGTCGGCGGAGCCGACGAAGACGCGCCCGCCGCGGGCGTCGATCTCGATGCGCCCGCGTTCGTAGTCCTCGCCGATCTTTCGGGACACGGCCGTCAACGGGCGCGTGTAAAGCACACGCATCACGCCGCTGGGGCGATGCGTCCAGAGCGGAACCTCGGGACTGACGCGGTCGGCCGTTCCGGCACCGGTGCAGCCAAGAAGCGCCGCGCCCAGCGCTGCCGAGCCCAAGCGACGAGACAGCCCGGGCAGACCGGGCAGGCCAGACGAGCCGCTCAATGGCCCCCGTGCCCCTTCTTGTCGGCCTGCTCTTTCATTTGCTTCTGCATTTGCTCGATCATGCGTCGCATCTGGGCGTCGCTCATCTTGTTGCCCGGACCGCCGCCGGCGCTCATCTGCGGCTTCGGCGGCAGCGCGCTCGGGTCGAGGGCGCGGAGCCGGTCCTCGGCGACGCTCTCCAGATACGGGAACGGGTGGCCCTCGCCGGGCTTGTTAACGCGCTCGCGAATGCTCTTCAGGAGCTCCTTAGCCTTGTCCTTGTCGCCCTTGGCCTCGAGGACGCGCGCCTGGTGGTACATGCCGAGCTCTTTGAAGCCCTTCACGTCTGTGTTCTCGAGCTCGCGAAAGATCTTGGCCGCCTCGTCGAGCTTGGCCGCATCGCCGCCCTGCGCCTTGAGCTCCAGCGCGAAGCCAAGCCCCTCGAGGGCGCGGCCACGAACCTCCGCATCGGCCGTGGCAAGCACCGACGCGCGAACCGACTGAAACGCAGCGATGGCGGCGTCGGGCTCGCGCCGGTCGAGGAGCAACGACCCCTCGGCGAGCTTGGCCAGGTAGGCCGCTCCCGTGCCGGGGAACTTGGCCTGCACGTCGCGGTACTTCGCGAGCGCAGCGTCGCGTCGCTCTGCCGCGGTCTTGAAGAGCGGCGACGGATCCTGGAATCCTTCCGGCTCCTCGGCCGGTTCGCTGCCGACACGTCCGCGCTGGTCGGCGACGGCGGCGGCCAAGAGCTCCGACGCGCGGTTCTCGGTGCGCTGGGCCATGCTCTCTTTGAGGGCAAAGCCTCCAAACACGAGCAGGACGGCGGCGATGACGCCGGCCACGACCTTCTGGTTTTGCCGGGCCCACTTGCTGAACTCTTGCGTCTTTTGGAGGACTGGATCGTTTTGCGGCGAGCGCGCCTGCACCGGGCGGGGCTTGCTGCCGATTTCCGCGAGACGTTTGGAGGCGGCGGCCTCAAGGCCCTTTTTTCCGCCCTTCTTACCCTTGTCGAGCTTGGCGCGCCGCTCCGCGAGCTTCTCTTCTTCGAGCCGCGCGAGGCGCTCGAGCTCGTCTTCGTCGCCGAGAGCGGCGACGCGCTTGGCGATGGCGTCGGGCGAGGCGAGATCGGCCTCTGGCGCGTCACCTTGCGGCGCGTCCTCGGACGCTTGCGCTTCGGTCGACGGCTCGGTGGGTTCCTTCGGCTCAGAAGCCTCGGACTCGGCCTTGTTCTCTTTCTCCGCGGACACGGGGCCTCCTCAGAATTCGCGCGGACTCTAGCGCAGTTTCGTGCCTCCTTGGGCGGAATCCTCGGAGGCGGCGCGGCCCGCCTAAAGGCCCCCGTCCAACGTCTCGGAACCCGCGCCGCCGTCCCAGGGAATCGGCGCCGGCGGCGGGAGCTCGTCGACGCGGGGAACCAGGAGGACATACGCCGGCGCCACGAGATTCAGCACCGGCCGTGTGGGGTCAGCCTCGTAGACGGACACCTCACCGTCCTGAAGCGGCGCCGGCGGAGAGAGCAGCCCGCCCTGCCCTCCGTCCGGGCCCTTCACGACGACGTAGGCTCGCGCGCCCTCCTGCACGCGCAAGGGCCCCGCCGCGCGCTCCTTGGCGACGCCGGCCTCGATGGCGATCCGCATGCCGTCAGCCCAAGGCTCGGGCACGCCAAGAAATCGGCGTAGCGGCTCTTCCATGTCGGCGCCGGCGCCCAGCGCGGAAAGCGCCCGCGCCTCGCTCGCGCGCAGACTCACGTACCGCTCAGCGGCGAACGCCGCGAGCAGTGCGCCCTTCGCGGAGCGGTCACCAATTTCACCGAGGGCCTCTGCGGCAAACCCTCGGAGGCGCACGTCGGTGAGCAACAGCACGAGCGAAGGCACCGCGCGCTTGTCTCGCAGCTTGGCCATGGCCCTGACGCTCGCGCGTTGCTCCACGAAGCCGAGCTCGGCGCGGCACGCGGGCCGCTCGAGACACGACGCGAGGACCAAGACGCCGCGACCGTCACGGATCTCCGCAAAGGCCAGCGCGGCGCGGGCCGGCCAGAGTCCCTCGGCGGACAGAAGGCCTTCGGTCCGCGCTCTCGCCTCGGGGGCGTCGGCCCCGAGCCGAACGAGCGCGAGCGCGAGCCATCGCTTGGTCTCGTCGTCGTCCTCCCGGCCAAAGGCGCGCACGGCGAAGGGCGCGGTGTCCGCGACCTGCAACTCGAAGAGCGCGCGCGCTGCTGCACGGCGAAGGTCCACGCGCACATCGTCCAAGAGCGGCGCCACGTCGAGCGCCACTTCGCGATCACCGGTGAGGGCGCGACGCAGCGACTCCGGTAGCGCAGCCGAATCGCCCCGTTCCAGGCGCCCGTGGCTTCGCGCGAGGTCCGCTCCCCGCCCCTTCAACGCGGCCACAACGCTTGGTTCGGCTGCCCCGCGGTCCCGCGTTTGCCCCGGATCGGTCTCGATATCGTAGAGGGCGCACGCACCGATGCGCCGCTCGCAGAGCAGGCGATGTCTTCCGACGGCGACGAGACTTCGGTCTTCGGTCTCGGAGAACGCGAAGCCTTCGCCTTCGGCGACGGTGCCGGCGAGCAACCCCGTCAAGTCGCGTCCTCGCACGCGCGCGGGCCTCGGCACCCGCAGCGCCGAGAGGACCGTCGGCAAAAGGTCGATGGTCTGCACCGGCTCCGAAACGACCCGCGCGGGAATTCCGGCGCCGACCACCACCAAGGGAACGCGCACCTGCTCGTCGTAGACGGTCGTGCCGTGGTACCGGCCGCCGTGGTCGCCAAACTCCTCGCCGTGATCGGCCGTCACGATGATCACGGGATCACGGCGCCGCCGCCGAACGAGCTCAACGAGCTTGCCGACGGCGTGGTCGCTGGAGGCGATCTCACTGTCGTAGGCGTCCACCGGCCGCGGCGAGGCCCCGTCCCCGAAGCGGTGCTCGGCGTGCGCCACGTAGGGCTCGTGCGGCTCGAACAGGTGCACCCAAAGGAACACCGGCTGCTCCGCGGGCGCCCGCTCAAGGTACTGGGCCGCCTGCGTGACGCGCTCCGCCGCCGAGGCAAACTCCATCTTTTGGTATTCGAAGTCGAGGTGCCGATCACGGAAGCCTGCAAACAGCGCCTCGTCGATGAAAAACACGGCCGGGGGATAGAACGCCGCGGTGCGGTACCCGTAGTGCCGCAAGAGGCCCGCCCACGTTTCCGAGTCGCCGCCGAGACCAAGGGTGACGAGCGGCCGGAGGTATTTACCCGTGAGCATCGAGGTCACCGCGTAGGACGTGTGCGGCGTCGGGCTGTAGGCCGCGCCAAACCGCGCACCCTCGGCGGCGAGCTGGTCGATGCGCGGCGTCGTCGGGCGGCGGTAGCCGTACGCGCCGACATGATCGGCGCGCAGGGCGTCGACGCTCACGAGGAGGATGTCACGCCCACGAAAGTCCAAGTGCGGACCGAGCGTCGGTGCCGCCGTGGGCACCGCCTTGGCGCCGTCGTCGAGCGCCGCCTCCTGGGGGGCGAGCGACGCGGCGAAGCGCACCGCGCGCCCCATGAGCGGAGCCCGCTCCACAAGCACGAGACGCAAGTTGTCGTAGCTCGCGAGGCGCCGCGCGCGCGTGCGCGCGGTGGCCGAGAACGCCACGATGAGGGCCGCCGCAAGCATGAGCGCGCGCCGAGTCCATCGGTGAGCGAGCGGCAACGCGACAACGGCGGCGGCCACGCCGGCAAGGCAAACGACGAAGAGCGCCGAGTGAAACGCCGGGTAGAGGCGAGGCAGGAGCCACTTGTCAGCGGCCCAAGCCGCGGCGCCCAAGGCGAGGCCGGACGTCGCGAGACGGGCCTTCGGCATCGCGACGACGCGAGGGAGCAGCGCGAAGACGGCCGCACCGGCGGCGATGGCCACGGCGAGAACGAAGGACGTCCTGAGCGGCGGTGAGGCGAGCATCCTGCCGCTCGACACGCCCCAGGCGGTGGCGGCGCCCGCGATGAGCGCGCCGCCGGACAAGAGGCGGCGCGCCGACGCGTGGTCTTCGGCGTGCCGGGCGACGCGTGCGACGAGCACCGCCGCGAGCACCATCGGCAACAGCATTGAGACGGCGATGGGCAAGACGAGGGTGCGCATTGCCACCGTCTCCCAGGTCCCCGTCAGAAGGTTGCCATGCAGGTTGGCGACGACGAGCTGCTCTGCGAAGAGCGCGCCCACGAAGACCACCAGGACGCCCGATAGTTCGACGAGCCAGTCGACGAGGCGCCGCATCAGCCGGCCTCCTCACGGACGGCGATGATGCGGCGAAACCGCGCCACGAGGAGCCTAAGCGCGCGGTGCTCTGGCGCCGTCAGCTCGGCGTCGGCTTCGAGGATGCGCTTCGCGTCGCCCTCAATGCGCGTCAGCCAAGGCGGGCTTTCGCTCGCTCCGAGGTACCGTAGTCCCTCTTCGTCGCCCGATTGCCGCGTCCCCCAAAGGTCCCCTGCCCCGCGCAGCTCGAGGTCCATCCGTGCGATGTCCTCCCCTCGGTCGAAGCGAACGAGAGCCTCGAGGCGCTCACGGGCGACGGCACCGAGCTCACTCTCGTGGACGAAAATCGCGCGGCCAGGCTTTTGGCCCCGGCCAACACGTCCGCGAAGCTGATGCAGCTGCGCCAAGCCGAACCGCTCGGCGCTCTCCACGATCATCAACGTCGCCGCTGGCACATCGACGCCAACCTCGACGACCGTGGTGCCGACGAGGACCCGCGCCTCGCCGCTGCGAAAGGCGCGCATCGCTTGGAGCTTCTTCGCGTGACCGAGGGCGCCGTGAACGAGCGCGACGGGCGTCGGCGAGAGCGCCTTGGACAGCTCCCCGGCGCGCTCGACAGCCGACGAGAGCTCGTCTTCGTCGTCCTCGCCGGTCTCCACGCGCGGACATACGACGAAGACTTGGTCGCCGTCGGCGACCGCTTCCTGGATGCGACGGACGAGCGCGCCCTTGTCTCGCTGCGGCGCCAGCTCGGTCACCACGGGAGGACGCCCTCGCGGCTTCTCCGCGAGCGTGGTGACCGGCAGATCGCCGCGGACCGCCAGCGCCAGCGTCCTCGGAATCGGCGTCGCGCTGAGCGTGAGGAGGTGGGGTCTTTGGCCTTTTTGCACGAGGGCCAACCGTTGCGCGACGCCGAGTCGGTGTTGTTCGTCGACAACGACGAGCCCCAACTTCGGCACCTCGACGTCGCCTACGAGGAGCGCGTGAGTGCCCACGACGAGGTCGAGCTCGCCGGTCTTCAGCGCTTGAAGGACGCGACGGCGCTCTGCGGCCGCCGTTCCACCAAGGAGGACCGCGAAGCGCACGCCGAAGGCCCGCGCGATGGGCAAGCAAGAGTCGGCGTATTGCTCGGCGAGCACCGTCGTCGGCGCGAGGAGAGCGACCTGCGCGCCGGACCCGATGGCTTGCACCGCGGCAGCCAGCGCCACGGCGGTCTTGCCGGTTCCAACGTCGCCGAGGAGCAAGCGGCGCGAAGCGACGGGCGCGGCAAGATCCCGCGAGGTCACCTCGATGGCCCGCGCCTGGTCGCCGGTCATCGTGAACCCGAAGGCCTCCTCCAGAGCCTCCCGCGTCGGCGCCTTTGGCAACGCGACGCCGTCGTGCCCGGCCCGAGGATCGCCGGCGTGGCGCGCTTCGGCCCGCAGTCGGTCAAAGGCCCGCGTGAAGACTTCGACCCACGCGAGGCGCTCACGCATGCGCTCGGTGAACGCCAGCGGGGGCGGTCCTTCGGTGGGCCGATGAACGGCTTCGAGCAGGGCGGGCGCGCTGGGCATCCCCTCGCGCACCGCGATCTCGACGGGCACCGGATCGGGCAGCGCTGGGAGCGCCGCGAGCGCCGTGGGGATCGCCTTGCGCAACGTCGCGGCGGGGATTCCGAACCGTGGATAGCGGACGCGTACCGCGGGCAGCTCGCCCACGAGCAGGTCGGGGTGCACCATCCGCGGCGGCTTCGTGCCCTCGCGCGTGACCTTCCCCACGAGCACGACCTCCGTCCCCTTGGCCGCGGCCTTGTGGACGCCGTGCGCGAAGAAGAACCACCAGGCGTGGAGCGTGGCCCCCTCGTCGCGGAGCACGACCCGCAGGGCGCGGCGACCGCGCATCGGCACGACGCTCAGCGAATCGACGATGCCGCGGACGGCACCACGAAACTCACCGGCGGCCGCGAGCGCCGCCGTCACCTCGCCTACGCTAGCCGGGGCGCGAAGGTCGTCGAAGCCAACGGGGATGGTCCAGACGAGGTCCGCGAGCGAGTGAATGCCTACGTCCGAGAGCGCCGCAGCGGCCGTCGGTCCGACGCCCGACAGCCTCGCTGGTGGGGACTCCCAGTCGAGCGGCGGTGCCTTCGCGCCTTTTCGGTCCATGTGGCGGCTCGAACCGAGCGGGGCCTACTTGAACTCGACGGCGAGGATCTCGTAGACGCGCGGCGCGCCGCCGCCGCCGGGAAGGCGCACTTCGTCGCCCGCTTCTTTCGTCAAGAGCGAGCGAGCCATAGGACTGAGGATGCTGATACGGCCGTGATCGACGTCGGCCTCGTCGGCGCCGACGATCTGGTACGCGACCTCTTCTTCCGTCTGGTTGTTCATCAGCCGCACGTGCGCACCGAAGGCGACGCGGGAGCCCGAGAGCTTCGAGGGATCGATGATTTCCGCGAGGGCGAGCTTGTTTTCGAGGTCCTTCACGCGGCCCTCGATGAACGACTGCTTCTCGCGCGCCGCGTGGTACTCGGCGTTTTCGCTGAGATCGCCATGCTCACGCGCCGTCGCGATCATCTGAATGACGCGAGGCCGCTCGACGCTGCGCAAATGGTTGAGCTCGTCGCGGAGACGCGAGTACCCTTGGGGGGTGATGGGGTTTTTCTCCATCGCGATGCCGTTCTAGCACAGGTCGCTGGGCAATGACGGAGTCCTGAACGCCGCGCCTGCGCTCACGCTGGCTGGCACACGGAAGCAGCTATGCCCATCACCGGCGACAACCCTGAACACGGCACACGCGTAGACCTCACACGCACCGACGACGCTGAGCTCACTTACACCGGTCGAATCGCCACCAACGATCGCTCGTTTTCCCTGCGAGTGACCGTCGCCGGCGACACCGTCGTTGCCGAGACGGACGGCGGGCCGGACCTCGCGGAGCGGGCCCGCCTCATCGTCCGCACGGCGCTAAAGCACGCCGCTGCCGACGGGTTGCCGCCTCCACGGCGTATCCAGCGCTGGCGTGACTCGCGCGACTGACGCCCACGGACCACGAGGACGGCGGGAGCACGGCGACCACGACCCGGGGCCGGGAACGTGGTAAACGAGTCCCGATGCGATTGGGCTCCCTGCTCTTCGTCTTCCCGTTGGTCCTCGCGCCGAGCCTCGCCTGCTTGGGCTGCGAGGCCACGCCCGCGGCGCGCACTTCGCTGAACTACACGGCCGACGCGAAGCGCGCCTACGACGAGGCGATGACGGACTTCCGGAGCAAGAACTGGCTCGAAGCCCAACAGGCGTTCCGCGAGCTCAAGCGAAAGTACAGCTACTCGCGGTTCGCGCGCCTCGCCGAGCTCCGCATCGCCGACGCCGATTTCGAGCAGGACAAGTTCGCCGAGGCCATCCGCGGCTACAAGCAGTTCGTGCACGATCACCGCGCCGACGTCGAAGAAGTCGAATACGCGCGCAGCAAGATCGCGGAAGCTCAATACAAGGAGATCGCCGACTCCTTCTTGCTCCCGGCGGTGGAAGAGCGCGACCAGGCCTCCGCCATCGAGGCGTTTCGAGAGCTGAAGACGTTCCTCCAAGACTACCCCGACGGCAAAGACAGCCGGCGCATCTGCGAGCTCTTGGAGGACGTGACCGTCAAGCTTGTAAGGCACGAGCTCTACGTGGCGCGCTTCTACCTCGTGCGTGACAACTTCGAGGGCGCCGTGGCGCGCCTCCAATACGCGCTCCGGAACTACGTGGGCACGTCTTGCTCGCTCTCCACCATGCGCGGTCCCAGAGCGAAGGCGACCGAGGTGCGCCCGGCCGCCGCGGTCAACGACGCACCGCCGCTCGAGTTCGGGCTCGCGCCCGATGCCCTCCTGCTCCTCGGCGAGACCTACCTCAAGATGCACCGCTACCCGGAGGCGCGTGCAGCGTTCCAGGCCATCGTCGCTGGCTTCGGGGCCAGCGCCCTCATCGTGCCTGCGCGCCGCTACCTCGACTTGATGACCACGCAGGGCGTCTAGCATGTCCAATCCGTCTACGCCGCCCGCCGGCTCGGGGGTTCCCAGCGCCAAGACGGTGCTGGTCGTCGACGACGAGAAGAACATTCGGCGCGCGCTGCAGTTGGTCCTTGAGGGCGAAGGGTACGGCGTTCTCCAGGCGGAGACGGCCACGCAGGGGCTCGAGACGCTGTCCAATCCCGACCCGCCCGTCGACCTCGTCATCCTCGACGTGAAGCTCCCCGACATGAGCGGCCTCGAGGCCCTCGAACGCCTCCGTCGAGACGACGCAACGAAAGACATCCCCATCATCGTCATCAGCGGGCATGCGTCGGTGAACGAGGCGGTGCAGGCGATCAAGCTCGGGGCGAGCGACTTCTTTGAGAAGCCGCTGGCGCGCGAGCGTGTGCTGGTGAGCGTGCGCAACGTCCTCGATGCGGCGCAAGCGCGGCGCGTCCTCGATCAGGTAGCCCTCTCGGAGGCCCACCGCCACGAGATGATCGGCCGCAGCGGCGCCGTGAAGAAGCTGTTCGTCGAAATCGAGAAGGTGGCGCCAACCAAAGCCAGCGTCCTCATCACCGGCGAGAGCGGCACCGGCAAGGAGCTTATCTCCCGCGCCATCCACCGCCTCAGTCCGCGCAAGTCCAATCCCTTCATCAAAGTGAACTGCGCAGCCATCCCCGCGAGCTCATCGAGAGCGAGCTGTTCGGCCACGAGCGCGGAGCGTTTACCGGCGCGCAAGCTCGAAAGCGAGGGTTCTTCGAGCAGGCGCACGGCGGCACGCTCTTCTTGGATGAGATCGGCGACATGGACCTGGTCGCGCAGGCGAAGGTCCTTCGTGCGCTTCAATCGGGCGAGATCTCACGCGTTGGCAGCGAGCACGTGATGCACGTCGACGTTCGCGTCCTGGCGGCCACCAACAAGGACCTGGCCAAGGAGGTCGAACGCGGCGGCTTTCGCGAAGATCTCTTCTTTCGCCTCAACGTGTTCCCCATCCGCAGCCCCGCGCTTCGCGAGCGGGTCGAAGACATCGGCGTCTTGGCTCAGTTTTTCATGGAGCAGTTCTCCAACGAGAACGGCACCAAGCCGAAGCCCATTGAAGCGGCCGTCCTGGAGCGCCTCACGGCCCGCAAGTGGCCGGGGAACATTCGCGAGCTGAAGAACGTCGTCGAGCGCATGGCGATCCTCTCAGGCGATCGCGTCACCGTGGCGGACTTGCCGGAAGATCCGCACGAGAGTCCCTTTGAGGACGAAGCCTCCGACGTCGGCGGCGACGTCGAGGCCGACGACGGCCCGGACCCCGCCTCCCGTGCGCCGATCCCGGAGCCAGGGTCCTACCCCACCCTGCGCGAACACCGCGAGCAGTCGGAGCGCAAATACCTCGTCGACATGCTCAAGCTGACGGGGTGGAACATCTCCCGCACCGCCGTCATCTTAGGTGTAGAGCGCACCAACCTTCACAAGAAGATTCGCGGCTACGGCATCAAGCGCGGCGAAGGCTGAGGCACTATTCTGCGGACGAACTTCTGACTCACCAAATCAGCGTGACTCCGACGGAGCGGTTCGGCGCTGCTCCTCGACGCGCTCTCGGACGACGACGAAGGTCGCCACGCCGACGAGCATGGCGATGGCGAGGATGAGCACCATGTTGCCGCGCCACTCGTTCTTCTTCCGCGTCTGCCGCGACGCTGAGCTTGGCGCAGCGGCGGGCGCCGCCGAGTACCCGGCGCGCTGTGGGCGGTCCGCCGCCAAGAGCACGCGGCGGCTCGACGGGACGGAGACGTCGCGATAGCTGCCCGACGGCACGGGCCGAAGCGCGTCGCCGAGCTTGGGCTTGCGCCCCGCCAGCGCGCGGCGCACGTCGCCGAGCATGGCGTAGGCGCTGCCGTAGCGTCGCTCGGGCTCCGTCTGGAGCGCGTGGTCGAGGATCAACGCAACCGGATCGCTCGCCTCCGGGGCGACCTCGCGAAGGGGCACCGGCTCACGCGTCGCCAGCTCGGCGCGTGAGGTGTCGGAGCCGCGCGGGAACTTGCCTGACAAGGCGAAATACGCGCACGCGGCGACGGCCCAGACGTCGGTTTGCTCCGTGGCAGCCTCGGGAGGCAGCGAGCAACGCTCCGGCGCCGCGAAGGGACCAACGCGCAGGTCGGCGAGCGCGTCACGGGTGTCGGAGCCGCCCAGGAGGCTCCCCGGCGGCGTCGCAAAGTCGACCAACCGCACCGACCCCCTCGCCGTGACGAGGACGTTCGCGGGACCGATGGCGCCGTGGACGACGCCGTGGGCGTGCGCGATCTCGAGCGCATCCAAGAGCTGCTCCATCAATCGGAGCACCTTCGCCTCGGGCATGCCCGGAGAGCCCTCGGCGCGGAGCTCCTCGAGCGCTGTCGCGAGGCTGCGCGTCTCAACAAAGTTGCGGATGACGTACGGGACTCCGTCGTCGTCGGCGCCGTCGGAGGTGACCGGCACGACGCGCGGATGACGGAAGCGATTGGCGGCGTAAGCGCTGCGAAGAAATTGGCTCCGCGCCCGCTCGCTCCGTGCGGCTTCGCCGGTGAGGATACGCATGACGCCGCGCTCGCCGCTGTCCTTGTCGCCGTGGATGACCTCGTAAGCAGAGGAGAGCGGCCCCACGCCGAGAAGCTTCACGAGGCGCCACCCCTTGATGCGGCTGCCGACGCGGCGTCGCGCAGCCTCCTCCCGCACCGTCTGCGCCTGCGTCAGGATCGGCTCCGCAGGTGTGTCGACGCGGAGCTTCACCGAGAGGGGGCTCGTTTCCGGACTACCTTCCGAGCTCATCGGTCCTCTTCATAGCGAGCGGCCAAAGGACGCGTGCGTGTGGGTAGCGGGCACGAGGCGTCATCGCGACCCGGTCGAGCCATAGCCGCCGCGACCTCGAACCGTGGCTTCGAGGTCGGCGACGAGCACGAGTTGCGCCGTCGCGACGGGGGCGATGACGAGTTGAGCGATGCGGGCGAGCGGCTCCAACGTCACCTTCTTCTTGCCGAGGTTCACGAGCAGGACCTTCACTTCGCCGCGATAGTCGGAGTCGATGGTGCCAGGCGTGTTGACGACGGTGAGGCCGTGCTTGAGCGCGAGGCCCGAGCGTGGTCTCACTTGGCCTTCAAACTTCGGCGGGATCGCGAACGCCAAGCCCGTGGCAACGAGCACGCGATCCAGCGGCTTCACCTCGATGGGCCCCTCGATGGCGGCGTGGAGGTCCATGCCTGCGGCACCCGGCGTTTGATACTTGGGCATCGGAACCGCGACCGGGCCAACGCAACTCACGGCAATGCAGACATCGGGAATCATGGGCGGAAGTCCTGCTGAGGATAGAACACCTTGTGGGATTGCCCTGAGCAAAAGATCGGCCTCCCGGTAGGCATCTGGTAGACTCTCACATCGTGGCGGCGAAGGCTCCCTCGGCGGCCGCGCGCATGCTGGGCCAATACGCGGTCTACGGCGAGCTCGCCGCAGGCGGCATGGCGACCATTCATTTTGGCCGACTCGCGACGCCCGACGGGCACACGCGGACGGTGGCCATCAAGCGGCTTCACCCGCAGTTCGCGAAGGACGCGGAATTCCGCACGATGTTTCTCGATGAGGCGCGCGTCGCGGTGCATGTCGCGCACCCCAACGTCGTCACCACCCTCGACGTCGTGGGGATGGAGACGGAGCTCTTCCTGGTCATGGAGTACGTCGTCGGCGAATCGCTCTCGAAGCTGATCCGCCAGACGCGGGAGAAGAAGAAGGTCATCCCCCCTGCGATTGCGGCTGCCGTTATGGCGGGCGCCATGCGTGGGCTGCACGCGGCGCACACGGCGCACGACGTCAACGGACAGCCGCTGCAGATCGTGCATCGCGACATCTCGCCGCAGAACATCCTCGTAGGCGTCGACGGCGTCGCGCGGGTGCTCGACTTCGGCGTCGCCAAGGCGGTAGGCCGCGCGCAGCAGACACGCGAGGGCCAACTCAAGGGCAAGATCGCGTACATGGCGCCGGAGCAACTGAACGGCGTCGTGAGTCCGCGCACGGACATCTACGCGGCGGGCGTCACGCTGTGGGAAGCGCTGACGGCAAAGCGCCTCTTCAATGCCGACAACGAAGCGGCCATCTTGGGCAAGATCTTGAGCGGCAAGGTAGAGCCGCCGAGCGCTCACGCGGGGCTTGGGCCGTCGACCGATCGGGCCACGCGCGACCTCTGGGAAAAGCTCGACGCCATCGCGCTTCGCGCCCTTTCGCGCGACGAAAACCATCGGTACTTCTCCGCTGCCGAGATGGCCGAGGCACTCGAGCGGTTGCCGCTCGCAGGCCCGCAAGAGATCGGGCGATTCGTCGAGAAGACGGCGCACGATGGCCTCCGGCGTCGCAGCGCCATCCTGAGCGCCATCGAGAAGAACGACGTGCCCTTCGGTCGCGCTTCGCGCTCGACAGAGGCGCTCGAATCGGCGAGCTACCCCGGCGCCGTGTCGTCGCGCTCGAATCCCAGCGGGACGCCGCCGGCGATTGAACGAAGCCAATTCGCGCGGGCTTCCGCTACTGCCGACCCCTCGCGGATGAAGCCGCTGCTTCTCGTGGCGGGCGTGCTCGCGCTGGGGATCCTTTTCGCTGCCGTTGGCGCCGCCGTCGCCGTCAAGACGAACGGTCCACCGAAACCGCCCTCAATCCCTCCTGCGCAGGCCGTCGAGCCGCCGCTCCGCGCGCCCGAGGCCCCTGCCCCTCTGCCCTCGGCGTTGGCGCCATCGCCCTCGCCGAAGGCCGACGAGGCGATCGAGATCATCCCGAACAACGCGCCGGCGGCGCCGGGCACGCCACGCGACCCGCGGCCGCGGAAGCCGAAGTGCGAGCCGAGCTACGTCGACGCCAACGGTCACAAGCAATACCGACCTGAGTGCCTCTGACCCCGCCGCCTCTGGCGGCGGAGAGGCAAGAGGAGTATCCGCGCATCATGACGCGCGAGCTTGTCCTCGTCCTCGACTTCGGCTCCCAGACCACGCAGCTCATCGCGAGGCGGATCCGCGAGCAACACGTCTACTGCGAAGTGTTGCCCTGCACGACACCGTTTTCGACCATCGAAAAGCTCGCGCCGCGGGCCATCGTCCTCTCGGGCGGGCCCGCGAGCGTCTACGACGACGGCGCCCCCACAATCGACAAGCGCATCGTCGAACTCGGCGTCCCGGTGCTGGGCATCTGCTACGGCCTCCAGCTCCTCTCCCACGTCTTGGGCGGCAAGGTCGAGCGCGCGGAGGCCCGCGAGTTCGGCTCGGCGCGCGTCACCGTCGCGAAGTCGGAAGGCATCTTCCATCGCTTCCGCGGAAGCGATGCGCTCGACGTCTGGATGTCTCACGGCGATCGCATTGCCACGCTGCCGCCGGGCTTTCACAACCTCGGCGAATCGGACAACACGCCGCACTGCGCCGTCGCGTGGCCGGAGCGCCGCGTCTACGGCGTGCAGTTTCACCCCGAGGTGGTGCACACGCCTCGGGGCAGTGACCTCATCGCTGCGTTCCTCTTCGACGTCGCCAAACTATCGCCCACGTGGACGCCGGGCTCGTGGACGGAAGACGCGATCGCCGCCGTTGCCAAGCGCGTCGCCCCCAACGAACACGCGATCTGCGGGCTCTCGGGCGGCGTCGACTCTTCCGTCGCGGCGGTCCTCTGTCACCGAGCCCTCGGCAACCGCCTCACATGCATCTTCGTCGACAACGGTCTCCTGCGCGAAGGCGAAGCGGAAGACGTCGTGGCCACCTTCCGCGAGAACTTTCACCTCAAGCTCATCGCCGTCGATGCGCGGGAGCGGTTCTTGTCCGCGCTGCGAGGCGTCACCGATCCAGAACAGAAGCGCAAGGTCATTGGCCGCGTCTTCATCGAGGTCTTCGAGGACGAAGCGCGCAAGGTCGAGGGCGCCAAGTACCTCATTCAAGGCACGCTCTATCCCGACGTCATCGAGAGCGTCTCCTTCAAGGGCCCGAGCGTCGTCATCAAGAGTCACCACAACGTCGGAGGCTTGCCGGAGCGCATGAACCTGTCGCTCATCGAGCCGCTGCGCGAGCTCTTCAAGGATGAGGTTCGCGCCGCCGGCGAGACGTTGGGCATCGCCCACGACTTGCTCTATCGGCATCCCTTCCCGGGCCCCGGCCTCGCCATTCGCTGCCTCGGCGAGGTGACCGAGGAGCGCCTCAAGGTGCTGCGCGCGGCCGACGCCATCGTCACCGGCGAGATCAAGAAGGCCGGCGAATACGAGCGCATCTGGCAGGCCTTCTGCGTTCTGCTTCCCGTTCGCTCCGTCGGGGTCATGGGCGATGGCCGCACCTACGAAGAGACGTGCGCCGTACGGGCCGTGACGTCGGTCGATGGCATGACGGCAGACTGGGCTCCGATGCCCTACGACCTCTTGGGACGCATCTCGAATCGCATCATCAACGAGGTGCGCGGCATCAACCGGGTCGTCTACGACATCTCGTCGAAGCCGCCCGCCACCATCGAGTGGGAGTGACGCCCGTGTGGCCCAAGCCCGCATCGCGGCGCCTTCGCCACGGCCCCCTCTCCTTGTTGGCCTTGACCGCGGTTGTTGCGGCCTGCGGCGGCGCGCAAGCGCCCGCGGCGAAGCTCATCTCGTACCGCCTGGTTGGCGAGCCCGCCAAAGCGACGGTGACCATCGACGATCAACCCATCGGTCCCCTCGAGATGGTGGCGCGGCGGGGCATCGCGCTGCCGGCAGGCGCGCATCGCATCACCGTCGAGGCGCCCGGCTACCTGCCTTGGGACCGCCTCGTCGACGCATCGACGGGCCCCGTCAAGCTTGAGGTGAAGCTCGTGCCGGTTCCGGAATAGCCCATCGATCCCCCGGCGCGCGGCGCTGGGCTGGCCCTTTTTGCCGATTCCTGGCGTCGCAAGGTCAGTGGCCCTTGCATTTCCCGACAAAACGCCCTACGTCTGCACCCCCTTTGGAAGCGCGCTGGCGCGTTTCGGCCCGTTGGAGTCCGTTCACATGTCGAATCGAGCAATCTGGAACGTCCGCAAGCGTCACGAATGGCTGGCCAAGCCGCTGGCCCGCAAGCGCGTCAAGCGCTCCACGCGCCTTCGCTGTGGCTTGCAAGACGCCATGGATCGCAAGGCTGCCAAGAAGCCCGCCGAAGGCTGAGCTTCCGCTGCGCGCTGGCCCTCGTCGGTCGCTCGCTCTACATCCCGCCGAAGGTCGCGACCGCGCCTTCGGCGGTTTTTGTTTTTGCGGCCCATGACATCGTCGCCGTCGTGCGTGCCCAGGCAACGTGGCCAGCGGGCGTGACGACGATGGTGCCCCCGAGCCCGCGAGCCCGTCGTGCTGCGAGCTCCAGGCCGCGACGCGCCGCATCCTCGGCGGCGGCACCGCCGCGCATCCAATCGAGCACCGTCTTGGCGAGACAGAGACGCATGAACGCCTCGCCATCTCCGGTGTTGGAGATCGCGCCACACTCGTCGTCGGCGTAAGTCCCGGCGCCCAAGATCGGCGAGTCGCCCACGCGCCCGACGCGCTTTCCAACCTTCCCACCGGTGCTCGTCGCTGCCGCCACGTGCCCCGCCGCGTCGCGGGCGACGGCGCCGACGGTGCCGCCGGCCCAGCCATCGCTTTCGCCTGCGCGAACGGCAACCAGGCGCTCCTTCGCGGCCTCCGTGATCATGAGCGCCTCGTCGTAGCGAGCGAAGCCCGACGCGACCGCGAACGCGTCGGCGCCTTGCCCGGCGTAGAGAATAGGTCCGCCGAGATCGAGCGCCGCCCGGGCGATGGCCACCGGATTCTTGAACGACGACAGGGCGCAGACGGCGCCCGCTGCCAAATCGGAGCCCCGCATCACCGCGGCGTCGAGCGCGAGGTGAGCGGTCGCGTCGAGGCACGCGCCGGTGCCCGCGTTGAAGACGGGGTCGTCTTCAAGGACCGTAACGGCGGCCTGCACCGCATCGAGGGACGAGCCACCGGCTTCGAGAACGGCGAAGCCCGCGGCGGCGGCCCGACGAGTTCCCTCTGCGTGACGTTCCCTCGACGCCTCCGCAACATCGCCGGCGCCACCATGAACAAGAATGGCGAGACCGCCGAACGTGAGGCTCCATGACCCCGTGACCTTGTCTTGCATCGGCGATGAAGATAGCAGCGGACGGCGCTCGTTCCGTCAGGTGCGAAGCCGCGGCCGCGCTCAGGCGCCTTGGCGGGGTGCCAAGAAGACGCGCGCCGCCAGGCCAAGGAGCAAGGCGGGAACGACGAGGCAAGACCAGAGCGGCGCCCGGCCCGCAGCGACAAGATGGAACGTGAGGATCTCCGCGCCGGAGGCCGCCACCACGAGGACGAGCTCCCGCGCGCGAAGTGTGCCCCGCGCACCAAGCACGGCGAGTGCGGCGCTGAGGAGCATCAAGACGGCGGCCACCATCCCGCGTCGTCCTTCTGCCCGCACGCCGTGTGCGGCGGCGGGACTTGGCGGAGGCGCCGGCGCGTTGGGACGAAGGATGCGGCCGTCGTCGGTGATGCGCACGCCACCCTCCGCGACGAAGGCGCCGGCCTCGCGAACGAAGGTCACCGGGGCCCGCTCCGCGGGAAAGAACGCGGAGGGCACGAAGGCTGGCGACATCGCGACGGCGAGGGCGGCGACCGCGCAGACACCGAGAGCGCCGACGATGGCAGGTAGTTCCCGGCGCGCCGGGCCCACGCCCAAGGAGGAAAGCGCGAGAAGCTCACCGCGAGTGCGCCGCCCACGGAGCGCCAGCGCCGCCGCGACGGCCACGCAAAGCGGCAGCGCCGCGGATGCGCGTGACGCGCGCTCGGCCCAAGGAACGCCGCCCTCGTCGGTCACCGCCGTCACGAGGAGCGCGAGGAGCGTCATGACGAGGGCGCCGGCGAGCGCCGAACGCGCCACGCGGCGATCCCACGCGGTGGGGATGAGGGAGGCGCCGGCGAGCTTCGACATCGACGACGAAAAGTTGCACCGAACGGCTCCCCTTGGATAGCGCGAAAGGATGCGCTTTTGCTTTCCCAGGCTCCGTGAGGCCATCCGTCAGGCAGCGCTCCTGGTCGTCCCCGCGCTCCTTTGCGCCTGCACCGGCAAAGATCCGTACAACCCGGGCACGTCGTTAGGGACCTTCACGGTCGAAGCGCAGCGCAAGACCGCCACGTGCGGCGAGCTCGAGTCGCCGCCCGATCCGTGGCGATTCGAGGTGCGCCTCGCGCAAGACGGACGAACGCTGTATTGGCTCCAAGGCGGCCTCCCCGTGTCAGGAACGCTCGACGATGCGCAGCGCACGCAGATGAAGTCCTCCGACACGAAGACGGTCCGCGAGGCGAACCGCGGTCAGGCGGCGTGCGGTGTGCGCCGCGAAGATCAGCTCGACGCAGCGCTCACAGCGAAAGAGGGCGCGAACGGGAAGCTCGAGGTGTCGAGCTTCGTCGGCACGCTCCGGTATCGGTTCGTTCCAACGGAAGGCTCCGATTGCCAAGACGTCGTCGCGCTCGGTGGCTACGCGGAGCTGCCGTGCGAGGTCGCCCTCGAGCTCCGCGGCACGCCGAAGGCGAAGTAAGCGGCGAAAGCTCGGCGCTTGGGCTCCTGAGGGCGCACGCGAGTGGGAGAGCGTAGGACAAGACGGTCCTCGCATTTCGCCACCGCGGGTGCGCGTGCTATTTTCCAGAGGTCGCCTCGCATGGGCCGAAAGGCCCCGGATGGTCCGGTCGGAGAGCACTCCGCCATGCGAAGCAGAACCCGGCTCCCAAGCCCAAACGGAAACACTCGCCTCGCCCGCAGCAACGGTTTTGCTGATGGAGCATCGAGTGCCGGCACTGCCCGGAGGAGGTAATCGCGTGAAGCAAACCCTAGTTGGCTCGAAACCGGAGGTTTCTGCGCCGTAGTGCTGTCGATTGCCGAGGTCCCTAGCCTTCTTCGTCGCCACGCGACCTGAAGCCGGGACCACCGAGCGGCCGACGTTTGCGGCCAACCCCGATTTCGGGGCCGGGCGACCCGGGTGGCAGAGTTCCACCCGGGTCGTCGTCTTTTGTGCGGGCGATGCTCGGTCTCGCGCGCGTTCGCGCCCGGTCCCGTGGTCAGGTCAACGTCGATGGCTGCCGTCGCGGGCGTGCCGCGCGAGGGCCGACGGGCGACTTGGGACTGGCGAGCGAAGACCGCACCGCGCGCCGTATTGACGGAGCGAACGCGAGCGCGTACCAATGTCGCCGCTCGCGGGGTTAACTCAGTTGGTAGAGTGCCAGCTTCCCAAGCTGGATGTCGCCGGTTCGAACCCGGTACCCCGCTCTACACGCGTTTCGTGAGAGGTCCGAAACCGAAGCCTCCGGCGGCGCGAAAGCCCTGACCCTCGACGCATCGCATGGCAAGCATCGGTCACGTCGCCGTCGGGCTTGCCGCCCGGCGATGGTACGAGCGGGATCAGAGCCCGCCCTGGGCTGCCGTCACATCGATGGTCGTCTGGAGCAGCATTTCGCTGTTGCCCGACATCGACGTCTTCGGGTTTCGCCTGGGCATCCAGTACGCCGACCCCTGGGGACATCGCGGGGCAACCCACTCGCTGGTGTTCGCCATGATGGTGGCGTTGGCCGCAGGCTTGGCGGCGCGCTCCGCAAAGTTGCCCGTCGTTCGCACGACGGTGCTGGTCGGGGCCGTCGTGGCAAGTCACCCCCTGCTCGACTGTCTCACGGATGGGGGACTCGGATGCGCGCTGCTATGGCCGTTCAGCGACGAACGGTTCTTTGCCCCTTGGACGCCTCTCCCCGTCGCCCCCATCGGTCGCGGGTTCATCTCGGGCGAGGGCTTGCGCGTCGCCTTGACCGAGCTGGCGGCCTTTTCCGTTCCCTTCATTTTCGGGCTCTGGCCCAAGCGCCGCCCTCGCCGATAGCCAGAGCGCGTGATCGCCGCGTCGTGGCGGCCGCACATGGCACACCCGACGGCCCCTGATTTCACTGCGTTGCGTGGGCACGCGTTGTGCTCGCATGGCCTTCTATGAAGACAGCGCTCGGCGTCGTGGCGTGTTCGCTTTCACTCTTCGCAACGACCCTCATCGCTTGCTCGGGCGGCGGCGCTGGCTCGATCGACTCTCTCGACGCGGGCGGCAACGGCAGCCGCGATGGAGGCGGCGACGCGAACGCGAGCGGATGTCCCGCGAAGCTTCCATCGAGCGGCGCGTCGTGCGCGCTCCCCGCGAGCACGGTGTGCAACTTCGGCTGTGCGAGCGGCGGACCTGGCTCGAGCCTCTGTCAGAGTGGTCGCTGGACGGTGCAGCTGAGCGAGCAAGCGTGCCCTCCGACCGAGCCGTTCGCGTGCGGGAAGACCACGTGCACCGCCGCGCAATATTGCGTGACGCCTTGTTGCGGTGGACCTGCGCCCGCGTGCAACCCGATTCCTGACGCGGGCGTGTGTCCCGCCGGCACAACACCATCGACCTGCAACGGCGGCCTGCCCGGCTGCGTCGACGGTCCCTGCACCCCGCCCGCACCGTATTGCGTCGACAGCCCGTCCCCGCCCCCGAGCGGCTGCACGCTGGAGGCGGGCAAGCGATCGTTCCGTTGCCTCTGCGCCTAGCAACGCAAAGCCGAGGCGCCAGCGCCCGCACCGCCCCAATGCGACCCCGCCGGTCTACCCAGTCTTCTTCTTCTTCTTCTTCTTTTTGCCCGATTCCTGGGGCGCTGCGGCGGCTGGGCCCGCCTCGGGCTCGCCACCGAAGTCGAACTCGGAGCTCTCCTGCGCTTCGTTGCCGTCGGCGATGACGGCCGGCGCCTCGGCCGCGGCTTCCGGCGCGTCGAAGGAGAACTCGCCATCGCTCTCCGGCTCCGACGGCGGTGGCGCGGGCGGCGCGGGCGGCGGCGGCGGCGGTGCGGCTGGCGCAACCGACGCGGCCGCGATGGCCGCATCCTCTGCGTCGAGCGCGTCGTCACCGAACGAGAACTCATTGGCCTCGGCGGGCTCAGCGGCCGCCGCGGGCGACGCAGCCGGAGGCCGCGCGGAAGGTGCACGTGGCGGCGGCGCGGCGCTCGGAGCCTTCGGCGGGCGCACGCTCGGGGCGCGAGCCGCGGGCGCGCTCGCAACGGCCGGTAGCGGCTCGACGGCTCCCACGACGGTTTCGTGCGCGGGCGCGGGCGCCGCCAGACGCACGGCCTCGCACGCCCTACGGACCCACTTCGAGAGCGACGCCTCGTCGCTGTGCATCTCCGTGGGAACGAGCAGCCACCCCACCATCGGCCGACCCCACGCGACCCACGGAAGCGCGCCCGCATGCGCCTGAAGCTCGGCGTAGCCGTCTGGCTCCGGCAGCTTCACGCCGATGCGGCCCTCGCGCCACACCAGCGCGAAGAGCTTCCCGTCGACGAAGAACGTGTTGCGCGCAAATACGCGCTTTCGAGCCACGCCGCCGAGCCCCGTCGTGGCCGCCTCAAGTCGCGCGTTCAGCTCTTCGAATCCACCCTTCATGAGTCCCATCCTCAGCGAAGTCCCCGGCAAGCTTGCGAGCCCGGCGTGCCGCGGTCGCGCTCGACCAGGGTACGCCGAACGGCCCAAGGAGCACCACTCCTCTTCAACGGGACGGCGCGGCGGCCAGGCGCCCGCGAAACCCGCGCAAAACGACCCGAGAATGCCCCGCCAACGGGTCCGCCCCGGCGCGGCCGTGCGCCTCGCGCCCAGAGCTCTGCCGTGCGATGACCGCGATCGCGCGTTGCCCTTGGCGCGGGGCTCCTGCATCCTCGAGCCATGCCGATCGCGCGGAAGTTCACCCTCGCGCTCATCGCTTGCGTCATCGCCGCGCTCTCCCTCAACGCCATCTTGACGGTGCAGAACGAGCTCGGACGCTTCGAGCAGGAGACCGCCGCGTACCAGAGCGTCGTCGGTCGAGCCTTGCGGCCCGCGGTGATCAACGTGTGGAGCGTCGAGGGTCGGGACCGCGCCATGGCCCTCGTTCGCGAGGCCGATCAGCGACTCCGACGCGTCGAGATCCGCTGGGTCTGGCTCTCCGCGCCTCCCGGCGATCCCTTCGCGCCACGCATCGCGCGCGAGCGGCTCGCGCCCCTCGAGCGCGGCGAAGACGTGTCGAGCGTGGACCCCGGCGAGCGCGAGCTCTTGACCTACGTCCCGTTGGTGCCGCCCGAGGCGAGCCCGTCCATCGGCGCGCTCGAAATTTCTCACTCGCTAGACCGCGAGGCCGAAGTTCGACGGGGCGCCTTGCGTCAGGCCCTCTTCGTCGTGGTTGGCTTGACGCTCGTCACGGCCATCGTCACCTCGGTGCTCGGCGCATGGTTCATTGGCCGGCCGATGGCGACCTTCGTCGAACAGGCTCGGCGCGTGGGGCGAGGTGATCTGTCGGCGCGCATCGCCATCTCGCAACGAGACGAGTTCGGCAACCTTGCCGAAGAGCTGAATCGAATGTGCGCGAGCCTCGCTGACTCGAAAGACGCCGCAGACCGCGCCAACCGCGCAAAGCTCGACGCCATCGAGCAGCTAAGGCACGCCGACCGCTTGGCCACCGTTGGGCGCCTCGCCGCCGGCATGGCGCACGAGCTTGGAACACCACTCAACGTGGTTAGCGCCCGAGCCAAGCCGATCATGACTGGAAGCGGTCGACGAGAACACGAAGCGCGAATACGGCCGCATCATCGTCGAGCAGGTCGAGCGAATGACGAAGCTCATGAGGCAGCTCTTGGACTTCGCGCGCACTCGCCCGCTGTCGACGACGCAAGCCGACTTGACCGCCCTCGTCAGACGCGTCGTTGCTCTCGTCGAGCCCATCAGCAGCAAGAAGGACGTCCACGTCTCCGTCGAGGCCGCGCTCGGCGCCGTCGAGGCCCGCGTGGATCCCGCGCAAATGGACCAAGTCATCACCAACTTGCTCGTCAACGCGATTCACGCGAGCCGCGAGGGCGATGCGATTTCCGTAACGGTCACTCGCCAAGACGCCACCTCGCCGGTCGATGGTCAACCGAAGCGGTGCGCCATTGTTCGCGTCACTGACCGTGGCGAGGGTATCAAGGAAGAGAACCTCGCTCGTGTCTTCGAGCCATTCTTCACCACCAAGGTCGTGGGCGAGGGCACCGGCCTCGGGCTGTCGGTGGCCTACGGGATCGTGCGAGACCACGGCGGCTGGATCAACGTGGAGAGCAGCCCCGCGAATGGCTCCTCATTTTCCGTCAACCTGCCGGAGTCGACCTCATGAGCGCACGAATTCTTGTCGTCGAGGACGACGCCGCCATGCGAGACGTCCTCTCGGATGAGCTATCCTCCCGAGGCTTCGCCACGGAGACGACGGAGGGCGCCGACGCAGCCTTCGCGAGCCTCGCCGAGCGGGACGTCGACGTCATCGTGACGGACCTCAACATGCGCGGCGTCAGCGGCGTCGAGCTTTGCGAACGCGTCGTCAAGAGCCGGCCCGATATCCCGGTCATCGTCGTGACGGGCTTCGGCAGCATGGAGACCGCGATCCTCACGCTGCGGGCCGGCGCCTTCGATTTCCTCACGAAGCCCTTCGACATGGACGAGCTGGCGCTCACCGTCGAGCGCGCCGTTCAGCATCGAGAGCTCCGCGAAGAGGTCAAGCGGCTACGCCACGCCGTCGCAGCGGCGCGCGATCGAACGGGCGAGCTCGTCGGCCAGAGTCCAGGCATGGACCGACTCCGCGAGTTCATCGGTCGCATCTCGGAGACCGACGCGTCGGTGCTCATCGCGGGGGAGACGGGCGTGGGCAAAGAGCTCGTCGCGCGAACCATCCACCGACGGAGCAAGCGCGCCGAAGGCCCGCTCGTCACCATCAACTGCGCGGCGCTCCCGGAGCTGCTCCTCGAGAGCGAGCTCTTCGGCCACGTCCGCGGCGCGTTCACCGACGCGCGAACGGAGCGCCGAGGCCTCTTCGTCGACGCCAACGGCGGCACGCTGTTCCTGGACGAGCTCGGCGAAATGCCTCTCACCATGCAGGCCAAGTTGCTTCGCGCGCTCGAAGCGCGTCGCGTCAGGCCCGTCGGTGGCACCGCCGAAATCCCCTTCGACGTCCGGTTGATCACGGCAACCAACCGCGACCTCCACCAAGCCGTCGAGGAGGGCAATTTTCGCGAGGATCTTTTCTACCGCGTCAACGTCGTCCAGATCGAAGTGCCTCCGCTTCGCTCCCGTGGGGCTGACGTCCTCCTGCTGGCGCAGGCCTTCTTGACGCAATACGCCACCCAACACGGCAAGGCCGTGCGCGCTCTCACCGGGTGCCGCAGAGCGCCTCGTCAACTACTCCTGGCCCGGCAACGTCCGCGAGCTTCGCAACTACGTCGAACGGGCCGTGGCGCTGGCGCGCTACGAGGAGCTCGTGGCCGAGGACCTGCCGGAGCGAATTCGCGATCACAAGTCCTCTCACGTCGTCGTCGCTGCCGAGAGCCCCGACGACTTGGTTCCGCTCGCCGAGGTCGAGAAGCGCTACATCGAGCGCGTCCTCGACTCCGTGGCGGGGAACAAGCGCCGCGCCGCCGCGATCTTGGGACTCGACCGAGCGACGCTGTATCGAAAGCTTGAACGCTACGCGCAGGGCAGCGCCCCCTCGGAGCGACGTCGCTCGGCACCGCCCGACTCCAAGGGTGGTTGATGGGCCGTTGGATGGGCGGCCAGGGCCCCCTCGCGAGTCTTGACGCGCCCCCCCACGCTGCGGTTCGCTGCCGCACGTGACGGCACAAGGAACATCCTCGGCCTTGGCGCCGGCCCTCGAGCGCGCGCTCGTCCGTGAGCTCCTGGATCAGTGGCGCCGCGTGAACGCGACCTACTTCAAGGGAGCGTTGCGTCCGCCAACGCTGGAGCTCTCGGACACGGAGACCTTCCTCGGCCGCTGGTCGCGGGCCACACGCGCCCTTGAGCTCTCGCGGCCCTTCGTCCTGCGCTCACCGTGGGGCGTCGTCGTGGAGGTTTTGAAGCACGAGATGGCGCACCAGTTCGTGCACGAAGTCGTCGGCGTCACCGACGAGACGGCGCACGGCCCCGAGTTCCGCAACGTCTGCGAACGCCTCGGCGTCGACGCGCGCGCGAGCGGCGTCCCGACGGCGTCAACGGCCGGTACGGAGGGCCGCGTCGTCGAGCGCATCGCGCGACTCCTCGCCCTCGCGGAGAGCCCCAACGAGCACGAGGCGCAGGCGGCGGCGCTCGCGGCGCATCGGCTGATGCTGAAGCACAACATCGACGTCGCCTCGCGGCCTTCGTCGTACGTGTTCCGGCACCTCGGGACGCCCTCGGGCCGCGTCAGCGAGGCCGAGCGCATCGTCGCGATGATCCTGGGTCGGCACTACTTCGTCGAGGTCATCTGGGTGCCCGTGTACCGGCCCCTCGAGGAGCGCCGCGGTAGCGTCCTCGAGATCTGCGGCAAGCCCGAGAACGTCGAGATGGCGGAGTACGTCTATTCGTTCCTCAGGCACACGGCCGACGAGCTCTGGGCTGATCACAAGCGACGCGAGGGGATCCGCTCCGATCGGGAACGACGGTCCTTTTTGTCGGGCGTCATGGCCGGCTTTGCCGATCGGCTCACGCGCGAGGCCCGCGCCGATCGAAAAGCGGGGCTCGTGTGGGTCGGCGACCACGAGCTATCAGGGTATTTCAAGCGGCGGCACCCCTACGTTCGCAACGTTCGCTACCAAGGACAGCCACGGAGCGACGCGTTCGTCGAAGGGCGCGAAGCGGGCCGCAACATCGTGCTCCGGCCCGGCGTCGGGGCCGACCGGGGACGCGCGGCGACGCCGCTCTTGCCGGCGCGATCGAACAGCGGGAACCGCCGATGACGTGGGCGTTTTCGCCGCGGGCGGCGACGCGCTCGCTTTCCGAGGCCGACACCAAACTCGGCGCACTGATCGAGCGCGTCGGCCCCTTCACGCTGAAGCCCGACCCGCCGCCATCCACCTTCGAAGCGTTGGCGCGCGCCATCGTCTACCAGCAGCTTAGCGGCAAGGCCGCCGCCACGATCTTCGGTCGCCTCGTCGCCGCGCACCCGCGCGGTCGGCTGACCGCAAAGGGATTGCTGGCGCTCTCCGACGAGACCATTCGCGGCCGCGGGCATCTCGGGGCCAAAGCTCGCGAGCCTGCGTGACCTTGCTCGCCGCGACGAGGCCGGCGAAGTGCCGGCCCCAGCGACCCTCGCGGCGATGACGGAAGACGACATCATCGGGACGTTGACGCGCATCCGCGGCATCGGCCCTTGGAGTGTGGAGATGCTCCTCATGTTTCGCATGGGCCGCCCCGACGTGCTGCCGGCGACGGACCTCGGGATCCAGAAGGGATTCCAGAAGACGTTCGGCGGCCCGCTGCCGAACCCCGACAAGATTCTGAGGCGAGGCGAACGCTGGCGTCCGTACCGCACCGTGGCCAGCTGGTATCTGTGGCGCGCCCTCGACGCGCCGGCCCGCTAAACCGGGCGACGAAAGCGCTACGCGACCGCCCCGGAGCGCTCGTTTTTGCTGTAAGACGCCGCGATGCAAAGCGAGCAATTGGAGCACGCCGACGGCCGCGTCGAGCTAGCGGAGGGGGTGGTGCTCGACGACCCGCGCCTCACCAACGAAGACCTCGCGCCGACGCGCATCGAGACGCGCACCTGGTCGACGTACACGTACGCCGCGCTGTGGATCTCCATGGCGCACTGCATTCCCACCTACATGCTCGCCTCCGGCCTCATCGGCGCGGGCATGAACTGGTGGCAGGCGCTCGTGACGATCCTCGTCGGCAACGTGATCGTGCTGGTGCCGATCCTCTTGAACTCCCACCCGGGCACGAAATACGGCATCCCCTTCCCTGTCTTCGCGCGCGCGGCCTACGGCGTCTTCGGCGCGAATCTCCCAGCCGTCATGCGCGCCATCGTGGCGTGCGGTTGGTTCGGCATCAACGCGTGGATCGGCGGTCAGGCGCTCCACACCTTCATGAAGGCCCTGTGGCCCGGATGGGTCACGCTTCTCGGCGAAGGAAAGCCCGGCGGGCACTACGGCACCGAGTGGCTCAGCTTCGCGCTCTTCTGGGGCCTCAACATTCTCATCGTGTACCGCGGCATGGAGCTCTTGCGACGCGTGGAGAACTGGGCCGCGCCTTACGTTCTCGTGATGACCGCCGCGCTCGTCTATTGGGCCGTGACTCGTGCCGGCGGCCTCGGAAAGATCATGAGCGATCCGGGGAAATTTCCGACCTTTGGAGCCTTCTGGCCGATCTTCGTTCCCAGCGTCACAGCCATGATCGGCTTCTGGGCGACGCTCTCGCTCAACATGCCCGACTTCACTCGCTACGGGCGCTCGCAGCGCGAGCAAGCCATCGGTCAGGTCGTTGCGCTGCCAACAACCATGACGATCTTCGCGGCCATGGGCGTTGTGATCACGAGCGCCTCCGAGATCATCTACGGCAAGGCCATGTGGGATCCCATCGAGCTGGTGGGTCGATTCACCTCGCCGTGGCTCGTCGCCATCTCGATGTTCACCGTCGTCGTGGCGACGCTCGCCGTGAACATCGCCGCCAACGTCGTTTCGCCTGCGAACGACTTCGCCAACATCGCTCCGGGCAAGATCTCCTTCCGCACCGGCGGCCTCATCACGGGGATACTCGGCGTCTTCATGATGCCCTGGAAGCTCATCGCGGACCCGAGCGGCTACATCTTCAAGTGGCTCCTTGGCTACTCGGGCGGCCTCGGCGCCATCGCCGGCGTCCTCATCACCGACTACTGGATCTTGCGCAAGAAGTCCCTCGACGTGGCGGACCTCTACCGACGCAGAGGGCGCTACGACTACGGCACCGCCATCGGAACCAATTGGAACGCCGTCACCGCCACGTTGCTCGGCTGCGCCGCGGCGTGGGTCGGCGCCTTCGCTCCGAGCCTCAAGCAGTTCTACGACTACGCTTGGTTCGTGGGCGGCATTGGCTCGGGCGTCGTCTACTACGCGCTCATGCGCGCCAAGGGCGGCGCGGCGCTGGAGAAGGCGTAGCGTCGAGGCCGGTGCGGTCCGCGCGGGAGGAGTGATACACCTCGCCGA